>DXJO01000009.1 GCA_019057475.1 Candidatus Thorarchaeota archaeon | reverse complement strand
GTGTTAATATACTCCAGAGAGGGACCTGTACATGTAGTGTCAGTCCAGGACGAGAACCAAGTCCAAGGATGACTCTACCGTCACCGTCAGTTGGCCGGGGACGTAAAATGCCCGTGGAGAGGACGTAAGACTTTCAGTTAATTCTTCGGAATTAACAAAAAGCAACCTCGATGAAGCAGGAACCGAACATCAGTTCAGGACCTTGATGTCTAGGATTGTCTAGGTTTCGGGTAACGGTGAATGAACTGCTACTGAAGAGAGGAAAATTCCATCAAGCATGCGATTTTGTTAGAAATCATGCTCGGATTCTTGATAGGAAACTGTTCGAATATCACTTCGAGAATGGTTCTAAGAATGAAGTCTTGAGGGCTTTAGCTAAGTACCAGAACCCAGATGGAGGTTTTGGCAATGCTATAGAACCTGATTTCAGACTCGAAGCATCTTCTCCGATGGCCACATCAGTGGGACTACAATATTGTGTTGAAATCGAGGTAGATCCCGAAGACATCATCGTACAATCTGCCATCAAATATCTGATTTCAACCTATCAATCGGATGGTGGATTTTGGCCTTTTACATTCATGGATGTAAATGAAGAACCACATGCACCCTGGTGGCATGCAGACGAGATCACATCACCACCAGAAGCGAAGTGGCCGAATCCAAATGCTGAGCTTGTAGGATACCTGAATAAGTACGCGATCCATGTTCCTGAAGAAGTATTGAGCTTAGTCAATAGACGAGTTCTCCTCAATCTTGATAGCTCGAAATATATCGAGGGACTTCTCTATGATGTAATTTGCTGGAATCGCGCCTGTCACTGCCTCCCCGAATCTCTAAGGATGAAAGCAGAAGACAAAATCGAGCGCACGCTACGAAAAATCTCGCCACTGAATGAAAAAACACTGCGTGAGATTAGAATTTTTTCATTAGCACCTGATCCCGAATCAATCATGTATAGACTCTTCCCTGATACAGTACATGTGTTTCTTGACTCTGAAATTGAAAGACAGTCTGATGACGGAGGTTGGTGGCCGACTTGGGAGTGGGGCCAATATGAAGCTGTTTGGCCAATCGCTAAAGAAGAATGGGCTGGAAAAATAACCGTCCAATGTCTAAAAGCTCTCAAGGAGTATAACCTAATTGAAACGACACAATTGAATAGACTTCCAGACTAAATCCATGTCCAAGTTTGCAATATCATTTGCTCTGAGCATATTGCCTCTGTATATCTAATTCTTTTTGTTTTCACTAGAAGGGATATTGACGGAAAGCGCATACAAGAAGGTAGAGAGAAATAGAGGCGGCGGTGATAGAGTATTGAGGGATTACCCATTGCTCACTGCTGAGCACTTTTTCATTTCGCATTCTTCAATTATCTAAAGATGAATCCATATTCAATGTACATCTTTATATCAATCACAATCGATGTACCATTGAGGCCTGGTGTCGTTGACTACAAAGACAATCTCAATCTCAGAGGAGGTCTATGAACTGATAGAGAAGATGAGGCTTCCAGGTGAACGGATTGACGACACGATTCTACGTCTATGTGGTGTGAAGGCTCGTGGAAAGCATTTCGATGCTGCCTTCAAAAAAGCTCTCGATGAGATTGTCAAGGAAGATTCGGAGCTCCTCGAGAAACTAGCACAGTAAGTGCTAATCTTGGGAGTTCTTAGAAGTGAGGTATCTCATATTCGATGAGATAATGGGCATTCACAATAGAATGATTGAGGTCTTTGGTGGAGAGGATGGCATTCTCTCTGAAGAAGCTCTGGAGAACTGTGTAGCACTCCCAATGATGTCCATCTTTGGTACTGAAACAAGTCCTTCGATATGGTCTAAGGCTGCTACACTACTTCATTGCATTGCTACAAGACATCCCTTTGTAGATGGAAATAAGAGAACTGCATGGACAGCTGCAAAGGTCTTTCTACTTCTGAATGGTTACAGACTAACTGCTACCGTAGAGAATGCAGAAACCACTCTCCTAGGAGTTATTCAGGGGGATATCGACTCAGAAGAACTCACTGATTGGATTGAAGAACATTCGAAGGTAATCTAAGAATCCTGCACCAACTCCACATTTACTTTTCGCCTCGAAGTCTGTTTATTATTGCTCACTCTGTTCTCGGACAGGGTAAGGTGCAGGCTAAGACGGGGTAGCGGCGCAATCGTCAGGTTGCCCCGACGCCATCGGGAGTTTACCTTTCTGCCCACTGCTGAGCACCCTTTCTTTCTAATGTATTGCTACCAGCGGAGAAGCCATATCCAGAGGTCTTTATCACCACCCTGTTGAGTTAGAAACAAGACCAGTGAAATCAACATAAAGTGTGGTTGTGACATAATATGGATCTAGCAGTGGCCATTGAGCGCAGCAACACTGGAATCTGGTATGGCAGGTTCATAGATTACTTGGGAACACATGCTCGAGCCCATAGCAGATTGGTTCTCTTGGACAGACTTGAGCAGGAGCTGCAGTACCACCTTGATTGGTTAAGGCGTCATGACGAGGATATATCTGAGATTACCGAGCCGAAGATTGTAATTGGTGAGGAATTGGCCGGTATCCGCAAACTCGGAGAGTCGGGTGGGGAGGTCGCCTTCTTTGAGTTTGATAGGAGGAAGGTGACTCAGCTTTCACTTGAGAGAGCTATTCATCTAATGAGTCACAGCAGGAGAGACTTGCAAGAGCTGATTGCAGACATTCGCCCGCAAATGATGCTAATGGTTCCGCCGCACAAGAAACGCAACATCTTGGATATTCTATCTCACGTATGCAATGCCGAGGAGTTCTACGTTTCACGCTTGGGTCCGGATGCAGATACCGCGTACAGGAGAAATGTGGGCATGACGGAGTCGGAGATTCAGGAACTCCCGATCATTGATAGACTTAGTGTTGTGAGAATCGCCTGTGTTGAAACCCTTGGAGAGATGATTCCTTTGGTATCCGGGAAGTGCTTTACTAGATCAGAATACACGAGCTACCCAGACGAACTATGGTCTGCCCATAAAGTCTTGAGACGTCTTCTGGAGCATGAGAGAGAACATTTCTACAATATCCGGGGCTACTTGGGAATTCCGATTCGCAATCCAATCGAAACATCGTAGTCAAGTCTGTACAATAGTCAGACTCTTCGACACGATTCCACATGGAAGGCTCCTACCTCATAAACCAAAATAAGAGCGGCCGGGGCAGATTCCACGGATCCTGCCCATCCCCTCTGCTGAGCACCCTTCTTTTCTTCTGCAACACTTCTTTTCTGCAGCTGACACTCTGTCAATGAACTCCGACAGCATTAAACGAACAATCAGTGTATTTAGTAATGGTTATGCCAAGCAATCGAGAAACGCCAGGGAGAGTCAATCCTCCGTACAAGCGTAGGCTTGAACTGCCGTTTTGTTGTGTGCCAGCAATCCTCCAGATGGTATTCGAACGGCGCCAGATGCCAGTTCCAGAACAGGAGTTGATCGGGAATGAGCTAGGACTGATTGTCCCTGAGGACGCCACGTGTCACTTCAGTTGGGTTCGGACAGGCACCAAACCACAATCAGGATGGGGGACACAGACAAGATCGGAGGAATTCTCAATTCAACGATACTTCAATCGACATAATATACCGCTCCATCTTTTTCGTTATCGGGCGGCCAGCATTGCCACTCTGGATGGATTCCTGATAGATCACCTGAATTACGATGACGATGTGGTGGTATGTATTAATCAGCGAAAACTGACGGGAGGGGATGATGAGGAGCATGTTGCTCTAGTGCAGGATTTGGATGGGGATTCAGTACAGCTTGTTGACCCATCTGCAAACAGTCCAGATATGCATATAGTTTCACTGTCCCAACTTGCCGGAGTCCTCATTGAAGTGTGGATAATCTCACAGAGGCCAAGCTAGACAATCTCCATTCCTACGAGCTCTTGATTTCACACCAAGCGGCATTCATTCGTGAAACGAATGTGTAAAAGATGACGGGTTAGCTGAATCGAGAGCTTTCCCTTTGCCCACTGCTGAACATTCCTCCTCCTTCCACAGATTGTCAGGACTTATCAGGAAAAGGTGCAGTGCGCCTACACTCGGGGAATCTTGAACAACCGAAAAACTTGTGGCCGGTCTTTGTGTTTTTTCGAGGAATGAGTGTACCACCACATTCACACGCGCTGAACAGATAGCCCTTCTCTATGCAGTACTCTTCAAACGCTGCGTGAGAGAGCGCATCAGCCACGGCGTTCTCATCTCTTGGTACCCATTTGAAACGCACTCGAACTCCTTTCCCACGAAGCTGATTTCGCAGTTTCTTAGCTCGAGCAAATAGCGGAATGATACTCTGCGATCTGACTTTGTAAGCCCCAGTCATCTGTCTTATGACCAGCTGGCTGTCACCAATGACCGCAACTGTATCGCCTTTCTCAGCCCGCTGTTTGACACAGTTCAATCCTTGGATAAGTGCATGATACTCAGCAACATTGTTTGTCATACCATGTCCTTCCCCGACTACTCCCTTGTTACTCAATAGCTCTTTTCCATTGACCGCGAGCTGGAAACCATATGAAGCGATACCGCCGGGGTTTCTTGGTTCACATGCTCCATCGAAGAAGAGTGCGTAATGTCGAGTCATCCATCTTCAACTCAATTTCACATACAGCCACATCTGTTAGTATTGAAGTCTGATGCTTATCTGCACCTACCTATGGTTGGAATGCCTAACCAATCGGGATTGTAGGTATCTGTCCTTGAGGTTCCTTCATTGTGCTGGAATCGGTTCTCTCACATTGGGATTAGGATAGCCTCTAGCTCTTGATTCCGTGCACATCTTTATATATCTACATATGTATATGTAGATTGTGAGCTAGAATGGGTTCGAAGACAATCTCAATCACAGAGGAAGTCTACAATCTTCTCAAGAAGATGCGCCTTCCCGGAGAGAGCTTTGGGGACGCCATCGCCCGACTCTGTAGAACAAAGACATCAGCCTCACTACGTCTATGGGCTGAGTCGTCGGAAGGTTGGAGTGACCTGACCTGTGAGGAGATTGCACGGCTGGAGGACACATTTGACGGGATACGAGAAACCCTTCGTCCGGAAGGAGTTGACCTCAGCTGATACTCTTGGACACGACGTACTTGGTGGACCTTCTCAGAAAGGACGACGCGGCAATTTCATGGCTAACCAGCTCAGAGGAGCAGGCGCTTTACACATCAGAGGTCAATGTCTTCGAGCTATACACAGGGTTGTATCGGATTTCAAAGAACACCTCGAAATCGAAGATGAAGAAACGAGCTGAAGAGCTTGAGCAGGTTCTGACACGAATGGAAGTTCTTCCCTTTGAGAGAGAAGCAGCAATGGAGTCAGCAAGGCTTCTAGCAGATGTGATGAACAAAGGGAAACCAGTTGGGGCTCGTGACGTTATGATTGCTGGAACCACTCTTGCATATGGGATCCGAAGACTACTTACACGCAACACGAAGCACTTTCAGCAAATCTCGGGTCTGATTATCGAGTCGTACTAGTATGGTCACATCCTCAGACACAATGCCCACAAGGCTGCGCACCATTGCATATCCTATCCTCGGACAGATTGAGGTGCAGGCTAAGACGGGGTAGCGGTGCAATCGTCAGGTTGCCCCGACGCTATCGGGAGCTTACCCTTTGCCTACTGCTGAGCACCCTTTCATTTTGCAATTATCTCTCAAACTAGAACAAATTATTTTTTACCGGAACTGAGATATGATTATGTTCTTGGGCATCACTAAGGCAAGGTGTCTATGATATGGATACCACACTCCCATCGGTCATAGAAACTAGTCGACTAATTCTCCGTTCATATCGTGAAGGTGACGAGAGCTGGTATTTTGATATGAGCCAGAGAAACCATGCACATCTAGAGAGGTATGAACAACAAAATCCAGCAATGGAAATCAAGACCGAAGAAGATGCTAAGAAGATGATAGCTGATCTTGTAAACGAGTGGGAAAAACGTACTCATTTCTTCATGGGGGTTTTCCTCAAAGAGTCCGAACAGTTTGTGGCTCAGCTCTACATAGGTCCTATAGGTCGGAATATGCCTGAGTTTGGAATCGGCTATTTCGCAGATGTAGAACATGAGGGAAAAGGATACGTAACAGAGGCTGTGAAAGCTGTAGTCAAATCACTTTTTGAGATTCTGAATGCTCATAGAATACGAATCGAAACAGATGATACTAATGTCAGGAGTATTGGTGTTGCAGAAAGATGCGGGTTTGCTAAAGAAGGTCATATTAGAGAAAACAAGAAGAACCCTGATGGAACTTCTTCAGGTACCATCTTCTTTGGACTACTTAGAAACGAGTTTCTGAAGAAGAAAACCCTCTAATTGCCTTCTGCTCACTGCTGAGCATTCTTTTCCTTATGGCAAGAAACACTTCACTACTCTGCTGTGTCAATCCTATATGGGACATAATCTGTCATGCGTACCTCTTTGTCAAGCATTCGTAGCCCCATCACAATCTGTCCTCGATGATATGTGGCATGGTTGACAATATGGAAGAGGATTTCATCGAATGACAATGGGATTGCTTTTCCTGCTGTCTTAAGCTCAATTTCTCCCACTGCTCGGTGTTCAATCATCTCAATGAACCTGTGACTATAATCCGACAGACAGTCAAAGAGTTGCTCCCTCGTCATGTTCTGGAAGTCTGGCTCCTGCTCGGGGGCCTTCCCAATCCAGTCATGATACCACTCCCAAGTGTCCTCTGCCAAGTGAGTATACCGCTTCCTAGTACTACCCCCATATTCGCCAAAGGATCTGTCGAACTCCTCATCACTCAAATCCTTCACAATCTCCCAGATTGCTGCATCTGCCCAAATGAGGTATTCACCCAATCTTTCTAGAAGGCTCATATTGATTCTGCAGGAATGGTTTCTGATAAACATCTTTGCCTACTGCTGAGCACCCTTTTCATTTCACGGTCTTTTGTTGAAAGGCGTCTACGCGACAGCAGGTTTGGAGAAGGCATCATCACGTTGGAAGGTTTAAGAGATAGTATTGTCTAGGTCGGACCAATAAACGAGGGTCCAAGATGGCCGTCGTGAGAGAAAGCCAAGGAATGAAACCGCTTGCGATGTTCTTCATTCTTGCCTATGGAATCTCTTGGGCGTGTTGGCTGTCAGCTGCCGTAGTCGCTTCCGTAGCTGGAAGCATGCAAGGTCTTGAACCACTACTATACTTCGGAATCTTGGGACCAGCCTTATCTGCACTTATCATTAAAGGAAGGGAAGGGGGACGGTCTTCTGTCCATGAGCTAGTTGCCAGCAGTATCAAGTGGCAAGTGAAGGCCACATGGTTGTTGGCTTCATTTTTCGTGCCAGCGGCGCTTTACATTGGTGCAATTGGTCTGAATCTTCTCTTGGGAGGTCCTTCTCCTATCATCTACAGCAGTCACTGGCTGGACTTGGCCCTCCTGTTCTTGTATAGTGTCTTCTTGAGCGGTGGTTTAGAAGAACCCGGCTGGAGAGGCTACGCACTTCCAAAGCTGCAGACCAAGCATAACGCAACAACGTCAACTCTGGTTCTTGCAGTGCTCTGGGCTTTCTGGCATCTGCCTCTCTTCGCCATCCCGGGGTATGCGGAGTCCCAGGGGTCATTCATTGGGTTGCTACTGATGGCTGTGCCACTTGCTTTCTTTTTCACTTGGCTATACAACAATACTGAGAGTGTTTTCGTATGCATAATTGGACATTCGTCAATCAATTACCTAGCAAGCATATTGATCGTGTCATCCGGTGATCAACAGTTCGGTTTCCTGTACTTGGGTTTCCTGTGGCTAACAGCAATCATACTCCTGGCTGTGTTCAAAAGGGAGCGGCTTGCTCGAGAGAGAGCGCCGGACGGATGACAGGCTATCCCACTCACTCAAGATGGTGAACAAAGTAGAGGTTGACGGATTTGGGAAAAGGAGCTTACTCTTTGCCCACTGCTGAGCGCCCCCTCATTCTGCGCCAGCTTTGTTCACCATTGTCGGCGAGTCACGGAAGCTCTCTTACATGGGAGAGCATTCTTGATTCCTGTCGCAGCACATTTGCGCTCTCTAAGGCAGTGCAATTGCAGGTAATCCCCATATTATAATAGGCCGATGCATAAGGCGTGAGCGCGATTCGATAGCGGCCGCACTATCACACTAGACCCGTGGAGTGAGTTCAATGAAAGAAAGCTTCAAGTTTGGTGGCGAGATTGCTTGGCGACCCACGCCCGAATATGTGCAGGAGGCGAACCTAACTCAGTTCATGCGATTGCATCGAATAGGGAGCTTTAGTGAACTGATGAAACGCTCTACGAACGATATCGCTTGGTTTACTGATGCAGTTCTGAAGTATCTTGACATCCGATTCTATGAACCATATGAGCAGGTTGTGGATCTTTCCCGAGGGATGGCATGGCCGCGTTGGTGCATTGGCGGGAAGATGAATGTAGTCCACAATTGCCTTGACAAGTACATGGGCACATCAGTTGAGAAGCGTGACGCGTTCATCTGGGAAGGAGAAGATGGTGAAACACGGTCAATGACTTATGGAGAGCTGTTTCGAGAAGTCAACAAGGCTGCCAATGCGCTACGGTTTCTTGGTCTAGGTTCTGGTGACCCAGTAGGAATCTTCATGCCGATGGTCCCTGAGATTGTGGTCGCCTTGTTGGCGATAGCCAAGATTGGCGGCATAATTTTGCCCCTGTTCTCAGGTTTTGGAGTCAACGCGATTGTAAATCGTCTGGCCGATGCAGAAGCCAAGGCGCTGTTCACTGCTGATGGCTTCTTTCGTCGAGGGCAACTAGTAACTATGAAACCTATCGCTGATGAAGCAGCAGAGCAGATTCCTACACTGGAACACATGATTGTATTGAACCGGGCCAAAACCTCAGTCCATATGAGGGAAGACCGGGACTACTGGTGGGAAGATATCACTTCAGGCCAATCGGATAGTGCTCCAACTGAAATCATGGGGGCAGACGATCCCCTGATGATCATCTACACATCAGGCACCACAGGCCTTGCCAAGGGAGCTGTTCATACTCATTGCGGATTTCCAGTCAAAGCAGCTCAAGACATGGCTTTTGGCACTGACCTACATCCGGGTCAGATCATCTATTGGATGACTGACATGGGATGGATGATGGGTCCTTGGTTAGTCTTCGGCACATTGATCTTGAGTGGGACCTTCGTCATATTCGACGGCGCGCCCAACTACCCTGGTCCTGGTCGCGTGTGGGAACAGGTCGCGAAGCACAAAATCACTATGCTCGGTGTATCACCCACACTGATTAGACTGTTGATGACTTACGGAGAAGCTCCCGTGAGGAAACACGACTTGTCATCACTTCGCTTCTTCGGTTCCACAGGTGAGCCGTGGAATCCTGCTCCTTGGATGTGGCTGTTTGAGAAAGTTGGAAAAGGAACTGTCCCAATTATCAATTACTCTGGTGGGACAGAAATTTCTGGAGGCATAGTGATGGGCAACCCTCTATTGCCGCTCAAGGCATGTGCCTTTTCGGCTCCCTGTCCAGGAATTGCTGCCGACGTGTTTGACGAAGATGGCACGCCTGTCCGCGACCAGGTTGGGGAACTTGTCATCAAGGCCCCTTGGATTGGAATGACACGAGGATTCTGGAGGGACCCCGAACGCTACGAGAAAACCTACTGGTCACGTTGGCCTAACGTATGGGTGCACGGGGATTTCGCTGCTATTGATTCCGATGGTCTCTGGTACATTCTAGGTCGATCCGACGACATAATCAAGATCGCGGGCAAGCGCTTCGGGCCCGCTGAAGCCGAATCTGTCCTTGTGAGTCATCCGGCTGTGGCAGAAGCAGCAGCCATTGGCGTCCCTCATGAGGTCAAGCTGAATGAGCTTGTTGTGTTCTGTGTGCTTGTACCCGGGAACGACTCCTCTGAGTCGCTTCGAGAGGAGCTCAAGAGAATGGTAACAACTGCCATGGGTAGACCTCTTACTCCGCGAGCAGTACTGTTTGTCAGCGACCTGCCAAAGACTCGCAATGCAAAGGTGATGCGTCGAACGATACGTGCCGCTTACCTAGGAGAGGATCTAGGTGATACCTCCTCGCTGGTCAATCCTGAAGCCGTTGAGGAAATCAGACGAGCGAAGTGATTGAAAGGAACCCCATCAACTAATCGCCTGACCTCTATTTTCCCGGTCAATAAGGCCTTGCTCAATCCATAATACCGTAGATTATTGGGCTTTCTTTGGGAGTCCCGTTGAGGTCAGGCTCATAAGCTAGATACGCAATGCTTAAGCTGCCCAACAACCACTTCCTCTCATGCAGATCTAACTTTTGCGTGAGCGTGTCTTATAGCACAGGACCAATAGAACAATCGCAACGACAAAGGAAACCATGAGTGTGATGAAAATAGTGCCCTGAGCAATGAATTCTCCGACAATGTCGAAAACTGCTAATCCAGCCACTAGAGATATGGACCAGGTCTTCTCGGTTAGCAGAGCCCAAAGGGCGATGAAGAACAGGATTGCGACAATGCCGCCGGCCACCATCAGATACCTGTAGTCGACCGCCACAGTCGCCCTGATTCCTCCAAAGTCGAAAAGAAAACACAAGGTCACCACTACATGTTGAACAATTTTCTCAAGTGTAAGAAGTGCTATCAAGTAGTAAGTTCGTGTCCACTCTCTCATGCTCAACGCTCAATGAATAGATGACCTCGGGCGTCATAAACTCTCTCCTGATTTGGTGTTGAACCCGAAGCGACCCCTAGTCTAGAGCCAGCCATGCAGTCTGTACCAGTCGATGGTGTCTTTCAGGCCAATACGGGGGTCTGGATATAGAAGTCGGTAGCCAGTGGCTTTCAATTTGGAGTTACTATACCAGTATCCATTGTACATCATATCAACTGTCGCGAGTTCCACCTTAGGTTCGCCATGAGTTATGTGTCTTGCTTTCCACTCTGACCAGCGTGCCAATGTTCTAAGGGCGATTCGAGGGGTCGGAATCTGAGTGTGATAGACCTTAGTATCCAGCAGGGGTGCAAGAGAGGAGAAGAGATCGTACTTGCGGTACGTGGAGTCATCCACCACATTGTAAGCTTCTCCGGTCGCTCCCGGATAGTCCGTCAGATGAACTGCTGCGCCAACCACATCGGCCACATGCACCAGTGGCACTAGCTTGTTGAGGTTCTCAGATATGACGGGAAGTTGACCCTTAGCAATCATCCGAATGATAGTAGCGATGCCATAATGATTGCGGGGACCATAAATGGGCGCTGGTCTCAGGATGACAACTTCCAACCGACTGCCCAAGCAGGTTTCCTGTACGGCCAGTTCTTGCTCCCACTTGGACCTCTCATAGGCGTTGGACGGCCGCTTGGGCTCTTCCTCTCTGATTGGCAATGAGCGCGATGCGCCATAGACACCACTAGTGCTAATGAGAACGAGCTTGGACACACCAGCTTCAATGGATGCAGCAGCCAAGTTACGTGTACCATCAACATTGACAGCGTATAGATCCTCCCAGGATGCTGAGTAGCGGAAAAGAGAAGCAGCGTGATAGATTACATCTACACCCTGAATCACCTGTTGAAGGGTTTCGGGGACTCGTAGGTCACTGGGAACAAACTCAGATGACGGGTTCTGGAAGGCACGGTTGGCCGAGGGCAAGTCCGTGGCACGCACATCAGTTCCAGCCATCTGCAGCAAGTAGTCTACCAAATGGCTACCGACAAAGCCGCAAGCGCCAGTCACTAGGACAACCCTTTCTTTGGTCATTATTTCACCATCCATAACGGCTAGAGAAGTCCAACCATACCTGTTTGCCGCTCGTGACGCCCGAATAGAAAGTAGCCCAAGAAGATGCCACAATAGAGCCACATGGGGTACAGAAGGAACAGGATAAGGGCAACGGTGTCAATGAAACCCGCTGTATTGACATATTCGAAGTCGAATAAGCCGCTGTTAATCATGAAGTCGCGGCCTGATGCAGCCTGCCCTATCCCCTGCCAGACCCAGTCGAACCAGCTTAGATTGAGGTACATAGAGCCCGCGACGATCCAAAACGTGATTAGCGTTAATGCCGCGAGGTATGTCTTGGCACGCCGGGTGACACGGTGGAACAATCGGTTGTGCAGCCAGACGATGGATGCACCACACACTGCAAGCAACAATGGATCGACTAGAAAGCTCATGCCTACAAGTATCGTGTCATGACCATAAAAAACTGCAACATCATCATGCAGCACTAGGTCAGAGTGATTCCACAAGGGTATCCGACGAGATTATAAACAACTATCAATGTTATAAGATATGATAGAGATGGGTGAAACGACTACCATTCCACTGACCAAGGAAACTAGGGATCTGCTAAAGAAGCAAGGGCGAAAGGGGGAAACCTATGACCAATTGATCCGACGGCTCGTGGAGGTCGCAGAACAGCTTGAGTTCGCGGAGCGCCAGAAACGAATCCTTGCTGAAGAGGGGTTCACCTCCCTTGGCGAAGTATAGGGTTCTCCTATCGGAAACTACAATTTCTCAATTGAATCTGCTGGACATGAAGCGAAAGGAACGAATCAAAGAAGCATTGAGAAACCTTGAGCAGGATCCATTTCATTCATGCTCCGGAGCCGACATAAGGAAACTCAGCTTTCCACTAAATCCGCCACTTTTTCGCTTAAGGATTGGCAACTACAGAGCCATCTACTTCGTAGTTGAGCGCGAAGTCAAAGTGACCGAGATCATCCATCGGAGCAAGGGCTACAATTGGTTAGGCTGAATGGGTTATTGCTGCGTCACTGGCGATTGCTCTCTCACTATGTGTGCTCTGAGAAACACGAAGGCTAATCTTTAGGTTCATACCATATCAGAATCGCGATGCGGATTGGGATTCTACATGGATGGATGCTGTCAGGGTCAGGAAGCAACATCTACGTTCAGAATGTAGCAAGAACTCTTTGGGAACAAGGTCATGAAGTACACCTGTTCTGCCAAGACCGGGATACTGCAAGGTTTCCTTTCGTTTCCGCCATTAGGATGCACAGTTCAGATGGAAGCATTGAGGAAACGGTCCTGCGCCCTGATGGTGTAGTAGTCCACGTACCAGACATCGGTCCAGTCCTACCTGTCTTCGTCTGGGATAGATACCCCTACTTCGAAGAGGTTATTGAGTTTCCCAAAATGAGCTTTGGAGCTCTGCAGAACTACATGGACAGTAATACGGATGCAATAGCGACAAGCGTGCAAGAAGACGAGCTAGCTGTCCTACATGCCAATCATGCCATCATGATGCCTGCGATTGCTCGAGAAGTGGGCAAGAGGACCGGCATTCCATACTTGACAGCATTACACGGGAGTGCGCTTGTCTATGCTGTCAAAGATGATCCCACCTGCTTTGAGCAAGCTGTAAACGGGCTAGAAGGGGCAAGTGCAGTCCTTGTTGGGAACGAGTATTTCAAATCACAAGTCATGGAGATGTTTGCAGAACGCTATCCGGATTTATCTGGCAAGATAGACGAGGTGCCATTGGGAGTTGATACCAGTGTTTTCAAGCCTACCCCCCAGAACGAATGCTCTCGGATCATCGCTTCATCGTTGAAAGATCATAGTGAACAGCTCATTGGGAGAGATGCTGAGCAAAGTCGGATGATTCGTCAGACATTCTACGAGTGGATTAGAAAAGGCGAGGTTCCCCAATCGGTTTTCGAGTTTGCCAAACAATATTCGCAAAAGCATCCAGATGCAGACCTGCAGCATCGCATTGCTAGTTTTGACTGGGAGAAGCCAGTCATCATGTTTGTTGGACGGCTCATTCTTGGAAAAGGCGCTCATGATCTTCTGATAGCGTACCATGAGCTTGCTAAGCGAGTTCAATGCCAGCTAATCGTAGTGGGCGCTGGTCCCATGCGGGAATGGCTGGAAGCCTTTGCTATGTTCAGGCGCTACGGTATTGGCTCGATGTTTGAGCCTTGGTTAGATGCTGCGAAGAAACTCCCTGACTCTGAGAATCTGCTGTCTGCTGCTGTAGAATGGACTGAAGGGAATGCTAACTCATGCGAATCTATGCCAGATACGAACGTTTTGTTCACAGGATTCCTTGATCACGCTCTTCTCCAGTATCTATTACCCTGTGCAGATGTTGCCATCTTCCCCTCTCTCGTTCCTGAATCATTCGGACTTGTCGCCCTGGAAGCTGCTTCGGCCGGTGTCATTCCATTAGTGACGGATTTCTCGGGACTACGTGATAGTGCGCTCGTGTTTGAGCAGTCTATTGCTGAGCTTGCTGAGAATGACTTGCGGTTTCCTCTGGAGGCCCAGAACCGTATCCAGACTATCGCACAAAGGATTGAACATGCGTTGACTCTCTCAAAGTCATCTACACTGAGTGAGTCACTCCGTAAAACATGCGAACGCCTCTACTCATGGCAGGCTGTCACAACATCCTTGGTTAAGGTCTACGAATCAATCATAAGATAGAATTCCTTAGAACACGTGTTCCAAGAGCAATGCCAACTGCGATAAGTGAACGGAAAACACACTTAGGTCAGCAAGGCTTGGAGGCGACATCGGTGACGTATACTTACGGTCCAGTATCCTCATGGCGCTACGGACGTTCCTTGGGAGTGGATATCACTACTCCCCCGAAGAAATGCACCTACAACTGCATCTACTGCCAGCTGGGTCCCACAAAGAAGCATGTGACTTCACCTGAGGAAATCCTGAACGAGATACCTCTCTCTGACGAAATCATCTCCGAAGTCGAGGAAACACTGAACAGATTGGACAGAGGGACCGTAGATGTCCTGACGTTCTCGGGGACCGGAGAACCAACGCTCAATCCCAACATCGGTTCAATTGTATCCAGAATTAGAGGAACAGCACAGGACTTGCCCATAGTCCTCCTGACAAATGCATCTCTGCTGCCTAGTGAGGACATCCGCAAAGGGGTCTTGGAATTTGACATAGTTACCGCTAAGTTCGATGCAGGCGACGAAGACACCTTCAAGCGGATAAATCGCCCTTCCAAGGGGGCATTCAAGCTTCATGAAATCAAAGATGCAATCAAGAAGCTTGGTGGGGAGATGAAGGGTATGCTCGCCCTAGAGGTGATGTTGCTCCGTGGCCCAAGAGGACTCACAAACGTCAAGGGCCTTCCGAAACGGGCTCTAATCGACAGCATTCTCGACATAAGCCCGGATCTGGCACAAGTGTACACACCGTGGCGTCCTGCAGCGGTACCAACAGTCCGTCCCATTTCAATCAAGACATTGAGAAATTTCGGAAAGGAACTTGAACAACATCTTGGCCCGGACAGACTGTGGATATACGGAGTCCATGACGCCAGAGGAAAGACGGTTGTCTGGAAGACTCGCCGTGCTCTTGAGGAGGAAATACTCTCTCTTCTGCGGCGCAGGCCCTGCCGCACAGTCGATGTGTCGCACTCATTAGGAATAATGCCAGCTGCAGCAGCAAGTACACTTGAGAAACTACGCAAGAGCAATGATATCACAAAGGATGAAGTGGGAACTGATGTCTTCTACAGGGCTGAAGGCTAGTACGCAGTCCATGATGTTTGGGAGTATACCACTCAAGTTTCTTGCTCCTGTGCTCTGAGAAGCATGTTTCACAGACGCGAACCCAAAGATTGCCCTCTCCTTGACCAAGCCGCCAAGATTTAATCTCTTCATCCTCGATAGGAAGCGCTTGACCGCACAGATTGCAGTGGTATGTAGCTTCAATCCTGAACTGTATCACTCTTGAAGGGCAATTATAGATTCTAACATTGCGTTCGGGACTACCCAACTCTCTCATATCCCCGTAGACACGAAGGGAATGCAGAACGGGATACATACCCACAAAGCTTTCTGAGCATATACCCAAAGGGGTTCTCCAGTCAAACTCAAACAACTCGCCCTCCTTATGACTTGCTCGGCAGCTTCCCTCTTTAATCACGGTAGCTTTGAAACTGACGGGTTCAAACCATTTATCGCCAGTCCTGAGGATAGCCCCCTCTTCTGGACTCTCTAGCCTTTCATCTGGCAACTCTGTACAACCTCCATGATAATATACTCAGGCTTTGAATTATTTCTTTTGGGCTCTCGAATCGCACAGGTTCACAATCCATATCTCGTTTCGGGTCCACAGTGAAAGGAATAGTGCTTGACTATGTTCGACTATGTGATTGAGGAAGCACAGCTTAACGATGCCCGTGAGATTCTTCTGATCATCAATACAGCAAATCGAGAGGCATTTCGAAGTATTATTCCGGAGGAGCACTTCAGAGAACCGCTTCTCTCCTTAGATGAGTTCTTGGAACGTACCAAGAGAATGACTTTCTATGTCTGTAGGAGTAAAAGCAGAATTGTGAGCGTCGCAGCTATAGAACTCAGGAGTGGGAAAACCGGCAGAGTCCAACATGTCTACGTGCTTCCGGATTACCAGAGGAGGGGAGTGGGCACTGCTCTGGTGACTCATCTGGAGCGGAGGGCCAGAGAGATAGGCCTCCATACAATGGAAGTTGTCACCGATGAGAGGGCGGAATGGGCTGTGAGATTCTACAAGAAGCTTGGGTACTCCCTAGCAAGCAAGATTGAAAACCCCTGGGGCTTCAACCTACTCTTGAAGAAACAGTTGTATGTCAAGCGTGACATCTAGTGTCTGTGCAAACGATCAATGGAGTGAAGGCCCCTTGGAATTCGGTGCAACGGTTTAGGCTGGAAACGGCGCGGCCCTGCGAGATGGGATTCCCACAACATTCATCAACTTCCCTAGAAAGCGGGTAGTTGTAGCTGGATGCTAGAAACTGCTCTAGTCTTGGTCATCTGTCCGTACCTCACTCCCCGACATGACTTCGACATAAGAGAACCCCCTTCTAACCTTCTGTGCCATTTCCTTTGCCCACTTGTTTTCTCCTATCTCCTTGATTCTACTGAGCATATCCAGATGCCCTCGGTAACATTGGATTTGTGGTTCCAGTTTGTCGCAAGGCATCTTGTCGCACTCCGCACACGTGGAGAATCCGTTCTTCTTGCAACAATCTCGAATCACACAGACTGGTGGTCCCCCACCTGCCAAGCAGCCAGGACATTCTCCAAACATTTTCATCAGAGCTTGCAGCACCTCTTCGAACTGCAGGTAGTAAGCTAGTTCCGGAGCCCATTCCTTAGCCTCCTTTGCGATGTCTCGAAATTGATAAGCGCTTAGCACTTCGAGCAACTGCATGGCCCTGTTCCTAATCATTCCTTGATGAATTGCACACGCACCACAATAGAGGCCGCAGTAGCCAACTGGACTTGGTTCGCTGTTCATAGTACCACCATCTTCACTCGAAGTAAGCATGATTGATGGTTTGGTAACCATCGCTTCTTTTCAGGATATAAAAACTCTGTCGGAACGGGATTATGGGGTTCGGGCTCACGTCCTTTTAGCTTCTGGATGAACGTTCAAGTCATCAACGCTCCTACTCCACATCTGTGGCAGTTGACAGGTTCCGACATACTCGTTAGTCGCTTGAAACGAGATTCGACACATCTGCGGGATCAAGCCATCACGTACTGATGCCGTAGGAACGAGGAGTCCCCAGAAATCATTCCAAAAAATAAGCTTGGCAGTCACATTAGCCATGACAACTAACGCTTCTTTGGCCTTCTCTTCACCTGCAAAAGCAACTTTATGTCGTCAGTATCACTTGCTGTCAACAGTTTAATCCATAGCCAGCGGCCGTCGTGTAGCTGTTTTGTGCTCCACAGAATGGCATTCATTCTAGTGCTCAATTCATCTCGCATTAAGAGGACCTTCTCGGAATCCTTCTTACCAAGAACTATCAGGACTGTGAATCCACCTTTCTCAGGGAAGAGCGAGCATAATGTTTTGCTACTCTTGCGGTAACGAACCGTCCATCCGTACTTTGCTCCGTAGAATACTGTTTCAGGCACAAAGTCGTAGTTGTCCTCGATGAACTGTCTTAGCTCTGTCCACGCCTCCTCTGCCCTTTCCCCCACGAAATTCATCATCTCTTCTTCAGTTGGCTCTCGTGCCTTGTCCATCATCCTAAGAAACTCTTCGCTCATATTTTCAACTCGTTCTGCTCTTCCTTATTCTCCTTCATGCGTGTCTTGACCAAGAAATACCGTGGCACACGTTTCATGTATTCGCGGTACGAATCACCATATTGCCCCAACAAGGCGCGCTCTTCCACCAGAATCCTAGAGCGACCGAATAGTGAAGCTATTACTAACAAGAAAAGTGCAATCCACGAGCCTATGGCAAGGGAAATCCCAACACCCGCGACAAGCAGCATGAGCGCCTGTGGATGGCGTGATATACTGTAGAGCCCCTTGATGATTGGCTGATTGAGAGGTGTGTTCCTGAAATTGAGGAGAGCTATGGTGAATCCAGTCAAACCGATAGCAAATAGAATCACTCCAAGGATAAAGACAGTAGACCCAACTCTCAATGGAGTGAGGATTGTCAGAACGAGATTGACAAGGATTAGTAGCTTTCCTATCACGTGGTATGCTCTCTGCTTCTTGCTCCATCGTGACCTATCATATGCATAGAGTCTTGCTACCACCGCCTTGGGAAATAGCAGGAGTAACATACCGAATGTCCCGTATAGAACGCCTATCAGAATCCACCCGTTGAGCCAACCCAACTCAAGAGTTGGAAACAGCTCCATTTCAACAATCATAATTTTCACCTTGCGTCCGAGTACTGGTGAAGAGCATGCCTTACTGTTGGCAGCATCGCCTCAAATACTCGAGGGTCGTTTGAAGAACGGTGAAATCACCTGTGGATACATGAGGAAGAACTTGATGAACTTATGTCCAACCTTGTAGGCGATAGACTCGTTTTCCGGTAGTATGAAGTCTGCCAAACGACCGCCCTTGAAGAAATAGCGCTGGCCCGGCACCATTCTCTCCTCCAGTATTGGAGCTGCAAAGATTTCAGTCAGGCGTAGGAGGAAGTTGCTGATAAGCGGGGTCCGGATGCAGCGGGTCAGCTCCCTCGCCTTGAGCATAAATGACAGTATCTTCTTTGATTTGAGAGTCATATAGCCTGCGTCGATGATCTGTTTCACAAAATCCTGGTCGCCAGGCTCAAGATCTACACCCAGCGCCTCCATCTCTTCACGAGTGATGTTCACATACCCTGCTTCGTAGTCCTGTGCTACATCTAGTATATCATCGAGCATGCCAAGACCCATGCCCAGCAGATAGGAGAAGTCATCAAGATGGCCCCCTAAATCGAAATCACCCAAGATGAAGTACAGTTTGAAGAAACAACGGGCCTTCTTGTACGTGAGCTTATCCATATCTCTCTGCGAGAGCACGATGCCCTTCCTCTCGACGTCACCCCAGGCACTCTCATACAGATCCTTCACCACATGCAGGGCTTCACCCGAGTAGTATTTTCGTTCATTGTCAAAGAACTGTGCCAGCCAGCGGTGGCGAATGGGTGCATCGGATGACACCTCAAGGTCACCTGCAAAACCCGGCTCGACAATGCTACGTTCCTGCTCTAGAAGATTGAAGGCCGCTTTCTTACTCAGGGTCGGGGCGTCAAGCATATCATCAAAGCGCCGCATATATCCCCAAGCGAGCGACCACGTTTCAGAGCCGACTGGTTCAGGGACCAACTGTGAGGCGTAGGTCAGGAAGTCGCGATTTCGCAGATAGCGACGGGCTGAGTTAACGGTCGCCACATATCTTGTGGTACCATAAGTATGGGGACTCGACGTGGATACTGCAACAACATTATCGAGATCAAAACTGGCTAAGACATCGTTAAGATCCACCTCTGTGTTGATACATCCAGCCTTCCTGAGCAAGACTGCTTGAGTTGGAATGCCATATTCGGCAGTCTTCGCAAGGGCCATCATCGCCTCATCATAGCATGCAATTCCAAGTATCGCCTTGGGCCGGACATTCTTGATGATCCTTATGGCGTGTGAGCCGCCTCCGATCATATACCATTTGATTCCTTTTTCTTCAGCCTTTCGCGTTATCTCTGCAATGATACACGCGCCGCACTTCAGACAGTGATATCCCTCATCATCGATTGGTGCCTTGCATCGTTCGGGGTCTCTCAAGCAATGTGGAATTAGGAGCACTCTTTCATCAGCCGGCACACGCACGTATCTCCTGCGGCTCAGAACATTCATGGCTTCGACAAGAGTGAAATTGACGAGGTCCTCGTCCTCAACACGCAGTTCAGTTGTGGTCCGTTTCGCGAGTTCAGCTGCCTCTAGAGAGGGCTCGGAGGTGGCAATTCTACCTAGGAGTTCCTTTATCCTAATGCGCATGTCTACCCCAACTGAGTCCACATTGTCGTCAGCTATCGTTTCTTCTCCCAACAAGTCATTCACCGCGGATGCTTGTCAGCGACTGATTGATTTAATAGAGTTTTCCACATGGCACACAATCAATCTCTGACAAGGGGCATGGAGAATTAGCTTTCCAAGCTCAATCGAGCAGGGAGTGAAATGCACAGGAGCCAAGCTCGCGGCAGAGCATAATCAGTCATGGAATGAGTCTTCATGCGAACATCAATAGTGAAACTAGTCGTGTTACAATTCGCTTTGTTTTCCGTAGCTTGCATTTCGGCATTCATTGCGTGGGCTATCACACTTATGGATGGCTCTAATCTACTCAAGATGATAGTTGGAGAATACATTAGCGGTCACATTGTAAGATGGACAATCCAACTGCCGCTTTGGGGTCCCCTGCTGCTTATCAGTTCGGTACTTTCTATCATGGCTGTATGGTATCTACAATCCGCGTGCAAAGAAGGAGGATATCTCGGCATCATCTCATTTGTCATAGCCTTCGTGACGAACCTGCTCTTCGCTAGGAACTTGCTTGTGCATTGGGCAATAGGTTGCTCCATCGGGTGGACACTGATCGCGCCACTTGTCATCGGGTGGAGCGACCTAAACGGTGCTAAAGCGTTGGAGTAGAACAATTCACAGTGTATCCAGTTCACCAATCAAGTCATCAAACCATCTCTTGAACTTGTCATGGACCGAGATAGTGTGCTCTAACCACATTCCTTGAGTATATTCCTCTCGAAAGATGATGAATCTTCGTGATGCGGAAACCGCCCTCTCTTGCATGTATCATTTGGTCGTTTCTATCTTGAACTGAAATGTTCTTGTCTGGCTCCAACCTTTTGCAGCTGTAGGGAACAACCGAAGAACAGTATGATCGGGGTCATCATAACCCTTAGGATAATATCTCTCCCAGCCGTCGTGCCATAATGATTTCTTTAGACTGAGATCTGTCACAATCTCTATCGCCCCACTTAGCATCATACCTTTCCACTCTTCGGGCTGGCAGTAATAGACAGAAACCTTTGGGTTCTCCTTCATCTGCACGGTCTTCGTAGAGGTGGTGTTAGTGGAAAATAGGACCATAAAATCGTCGTCATGATTTACGAAGAGCGGTAGCAGCATCGGCCATTTCTCCTTGTTGCGGAGATTGAACATGGCTCTGGTTTGTGGAAATCCATCTTCATCGACATTCGTAAGATATGCCGCCTGCGCCTTTTCCATCAATCTGAGGCCCATCTCTCGGAACTCTATATCTTTCAATCCAGTCAGCTCCTATGTTGAAAACCAATTGACTGCAAATAACTCAATACCGCAATATTCGGCACCGAACTAATTTAATGGTGGCATCAACGCTAAAGACGAGCCTTGGACAGATTAATGGCTAATCAGGCGACGAGCCTGTTTCACAACATTCTCCACGGTGAACCCATATTCCTCAAACAACACATTGGCTGGAGCCGAGGCACCGAACTGGTTGATAGAGATGATTCCACCTTGGTCACCTACCCATCGCTCCCAACCCTGGGAAACGCCTGCCTCCACCGCGAGCTTGGCACGTACCCGGGCCGGAAGCACTGATTCTCTATAGTCCTCGTCTTGATTTTCGAATAGCTCCCAACACGGAAATGATACAAGACGCACCGTTACGCCTTCTGAAGCCAGCTGTTCTCCTGCTGCTATTATCAGTTCCACCTCTGAGCCTGAGGCCATCAATATCACTTGGGGGTTTCCATTTCCAATGTCACGCAGGACATATGCTCCCCTCGCAAGACCGTTTGCTGGATTGAACGCATTGCGGTCCAGAGTGGGCACATTCTGACGGGTCAATGATAGCAATGTGGGACCGTCCTTATGCAGGATGGCAATTCTCCACGCCTCAACGACCTCATTTGCATCTGCGGGTCGAATTACTCGGAGGCCCGGAATGGCACGCAATGATGCGAGGTGTTCAATCGGCTGATGAGTCGGACCGTCCTCACCTAGGCCTATGCTATCATGTGTGAATATCCAGATGCTTGGGTGCTTGGACAGAGCTGAAATCCGAATTGCGGGGCGCATGTAGTCTGCAAAGACCAGGAACGTGCCGGAGTATGGTCTCAGGCCCCCGTGTGCCACCATCCCATTCACTGCTGCTCCCATTGCATGCTCTCGCACTCCGAAGAAGATATTTCGATTGTCAGGGCTATCAGCCTGGAACGAGTCGGAGCTATCAATCCACGTTTTGTTTGATCCGGTGAGGTCCGCAGAACCGCCAATCAGTTCTGGTAGGTGTGGAGCAAGTGCATTGATTACTTTCCCCGAGCTTGCTCTTGTCGCGAGGCCTTTCGGATCAGCAGGAAATGAAACTAAGCCAATATCCCATCCATCAGGTAATTTTCCCGCCATGCGTCGTTCCAGCTCTGCTGCAAGAGCGGGATGCGCCTTACGGTAGTCATTCAAGTGTGACTTCCATTCAGTTTCTATCTCTGCACCTTGTTTCACAGCCTCGCGGAAATGCTTGAGCACATCATCAGGAACATGGAAACGTGGTTCAGTCGGCCATCCGAGGTTCTTCTTGGCACCATCAAGTTCCTCATCCCCCAGTGGGGAACCATGGGAGGCTGCTGTGTCTTGCTTGCTAGGGGCGCCATATCCGATATGCGTACGACAGAGAATCAACGATGGACGGGAGTCTTTCTTTGCTTCCTCAATCGCCTTATCGATTGCGTCCACATCGTTACCATCATCAACATGCTGTATGTGCCACCCATATGCCTCGAACCGAGCACCCACGTTCTCCGTAAACGCAACATCAGTGCTACCGTCAATGGAAATTCTGTTATCATCGTACAGAAATACAATCTTGCCAAGCCGCAGATGCCCTGCTAGAGATGCGGCTTCAGAGGCGATGCCTTCCATTAGGTCCCCGTCTGTCACAATTGCGTACGTGTAGTGGTCTACTATCCCATGTTTCGGTCGATTGAAGACGGCTGCCAAATGGGTTTCCGCCATCGCCATCCCAACTGCATTGCTGAAGCCCTGGCCAAGGGGCCCAGTCGTGACCTCAACGCCTGGAGTTAGACCGTACTCAGGATGTCCTGGGGTAATGCTGCCCCACTGACGGAAGTTCTTCAAGTCCTTCATTGACAGGTCGTATCCCGTAAGGTACAGGAGCGAGTAAAGAAGTGCAGAGCCATGACCCCCAGAGAGGACGAAGCGATCGCGATCAGACCATTTAGGGCTCTTGGGGTTGTGCCGAAGGTGACGCGTCCATAATGTATACGCCATGGCAGCCGCACCCATTGGCATTCCGGGGTGTCCTGAATTCGCGGCTTGAATAGCGTCAGCAGCAAGGAAACGAATCGTATTGATCGCACGATTTTGAAGGTCAGACGAGGGGGACATCAGTTCTATCTCTCCAGTTGACTCTGATAGCGCTCAGGTCCAAGCGTTGTTGAGTTCCCTCGTCTCCGGCTTTTGATTGTTCCGTTGCTCGACTATGAGAGCTCGTGAGTCGAATCATGATTTCCTGCAGACTAGTCTCTCAAATGAGAAGTGAGATAGCTTCTCTAGGCCTTTTCCTCACCATTCGGAGCATCATCTTTCTCCTGAGTGCCTTCTTCGTCACCAAGCCCCCAATTCCAGCCGCTATCAAGAAGTTTGCGTGTGAGTCGTCTCTAAAGAAGCGACACATAGTTTCCATATTCTTCCTGCTCTTGTAGAACATGTTAGCCATGAACTCCATGGCATTCAATTCACTGATAATCTCTCTCTTGCAGTCTTTCTCATATTCCCTGAGGGAGCGGGGGTTGGCTTCCTTCACGGCTTTGTTTAGAGCAGATGATGCGAGTATACCAGATTCTATGGCCTCAGGAATTCCTTCTCCAGTGAATGCATCAACTAGACCGGCCGCGTCTCCTACAAGGATGGTCCTACCCTTGACAATATTCTTGGCTCGTTTGATGGGAAACCGCGCTGCCGTGTCAGATAGGATTTGAGGCTCAATGCCATACTCATCCTTGAATGCAGAATACCATTTCTCATACGCTGGTCTCAACTCTCCACCCCTGTCTTGTCTGCAGCATGCGCCTAGACTCAATACAGTTCGTTTTGGAAAACACCATGCATAACCGTGCGACAAGCCGCCAAAGTACAATAATAGAAGGTCGGCGTCGTATCCGCTAGGCTCACCACAAATCTCCCTCACAGTAGTGCTACCCACCTCAGCTTCGACCTCAATTGCTACCATGGCTGAGTCGCCTTGCCATCCATCGTAGAAACCTAGACTTTTCGCCACTATACTATTGATGCCGTCTGCACCCACGAGATACATCCCTGTGACTTCCTCACCCTCCTTCGTGGTCACTACGACATGGCTCTCTTCTTCTCTCGCTTTTGCAATCTGAGTATCTTCCCGAATTTCAGCACCTGCCTCTGCGGCTTTCTTCAGCAAAAGATGATCAAAGTCTTCGCGTTTGATGATGCTGCCTGGCACTGATCGGTCTTCAAGAATACAATCTACCCGAAAACCAGACGGCGCAAACATCGTAGCGCCGCTTATCTTTCTTTGACCGATGCTCTTAATGTCGAAGTCAAGGAGACTGTCTACATCGAACCGTATTCCCCCTGCGCACGGCTTGTATCTAGGAAACCTAGCCTTGTCGAACAGAACAACACTGAGACCAGCTTGGGATGCTCTCCTTGCTGCAGTTGATCCTGCGGGACCACCTCCAACTATTATGACATCGCAATCGACCATTGAACCAACTCCACGCCCACAATTTTCGCAAGCTGTAGCTTTTGTTGTAAGGCGAACCGAATCAATAAGCTTACGGTAAAACTCCTTTGCTAGGAAATGTAGTCTGCCACGGGGCTGACACCAATGTCAGAGAATGATATTGACTGATGAATCCCTGAATGCGTGTAAAAAAAAGGCGGCGGAGGCATACCATCTGCCTCCACTATCACACTATTTCTTGAGCTTAAGAACGATGACTGCGATTACGACAACAGCCAATACACCAGCACCAATCAATGGGAGGTTGGCGAGGAGAATATCTACTCCAGCAGTGTATGGCTCAATACCGAGAATAGGGTCGTATTCGAGAGTTTCATTTCCGAAGTTCTCAAAGGCTAAGTATACAGACTCGCCTGCTTCAAGAGTCGTTCCTTCACCGTAGCTGGCTTTGACCTCCAAGGTGTTCTGTGCAGCCACGGCGGTTTCATTGTACTCCATATAGCCATTGCCGAAACTGAACTTCGTTCCCGTGCGTTGGAAATTAGTCGGATCAGTGCCAGCTTGACTCACACTATGGTTGCTCTCTGTTACGGTGAAATGAAAGACCAAGATTGTGTTATCATAGGTCCACTGCCAACCATCAACAATGAGGTCGAACTTCATCTCGCCAGGATTCTTGAGATCGATGTGAACACGTATCTGGATCATGATATTAAAAGGGTCCATCTCAGGAAGACTGCCATAGATTTCGCCGGCGTCCATCGGTCTTGGTTCATGCTCCTCGGTACTTGTGAAGTTGAAGTGAACCGCAGTAACGTTGTCTCCCTCTTACTCTAATTCGAAACCACTGAACTCCCAGTCAGCTGTTGGTAGGGCAAGGGGTGGGCCAACCATAACATCGGTGTCGATATCATACACACCGTTTGAGTTCGTGTCATCTACTTCAAAGAATTTCACAAACATGACATGATAGTCCACAGTCGGACTATCACGGTCCCACCAATGGAAGTGCGGAACCTCGTTTACGCCTGTGATTCTAAGGCTCAAATCTTCTGTTTCCAGTGTCACAATACCTGCTGAGTGCTGGTACTGGATTCCGCTGCCTTGAGCAGCAACTAGCGGCACTCCCAATCCCAAGAGGACGAGAGCGAACAATGCTATTAGGGTATGCAACAGCTGCGAGGAACTTGTGCAATCCGGGACATTTGTGGGTGGTTATAACATACTGCTCAGGACTGAGTGGTGTGGATGTTCCATGCTGATTGCTAGGGCCTTCAAATACGAACTGGACCCAAACAACCAGCAGAGCACCAGGCTCTCTCAACATGCGGGGTGTGCGCGTTTTGCTTACAACTGGGGTCTGCAGCAAAGAATTGCACTCTACCGTCAGAATCAGGACAAGAAGCGTTTTACCAGTGCTATTACACAACACAGGGAACTGAACCGACTGAAGAGAACGGCTTATCCATGGATGTACGAGGTTTCCAAGTGTGCCCCACAGGAGGCCCTGAGAGACCTTGAACGATCTTTCAAGAACTTCTATCGGGGATTGAAGTCCGGGAAGAGAGTGGGATTTCCCAGGTTCAAGAAGCGGGGTATACATGACAGTTTCAGGCTCACTGACACCATCCGATTCATTGGTCGAATGATTCAGTTACCACGACTGGGAAGAATCAGGCTCAAGGAGAAGAGAGAGAGTTATTTCGGAGGACGAATCCTGTCGGCCACCGTGACCAGAAGAGCTGACAGATGGTATGTATCAGTGACTGTTGAGATGGAGATAGGTAGCCCTGAACCTCCAAGTGGTGGACCTGCAGGAGTGGACCTTGGTGTCAAGACCCTGGCCACTCTCTCTGATGGAACCATGTATTCCAATCCGCGTGTCCTGGAGAAGAGACTGAGAAAGCTGAGGAAACTATCCAAGAGCCTATCACGAAAGAAGAGAGGGAGCAAGAACAGGGGGAGAGCAAGACTTGGACTTGCTAGATTGCAT
>DXJO01000008.1 GCA_019057475.1 Candidatus Thorarchaeota archaeon | reverse complement strand
TGTACATGTAGTGTCAGTCCAGGACGAGAACCAAGTCCAAGGATGACTCTACCGTCAGTTGGCCGGGGACGTAAAATGCCCGTGGAGAGGACGTAAGACATTGCAAATTTTTGATTTGCGAAGCAGCCTCGATGAAGCAGGAACCGAACAACAGTTCATGACCTTGATGTCCATGATTGTCTAGGTTTCGGGCAACGGAAGAGTGACCCCAGAGTTTCCGGGGTCTCTAATCCTAAAGACTACTCGCCTGTGAACTTGCCTCTTCGCTTTTCAAAGATGGCAGAGATACCCTCGGCCAAGTCCTTGGTTTCAAAGCACTTGTAGGCAGCTTCGACTTGGAATTCAAGATTCTTCTCATAGGACTCCTCAAAGGCCATGTGTGTGGCCTGCTTAGCCAACTTCATAGCAAGAGGAGCATTACCGCCCAACTTGGCACCGTACCACATGGCTTGACTGAGCAGTTCCTCGACAGAGGTGACCTTGCTCACAAGGCCGCAAGCTAGCGATTCCTGTGCGGTCAATGTGCCGCCTGTAAGAATCATTTCCATGGCCTTGCTCATTCCGATGATACGTGGCAATCGCACACAACCACCCCAAGCAGGGATTAGCCCAAGGCTGACCTCAGGAGTGCCAATCTTGGCCTCTTCGTCACAAATCCTGATGTCGCATGCTAGAGCAATCTCGGTACCTCCACCAAGGCAGAGTCCGTGTATAGCTGCGATTGTGGGCTTACTCAGCGTCGCAAGTCTGTCGAGGGCTTTCTGACCCTGTGAGATTAAGTCCTTGACTTTGTCCATTTCTTTGAACAGACTCTGCGCCATCTTAAGGTCGGCTCCGGTACAGTATACCTTATCGTGAGCTGACGCGATGACCACAGATCTGACATCAGGATCATTCTCTGCTTCAGTTAAAGCAGCATCCAGATCAATAATGAACTGATCGTTGATTGAGTTGAGAGCATCCAATCGATTGAACTTGATGACTGCAACGTTCTTGACTGGAGAGAGGAAAGATCCTTCCTTTGAATAAAGTAGAGTGTCATACTCTGGCATAATTGAATCACTTCGATAGTGTTTGTTGTTGCGAACCTCTCAACCTACATATAAACTCGATTCCTGACAGGCGGCCCTGTGGAATAAATCGAATGGCGTGAGGAAAAGCATCTGAATTCACACTCAGTAATGTCAGGGTTCAGACACTCCATGATAAAACGAATGTCGATTCTGATCGTGCTGATAGTGAACTAACGGGATTATTCCACAGAGCCCTGACAGGCAGAGGACACATTAGTCACGCACTTGGGTACCAAAGAAAAAGAAGAGTCAGGCAGGGAGCAAGCCCTGCCTTCTGCAACCAGATGGTTTTACTGCAGCATCTTCGGAACGCTGTAGCAGTCCCCGAGTTCCTTATGCAGCTTGCTGATTTCCTCACGTACCTTATCCATACCGATTTTCTCAGCAAGCTCAAAAGGCCCAGCCGGAAAGCTTGCGCCCAGCTTCATCGCGATGTCGATGTCATCCTTTTCAGCGATGCCCTCGTCCACAAGAATCATGGCCTCTCGAATCACAGGCATTGTGATTCTTGTAACAAGCCAGTCTGTGTCCACACCCTTGGGAGGGTCTGGCTCTTCCTGAGTCCCGCTGTACTCGTAGAAGCCCTTTTTGGACTTGGTGCCAATGTGTCCTGATTCGACCAGCTTTTCCAGAGTTTCCGGAGGCTTGAAGCAGTCTCCGAGCTCTCGGTAAAGGGTGCTCATGGCGTTGAACGCGATGTCAAGACCAACGAAATCACTAAGCATAAACGGACCAGCTGGGAATTTGGCCTTCGATGTCATAGCCACATCAATCTCTTCCTTGGTAGCAACACCTTGTTCGTATAGGAGAATCGACTCCCTAAGAACGGGCATTAGGATACGATTGACAATGAAGCCGGGACTGTTCTTCGCCTTGACGATTTGTTTGCCCTGCTTCTCAGCCACTGCAATCGCTGCTGTAATGGTTTCTTCACTAGTCTTTTCGCCAATGATGATTTCCACCAGCTTCATAGCAGCAACAGGAGAGAAGTAGTGCATTCCAATTACCTTATCCGGTCGCTTCGTGGCCGTTGCCAGCTCATCGATGCTCAATGAGGATGTGTTTGATGCAATCACTGTATGAGCAGGTGCTGCCGCATCAACCTTGCCAAAGACCTCTTTCTTGACCTTCATGTTCTCAAAGATGGCTTCGATGACTAGGTCAGCATCTTTGACAGCCTCCTCGAGATTGGTGGTCGCGCTGAGCCTGCCCATGAGATCCTCAGCCTCTGTCATGGTCATCTTGCCCTTGTCGATTCCGGTCATTACGTCTGTTCGGACTCGTTCCATTCCCTTATCGATGAACTCCTCCTTGATGTCGACCATCTTGACTTCTAGACCATTCCAAGCAGAGATGTAAGCAATGCCTGATCCCATCAAACCCGCGCCGATGACTACAATCTTCTTGACATCCACATCACGGACCTCCTAGAATGCACCCATCATCGCGGCTAGGATTAGGTTAGCCAGTGGGTCGCTCTCGTGTGCGTTGCCAATTACCTCAAGGCGTCCATCCTTCATGGTGTCCTTGAACTTGACCTCGCCTGTGAAGATGCCCAATAGGATTTCTCCGGTCGCTTTGTAGATGACGTCAGGACTGGGATAGACGCCTTCGTGCAGGGTCATACCTTCCTTTGTCACGACTATGTACTGGTCGCCGCCGTCAGGCGTATGGACTTGGAGAATCTTACCATCGTAAGGTCCAACCCATTCAACAAGTAGCTTCTTGAGATCTTCCTTTTCTCTCGTTTTTGCAATGAGGAACTTGAAAAACTCCTGCAATTGTTCTGACATCTTCAATCAGTCCTCCTTCGCGATCCATTCATCGAGTGCCTCATGCATTGCGGCATCGACTGACACCGTCCACATGTTGCCCTTTCTCTTCTTCACCTTCTCTAGGAAGGCGTCGTACTTCTCTCCCTGCATCAAGACAACAATACGACCCTTTCGGTCGTTGATGAACGCCTGATGGATCATCTTTTTGGTGTTCCAGTATTCATGTTCAATGTCGCCATCCTTGAGTCGAGGATAGAAAGGCCATTCGCCTGTTGGATGTGGTCTAAACTTAGCCATTATTCAAGCCTCCATTTCTTAACCATGTCACCAGTTGCCTCATAGAATCCGGGTCTAAAGGGCCACTGGACAACGTATCGGAATCCTTTGACTCCATCCTTCTCACCCTTGGACCATCTGCCAGTGTAGACTCTGGAACCGGTGTTGTGCATGAACTGCAACATCACGCACTCGATTAACCCCTCAGGAGAGAGGTTAGCCTCGGTAGCGAGCTCCTTCATTTTCTCCATTGATTCTTTATCAAAACTTACGTCCATGTTGCTCACCCCTTCCTGAATGCCATTCGTTTGTACGGCCTACCCCATCGCTCTTCATACATAAGGCCTTCAAGTGGAGCCCTGCTTGGACCAAGAGCACGCGGAGATATCCTCTTTCCAATGCAGAACGCTGTGAGCGGCGTCCAGATTGGTGGAATCCCAAGTCGGTCACGGACAAGTTCAGCATGTCGTGGGTCTGCACATACAAGAGCCTCATAGCCGCAACCATAGCCAAGCTCGGTTGCAATCAGCCACATGTTCATGATTGCCATGCCAGCAACAACCGAACCAAACAACTCATTCGTGTACATGTAGCCAGCATCATGCCAAGACTCGCTGGCACACACAATAATCACGGCATCACTCTTCTCTGGATACCGGAATAGCTTGCCATCCCTCAGTCGTGCATAGACTGCAGCCCTGTAGGGGTCACTGATGAACCAGTTCCGACCACTGGTGAGCTCAAAGGGTGCACCACCAAATGCAGTCTGGGCCATCTCTTGCGCGATATCGGCCAGGAACTCCTTCATCTCCTGGTCATCGCGGATTACTATGAAGCGGATCATAAGCATGTTTTCGGGGCTAGGCGCATGCCTGGCACCTTCGAGAATCAACTCGATATGCTCATCTGGAATCCGTTCTCCTGTAAACTCACGGATTGAGCGGCGAGATCGTATCAGCTCCAAGGCCTTTAGCTGTCCAACGGCCTGGGGACGCGATTCCTCTTTTCCACCTGTGTCCGCTTTGGTCTTTGCAGCACTTCCCATTAATTATTCCTCAGGAATTGTTATTCGCAATCGATGCGAAGCAAGAATCTAGCATAAATCTATTGCGAGAAACGTAACTGGTGGAAAAACGAGCCAAAATGAACGCATCCGGGGCGAAAACCATCAGTCACTGAATGAAATTTGACACCCCGGAATGGTCGAACAGTAATCTGCCTACTCTTCTAGCTCAATCCAGTACTTCGGAATTCCAGCTGTAGTGAATATGAGGAATATGACGACAAAGTATAGAGCAATCATCGGGAGGCTATACATAACTAGTGCGCCAATAATTACAAACAGAATGCCAAGTATCATCGGAGGTACAAGCCCTCCGCGCAACTCATCCTCCAGCATCCATACCGTGACACCCACGAGTGCGGAGAGAACCCCGAACAGCGCTTGTGATGCGAATCCTGCAAGGTAGTAGTTGGGCATTCCTAACAAATGTCCGGTCACTGGATCATGGTATAGAGGATCCAGACCATAAGTTAGCAGCAGAAAAGCCATGGCTCCGAAAGCACATGCAACAAGAACGGATAGGATTGCGCTATTCTTTGCATGAACCTGCTCGTAGTTGATGTGAAGACCGAACAGGCCAAATGATTGGATTAGAAATCCTACTGAAATGCCGAAAAGCCCAATCCCAACCATGAACGTCATGAAGATGTAGTCTGGGACGATGGGCTCTGCAAATGCAGCTTGCGCACCAGCAAAGAGAAATGCGAACACAAGCCCTATCACTGATCCAATCGCTCCGAGAATGAAATGCTTTCGATCGAATCCTTCTATCCTCTGAGTCATTGCACCTTTGGCACACGCTGGATGGCTTATCCATCCCTGATATCGAACCGCAACCTCGGGATCAACGTCCAAACCACAAAAAATGCATTTGACCACGTTCTCATTTTCAGTTTGTTCTGCTTCTTTCAATTTTCAATCCCCCGAACCTAGAGGGCTCTAACCCCTCCAGCGCAATACCTTGGAATATCCGCATAAAAGGATTGGTGCTCAGCGTAGCCCTCATGGCAATTTCTTCACAGAGATAGCATTACGCGAATGGATACGAGAACACAGTCCCCGGTATTGCCAGGGGGGCATTCAGATACTTGCCGAGTATTGGCTCAGATACACAAGCTAACTTATGGATGATGGACCTGCGAAATGGTGAAGCGCATGGTACACCTCCCGGCGAATCATGCGCATTTTCCTTTTTGGAACGGGAGCGCGGTTGCTCACCCTCTTTCTGGCCTTCATGAAACTGAATGGTTGTCCATCATAAATCTAAGCAACTCAAGTCTAGTGCATCACCAACAATTTGCTCGATGATTGGCACCTTCTCCTTACTCTCAGGAGTTACAGTTCCCAAGAGCCCGTCGACAATTCGGCTAGTAGTGTATGTATCGTGTGCAGTCATCATTATTGGGACGTCTTGCTCTTTGGCTCTCGACACAGTTCGAATGTCAGGCGCGATTCCACCTGTAAGAATCAGCAGGTTTGTATCCGTTTCAAGCGCTGCAAGGCAAATGTCAGGGCGATCTCCGCTAGTAATAACCGCCTTATCATGGGTGCGTCGAAACCACTTCAAAGCGTTTTCTGGAGCCATGCTTCCAATCATGAAGTGGTCAATAAGAACGCCCAGTTTATCATCGCCAGTTGTCATCTCGCCATCCAGTGCCCGCAGGATTTCACCAACATTGGGACTGAACAGATCTCTGTTTTGAAAAACGACACCACAGAACCGTAGTCCCGTTCCCTCAAGGAACGGCTGAATCTTTTCCTTAATGGCGTCCCTGAGCATAGGAGGGACCCTCTTCAGCATAACCCCAATTGAATCAACCCCGTGCTGTTGAAACAGGCTTTGCTGGAGTAGGACATCATCGATTGCTGCTGTAGTAGAGAAGTTAACAAGACAAATGACTGATGCGTCGAACTCCTTGGCGATCTGGGGTGTGGACAGATTGACATGAAGAAGATGCCAAGGGGCTTTGGTCCCCTCAATCAACACGTAGTCAACCCCTTCAGAAACCTCCGAGTAGCACTCCTTAATCTTCTTCAGGAGTACGTCATGACCGAGCCGCAGAAGCTCATCATGGCTCACAGACTTTCTGACAATTGGACATATGCAGTCAAGATTTGCCTTCATGGCTAAGACTTCCTTCATGACCGCAGCATCTACATCTACGTCCATCGTCTCTGTACTATACTCGAAACTCTTCGTTCCCACGGGTTTGAAGTAACTCACGGACTTCCCCTTTGCACGCAGTTTCGAAGCGAGGGCAAGAGCAACCATGGTCTTGCCGGTACGCGTTTCACCACTAATTACGATATTCTTCGCCAACACATCACTCTCCAGCGATTGTTATCTTTACATCAACTGCACATATGCCCTTTCCCTTCTCGTACGCAAACACGGGGTTGATGTCCAATTCCACGATTTCCTCGAAGTCAGTCACTAACTGACTAATTTTTAGAATTGTGTCTTCCAGTGCGGGTATGTCACTAGGAAGCTCGCCTCTAACACCCGTGAGTAGTGCACCCATTTTAGTGTCACCGATGAGGCTCCCCGCATCTGCGCGGGACATCGGCGCAAGCCTGAATGCAATATCCTTCAGGTAGTTCACGAAGATGCCGCCGGCTCCGAACATTATCAACGGGCCAAACTGGATATCTCGCGAACAACCAATAATCAGCTCCTTCCCCTTAGGAGCCATCTCTTGAACATCAACACCGTAGACAATTGCATTCGGTACATGCTTCTTCGCATTCTCGAGAATCTGCATGAAGCCAGCTTCGACCTCCTGCTGGGTTTCAAGCCCAAGAATAATCCCTCCAATGTCACTCTTGTGTACAATGTCAGGACTTGCAATCTTCAAGACCACAGGGAAGCCAAGATCCTTGGCTATCTGTCTTGCTTCTTCAGAACTGGTTGCCAGTCGAATGCGGGCAACAGGAATGCCGTACGCCTCAGCCACCTCATGCGACTCGTAGCCCATCATAATGCTCCTTCCATCTGCTCGCACCAAATCCATGACCTTCTGAACTCGTTTTGTATCAACCTTGAACTTGGGAACGATATCATCCTTCAGATTGTCCCTCCGCACAGTGTACTTGTAGAGCTGGGCCAAGGCGTGTACTGCTCGTTCAGGGAAATCGAAGACGGGAATGCCGCCATCATTCATGATGATGCGCGGGTAAACCATTGAGTTGCCGCCCATGAATACGGCTACCAGAGGCTTGCCAGGATACTTCCTATGCGACTCGACCAACGTTTTCGCTGTTTCTGCCACTTTGGTTACGGCCTGAGGAGTTACTAGAACAAGAACAGAATCAACATTTTCATCCCTCAGAGCAGCTTCAATACAAAGCTCGTAGTCCTTAGGCTGAGCCGTACCTAGAGCATCAATTGGATTATAGACTGAGGCAGCAGGAGGTAATTCTTTCTGCAGAAGCCCGATTGTCGTCCGGGATAACTGAGCGATTTCTAGTCCGCAAGCCTCGCAGGCGTCGGTCGTCATAATTCCAGGACCCCCAGCATTGGTGACTATTGCCACACGGTTGCCTGCAGGGAGATGCATGTCATCGAACACGCTAGCGACATCGAACAGCTGAGACATATTCTCAGCACGATTGACACCGCTCTGTTTGAATGCCACATCATACGCAGTATCGCTGCCAGCTAGAGACCCCGTGTGCGATGAGGCAGCCCGGGCTCCAGCGGCGCTCACCCCCGATTTCACAACGAAGATGGGCTTCTTTGGAACGACCTCTCGGCAAGCTTTCATGAATTTGCGACCATCAACAACGGACTCGATGTAGAGCAGAATAAACGTGGAGTTCGGATCGTTTCCGAATGCCTCAACGAAGTCCGCCTCGTCCAGATGCGCTTTGTTACCAAGACTTACGAACTTGGAGAAGCCAATCTTCTCCATAAGACTCCAGTCAAGAATTCCAGTCATCAGTGCACCCGATTGCGAAGCAAAGGCAATCGATCCTTTGGAAGGGGTTCCAGCGGAGAATGAAGCGTTATATGGAGCATAGGTGTTGATGATGCCCAAGCAGTTTGGTCCTTGCACAATCATGCCATGTTTCTTGGCAATCTCTACTATTTTCCTCTCCGCTTCCTGACCCTCATGACCAATCTCCTTGAAGCCAGCGGTAATAATCACGAGTGCCGTTACACCCTTCTTGCCACATTCTTCCACTACGGGGAGGACGAATCTTGCAGGGATCACGATGACTGCAACATCCACACGTCCAACAACGTCACTCACAGACCTGTAGACTTTAAGTCCGAGAATTTTCTCCGCTTTCGGGTTAACAGGGTAGATTCTGCCCTCGTAGCCGCTGTCAATGATATTGCGCACAACCGAGTTGCCGAGCTTTCCTTTCGTAGATGATGCACCGATTACTGCGATAGACTTGGGATTGAATAACGTTTCAATGGCTTTCTGTCGGTCCACGGTCAAGCGACCCCACTCTTGTTGGTGATTGGTCTTGTGTGCCAGATGAAAGTGATATAACTCCTGCCTTGCGAACCAAGGAAGGCCTGCCATCTTGACCCTCGACCCAGTATTACTCACAGTGATATTACAGTATGACCCTGACATGACTCAGGTGATACAACATTGAAATTGGTCACACTTCATGTCCCGGAAACGTACGTTGATGGTCTAGAGAAGCTCGTACAAAGCAATCTCTATCCGAACAGGTCAGAAGCTATCAGGATTGCTATCCGTGACCTGCTGAAGCGTGAGCTGTGGGGCACATAGGCACCCCGCGGCTCCTTCCCTCCTTTTAGCATGCCAGGTTTCACGACCTGCATTCAGTTATCCCTATACAATAGAAGGTCAAAGATGCTGCGAAATCGGCTAACAGTGAATTCTCTTCTTCTGGACTGTGTTTCTTGAACCCAGAAGGGCCGTCTGTGCAAGAAAACTTCATATCGCTTGAACACAGAAATCGGAATATCGGACCGGGAGTGTGCTATTATAAGACCTAAGGTGTCTGAAATGAAACTGGGCGCATCATCTCTGGCAGGAGCCAGCAGTGGTTCATCGCGCCTTGTCAAGGGATGCCCTTGTTACAGGGAGTTCGGCGATGAGAAGGTCTGCCTGAACAACGATGACGTGCTACCCATCATCTCGATATCAGTTGACCCATCGTTCTTCGCCGAGTCACAGTCGCCGGAAGAACTTCTCAAGTTCAAGAGTAGCAGGAAGAACATGTGTTATCTATTGGTTTTCCTCGACGAGACAGACGATAAGGTATATTGTGTCAGTCAAGGTCAGCGAATACGAATCAACAAGTGCGATGTAAAGTCGTCAGATGTTCTTGACGCCTTGCAGTTTGTCACATCAACAGAACAGTCTAGTGACGGTGTCGTGTGTTCTGATTGTCTTTACAAGTATCTGATAATGAATACTGAAGTCTTCGCGGATCGGCTCAGCGAAACTGAAAGAGGAGAAATAATCGCAGCATATGTAAAGAACTTGGCTGTGAAGATGGCCATGGATCTCGAGGAAATAGTCGAAGAAGCTGTGCTGGATGAGGGAGTGGATCCCATTGAGCTTGTTGAGAACCACATTGAGGACCTCATGAAGCAACGGAGTGAATGGGCGTCTCGAATAGACGACATGAAGAAGGAGGGAGCCAGCGAAGGTCTCATCGAACTTATGGAGCATTACAAGCTCCTCGCCAGACTCGAAACTGTGTTCCTCTTCCAGGTGATAACTCTGAGCCAAGCTCCGGATCAAGTCGTTTCTCTGGGAATCCTGAAGTTCATGGTTGAAGTTGCTGGGAGGGTGGTAAGTCTAAACAACGAAATCCGCGAGAAGTCGCATAAGGTAATGGAAACGGGTGGGGTTCCAAATCAGGTGCAACAGTTATTTGAAATTCACTCTAACAAACGTAGGCGCACTGAGCACCGATTCAGCAACCTTCTCAGAGCCCTCAGCCAGATTCGAACATAGCACGATAAACTCTATAACATGATTCCGCGTTTGTTTTTTGTTGATTGTTTGAAAGCGCAGAGCAAGCGGAAGCAGGACATGGAGCAGTGAATAGTGACGATTGGTGGAAGCCAAGACAGTGATCGCCAAGGCACAATCAGACTGATCAGGGGATGTCCCTGCTTCAAGGTTTTTGGCGATGAAAAGCTCTGTGTGAATGACGATTCAATTCTAGAAGTGGATGTCATCGACGTAGACACCTCCTTGTTTGGGTTTGCACGCTCCAAGGAAGACATGGACAAAGAACGAAGTGAAAAGGACTGTATTTGCTACGCTTGGGTGTATATTGATGACATTACAAATCGCATTTATTGCATATCACAAGGATGGGTTTTGCGTATTCATGGCAGGGATGTTCCTGCTAGTGACATAGAGGATGCTCTTCAGTTTATGTCCACGAAGGATTTGACTGGAAGTATGGAAATATGTAGTGATTGTATATACAAATTCATACTGACGCTAAGTGATACATATGCTGACACCATGACTAAGCAGGAGAAGGCAGACGAGATCAGGAGGTATGTCGACAAGTTCTCGCTGAAGATTGCTATCAAACACAGCGATATGGACGACATGATGAAATCCATCGGTAGTGAGGATGACATCGAGGAGGGTGTTGACTCCTTCGCGTTCTTGCGGAGCTATCTAGTGCAGCTTCTGGAGCAGCAAGCCTATTGGTCGAGGATACACTATGAACTCAACAATGAGAAAGCTAATGATTGGCTCATCAAGTTGGCGCAGATGAGAGAGTTCCTAGCCAGATTGGAATTCCAATTTTACAGCCAGACATTACAACTTAGAGACATCGCAGACTTCAATCTCCTGATAAAGATGCTACAATTCATTCTGAAGACCTCAGATGAGATATTGCTATTGAACGAGAGCATCCATACTGAGATTCGGTCCGAGCGCTTCATGAGCCTCGTGAAGGATGATAAGAGATTCAAGCATCTCGAGGCTTACGGGGAGAAGAGCCGGACCGTCGAGCATAACTTCAGCAACATCCTAGAGATCCTTAGCCGGCTCTAAGCTCTTGAAATCTGATTCAATGCGCATTTACTCGACAGGCCCAAACTTCTTGACGAGCCATCGTACACAACGGCCAATTGCATTGCTTATTGCTAGACGGAGAAGCGAACATCAGAGAGAATTGCCTCAAGGAAACCAATAACAGTTGGTTCAGCAGTAGTTTCATTCCAGGTTTCTGCGAACTCTCGATATATGGCCAAATCCTCAAGTGCTGCTATGCACAACTCAACTAGTTCCTGCTTTGTAGCTTTACTGCCCTCGCCGATTCCAGGACAGATATCCTTCATCGAGCTGAAACCCCACTTCACTCTTCCAGCCACATCACGAAATACAAATGGGAAAGTCCTACAAACGAATGGGCGAATCGGATGTATCATGCACTGGTTGTCCTTGAGAAAGATACAGTCACCCGACTCCATCTTCCGCAGCGCCATGTAAGCCTTACCAGATTCGGTCTTCAGCAGCGGAGTATCACGCAGACCCTTGGGGGCGTTTCCGTTTTCCGGAAGAACATAGAAGTCCAGTGCACGTAATAGCTCTGGAGCTGCCATCCCTAGTGTTGAAGACAAACGGGCTACGTCCCTGCCAGTTACAGTCACAATCAGCCCCTTCTGTCTGCAACATTCACCGCACTTGATACACTCGAAGCGCACAAGATTCTTGCCATTTTCTTGCGTTTCGCGGCTCTTCTCAGACATTGCGGGTCACTGCCTACTTCAATGAGGGCAAGTACTCCCTGAGCTTGGTGATGCCTTCCTGAATGTCGGACATTGAAGCTGAGTAGGAGAATCTAAGATATGAGTCGTACGCTTTCCCAAACGCAACCCCCGGCGTCCCTACAACACCAACCTTCTTCAGAAGTAGCTCGGCAAGGGTCGTACTGCTTAGGTTGTATTCACTGAAGTCAGGAAACACATAGAAGGCTCCTTTCGGGGACATGCAACTAACTCCGTCCATATCACAGAACAACTGTGTAATGACGTCTCGGCGCTTTTGATATGCGAGCCTCATCTTTTCGATCGAGGTTTGGTCCCCTCTTAGAGCCTCTACAGCAGCCATCTGCGAAAAGTCTGCAGCACAAGAGGTGGTGTTCTGCTGTATTCGGATCATGTTGCCTATCGTTTGCGAATTACCTACAGCATAACCTAACCGCCATCCAGTCATCGCGTATGATTTCGAGAACCCGTTGATAATCAAGCTCCGCTTCATGTCTGGGTCGACATCAAGCATGGATGCCTGACGGAAGCCATCATAGACCAGCGACTCGTAGATCTCATCACTGAAGACGACAAAGTCATGATCGCAGGCTAGGTCATAGATGGTTTTAAGGTGCTCCTTTGTCAACGCCCCGCCCGTTGGATTCGATGGACTATTGATGATTAATGCAGTTACTGTTCTCGTCATAGCGCTCTTGAGAGCCTCTTCATCAAGCTGGAAGTCCGGACTCATTGGGACATCCACGGGCTTAGCTCCGACCATGCGTATCATAACGCGATATGTTGGCCATGCCGGAGACAAACAGAGAACCTCATCGCCACTATCGATAGTCGCCATGATTCCACTGAACAGAGCCAGCTTGGCTCCGGGTGTAACAATAACATTCTCTTGGCTGTCGATTTTGATGCCTTGTTGATTGTAGTAATCGGCTATAGCGTCAAGAAGCGGAGGCGCTCCGCGAGAGGAAACGTATTTGGTGTGTCCCTCCTTGAGAGCCTTTATACCCGCTTCAACCACATTCGCCGGAGTGGGGAAGTCGGGTTCTCCCACCTCGAAGTGGTATATCTTGCGACCCTTAGCCTCGAGTTTCTTGGCCAGTTCGAACATCTTTAAGGTGCCAGAAGCGGGAATGCGTTCCATAGCGTGTGAAGTCCAATCCAATTTAGTTCACCCTTTTGTTGCCGTTGCTAGTTCACAAACGTTGAGAACAAATTTATTCTCTACACCGGGATTATATTATTTCCGGGGAGGCATCTGGATCTTCAAGCTGTCGTAGATTTTCCGCTTCTGATACTCAGTTCCACGAATACCGATTCGATCGATTAGCGCTTCTCCTAAACCCAATTCATATGCCTTGACTATGTAGGGAACATTGAAAGCATCTATTCCTACGAGGTCACAACAGAACGTATCAACTGCAACAGGGTCTGTGCCTACCACCACACCTCCGACCTTGGCAACCTGTCCCTCTTCTCGCTGCCCTATTACAATCTCTGTCAAATCAACAACTGTCAAATCTGGCCTGAAAGCCTGAAGAAGATCGACCAGAGCATCATCGATGCGGTCGTGATAAACTGACTTGTCAACCTCAGGCAGTAGTCCAAAAAGGTTCTTCATACTGGCTCCAATGACTGAAATCCCAGAATCGACCTTTATTGTCGCCGCATTGATTAGCATGCGAGACCCAGTCAGCAGAGTTGGCATGGGCTTGCTCTTAAAGAGATGCCCAGCCATTTTCACAGGAGCTAAGTCCGATTTCGAGAGGTTGACCAGTGTTGTTGTTTTCCCTTCAAGCGTATGATATGAGGACTGCCGAAACGCATCTTCCGCGTTTCTGAGAGGGTTATCACTCTCCACGACCAGCACCGGAGCGATAGACTTGAACAGACGGATAAGAGCACCAACTAGGTCTGAATTTGTGTTTCCTGCCAAACGGGGTTTATAGATGGAAGGCTTGATTATCACGCGATCTATTGGGCCTTTTGGAGTGGGAGGGGCAAGGAGCTTGGAGAGAGCCTCTGAGAGGGATTCTTGTGGAGTCCTGCGAATGGCTATTGCAACCTCTGATGTGTAGTTCATGCCAAGATTGGGCCTGTGTACAAGGCTTTAAGTGACTCTAAACCTCTCAGGGCCCGCAAAATGAAGATTACTCCAGACGAAACAGAGCGGTATTCGCGGATGCTTGCCCTCCACGACTTCAAAGAAGCAGACATGGAGTCCGTAATGGGCACCAGGGTGGCAGTTGTCGGTGCTGGCGGACTTGGAAGCGCTGCCTTGAGGCTTCTGACTGCCATCGGCTTTGGTGTCATACGGATTGTGGATAGAGATGTGGTCGAACTATCCAACATTCAGCGACAGACCATCTACAACACTCAAGATGTTGGGAAACCAAAGGTAGATGTTGCGGCAGAAAACCTCGCGCTCTTGAATCCACACGTCAACTTCGAGCCCCTATGCATATCAATAGAGGAGAGCAATGCGAATGATATCCTGAAGGGATGTGATATTATCGTTGATGGACTCGATTCGTTCCACTCCCGCCGGGCTGTAAACAAAGCTAGCCAATCGTTGGGCATCCCCTATGTGTTTGCTGGAGCGGTAGAATACTACGCGAACTTGACCACGTTTGTACCAGGAGAAACAGGTTGCTTCTCATGCATTATGGGAAACGTGGAAGACAATCCGGATAACAGCTGTGAAAGGATTGGGGTTACACCTACGCTCCTCTCAATCGCTGCCGCAATTGAAGTAAGAGAAGCTGTCCTCTTGACAACCGAGAAGGAAGCGCGTTTGAGGAACAGGTTGATGACCATAGACATCAGCTCTTTGAGTTTCGATTTCTTTGAGATCGCACGCGCTGAGAACTGCCCGGTATGTTCAGTGAATCGAGTAGACAGCACGGTTGTTCAGGATGGGCCAGTTGTGACGGCTCTATGTTCGGGCACCTTCAACGTTTCTCCTATGAAAATCCTCAATCTCGACCTGAAATCAATTGAGAACCGTCTAGCAAGAAAGCACAAGGTGGTTAGACAAGAAAAATTCCTGTTGGTTGAAACTAGTAATGCAGTGAAGGTCACATTATCGACTACTGGTACTGCAACCATAAGAGGTGTGGAAACACCGGAGAAAGCCCTTTCTGTCTACCTGGACATTCTCCAATAGCATCCTTCTACGTGCCGAAGAATAATCTTCGTGCCCTACGCCTTCGCTCTTCCTCACTCTCATCAGATTCTGGCGGTGGAGGTGGCGGGGGTTCGACTTCGGGCACTTCTTTGTCAACTTCGTCAGGAGATTCAACTTCTTCCTCAGCTGGCTCGTCCTCTGATACCATGGGCTCATCAATGGGGCTCCATTTCGTAGGCGTCTCTGAAGGCTCGGTTTCGGTCACACGCTCTTCAGAGGTAGGTGTACCAGTTGTTTTGGGGGGAGCAATAGTGTCCTCGTACTCACTCCATGTGAGCCCAGACTCCGTCGATAGTGAAGCGTCATCGACTTCATCCTTAATCACATCAGTATGCTCAGGCTCAGAAGGTTCCACTGGTTCCGAAGCTTCTGAAACAGACAACTCCTGATCTTCAACTTCAGGTTCGATTGTCAAGGGGCTTGGCTCACCTAGCTCGAATTCGGTTCCAAAGTCCCTTGAAGGCCCCTCAAGATGCATATCTTCAATTTCAGTATCTTCCATTCGCTCGATGGCCTCAATCGACGTAGACTCGACTTCTGAGCTTGCCTCTGGTTCTGACTCGAATTTCGGTTCGGGACTCAAATCCTCAGTGGCCGGCACTTCATCATCCGGAACAGCATTATCTTTTTCCTCTGCTGGTTCCTCATAATGCGTCGGCAATCTGTCCTTCGGATCGGCAGGTTCAAGCAAATCATCCGGAGATAGGCCACCCAGCGACTCTCCGAAAGTAAGACCTAATGTCGTGCTCAAACACGACTCGCATCGCTTCGCGGCCGCGATCAGTCCTTCGGAGATAAATTCCTGCAGATTCTTGGCCTTGTCTTTATGCCTAGCTGACCATCTTACGAAGGAGTCCACCATCCTAAGTCCATCACGGACTCCGAGCCAATAATTTTCATCTTTTTCATCTGAGCTCACGAATGACACCAACCATGGTTACCCATAGATTAGAAAAAAGCGTTGCTATTACGTCGGTGGAAGAGCCGAAGCTAGTGTACTTTGACAGAGAGTATCTCTTCAACCATCTCATCCAAGAGAACAGCAATCTCGTTTCTCTTGAAGTCATCCATTCCAGATCCAATCGCGATAACACGTGTGGGCACGCCGGCACCGATTTTCTCCCGAACTTCGTTTCTGTAGAGAGTTTCCATCTCTGAATCTGCTTCCTTGAGAACAATGATTGCTCCGCTGGCACCCGCAAAAGTCACAGATAACAGGATGTCAAGAGCTGAATGCCTTGGTGACATGAAGAGGGTCTTAACATCTGTCTTCTCCACGGTCACCGCCGCTGAGCTAATCCGAATTCCGTCAACGGCAATAACTTCTGCGCTCAGCACACTAAGTACTTCCTCAAGCAGCTTATCATCGGGTCCGACCACTGTAATCTTGAAGAGATAGCGTGGTTTCTTCTTCCTAGGTCTGGACTTCTTTCGACGCTTTCCTTGTGGCATGTCAAATCACTGTCGTGCCTTTATCACAGGCCTAGATATTGATATGTCTTGTGTGATTCAGGCAACGCCGGTGGTGCCACAGGTTTTTTTAGCCCCATCAATGGAGCGCTCATGGGAAGAAGAGGAGGCCGTGCGATGAAGGAGAAACATTTGGCAATCATCGTTACTGGATTCATCCTACTTGGGGCGGGAATGGCGATGATTGCTCTTAGCTCGACAGGCGAAGAAACAGGTTTCGTCTTCGTATTCCCGTTCGTCATCGCCAGTGGCTTGGGTCCAGTTGCTGAAGTAGTCATACTGATCATTACTCTGGGAATCGCTCTATGGTTTGTAAAGGGGGTCTTAGATCTAGTTCAGGCTGGAGGATTCGAAGACGGTACACGCCTGCACACTCGTTATCTTAGAGTAGACTCGCTATGCGACCATTGCGAGGGCGCACTGCCATCACGAGCGTCCTTTTGCCCCAGTTGCGGTAGACCTATTGATGGATGCCAGAGGGGCTTCGAGAACGAGGACTAGCAGATCGTCAGGAGAGAGTCAGATGCCAGACAGAACAAGACCCGTGCGAATTGACGACGTAATCGCAGTGAAAACCATTGAGGACAGCTGCTTCCCTAGTCCTTGGGACATAGATGTATTTGCCACGCTGGCTAGCTCGGAGGGATGTATCACTCTGGGTAGAGGAAAACAAGCATCCATGCAAGTCATCGAGAACAACGGCAGTGTGGCTGGATACGTCGTCTGGGAGGATTGTCCAGATACGTCCGAAGGCAGAGTGCTGAATATCGCTGTTAGCAAGAATCTGCAGAGAAGGGGCTTCGGTAGGAGCCTACTCCAACACGTGTTTGACTCATTGACTGTGAGAGGAATCAAAACAACCACCCTTGAGGTGCGTGAGAGCAACTTTACTGCGCGCCGGTTCTATGAGAGGATGGGAATGGAGGAGTCGGGTAGTGTACCCGACTACTACGAAGATGAAGATGCAATCATCTACTCCATCACACTTTGACTATTGGACTCGACTACGTATAAGCCGGGGGCCTATAACATCGTGGTAGAGGCGCACGTACGCTTCGTCCGTGGATACAACGCCAAGCGGGAAGTCAGACTCCTCCGCCCCGCCTAGAAAAATCTCACGGTCATCTGCTACCGCAAAGAGTACAGGTGTCTTCACGTGCCATATTCGCCAACCGTGCAAATCCTCAAGCGCTGGTTCGTCTGTATGGGGTACGATGAGCACTCTTCGCTTTGGTGCTTTCATCCTACTCAGTTTCTTCAGATCTAAACACTCTGTGCTCAGAACGGATACGACCACAGATTCCTCAGCCCTCTGCACCATGTCCATGATGTAAGCACATGTTTCATCCTCGCCTGTCAGATACCATGTCTTCTCAGCTGAAACCTTCAATAATCCTTCACCAGCTTTACGAACTGCCTCCATAGTTTCCACAGTCCTATTGACAGATTCTGTCAAACTGGTTGCTGTTTCTTCCACTTGTTTGTGCAAGGATGTTGCTTGTTTCTTCTCGTTGTTCGCCCAGCGAGTCAAGGTCTTGTCCGTGGATGTGGCCAGTTTGTTAAACGCCTCGCTCCGCGACTGTGACAGGACCGCTGTTGTTTCTTCAGCTGCATTTGTTGCTTTTATCCCTGCATTGGTAACCTGTAGTGTTCTTGCTGCAGAGTCATTTCGCACAGCTTCAATCAGCCCATGCGATTCAGTGCTGAAACGCGCTCTTAGGTCCAAACCGATCGACTCGAATTTCCTAGATGCATGTTGGTTGGCCAAGAGAACACTTTGTTGGGAATTCTCAAAGGCCGAATCACGAACTTTCGTCACATTCATTGACACCCGCTCCACGAACTCCTTGAATTCAGTGGCTGCGGATTCAGCAGATCTTTCACACTCTGAGAAAGATCCAGTCAGATTGCCCGTAACATCGCCGAAATCCTTCGATGCGTCACTTATCGCTTGCTTGAGACAGCCATCCACGATATCTGAAATGAGCTCTGGTAGGTCGGACATGCTATCCTCACCTTGTTTTAATGCGGCAGCACTTGTGTTGCCAAAGGTTACAGCGTGCTCCCGGAAAGTATCCTCCGCCTTCTGGAAGAGCGAAACTCCCGTTTCTTCAAGTATTTCTAAATTTTCGCGGCTCTTCTCTGCGAGAAGCTTCGCGGCATCGTTGGCTGCCCGGGCGATTTGCTGCTGAACCGCCATCAAGTCGTTGTTGAGCTTGTCACCAAGTATTGTAATAGAATCAGCTGTGTTCGATAGACCGGAATCAACCCGCGCAGCAGCCCCCTCAAACGCCTGACTGGCTTCTGTCCTATGGTTCTCTATTGCTTCCGCTATCTCGGTCTTCACAGCATTCCTTCCACGTAGTCCAGTCTTCTCAGACTTCGCAAGATTCGCTTGAAACGCCTCAACCTTACGGGATGATCCTGTAGTTATGGCAGTTGAGAGTGAATCTAGTTTTTTGCTCGTGCTTGCGATAAGCCTCTGATGGGAATCCATGTGCTCCGTGAAGTAAGAGTCTGCTATGTCCCTGACAAGCTTTGTTCCCCGCTCCAGGTCGGTTGTAGTTGCTTCACTGAGATTTGAAAGCTGATCAGTGAGGTTCGTCTTGGCCGTCGTAAGAGCCTCTGTGAATTCCTCGGAGAACTCTGCTAGGTCATCATTGATTTCCTTAATCGTATCTGTTTCGAGGCTCTCAAGCGATTTCTGTATTTCATTTGTCGCACTTTCAAGCTGAGTTAGCGTGCCCGCTATGGAGGAGGACATCTCCAGCCGTTTCTCCTTGGCAAGCTCTTCTAGGGTCTTGCGCATTACACTCGCCGAATCTCGGAGATTCTCTATGCGTTGAGTCATCTCTGAGGAATACCCGACTTGGAGCTTCTCGGAATCATCTCGAAGAGCATTCATCTCAGCATTCAGAGCTGCATTGAACTCGGTGTGTGTGGATGCGATGAAATCGCGTGTTTCGACTATCTGACTCGCCACAAGCCCTCCGAAAGCAGCTTCCAATCCTTGAGTCATGTTAATGAACTGCCTTGAGATATCCTCAACCTGCATGTGGAACTCCTTTCGAATCTCAGAGGCATGGAAATCAATTCTGGTCATCTGGTCTTCCATCATGGTGTCAATCTCTTGTCGTGCTCGCTCTACGCTCGAACTCAAGGACTTGACTGACTGACTGACTCGGTCGTCGAATCTTGTATTTAGATTTTCATAGAGCACTCCCGCTCCAGTGACGTACTTGTCCGCTATCGAGGAAAAACGTGTAGTGACACCCCCAAGTTTAGCATCAACATCTTTCTCGAATTTCTGTGCGCTCTTATTAATGGCAGTGAGAATTGTTTCGTTCTTAGTGCCCGCCGTTGCGGTGACTGCACCAAGCGAAGACTTGACCTCGTTGAACATTTTCTCGGTCATGGTGTCTACTTCAGCAATTTTGCCATCAAGAACCTCGATCACCTCTTTGCCAGCCTTCGACGCTTTCCTTCTAACTGACCGCCCCGTTTTAGTTGACCATCGGTTCAAGTCTTTGCGTAGCTTCTCAGTTGCGACCTCAAGGGTTGTTTCGTCAGCCTCAAGCTCGTTGCGGAATAAGCCCATCATCGATATTTTGGTTTCGTCGAGATGCTTGGCGAACTCACTGTCAATCGCCACTGCCAAGCTCTGGAGAGTGCTGTACTCCTCACTAACAATGGTGCGAATCTTGTCAAGATAGGCTACAAGTGTATTCTTGTTTGCATCTAGGTAGTTTCGCTCTGTCACTGCCGCCTGCTCGAACTGCGCGGTCATGGAGTGGGATGCAACATCCATGATTCCTCTGACATCTGTTTTCCAGGAATCTAGTGCGTCAGTAGCAGATTCGGTGACCTTGAATGCATTGAGAATCTTTATGCGAGTTAGATCCGCCTGCTCGTTCGACATCAATCTTGTTTGACTTATCAGAGAGGTGAGTGAGTCATGAGCGACCCTTGATGCTTGACTGAGATCTTTGTCTAACTGATCGAGAGATGCAGTCAAGGAATCTGCTGAAGAACCGAGATTTACAAGAGTCTTATCAATGGTGCCAAGAACCTGTGAGCTTGTCTTCTGGGACACATCAAGGGATACACTCTGAATTGCTTTTTCTGAGTCTGTGAGTGCAGTGGAAACTGCGTTCTTTGACTTCTTGATGAGCGCTTGGACTTTCTTATCGAAATCCGATAGTGCAGTTAGTGAGGGCGCACGTTCCCGTTTGACGCCCTTGTCAAAGTCGCGGGATATCACCTTGAGGTCCTGCTTGAGTTGTATCTGGCTTTTATCCAGTTCAGCTTGAAGGTCCGCCAGCTTTATCCCCAGAGCGTCATCCAGACTCGTGTCCAGCCCTGTCACTGCTTCTTCGATTTTCTGTGAGTACCCAGTCAAGACATTGGTCGCAGTATCGACGACTAGCTCTACCTGACTCAGCACGGTTTGAAGCATTTTGTTTTCGTAATTCTCTAGGATTGTCCTTGTGCGCTCACTTGCTGTGGTTTGCGTGTCCCTAATCTCAACAGCCGACTCCTCAGTTTGCTGTATCTGGTTGTCCAATGCACTGAGAGAGGCATGCGCCAATCCCTCGATATTCTCAACCATAGAATTGAGCTCACCAGTCATGGAGAGTACTGCCGGAACTGGTCTGAAAATAGGCACTACACCCTCGACCTTAACGACAAATCCTTTACTTTCTAATCTACCCAGAGTGCGATTCACTCTGGGAAGTTTCTCGCCCGAAATCATGGCGACGGCGCCAGGTGTCATGTTCCCGCCCAAGTAAATGGGCAGCATAACCTTGGCTTCAAGGTCTGTTAGACCTAGATTCGCCTTCAAGACAGGCATATATTCTACAACTGCATTCTCAGTCAAATTGCATCCCATCCAATGACAGTCCAAGACTCAGAATCTGGACTGTACTACCTAGTTACTAATCTCGCCCAATCTCAGCTTGGAGCTCACAGTGAATGCCTTCTCAATGTCATCCACAAAGAGAGGTTTCCGATTCTCATCGATAATGACCTCAGCATGAATGTTTACGACATTCTCAAATGCTTCTACATTGAGAGCATCAAAACTGCCAGAGAGTTTGCTTTTTACAGGCTTTATACTCTCAACAGTGCCCTCAACATCAACCGCGATACTGAGTATCCACCAGTTCAGAGTTACATCCTTAACCTCTGACTTCAAGTCATAGTACTTCGAGAACAAGTCTGCGTAGAGCTTGAACACTTCAAGGCTTTTGATCTTTACGTGCACGGGATTCATTACGACTATGCCGCGAGCAAAGTCAAAGTGGAAAAGCAGACCGTCACCAGCCACAAGCATGGTATTCTTTCTTTGAATTAAGGCCGACTTGGACCAAGTCTTCTTGAACTTCGTTGTGAAGTGTCTAATCGAACTCACACGCAGTGCTGAGAGGAAATCTTTGATTGGAAGCCTGCGGTCAATCATTCGGCGTCCCTTCTGCTCCGTAACGAACCTCTGGACATGATTGAGATACTGGCTGTAACAGAAACTTGGGAGATCCTCAGGTTCAATACCCAGTTCAATCAACATGTTCAGGAAATTCCTGTTTTTGCACGAAGGACGCACTGTGCAGCTTAATCGATCCTCTTGACACACACGACACTTGTTTTCGTGCAATTCCATTAGCTCTTTCGCCAGCTGATTATCAGCTGTCACATCCAACAAGTCCATTTTAGTGGCGAAAGTCGTGTTATGCTTCTTCAGTTTCATTTTAGTTTTCAACCCGTTGCTTAAAGATAGCCCAGTAGTACTATGACCAAGATGGTCAACCCTCGTTAACGACCCAAACAGTCGCGAGCGAGATTCAATTGCGCATCTGTGCTTTCAATGAAATAAAGTTATGCGCGTGGTCAACCGGGATAATGCAGTAATTACGTGCAATTGCGATTGTCTGGGACAAGTTGGAAGCATTAGACTCCAAACGGGACAGAGAAAGGCCGAATCCTATTTGGTAACTTCCTTTAGCTTGGTTGACCAGTTGCGGATTTCACTGTTGAGTCGAGCAATGTCATTCTCGTTCAAAGTTGCGGTTGGTGGGTACGATTTGAGCTCCCTCGCTCTCTTGCCGAACTGGAACAAGACAGGGGTACCGCCAGTAATCATCGTGGTCAATTGGTCCCGAACGGTCTCCAATGCGTTGGCCATCTCAACAGCCTCAGTTGCAGGGGATACCTTTTCCAGAAGATGCTTCATGATTCCATCGATTGTGCCAGGGAGTACTATCTCCTCAGCCGCAGGCGGAGTCTTCTTTTCAATTTCCTTGCGCTTTGTAGTCTTCGCGGTTTTCTTAGTTGTCTTGATTGCAGATGGATCTTCACTAACCGTACGGGTCACCTGTGAAACATCTTCAACAACCTTGCGAATCTCTTCAACTGACTTGTTGTATTTGCGCTCAATGTCATCCAACTGTCGCACGATAATACTGACTATCTCACGGGTTTCATCAAATGTCCCGGAGAGGTCCTGAATGCTGCTTTCCAGCGATGAGAGACCAGCGACATACTGCTGAAGGTCATCAATCTTGGTTTCCAGCGTTTCGAGACTGCGCCCTGCGCGAGTGAACTCGATGTTCTTGCTAATGTCTGACACCGAGCTTGACACCGCCTCCACCTTCTTTCCAAGCTCACTCAAGGCATTGGAGTTCCTAATCTCTGCTAGTCCCGCATCCAAGTCTTGAGAGGACACCAGAAGATCATCAATTTTCTTCAGAACGACCTCGTACTCCCTTGACTCGACAATCCCAACGACATTCTTGTCGATGCCATTGACTGAGGCGAGCAAATCATCAATCTTGGACAATGGATCTAGTGCCGTCTTAATGTCATTGACTTCTGCTTCTAGCGCGCCCATCTTCTTGGCCATGTCCTTGACAGAAGAAAGCACTTTTAGCTCGTTGACAATCGTGGCTAGACTCTCTGCCAGTTTGTCAACTTTTTCTTCAAGCTTGTTAGATGCTGCGTCTTTTAGGGTGGACATAATTTCCCCTACTTGGGCGTGTGAGTGCTGCTTGAGATGTGAGTCCGGTATTTAGGCTTTCGGGAGAAGATTACGAAAACGTAAAACAACGCTGTGGGGGACATCAGGAATCGTTGAGAACCGTGAATGAGTGAGAAAGGGCACCTGAAGTCTATACGCGCTTTGCTCGCACAACATCCAGGCCAAGACTTTCAAGCAGCGGGAGGAGGTGCGCCTTTTGCTCAGCGTTTGTGCCTTTCCAATCGATAACGGCGGTCTTCACGGTTTCGCGAGACCTATTCATCATCTGAAGTACAACATCGCGAGTTAGACCAGGTATTGCGTATTTCGGAGCCATATGACCAACACGCAGATTGCGCTCCAAAACTAATTTGTTGAATTTGCTGGCGTAGTGTGTACCCCCAAACCCGATGACTGCATCTTTTGCAAACGGCTCTCTTGCGCAGTCGAGTGCCGCTGCAGCAACTGCACGCGCACCTTCCTCGTGTCGCCAGTGGGCTTCATCGCTGCCCAGTTCGATAAACAACAGGGGGGCATTCATTGTGGTGGGCCCATGGTGTGTGACTTCCATTGTCACATCGAAGGCATCCAATTTGCGATCTGCTTGTTCTTTGTAAAGCCGTTTCAGAGCGACTGCTACCAGAGATGCTGTTGATACGGAGAGATGTTGGGGATTACCACCAAAGAGCGCTTCTTGACCAAGGTTGCCTGTACTGTGGACCAGCAAGGCAGGTTGTCCGGATTCAGCCCTGTGGCGCGAACAGAAGATGAACACTTCGGCATCAAAGTGCGACTCCAGATGGTTACAGAAAATCATGTCACGAGTAGAAGTAATCAGTAAGATCGATTCATCTGATGATAGAATCGGATTGCCCTCGAATGTATCTCCGGTTTCCAGGAATCCATGTTCTTCTATCAGGACGTTTCGAATCGTTTGGCTGGCGATATCCTTTTCCGATGTTACAAGAATTCGCAAGGCTGCGCACCTCAAGTCAGCTAACGACGCAACGTGCCAGTAATGGCTCCAAACCTAGCTTATCGATTTTAATTGAGATTGTGTCTTCAAAGAATTCCAGTATCTCGGATTCAATGCGTGTTTTGAATTCTTCAACTCGAGCTATCTGTTTCCTAATGTCAGCTCCAACCTTTAGGAGGTCATTCGTATGATACTCCAAGTTCCTTGAAGCTTCGTTCAAACGCTCTGCGAGGGCGGCGCTTTTCTTGTAAACATCTGACCCTGCGAAAGTTCGACGCTTCTCGTCCAGTTCCTTTGCTTGTAGTTGAAGATTGCTTATGGAGCCATTCTTTATCGCTTCAATCTCCTCAGAAGCACGACGTGCTAGCCGGTCCTTAAGTTTCAACTTGCCGGTGTCAAGAGCTTTCTGCAAGCCTTCTAGACCCTCAACTAAGCCAGGAGTGCCATCAGGCTCTGCAATTATTGCAGTCAGAGGATCCTCGAAGTAATTGGCCAATGCTCTCTGACTGGAAGGGGACACCCTCACACCGGTATCACGCTGCATGAACTTCTTGACTTGTTTTTTCAAAGGGCTGAGCCTCATCCGGAGCAGCGCAGCGATGTGCTCCGATTCCTCGTCTAGCGAGAGCAGCTCTGCGACATTAGATGTTTCAGTGAATTCATTGTAAGCTTGCGCAGCAGTTGAATGCTCTTTCGTGGCCGCGTCAATCTTGAGCTGAATCTGACGGATCTGCTCCTCGAACCCCTCAGCGCTGTAGGTTAGTTCGCTCAATGTCTGGATTCGCCCACCAATGCGTTCCAAGTCCTTGACCCAGCTGAACTCGTAAAGCAACTTACCAAGGACCTTCATCTCCTTAGAAAGCTCCTTCATGTAGGTGTCAAGCATTTTGATTGTATTCTTGTGCCTCTTATCCATCCTGCGAATCCAGCGAGCACCGGCACCCCACAACTCCTGGATAAAGCGCTGAATCTCCTCTTGCATGGCCTCAGTGCTTTCGTATGTGATATCCTGCTTAACTTCGAATCTCTTGACAATGCCGTCCAGTTTCATTGCAAATCGGCTGGCAATCCCAATGGTTTCAGAATCGTCTTTTGCATTGTCTTCCAGATCCCCTGCAATCGTCCCAACATCCTTGAGAGTCTGGCTTACATTCTTATGGCTTTTCTCAGCGCGTTTGATGAAGTCCTTCGACTGCGTTGCCAAGCGCTTTCGATACCATTTGTCGAGCTGGTCGACAGTAAGAGTGGTCACAGGGGAAGCTCACCTAATCGGGCCTCGGTTTCTGAATGCGCTTTATCAACTTTGCGACCTCGCAAAGCATGTACACACATCTGACCAGATTTATATCAAGACCTGAATAAAAGTGATGGTGCATAGGAACAAGTGATCGGTCATGTCTGAGATACTAGAGACTGGCAGCCGACGTCCTAGGCTTGACCTCGCGTACAATGTCGAGTGCACAAGCTGACGAAAAGGTCGCCTAGGTTTCTACATCAAACGCCTCAGCTTGATTGATCCCACCGGCAAAGACCGCCTACTGCTTCGGAATCCCGCCGGGTACAGAAGTGGCTTCTGGTCAACATTCAGAAGCGGCGGACAGGTCTTCTGTGCTATGTCCACAGAAGAGCAGTCCTATTCCGTGAAGCGGAGGGAGTACAAGCAGAAACGGTTCGAACTGGCTCTGGAATACACTCCAGAGGGTCAGACTGTCCCAATGGCCATGTTCGATATCGCCTTGTGGACCTTCAACAGGCCATTCCTGTTGATGCGCCATCGGACGACGAATATAAGCGGTTCGCCACTGGAAGACCTGAGGGTCTACAACCTGATGGACTTCGATATTGGCGGTCCGCCCAGCTACAGGGACGACATGGCTAGATTCGACCCAGAAACAGGCGTCATGCGGATCTGGGATGAAGCGCCACTCCATGTGGAACTGGCCTCAAAGCCCAAGCCAGCCGGTTGGGAGATATCGCCTCCGCTGAAGCTAAAGGTGACAGATACCTACCGCGACCTGAAGAACAACCTCGAGCTGGGACCAAGGGATGTTGCAGTCGCAGTGCAGTGGAACCTTGGAACCCTTGACAAAGGCGAGAGCAAGTTCGTCGATGTCGTGATCTCATCAGGGATCAGCCACGAGGATGCGGAGGCTCTCATTCCAAAGGCATGGGAGCTCTTCAGCAAGAAGATGCAGTGAAGCCGGCGTGTAAAGCAATGCAACACCGGCAGAGCACGAGGAGTCCCTCGATATCTTCATTGGACTGTCGGACACCAAAAAAAGAAACGAGAAAGGGGAAACTCGATGGAGTCCCCTCTTTCTCAGTCTACATCAGATTCTTCGAGATATGCAGCTAACATCCGCCCAGAGGGGGTCAGACTTGCTTGCAATCCTCTGCACTGGGCATTGCCCCCAGCAAGCAGCCCCAAGTCCATCAAAGAACGCAGATTCCATTTCGCAGTCGAATATGGAACAGTGCTTCGTCGGGATAGCAAATCTGCAAGCCCAGTAACCGTTAGACGATGGTGCTCCAAGAGTTGGGCACTCATTCTCAAGACGGTCTTCTGAGTGCTGCTCAACCTTAGGTCGGCTAACCGTAGGAATGATGCAGCAAGACTCTCAAAAGTAGGCTTGTCAGCAGTATGAGTGAACTGTTCAGAAACCTGATGGCTACTGGAGAACACATTCGCCTCGTTGGCTAATTTGACACTCACCTGTTGACTCTGCGACCCGACATCGATGGGCCGAGGTTGTGGTTTTACTTCCAAAACCCATTGTGTTATCACCTCACTTTGTTAGTGGGTCGAATTCCCTCTCGTCTATCAATACTTAAGGTTTGTCAGGCGTGCTGTTAGCCTTTCGAGCTGAAATACGGCGGGCCTACTTGTTGAATCAATGCTTTATCACGCCATGCCGGTCCATGACCTACGTCATTTCCTCAGGCATTGTGAGCCCCAACTTCTTCAGCTTCCTAAATCCCGCACTATAGAGAGTCATGTGGTGCCGAATGTCTTCTTCAGCTTCAGCGAGAGATGAGAGGTAGTGAAAGGCTTCATCAAGTCCTCCAACCTTGTACTCCTCCATCATGGTAGTTATGACATCACTCATGCCTAGCATGCCATCCTGTATTCTTGCGCTCAAGTCAATCATTGACCGCACGGTCTCTATCGACGCCGGGTCGGGCATATATGGCAAAAAGTCCTCGAAAGCAACAGCGACCGATTTACAGCTCTCAACACGTCCTGGAATCACCTCACTGTACATGGAGTGCATCCAACCCATCCGCTCCTTGTCAGTAAGGTCACGCAGATTCTCTGGGGAAAAGTATGCAGTCCATGGAGCAAACTCTGAGCTTTCGTAGGAGATCCAATCATCGAATGCCTTGAGGACCCGCCCCCAACCTTCTGAAGATTCAGACATACTCAATCAAACTATTATCACAGCAGTGGGAGATATAAACTAGAGCGCAAAAACGAATGAGTGAGATGGACGAGAACATCCTTGACCGCATTCTGTTTCTCCTAAAGAATACGAAGGATTCGAGTGCTCTCGAGATTGTGGACAGAAGAACGGTAGGGGTTCTTGAAAGCCTGGGGACTAGCAGGGGATTAGACGACACGTGGATTGTATCAAGGCGCAACCGTATCACACTCGCCTTCAAGGCGGTTGCCCTTGGATCAGCCATCGAAACGGTTGTTAAACTGCTGACTTGGAAAGACTTTGAGGGATTTGTTGCGGAAATCTTGGAAGAGAATGAATTCCGTTGCGTGGAGAGCTTCCGAAGAAGAGGTAACAGCATCATCAAGGGCATGGAAATCGATGTTGTCGGCGTGAGAGGAAAGACTATCGTGTCCATAGATGCAAAGATGTGGGGGATTAGACCAGGGAAATCCTCGGCACTTGCGCACGCTGCGGAAAAGCAGAAGGAAAGAACCGCCCAATTAGCGAATCAAATGAACAGGCTCGCACGAAAACTCAAGCCCATACCCAACGGGTCCTATTCTCTTGTGCCAATCATTGTGACTTGGATGGTGGAGGATATCGAGTTTCATGAAGGCGTGCCCGTGATACCCATATTCAAACTAAACTCCTTCATTCTGGACCTGCAAATGTATGATAGCATGTATATCACCTTCGAAGGCGTCTTGAAGGCGTGATGATGTCAACAATCCCTTATCCAATCTCACGGAGCTTGCCTGTAACTGTATCCATTGCATCCTGCAAATTCTTGGATTTCAACTATTGACTTGGTATTACGTCTTATTCTATAATACCGCTCGGAAAATCTTCGTTAAGAACGGTTTCCAGACGTTCAATAAAATAATCTACATCCTCATTGGAGAATATGATTGGGGGTTTGATCTTGAGGACATTACGAAGATATCCATCCACACTAATTAATACTCCAAGTTCTTTCATCCTATTGACAATATATGTTGCTTCTTCTGCTGCTGGTTCAAACAATTCTTCCTGGTCTTTTACTAGTTCAACACCAAGAAACAGTCCGAGACCTCTTACATCTCCAATGAGAGGGTATTTCTTTTTCAGATCGAGCAGTTTTTCTTTCATATGTTTTCCAACAGAGAATGCATTCTCCTGCAAGTTCTTTGATTCGATCTCATTAAGAACAGCTAGTCCAACTGCACATGAAACAGTGTTTCCACCCGTAGTGCTGAAGAATTCCATTCCATTGTCGAATGATTTTGCTATCTCTGGGGTTGTAACAACAGCTGCTAATGGATGTCCGTTTCCTATTGGTTTACCCATAGTTACAATATCCGGTATGGCTCCTTGTGTTTCAAACCCCCAGAAATGACTTCCAACTCTACCGAATCCAATCTGCACTTCATCTGCTATGCACACGCCTCCCGCATTTCTTACGTGCTCATAGGCTTTCTTTAGGTATCCCTTTGGAAATACGATTTGTCCTGCACAACTCATAACGGGTTCGCAAATGAATGCAGCTACAGGATGACCGCTTTCTTCCAACCTTGGTATAGCAAAATCTTTGATATAAGAAGCGTATTTCTCTCCGGCCTTGGAGTCATCAGAACCAAACTTCCCTCTGAATGGATCTGCTTTGAAAACTGAGACTACATGTGTGGGTGGTTCACGTCCTCCGGGTCCTTTGTGTTTGTATGGACTAAGATCGACTAAGGTATCGGTGTTTCCATGATACGCATCATCCACAATGATAATTCCATCTCGCTGAGTATGTGTTCTAGCTAATCTCAATGCAAGTTCGTTTGCTTCACTTCCACTATTCACGAAATAACAGACACTAAGTGGTTCTGGCGTTTTTTCAATAAGTTTCTCCGCATACCTAACAAGGTTATCATGCAAGTATCTAGTATTTGTATAAAGTGCAGCTGCTTGTTTCTGTAGAGCTTTAACCACATTTGGATTTGAATGACCGACGTGGGGAACATTATTCACTGCGTCAAGGTATCTCTTTCCATCTTCATCATACAAGTACTGCATGTATCCTCTTACAATCTTCAATGGCTCTTTATAGGAAACACTCAGATTTGGTCCAATATACTCCTGTCTAGTCTGTAATATCTCTTGTTTAGTTAGGAGAGGGTCTGGAAACTTATCTTCTGGAATCTTTAGAATCAAATTTGGATCAGGACAAATGCTTCGCCAAACATCACGTTGATTTACCCCACAAGCTCCATTGTAATTCCCCTCCACGTCCAACATATCTGTGATTATTTGAAAATGTAAATGTGGAGGCCATCCACCATTCTTAGGGTAATCCCCTATGCGCGCAATTTCATCTCCTTTACTTATTTTCTGTCCAATTATTAGTCCGTTAATTGAGTCCAGACTTAGATGTCCATAGAGTGTATAGAACTTAGTATCTGAAGTGGGGTTATGTTCAAGGATAATAGTTGGTCCATTATCTAATGGAATGTCATTGTTTTTCAGTGAATGAACGATACCATCTAGAGGTGCGAAAATGGGAGTTTTAGGTGGTGAAAAGATATCAATACCAAGATGGGTTACTCTTGAATTCTGTACGAGATCTTCATTCTCTGAATATTGGTCACCGGTGTAGATAAGACGACTTTCATCGTATCGACCAAAAGCAATCTCTGCCTTGTGGTCGTCCATCTTATTCTGTATTATTCTAGAAAATCTTTTAAAAACCACGACATCCTCAGGATACTCGAAATCTAGACTACCGACACTTAGGTCAATTACTACGGACTTGTATTCTTCCATGCTTTTAGTCAGAACATTGCCAAAGTGACTTTCATTATCGGTTATCCATTTTACTATTCTCGGGTTTTCTGGGTTTGGCGGAAATCCACATGCATCTCTGAAGATGTACCAAACGTGTTTAGGATGCATTTTTCTAAGTCTGCTGAGAGTCCGCCATGCGGGAGTTTCAGTTATCGCCAAGTATTCATTCTCTGGTTCCAGAAACTGCTGGTATGCTGATACACAAACACTAGATAGTAATCTTGCACATATAGCTGGAAATAGAACTTTCATTTCTAGTTCTGTTAGTGGAAATACTGAGTGATACCCCTTAATCATTGCAGCTGCAGCCATTACTGGATCATCATGGTCTAATATTGCGTACGCAGTAGCAATTGCTAGCTCAAATATTGTGCAAGTAAACAACATGTCACCAAAATCAAAAATTCCGAGTTTTCTCGAATCATTAGTCCAATTTGTATCAACGACCACATTGTAATCGTTTGCGTCATTATGCACTATACTTGACCTTAATTCTCGGATATGGGGTACTACTTCTTGATCGAATAGATTGTAGAAATAGTCTGAAATTTCCCTTTTCTTCTTGTCACTAATCAATTCTCTATATTCAACAATCATTTGAGGTGAGTTTTTCAAATCCCAGTAGAAGTCGCGATTAGCAGCAGGGTGCGAAAAGCTCTCTAATGCCCTAGAAAGGGACCCCATGAATTTTCCGAAATCTTCCATCAGTTTCATAGTATGCGGATTAATTTTCGCGAATACTCGTCCCGGGAGATATGTCAATAGTCTTATGAAATGCTCATGTCCCACTTCGGTCGAAATAAGCGGAACAAATTCTCCATTAAGAGAATGAATTATTCTTGGAATCGCTATTGATTCATCAACCTCTTGGATATGCTGCAACGCGGCATTTTGACAATCAATGACATCTCGGGATTCAGAGGTTGCGGAAATTTTCATCACGTATTTCTCATTGGTTTTAGTAATGAGCAGAAAGTTTCTATCACGTTCACTTGGCAATTCCCTTGCAGCACAATCAATACCATATATCGTCTTGGCTAGTCTGACAGCATCATTATGTGAAAATTGTGGGCGCATCTTATCCTTTGTTGACACTATCAATAACCTCCCGCATTCAAATTCAGGAATCTGATTTCCTATTAAGTAGTAACCTTAGAAGGAGGCCAATCTTTGGGAATGCCAGTATCATTCTGGACCTGCAATTGTATGATAGTATGTATGTCACCTTTGAAGGCGTGATGATGTCAACAAGCCCTTATCCAATCTCACGGAGCTTGCCTGTAACAGTGTCCATTGTCACTATCTGAAACAGCGATTCCATGCTAACTCCTTCGTCCTGCGCTCTGGCTATCGCAGGGTAGTTTCGTAGATTGTATTCAGTGGCCTGGCCGATTGCAAGAACTCTATCTTCGACTGTCTTGGGAATGCCATCTTCGAATCGAAGTGCTTCTTGGCGGAGTAGCTCAATCACAGGGCGCAGAAACTCTCCTTTCACCTGGTCTGGATTCAGGGATGCCTGCCCTGCACCACATGGCGGTTCATTCTGGGTGAATCCCCCATGTTCAACTATCAGAATTCGTTTTTCACTAGCGTCTGTGGAAAGCCAGTCTGAGAAGAAATCATTCAGCTGCATAGTTTCGTCATTTGCACCAGTGTACTTGGAAACGTAGGCTCCAAGAGTTTGAATCGCGTAGGGTATTCCGACGGGAGTTAAAGGAGGATGAACACGCGAGTCTGAGCATAACAACACTAGGACGCTCTCGTCGAGTCTTTCGGGTCTAACACACCTCGATACGAACATCTCCTCAACATCTCTATTGCGATTAAAGGAGTGACCTATTGCTTGAGCATGGCCCTGACCATAATCAACACTGAGAGCTATGATGGGTATCTCAGAAAGGTCCGGATGTTCTGTAAGATTGACAAGTGATTCGCGAATTCGTTCTTGTGGTTCATCTCTATCAAACGTGATTACAACGCCATCTTTCTGGGGAAAATTTCCATTGAAGGCGGCAGGTCCAGCAAACAGTACTGGCGATTTGCTGGGTGAGAGGAGCGGACAGCCTGAAACGCGAGTGCCATGGAAGGCATCTCCTTGTTCAAGACCCAGAAGCTTCAGATCTTGAGTGCTTCGATGGATTTGAGAAACTATGAAGAAACGAGGATCTTGTCCCTGAGCGGCCACCTGCATCTTGATAAGCAGCTTTGGATCGTCCTTTCTCTGCCGCTCCAATTTGTCAGATATCTCAGTCATCTTGTTGATCAAGGATGCTCACCAAAAGCGTTCCAGTTCAATGCAAGAATCGCTTCTCTGCTGTTTTGCCTTCGGCTCCAGTGGACCACTTAAAACTTCTTTATCATTTGATATCCCAGAAATGGACTCCTTCTGCCTCTACGTAACTGATCTCAACCTGTTGGATAGCGTCCTCTGCAAATGCTCGGTCCAGCTTGGAGAGGCTCACCAAATCAAATGGCGAACTCCACGCAATGCCAAGCCGATCTTTGTAGATGCTTGATGGAACACCGATATCCGCAACATAGAGCGCATCTGATGTTTTCTCAAGGGCACGAAGGAGACCAATCTTTGGGAACGCCAGTGTCAGCGTGGCTCTTGGTGACAGTCCGTTCTCGCTGACTCCCGTAGTCACATCCAGTCCCGACGGAGCATCCAGCGATATAACGTTGGAGTGTTCTGCCAAGTAACTGAAGACTTCGCTAGTCACGGAGTCATTCCTCCTAGAATAGCCATATCCAACGTAAGCGTCCAAGATGCAGACTTCAGGACCTTTGCTCGCCTTCGGTTCGCCTTCATAGATAGTTACGCCTGCTTCCTTTGCCCGGTTTAGCTGTTCCATAGGTATCGAGCGGAGGGCGTCTTCACCTTTTGGCAGCCACACTTCTACCGAAAGATTCCAGTTTTGTAAGCGCCTTGCTGCCGCGAGACCCCCACCCCCGTTATTTCCCGAACCCGCCACAACTAGATACTCAATGGGCTTGACCCCACTAAGGCGAATGGCCAACCGGGCTAGATTCAGTCCCGCATGCTCCATCATCAATTCAACGGGAACATGGAGCTCTTTCACCATGATGCGGTCGACCTCAACCATCTGTTCCTTGGTGAGTCCGGGGAGGGGCATAGATTGCAGATAGCAGCATGTTCACTTAGGCTTTTTCCATGGGCTACACCTGTGGTGCAAGCATTCAGGTTTTTATGGACCAAGCTACTAGTGCAATGTGCATCTGAAACAAAGGGAGACCACGCTCGAATGCGGTTCGGAATAAGCTACCACGAGAACGTCAACAACTGGGCTACGAAAGGACTGATTGATGCAATGAAAGCCAAAGGCCATGATGTGAAACCCTTTCGACTACTAGACGTTGCAGCTGAGATTCCTCATGGGTTCGTACACCTCGAAGAGGACCTTACACTGGATGGTGCCATCGTGAGGACCATTGGGTTTGGCACCGGCAATCAAATTACATACCGAATAAGCCTCCTTGAACATCTCGAAGATGCCGGAATCTACGTGATGAATCCAGCCTACTCGTTCCGACGCGCTAAGGACAAGTATGCCACTCTTACTGCCCTGCACAAGGCGGGCATCAGAGTGCCACGCACGCATGTGAGTGAGAACCTAGAGGCCGCTACAGCATTCTCCGAGGAGGTAGGGGATGTAATCATCAAACCTCTAATCGGAGCGCGTGGCATGGGCATGATTCGAGCGGAGAACCAAGAACTAACCTACCGTGCACTGAAATTTATTCACCAGCTTGGACAGGTGCTCTACGTTCAAGAAATGATTGAGAAACCTGACCGCGACATTAGAGCATTTGTCATAGATAATCAGCTTGTGGCTGCAATGTACCGCAATGTGCCAAAGGGGGAGTGGCGAAGCAACATACACGGAGGAGCCGAGGCAGAAGCTGTGGAACTCGATGACGAGTACACAGAGTGTGCCATCAAGACCGCAGAGGTGTTGAAGCTCGACTATACAGGTGTCGACATCCTGGAATCAAAAGATGGCCCTTGTGTTATAGAAGCCAATGCTTCGCCATCCTGGAGTGCATTGTCAAGGGTCACAAATCTCGATATAGCTGGGATGATTGTCGATCTACTGGTGAAGAAATCAAAAGGCACTTAGTTCCTGTCAAACTTGAGTGCGGAACGGTCAAGCTAAGCGAAAGCTGCGAGAATGGCCTCGACCTCATCTTGCGGCAATATCTTGAATTCACGCTTAGTGGTGTCAACCCGACCAATCTCTATGGTCTTTGCCTTCTCAGCTGGGTCAGATACAGTCTTGTCGCTGCCAGGCGTGAGGACGCCTTCTATTGCCAACTTGAGTGCACCATCTAGATTGATGTCTGGTTTGTACTTCTCAGCGAAGAACTCACGTACCACGTCCGAATCCTTGCCTATTGCGGTTGCCTTCCAACCCCAGTAGGATCCAGAAGGATCAGTGCTGAATAGCTGGGGGCCGAGGTCATCTACGCCAGCGACCAGAAGTGCCACTCCGAATGGTCGGACTCCACCATATTGTGTATGAAGCTGTTTAGTGTCACAGACATTAACAACTAGTGATTGTATCGACACCGGTTCGTCATAACTGAGTCTATTGATTTGTGCCTGAACTCTAGCCTGATCAATGAGCTTCCTAGCATCAGCATGCAGCCCTGCAATTGCCGTTCCAACATGATCGTCGATAAGAAGGAGTTTCTTCAATGTGGTCAAATCAACCAGGGGGTGCGGAGAACGCTTCTCACCAACCAAGACAACACCATCAGTAGCCTTTACACCAACTGCAAGCGGCCCGTGACGGACTGCTTCTGTAGCGTATTCAACTTGGTATAGGCGTCCTTCGGGACTGAATACTGTAATTGCACGGTCGTAGCCTAGTGACTGTGTCGGGAACATGCTTCAAAGACACTCCTGTAATGACCAACCACCAAAGAGGTGAGGTCGAATTTGAGCACGGCCTTCGGCGTATATAAGCGTATTTCTGTGTCTGAATCGTGCGAGCGCAGCGACCACCCATCTTAGCGGCTGGTCTTCGATTCTATGTGATTCATCTCCACTCAAGCCGCATCGAAATTCCAGAGGGAAGGCTAGAAAGCAGCGGTTCAATCTCCTCACGATTCGGTTTCTCAAAGGCTGCTACCTCTTCATCTCGCGTGCCTGCCGAATCGATGTAATTCTGAACTAGATACTCACCTCTGAATCCAAGTTCATGCAATTTTGCAAGAATCGCCTTTATGTCGTCAGGTGTTGTTAGGTTTCCAACATACGTTGTGCGAGGCCAAAAAAGAACCTCAGAATCTAGGAGCATCTCTAGACTCTGCTGGACCCTCGGCCATGGATCGGAAGATGTTCTTGCGGTTTCTACATATCGAGTAGGGCTTGCCTTCATGTCAAACCAGACCGAGTCAATATAGGGTAGAGACCTCTCTAGCACGGACGGAACTGACCCCTGCGTATTGAGATTGATGTGACCGTCGCAGTCTTCTTTGAGGGCTTTCAACAACTCCGGGAGATCCTTGTGTATTGTGGGTTCCCCACCAGTTACACAATAACCATCTACAAGATGACCGCGTGCATGAGCTACAATATCAGGTATCGCCATGCTCTCGCCTGATGAGAGCGGAATGAGTTCAGCGTTTTGACAGTATGAGCAGTCGAAATTGCATCCTGCTGTGAATATCACCGTTACTGGAATCTTGGGCACATCTACAAGACTGATATCAATGATGGATGCAATCCGCATGTTTCTGCCACGCTTCCACGAACCGGTGACTATTCGTGCCTGATAACCGTATGCCAATGCTCGAAGGCGGTTTGTCTTACTAGAACTCTTAATTGGCAGCACCATCGATAATACGGTGGGACCAAGCAATGGCAACGCGGAATATTAGTCGAGCAGAGATACTACGAAGCACCCTGTTCCATATCCAGCTCAATCAATGCCAGTACATCGATAACTTCCCAGAGTACGTCACCAAGATTTTTGACGATAGCATTGACGGAAGGGGAATTCGGAATTACGACAATCTCAAGCCAAAGCTATATCGCATAAAGACAAACTTCTTTGCAATCAACAAGGGTAAGATTCGCAAGGGAGATTTCTTTGAGGGCCTTTACCAAAGAATCTCTAGAAGCACCAAGTAGTTTAGAGCATATCTTTCGGAAGACGCTGCTTTCCGTAGCCTAGCAAATCGTCCAATTTCACAACCAGGGAGTTGAGCCTAGGCATATGACGCGTAAGCCAGAGAAGAATCCTGAGTGCAGGCCCATCGCGTTTGTCGTAAGGACAGCTTCGGATGCAGTTCGAACACTCAGCGCCATTCTGCACCCAGAAACCATAGCATGACTCCACATCCACGTACCACTTCTTGACACCGGGGTTATTGGACCTGCACTCACCATGCCAAGTGCGTTCTCTTCCATAAGGGATGGATTGACTGGGACAGTGCTCTGCGCATTTCTCACATACTTCGCAGAAACGAGTCACGGAGTTGTAGAAGTCCAAGTCAGGACTATCTGGAAGAAGGGGCATGTCCGTTAGCACCTTGGCAATACGCACTCGTGAACCGAACTCCTTTGTAATCAGAAGACCATGCCGTCCGTATTGTCCGAGACCTGCATCAATAGCTAAAGGCACACTCAGAGCGATATCATTCCCGCAGGGTATCGCTCGATATCCAAGCCTGCGAATGAAGGCAGCCAGCTCGATTTCAACGAATGCCATTGTGGAGTACCCAAGAGCAGTCGCAGCCGAGCTGATGAATGTCGGTGAGGTTGCTATGGCGTCGTAATCCATTGCAATTGCCATGACGACTGCGTGATCTATGCTGTCAGGTATGGAGTACTCTACACCTCTACGACTGGCAGAATACAACCACCGATGGTCTAGAGATGCAATCCCAACAAGACTAGCTCCAAAGAAATGAGCTGCCTTCTTCATCATCCTCGTAAGCAAGTCGGAGTCGAATGTGCGTTCATTTGCAAAACTCGAGCCATCTCCCTCAAGATCAGCCAAGGGGTTCATCATAGATGTCCGATGATTGTACAGCTCCCATCCAGCCCGCGCCAGCTCGTAGTAGGCTCGGCTATACCCAGGAAGACCACTTTGCATCGCAGCCTTTGCCCCATCCCATTCGCTCCTCTTATAGTGCTTGAATTCTGGATCATTCCATGCCCTGGCAAATATCATATCTGCCTCGGAGAACCTGGCGAAATCATCAGTCACCTCATAGGCCTGTTTGGCGGCTGGCTTCGGCTTGGTGCGGTTCCTACGTTTCATTGCGCGAGCAGCACCGGCAGTGGATCCCTCGATTTCAATTGCATTGAGAGGGCATGCTCGCACGCACAACAGGCATGCCGTACACCCGCCATAACGAATGCTTGGATGGCCTGTTTCTTTCGATATCGTAAGGGGCGCACCGTCTCCCTGTACACCTTGACACGCTTCAACGCACTCCAGGTTGCACTCGGAAGGATTGCATGACTCTTTTACCGCCAGCACGAGGACCCATCCTTTTAGTGATGGCACCGTCGGAAATTCGTCTGATTAATGCATGGGTACTTGCGATGATACCTATCCATAGCGCCTAGCTCTACTTCGCAAAAGGTTATTGAGCGGAGATACCGTCAGAACTTGAAGGCAGCTATGAGCCAGCGTGCAGCCTTGGGTGCTGATCAGATGTTTGAATACACAGCAGAGCAAAGAGTTCTTGAGATTGACAACATGAGGATAGGAGGAAAGCCTGGCATCAACCCCACCGTTCTCATAGGCTCCATCTTCCACTCGGGAGATAAACTTGTCAAGAATGCGAAAGAGGGCACTATTGATGTGCCCAGTGCAGAAGCGCTGCTGAATGCGTTAGTGGACGCGTCCAGTGCTACTGGACTGCCAAGCATGCTCGATGTCGTCGCAGAGTCCCCCAAAGCGATTGAGAAGCATCTGCTGCACCTTGTAGACGTCACAGATATGCCTCTGCTGGTTGACGGGTCCGGTTCTGAAGAAGTAAATCTTGCAGGGGTCCAAGCGGCTCGCGAAGGTGGATTCCTAGACAGAGTGATGCTGAATTCCATTACACCAGACACAAGCATGGAAGCGTTGGAATCGTTCCATGAACTTGGCGTGAAGCATGCAGTGGGACTGACCTTCTCTAACGCCGCGATGGCATCAGCTACGAAGCGGTTGGATCTCGCGGAAATGCTCCTAGACAAAACAACCAAGGCAGGAATTGAGAATGTTATCATCGATACGGGAGTCATCGATCTGTTGACACTTGGCCTTGCATGCAAAGCGCAGCATATGATAAAGGACAAGTTCGGCGTGCCGGTGGGATGCGGTGCACATAATGCTGTGAACACTTGGAGGGGCTTGGTTCCGAAATTTGGGAAAGATGCAAAGAAACCAGCTCTTGTAGGATCGAGTTTAATGCCAGTAACACTTGGAGCCGACTTTGTGCTCTATGGACCTATCAAACATGCACCCATTGTGTTCCCATCAGTGGCGATGATTGACGTTGCCCTATCAGGAGTGCTGCTTGAAACAAGAACGCGCGTGGACCGCCAGCATCCACGGTATCGAATCGCTTAGGAGTCATGCACTTGCGAGAGCACGTCCTTATCCTTGAACCATCGGGACTTCGCATAGCCATAGGCGAGCAGACTACAATTCTCGAAGCGATACGGATGGTAGGACTCCAAGTTTCCTCGGAGTGCGGAGGCCGAGGAACGTGCGGGAAATGTCGTATCATACTCAACCCTGCAACTGCCCCCACACGTGTGGAAACCCAACTCATTGGAGAACATGACATCGACGTGGGTGTGCGACTTGCCTGTCAGCATCGAATCAGTTTTGACACAAGGGCAGTCATTCCTCACACATCCACTGCTGCTAAAATACTAGCAAGTGGGGTCTCTTCAACAAGCGATTTCGCTCTGGATGAAGGACATGAAGGAGAATTTGGCATCGCGGTCGACTTAGGAACCACAACAATAGTTGCATATCTGCTTGACCTGAGCAAAGGCAACCAGATTGCGAACTCTGCGGACCTCAACCCTCAGGTCATATTCGGCGAAGATGTGATGTCACGAATAGCGTACGCTATGAAAGATGAGAAAGGCAGAACCCTCCTTAAGCAGAGAGTACTGGATAAGATTGACGAACTAAGTACTATGCTCTGCAATGAGTCTGGAGTGCCCTCAAACAAGCTATCGAGATTGGTCGTGGTAGGCAACACGGCAATGCATCATCTCGCTTTGGGTCTAGATACCTCATCATTGGGCCTAGCCCCCTATGAGCCGCAGATGCGGGATGCGTTCACAAGCAATGGGAGAAAAATCGGCCTCAAATCCACTCCGGACGCAGAGGTATACTTCGCCCCGAACGTAGCGGGTTTTGTCGGAAGCGATACACTTGCTTTCATTCTGTCCCAAAGATTAGACCTTGCTGATGATGTCGTCCTCGGCATCGATATAGGAACGAATGGTGAAATCGTGCTTTCTAAGAGAGGCGAATTGTTCTGTTGCTCCGCAGCTGCTGGGTCCGCTTTCGAAGGAGCGACAATCAGTCACGGCATGAGAGGCCAAGATGGTGCGATTGAGCACTTAACAATTCGAGAGATTGACGATGCCCCTGAAATCTCAGTGATTGGCGGCGGTGCACCTAGAGGACTGTGCGGCTCTGCCATTGTGGATACCGTAGCAGAACTGCTGAGAAACGGACTAGTTGATGCTGGTGGGAGGATGAAAGCATCAGCAAGGGTAGTGGATGACACCAAAGCGGGGCTAGCCTATCTCGTCGTAGGTGCTGGAGAACACGCATCTAAGAGCAGAATCATGTTTACGCAGAGAGATGTTCGACAGGTTCAACTAGCAAAGGGAGCCATTCTAGCAGGAACCCAAATTTTGATGCAGGTTGCGAATGTCCGTACTGAGGACATCAAGGCGATTTATCTCGCGGGAGCATTCGGGAACTACATCGACCCGTCTAGCGCGCTGCGGATTAGCCTCTTTCCCCCGGTCGACCTTGAGAGGATTATCGCGGTGGGTAACGCCGCAGGAGAAGGAGCAAAGAGGTTACTGGTATCCAGGAGAAGCCGCGGGGTGATTGAGCAATTGAGAAGGAAGATAAACTACTACGAGCTTGCTACTCACGACAACTTCGCTGATATTTTCGCTCAAGCAACCATACTTGAATCAGTCCACGACTGACTTTTCGGGACATATTTATGCGGGGGCTCGATTCGAGGGAAACCTGTGAGTGAATCACGATGAAAAACCTCATTGATGCCGTGGGCGATCTAGAAGAGGAGAAGCTCCTAGACATTGTCAAGGAACAGCTGGACGCGGGCACTGACCCAGCACAAATACTAGATTGGCTAAGGCAAGGAATGGATATCGTTGGAGCAAGGTTTGCCAATAACGAGTATTTCCTTGTAGAGCTCATCCTGTCAGCAGAGCTGTTCAAGAAAGCCATGACATTCGTGGAACCCAAGCTGCTTGAGAAACAGAAAGGGAGCGCAATAGGGAAAATCGTGATTGGAACTGTAAAGGGCGATGTGCATGATGTTGGCAAGAACCTGGTTATTGCCTTTTTGAAGTCCAACGGTTTCGAGGTCCATGATCTTGGTGAAAACGTGCCTTCTGAGAAGTTCATTGAGAAACTGAATGAAACCGGTGCACGGATTCTCGCGCTCAGTGGACTCATTACTGTGGCTCATGACTCAATGAAGATAACAATCGAGGCCCTTAGAACAGCTGGAATCAGGAACGATGTCAAGGTTATGATAGGCGGAGGAAACACCAACCAAGAAACCGTTGACTACACGGGTGCTGACGCGTTTGGCAAGGATGCCACCAGTGCGGTCGCAGTTGCCAAGCAGTTCATCGGAGAACTGGCACAGTAAGATGCAGTACGAGAAACGCTAGGTTACTGCGTCTGCAGCATGACGCAGCACTTCTATCACCTCAGAGTCCGAAACATCATACCAATTCTGATACGCATTCGCAACAGCGAACACAAAGCCAGTTTCAATTCTGGGACATACCAATCTATCCACAGCGGCCTCCACCATCCTAGCTGAGTTATCATGAGCAGTTGGAACTGCTACTGTGACTGAATCGGGATGGAACTCGCGAACTGAATCGATTGCAGCCATCATAGTGTAGCCAGAAGCCAGCCCATCGTCTACGAGAATGACAGCTCGGCCTAATGGCTCAGTGTGCCCAACTAGTCCTTCATAGGTTTCTCTTCGCTCCTCAATCTGCCTCTCGGTCTTTCTCTTCACTGAATTTATCTCTTTTTCAGTCAGTCCTAGGCGTGCCACCAATGGTTTGTTCAGTATCAGTGTGCCAAGGGAAGTCAGTGCACTAAAACCGGCCTCGGGGTTGTGTGGGATTTGCAGTTTTCTCACAATCACAACATTCAGCTCTGCCCCTAGAGCCCGGGCGATTGGCACAGCCACTGCGACTCCCCCGTTGGGTACAGCAAGCACCAAGGGCAGGACATTCAGCTCAAGTTGAAGCAGCTCCTCAGCTAGGACTTCTCCAGCATGTGTTCTGTCACGATACTTCCACTGCAATGCAATCGAGAATCATTGACAATACATGGATTTCTCTCTTGCGCAAGGCAAGCACTAAATGCAACAGCCACTGACGAGATCACATTACGTCTGCCCCTAGCGCGGGGAAGACCATTTCCTTTACCTCCCGTACGTTGGAACGAACGATATCCCAAGTTTCCTCATCATCATCAAACGGAGGTGTTTGTTTTGGTGGTGAGTACTTGAGTCCTGTGAGAACTGAGAGGATGGTCCCGATTCCCCATCCGAATGCAGTAGCGTCGTAGCCCCCAGCCGAAAGAACGCCAAGTTGACCCCCGCTCCAAGTATGAGCTGCATTGTGTATGTACTCAGCAACATACCGAATCATGTTGGTAGTAAGCTTCATGTGTGCCAACGGATCGTTGTAGTGCGCATCGAATCCTGGAAGAAACAGAATGAACTCTGGCTGATAGAATTCAACTAGAGAGGGTACCAGCTCATCAAAGGCATATCTGTAGACACTGTCACCTGAATCCATCGGGAAGTGCATATTGATGTTGTACCCGCGCCCCTTGCCAGCCCCAATATCCCCGATATGACCATCGTGAGGATACATCCACTCAGGGTCTTCATGGAATGAAATAACCATAACGCCGGGGTCTTCATAGAAGTACGTCTGTGTCCCGTTCCCGTGATGAACGTCGAAATCTGCAACAAGAACCCTTTCGAAACCCATGTCCTTCAGTGCAAGCACTGCAGCTGCGACATCATTGAAGATGCAGAATCCGCCCCCGGAATCATACTTCGCATGATGGAACCCTCCCGTTGGAGAGAGGAAGTGATTGAGACGCCCAGAGGCCACTTCGCGGACTCCTGTCAATGTGGCTCCACAGCTCAGCTGACCGTACTCATAGATTCCCTTGAATCCAGGCGTGTCGATGTCAATCTCTCCTTGTCCGGTGAGTGATATCTGCTTCACTCGTTTGATGTACTCCTCGGAATGAATCCGGACAAGCATCTCATCTGATAGTGGAATCGGATCAATTAGGCAAACCGAAGGATGTTCAAGGAACCCCGCATCGCTAACGAGATCATGTGCCATCTGGAAGCGGCCGACACGAATTGGATGTCTGCGACCAAAGTCGAATCTCTCAAACTCGGCACTCCATACGAAACCAACGGTGCAGTCTTCAGGGGAAGGACTCATTACAAGGTGGTCTTTTCGGAGTGCACACTTATATCGTTTCACGAGAACATCAAGGATGGTGCTTGGCTTAGTGCGGATTCACTCGGTTGCGAAGGTAGCTACTTCTGCTGGCGCGTACAATTTGTATGTGAGACAAAGACCAGATGCAAGGTCACAAGTCTTCTCTCTCGACTATGGAGACCGATTAAGGGTCTACGACACTCGTGGATCACTCAGGGCTTCCAGAAAATGGAGTAGTAAGGTCAGATGTATTGCTGTTGCAGATGTGGAAGGAGAAGGGGATGATGCGCTTGTCGGGGGCGTCGGGAAAAAGGTTCTCGTCGTTACCTGTAGGGGTCAACCAATGTGGAACATTGACCTAGAGAGCCCAATTCTTGCTTGTGACTCCAGAGACGTCGATGGGGATTCTGCAGCTGAAGTTGTGGTTGCGCTTCAAAATCGAAGAGTAATCCTCTGGAACGATGACAAGATGGCACTGTTTAGTAGGACTATGGATAGCCCGCTCTGCGATGTCTGGTTGGAAGATATCACCAACGACTCCCAGCTCGAAGTGGTCATCGCTGAGAGAAATGGCACAATCACGATACTCACGTCAGCTGGATACCAGCTGAAGCGGTTTCAGCTTGGAGAGACTGTGACTGTGTTCGGAGTTCTAGCCTTTGGAGAAAGAAGGCTGTTTGTGACTGGCAATCATTCGACTCATCTTAGAGTCTGGGACCTCGATGGTCGCGAGGTTGCCAGGATTGAGCTCTCGGCAACACCCAAGGCAATTGCAACAGGCACCCCGGATGATGTGTCCGACATTGCGTATTTAGTGGTGAGCACGGGTGACCGAAGACTAGGTTTCTGGGAAGTTGAACAAACAACCGAGGTTTCCAAGACTGAAAGAATCACACTGCAACAGATAGAATCCACGAAAACGATTCTCTACCGTCGAGCAATCAAGTGTGGTAACTGCGGAGCAAATGCATCACCAGAAGCAGCAACCTGTGATTCCTGCGGCGCGACTCTGGAAATACTCGATGAATACGCGATTGAGGAGTTTCTTCAAGAGAGTCTTGAATCGATAACATCAAAGCACACTCGAATTCCCCTGAAGGAATTGGACCGAATCTTGAGGAGAACGCTTGCACAACCAGCTGCTTACAATCTTAGACGAAGCCTTCAAACGATGATAAAGAAGAAGATCATCAGGGGACACTTCGATGACAATGTCTTTGTCCGGACAGGACGAACCAAATTGAAGTTGCTCAAGAAAGCGAAACCGATTACACCAAACAAGTTGCGAACTTCCGTAGCCAAAGTGCTCGGGGGCGAAAATACCGTAGATATCGAGATGCTTGAACTGGAAACCGGAGTGGACAGGCAGATTCTTCGTAGAACGCTGCTAATTCTTCTCGGAGAAGGTTTGGTTGAAGGCGAGTTGATTGGCGACTCGTTTATTCTTGATAAGAGTCAAGACATCAGAGAATTCGTGGTTGGACTAAACAAGGAACTGAAACATTGGGCAGTTTAGAACTAGGAGGGGACATAATGGAATCAGAAAAAAAAGGCACGCATTATCATAGCTCGGAGGAAAATAGATGGAGATAAGCAGACGAATCATTGTAACGTTCGTGACGGTATCGTTGATACCGATTCTCATTATCTCAGCGTTATCAGCGACAACTATCTTTAATGTGTCACAAGACAATGCTGGCGATGCTGCTAATGCACTTCACGAGGAGGAACTAGCGAATCTCCTTCGAATATCAAATGACACTAGACTCTACATTGAGGAGAGAACCCAGAGCTACATGGACGGTGTCTACATGATGGAGAGGTATTGTGAGGACCTCTTCAATGGGAAAATCAATGCCACAACTCGGCACAGCTATTACTGGGATTGGCAGCTCGAATTCCTCCAATCAGGTTTTGTTGTGCCTGACATGGAGGAGCTCTGGGAGGAGTATGGTTCGGACAGAATATCATTTACGGTCGATTGTTACTACATGCCGCGACCGCACTATCGCAACAGTGATCCATTCGACCTCTCTCCCAAGACGGCCAATACCCTAGATATCTCTTCAAACATGGTCAACATATTCAGGGCACTTCATAAGATGAATCCAGATTACATCTGGCTGTACATGGGATTCGACCCAGCAGTATCCGACCAGCATTTGATGAGGAACTACCCATATGATGATCTCTGGTACTTTCAGCAGGAGGACCCCGGAGTATGGCTTGACCCAGCTAACGACTATGACCCTAACGTCGAGACTTGGTATACCAATGTCGAGGGAGTCATGAACGAGGAAATTACATTCACACTGAACTTCGATCCAAGCACCGACTGGGTGTTGTCATTTGGTAGACCTGTTAGGTATGATAATGGCACACTGATTGGCGTTGTTTCTGCAGATGTGTCGGTTGAAACAATTCGATCTGAAGTTCTGAATATAGAGGTCCTTGATAGCGGATATGCGTACCTGCTTACATCTGACGGTACCGTCTTGGCCCATCCAGACTTGGACACTGTTGCTGAGGATCAGCCAAGCATCTTCGAGTTGGAATTTGACTCTGAAGCAAGCCAGGAAGCAATAGACTTCCAAGATGTGCTTAGCAGTGCTTTCACTGCAGGACAAGGGAGTACTGAGTTCACAAAGGATGGAGAGTCATGGATACTCACACACATCAATGTGACAAACACAGGTTTCGCACTTGCAATCGTGGTTCCTGCTGACGAGGTCATTGAACCTGCCAACAATATACTGAACGTTGTGATGCAAGAAACCCTTCTGTTGACGATAGCACTGGGAGGAGTCCTTGCTGTTGTGGCAGTGGTTGTCGGTGCCATATCCTACAGAAGAGGACGAGCCGTGGTCAAGCCAATCAATGAAATGACCAAAATGGTTGAGAAGATGTCGAAACAGGACTTCACACGCGGAGTCACGGTGACAGGGGCGATGTTCGAGGAGATAGGAACAACTGTAGACGCCCTACTTAGTTTCCAGGAAGCCTGTAGATTCGGTAACCAGGCATTCATCAGAGGCGACTTGAACCGAGCACTAGCCAATTACCAGAACCTATTGGAGATCAGTAGAAGGCTCAAGATTGAGATTGGGGAACAGACAATGAGTCTGAACATTGGCAACGTGTTCAGACAGCGAGGGGACACTGGCAATGCGCTAGACCACTACGGTCGGGCTCAAACCATCGCCAATCGGATGCTCAAGCGAGCCAAGTCAGATACCACTGACGAATCGGATGCAATGATCCGAATCGCATCGGTGTATCATAACATGGCGCTTGTTAAGATGGACATCGGCGATTATGGTGCGGCGATGAAGTACTTGGAAGATGCAGAAGCGATTGACCGTACCCTCGGCAACAATCGAGGACTCGCTAGACGTTTCGATGCAATGGGTCTCAACTTGTTCAAGGCAGGACGCCACAGTCAGGCTCTCTCACGATTTAAAGAGGCTCAGAAAATTGCCAAGGCAGAGAACTACGAGCGAGCTTTAGCTTACATACACTACCACATGGGCGATCTCTTTGCAGACCAAAGCAAATGGAAAAAAGCCCAAAAGGAGTTTGATGCATCCATCCAACTCGCTCAGAGTGTCGAGGAGTACTGGTTGGCAGTCCATAGCATGAATGCACTTGCTGAGGTCTTGGACCACCTGAATAAGCCAAGCCACGAGCTGAGACGGCAAGCTGAGAAGCTTAGACGGTCAATTATGTTCAAGAAGAGTGTGATCTTCGTCATCGATTATTCAGGCAGTATGCGAGCACAGGATAGAATCAAGGCTGCTGTTGCAGGAGCCAAGGAGATCCTTGACAGTCAGGTTAACCCGCAGGATGAAGTGAGCATAATCGTGTTCAATTCTGGATTCCGCGAGCTTTTGCCACTCACCGTGAAGGGTGAATACAAGAACCCCCGTGATAGTCCAATCTATCGAACACTTGATGCTCTAAGGCATCCCAACAACGCGACAGCATTCTACGATGCTCTTGGAAAGGCACTTGTCGAGCTTGACAGAGTGGAGTCGAGCGAACATAGATGGGTGATTGCCCTTACTGACGGCCAGGACAACAGCTCAAAGCACTTCTCACTTGATGCTCTCCAAGGGGTATTCACGCCTCAACAGCGTCTGAAGAAGACCAGGAAATCCACAATAGAGGGATACGTCAGGAACAACCACCTAGATGTGAACTTAATCATAATAGGTGTGGGCGGGGAGCTCAGGGCACCAGTGGACACGAAGAAGAGAATCAGGTCCCCCAAGACCGGACAGCGGTTGACAATCGAAGAGCTACTAGAATCCGTGTGCTTGGGAATCCCACAGGGACAATACCTCTCTGTGGTCGATAGTCGCGACGTACGTAGTGACATAGAGCGAGCGTTCCAGGAGATTGGAGTGCTTATGGCTCAGATGGAAGTGGGAGGAACCACGGTTGATTACTGAGGGGGCGATATGAAAATGGCACAGAAAAAGAACGTTACGAAGAAGAGAGGGAGTTTCCGAAGGAGCGTGGTGATCTCACTAGTGTTGATCTCAGTGATATCGCTAGCTGTCACTGGTGTGGTGTCCCAGCAATTCATGACATACATCGGGGATGACACTACTTCGCTCAGCGCTACGGCTTTGCGAGAACAAGCAATCAGAAACATGGAACTCACTGCAGAGAAGAACGCACTTGTGATCAACCAGAAGCTGGCTAGCGCGGAGGGGATGATTCGAGCAATGGCTGAAGAGTGCGAACAGATATTCAGCGACGACTCCACAGTACAACCTCGAGAAGCATACTATGACTACTTCTTTGAGAACTCCGGAGGACCACAACCCAATGATACCCATTACGAAGATGGCTACGGGCTCAGCGTTTCTTGGAATTACAGCAGTTGGTATCATCCATCCGCAGACGAAGTGAACTATAATGACACTGCCGATGCGAATGCAGAGAAGCTTGGACGAGCCTCTAATCTCGACTTCATATTCCAGGGCATCCATCAGCAGATGCCTGAGTTTCGATGGCTCTACCTAGCATTCACGAATGACCTCTTCATTAACTACCCAGGCAGTATCCTTGATCGGTCGATTCACCCATACTCTGCCAGCTCACAGCCATGGTACATAGATATCCTCTCGGGAAGTCCCGACATAACATATGTCGAACCGTACTTTGATGAATTCGAGGGGGTTCTTCTCATATCCATCGGCAGAGTCGTGCGATACGACAATGGATCCATCATAGGCGTCATCTCAGGTGACATCTCAGTTGCAGACATCAACGAGAAGATTCTAGATGTGCAGGTCCTGGAGAGCGGCTATGCATCGCTCATCGAAAAGGCCGGAGGAGGAATCATCGCCCATCCGGAACTATCCCCAGAGGATTACGCAGAGTTTTGGGTAGAGAACGAGATTCTCATGCCATTGACTGAAGTGGAGATAAATAACGATACGACTGAAGCTCTAAGTGACACACAGCTTCTGCAGATTAGAAGCGTTCAATCAGGAGGAGTGGGGAATCTAACTTACACCAGAAATGGTGAAACCCATCTTCTAGTGTACGCTAGCGTGGAGAGAGGCAACTACATCGTTGTTATCGTTGTTCCTGAAGATGAAGTGCTGAGCGCGATTCCACCGTTGGAAGAGAGAATCGATGCGGCCAATCAGCAGGCATTGGCATTCATCCTGGCTATCACCGTGGGCGGAATCATAGTAGCTGGAGCTGTGGCCATCGTGATCTCCAATCAGATTACGAAACCTCTGCAATACCTCATGGATCTGGCAACCAGAAACGTCGAAGCTATGATAAAGGAGGAAAGTCTGGACTCGATTGACCTTAGGGTTGATACAACCTACATCTCACAGGACGACGAGATCGGTGAGTTAGCTAGAGCTTTTCAAGGGATGCTTGATTCCATCAAAGAAGACGAGTCCTGAAGAAGAGCACATCGTCAGGGGTGGTTGAGTGAAAGAAGAAGAGTGGACTATCGGTCAATCGAAACTGGTCTACGGGTTGGACCGCAATGATTTGCACTTTCTTGACATTACAGAAGAAGGTGAGCTCTGCATAAGAATGGGTGAGGCAACCATAACCTTCTCAGAAATTGTCAGACGAACCAAATCAGATGCCGAAGAAACCATTGGCTATACATCCTCGTTCACTCTTCGACTTCCTCAGTTGATTATTTCTCAAGTCAAGAAGCTAAAGACTGCATTCGCTTCAGCCATCAAGCAATTGAACTATGAAGGCAAATTCAATGCAGTATATCCAGTGAAGGTAAACCAGCGGCGGGACTTCGTGTTGCCCGTGCTGGCTGCAGACACAGAATACGGCCTTGAGGTTGGGACCAAGTCCGAGTTGATTCTAGTTTGTAACGTGACCAAAAATGAAAAGCACAGACGCATCGTCTGCAATGGTGCCAAAGACCCAGAGTATTTGGATATGATTCAGAAGTGCATTGATAATGGCTACACAATGTCAGTGTCAGTGGAATCTTTGCATGAGGCTAGGATGATTGTCGAGCGCTTCAATCCACAGATGACTGATTTAGTATTGCGGCTCAAACCATATCTTACTCTTGAAGGCCATTGGTCACACTCGACCGGGCGCGACTCCAAGTTTGGGATGAGCATCCATGATATCTTCGATGTTATTGAGCTGTTCAAGGAAACTGGGTTCTTGACCTCTGTTTCCACTATCCTTGGCCACGCTGGTTCACAGATAATCAACGTGGCGAGCTTTCGGGGCTTTGCACAGTTCATGACACGGGTATTCCTGGAGCTCCGCGACAGGGGCCTCTCTGGCTTGGATACTATCGACTTCGGAGGAGGGTTACCAATTGACTACACTAGCGCCCATCGCTCAGACCTGATGGAGTTGTACGCCCTATCACTTGTTCAGGGAATCAAGGATATCCTCAAGGAGAGCCAGCACCAAGGCATTTCGCCGACCATTCTCATAGAGTCAGGAAGGGGAATTACTGCCTTGGGCTCACTCGTGTTGGTCAGAGCACTTGAGTTGAGGTCAGTATTTCCTCCCCGGAAGGATTACGAAAGCAAAGCAATGGAAAGGGCTGAGCGCCAATGGCTTGATCGGATTGAGAAATCAAGTTCTGCTGATGAGTTGGCGAAATCGTGGAATAAATTCCATAAGGAACTCACTGAAACCTCTGGCACCCTAAAAGGAATCTTCGAGAGCGAGATGTTGGTGGGCGTGCTTGAAGCAGCAGTTCGGAGGAAACTGAAGAAGCACGGACTCAATCAACTAAAATCGGGCTCTGTTTCCAGAAGCTTCTGGTATCCGGAGCACATCGTGATAGGCAACTTCAGTGTGTTCAACAGTGTAGGAGACTATGTTCTAGTCCATCAACACTTCCCAATTGTGCCTATTCGCGACCTGCATGTAAGACCCGAAACGACTGTGCGCTTGGTAGATATTACCTGTGACTCAGACGGTGAGATATCTCAGTTCCACAGAAAGGTCACTGATGTGCCGCTGTTCACAAGAGATGACCGGCCGCTAACCTTGCCAAAGGAAGGGATGGAGGAAGGAATCCCTGTTGGTGTCTTGGAGAATGTCCAGGACTCCTACTTCGTTCTGGCCCTGACAGGCGCGTACCAAGATGTTATTGAGATGGATCACAACCTTCTGGGAGACCTGCCTGATGTGGAGCTCAGGCTGACTGAAGAGGGTCAGTGGCAGGTAAAATGGACAAAGGGAGCGGAATCCGTGGAACATCTTCTGGAGGACCAGGGTTACACCGACATGGATTTTGATGAGGACCCCTACATGTCAACAAATAAAGGAAAGTAATCGAGAGCCCGGAAAGATCCTCAAGCATTGTCAGTTTGCCAATCCTTAAGACCATCAGCTCGAAAGCAGGCAAGACTTCGATGAATGAACACTCCAAGGATAAGTTTAGCAAAATCGCGCGCCTTCTGAATGGACAACGAGTATTAGTTGCGTTTAGCGGCGGTGTTGATAGCTCTGTCCTTGCACTCCTCGCTAAGAAGCATGCAGACAGAGTTGTGTTACTCACCATCGATAGTATTCTGTCACCCCAGTCTGAACTTGTAAATGCAAAGAAAGTCGCAGACGAGCTGAAAATTGGGTCTGAGATAATCCATGTGGATCATCTGGACGATGATGAGTTCACAAAGAACCCCCGCGACCGATGTTACCTCTGCAAGAAGAAGCTGGCTAAGGTCTGGATTGAATACGCTAGCAAACGAGGTTTCGACATGGTCGTTGAAGGCACAAGCGCAAGTGATCTGAAAGGCCACAGACCTGGCGAACGTGCTCTCAGAGAGATGGGAGTGACATCACCCTTTTTGGATGCAGGCATGACGAAGGATGAGATTCGCAAGTACGCAAGAGAGAACGGACTATCTGTTGCAGACAGACCCTCCATGGCATGCTTAGCAACCAGATTTCCTTACGGAGTGCAGATCACAAAGAAATATGTCACCATGGTAGATACGATTGAACAAGCAGTCAGACGAATATTCGAAGTCCGTACAATCCGAGCTCGATTCCACGGTGATCTTGTGCGAATAGAAGTAGGTTCTGACGAGCGTGACAAACTCTTCGACACCAACAAACTCGACGAGCTAAACGAGTTGGCAATCTCCGTTGGATTCACCTATGTTGCTATCGACGCTAGAGGGTATCGAACCGGAGCAATGGATGAACTGGCGAATTCCTGAATCTTATTCTATACAAATTGGTTCGCTCTGCGGGTTAGATAGGAATCGACAGCCGCTTCGAGTGACCAGAATGTCCTCTTCTAGACTGACTTGTCCATAGTTACTCGTTGTCACGTAGAGCTCAAGCGTGAAGACGTTTCCGGCCTCAACAACGCCCTTCGGGCTGGTTCCATATCGCTCCCACAATGGACCAAGGAGGGTCCCACCGTCATGTGCGCGCCGACCAACCTGATGGCCGAGAGCATGTTGATACTCCTCGTAGCCCCTATCTTTTACGAACTTGCGGGCTAGTGCATCCACCTCGTAACCCAGAACTCCAGGGGAGATATAAAGAGAGGCTTCCTGAATCGCATCACGCACCGTTTCGAATGCCGTCTGCACTTCCTCAGGTATCGCCGACTTAGGCCCGAAGAAGAACATACGTTGAATGTCCGAACAATAGCCCTGCCAGCGCACTCCGAAGTCAAAGTGCAATAGGTGTCCCTTCTTGATTTTATTCCCGGTTGGTCCTGAGTGTCCAAACTGCTTGTCTGGACCAGCATCGACAGCGGGGTTGTGGTCCGCGTTCCAAGCACTAGTGACTTTGTGTTCCTTCATGAGTTCATGAAAATGCTGGTACACCTCGATCTCGGTCATCCCTACTTTGACAAAACTCTTGGCCCGGTCGTAAATTGCCTCGGTTACCTCAATAGCTGACCTAATGCAGGTAACCTCTTTTTCGGTCTTGCGACCCCGGAGTCGTGTGATGATTTCCTCCGCGCTCACCAAACGAGTCAGGTAAGGAGTGTCTTTCAGATACTCTTTGAGCTTCAACAACATTCCCACAGTCAGACCATCAGCAGCCACATTGTCTTTGCTGAAGTTGATTGCAACCTGACGAGGGCGGAATTTATCGAGTTCTGAAATCAGTTGGTCTCTGATACCCTCGGTGTACGGAACAACTCGGTCATAGATGCCCTTTGCTTCAATTGCATCGACATCGAAGTTCCCAACAATGCCAATCTTCTCACCATCCTTGGTGAAGAGGAAAGCAGATTGCCAAACCACATCACCACCCAGGATTAGTTCCAGAACTGGGTCAGGAGTCTGAGAGGTCTCACGGACCCAGACTAGCCAAGATGCGATGTCGAGTTCGTCGAGTATCTCACATGCTTGCTGACTCTTCTCAATCTCAAGTTGGTAATCCATGCGCTTGGCTCCCTGTCTATTCATGTGGTCTGATTACAGCTTTCAGTGACTTCTGATCACGTTGGGTTTCAAGGGCTTTCTGAGCCTCATCAAGTTTGAAGCTATGTGTGACAAGGTCCTCAAATGGGAATCGATCATAATTGTTGGCGATTGTGCGTATTGCCTGATACACATGGGTGGTTTCTGAGCCCCAAACGGTTCGAATGTCCAGATGTTTGCGGTTCATGAGATGTGGATTCATTTCCACGGTCCCACTATCAGTGTATTGCCCGCAGATAGTGTATGTGCCACCCTCGCGGACAAGTTCGATACCTTCTGGAACGGCTAGAGCGTTTCCAGTTGCTTCATACACAATATCGGGTCCATGTCCGTCCGATATCTCACGCAAGGCTTGCTTTCGCTCTTCTAGGTCGGTTTCACGGATGTTGAGTGTGTGAGTCACTCCAAATCGCCTCGCAACCTCTAACCTATTGGGTGCCTGGTCAATTGAGGTAATCGTTGCTGCCCCGGTTATCTTAGCAAGGATTGCAATCATTAGCCCAACAGGCCCTGCGCCCTGAACTGCAACATTAAGGCCATGCTTCATTGGACTCCGTGTCACTGCGTGGATGGCAGTAGGAAGCGCACATCCCACCGAGATGGCACCATCAAAACTGACATGATCGGGTACTCTGATGATGTGCGTACCGGGAATGAGATATACGTACTCGCTGTAACCACCAATCAAATGGGGGAACTTGGTCGAGTCCATTGTTATCCCATACACAACTCGGTTTGGACATTTCGTAGGAGTCTTCGCGATGAGACAGTAGTAGCAGGAGAAGCATGTCTTCGTCACGTCATGAAATGTTACTCTATCGCCAACTTTGATCTCTTGGCCGTTTAGATAGCTAATCGGGCTGGGACCAATCCTCTCAATAGTTCCAACAGCTTCATGACCAGGAATTAGAGGATAAGGAACACCTGCTAGTTTTCCATGCCAAAGATGAACATCTGTTCCACACACACCAGCATTGGCGACCTTCAGTAAAGCAGAGCCCGGAACTAGTTCAGGAACTTCGAACTCTCTAATCTCAATCGAGGCGTTAGGTGCAGGAATAACAGCAGCACGGCTTTTCACTATTGTCAGATCTCCGGTCATTTGCAGCACACATTTTATGAAAGAACAACAGCATTCACCCGAACTGAAGGGGTTTAATAAATTGCCCTTGATGTGCGTATCCACAAGAGGAAACATAAGGTCCGAGAGCTGATTGTCCAGTGTGGCGGAGCCAAGAAAATCGATGACCACATTTCGGATGAACCTTGAGGACATTCAGCCCAGTCAGCTATACATTAGTCGCAAGAAACTCGATAGAATCCTAGAGGCCTTCGACAAAGATGAAGCGCACAAGATACCGCCAGTGCCAATCAAGAAGCTAGATGGGGAGATGATATCCACTGATGGACACACGAGGGCCCTTGTATGGCACCTGAAAGGACACTCCGATATTCTATGTGAGTGGGAAGACATGGAGATGGATTGGGAGGAGTACAGGATATGCGTCGAGTGGTGCAAGGAAGCAGGTATTCGCGGGATTCCCAACCTTCACGACAGAATCATCAGTGCTGAGGAGTATGAGATTCTCTGGCTTGGCAGATGCAGAGCAATGCATCAAGAGCTAGAGCAAGAGAGAACGCAGAGCAGTGCGGAACCCAAATGAATCAAGATGGAGAAACAGATATGCCAGAGATACGCAAGGCCGTTCAAACTGACAGAACCCTATTGGAGAAAATGTACCTTAAGGACATCGAGAATCATCAAGAGCGCGCGAAGGCGTTTGCAGATGACCTGACCCTCAAATTCAAGACAATCCTCGGTTTCGTGGATAGTAACCTGGCGGGGTCTCTCTCCTGGGACACAAGAGGAGGTCTCGACGATGGCGTAGTTGAGATAGCTGGGCTTGGCGTGAATCTTGCATTCCGCCGCAAGGGAGTAGCTAGTGCACTCATGAAGGCGCTCATCAAGGATGCTGCTGGTTTCTACGAAGAGAACGGATACCGCCTCAGAGTTCTGTATCTGTTTATGGAACATGGGAATGATGGCGGAAGGTCATTCTACAGGTCATTAGGCTTCGAAGAAGTTGCGAATCTCCCCTCATTCTACCCCCAAGATGATGGTGTAATCTGGCTGCGTCATCTCAATGATACTCAGTAACAACCCACGAAGGACTAGTCTGCGATTTCTTGTACCTCTCGAACACAGCCCCATAGCAGGTGGTAGCCATGCTCAATCATCTCACGATAGAGACCTGAATCACTGAAATTTGAGAGGAACAGACGCCATCCTGCATCGTAGAAGTCATTGTAATTCTGTGCAATCGCATCATAATCCATCGCTTCGAGCTCAGATAGAATTCGGGTACGGTTCCAGGTCCACACCTCATACGGGTCCTCGTGTCGCTGTGTAATCAGTCTGACCGGTGACGGGGAAACCCGCCATGTCAAGCGTCGAACCAGGTTCCACAGGTCAAGGCCAGTACGATCTATGAGTGTTCTCGGAATGTCCTCAAGAAATGGCTTCATGGAGAGGAGCTGTTCGTAGTCTATCTCGCGGATTCGTTCCGCTAAGAGTGGTTTGGTATCCTTGAAGCGACCAATCAGCATCTGGACATCTGATGCTCTTGGGGCAACATAACTGATCATATCTTCAAGCATCCGGACGAAAGTAATCTGAGTTCGCGGGATATGTAGGTGTTCTGAGCTCGCTTCTAGGAATCGCTCCTCATACTCCGCAGAGGTTTTCATTGCCAACCCGAATGAATTGATATCATCAGTGGTGATTGGGACTTCGGGTTTTAGATGGACGTGGATATCTACGTCACTGATGAGGGGAACATAGTCGATTTCGCCGTCCCACGGCTTCACACCCGACCCCTTCGAGTAGGCACAAACCAAGCTGTCGCCATAAAGCGACCCAAGCAAATCAGACCAAATCCCAATGCAGAGATTTACGTCATCGCGTGCTCTCCTCAGGAGTTTTGAGAAGTCGGGCATGGCATCCGCGGAGTTGCACCCTCTTGAAAACGCTTTTGATTTTCGCCAGACCTATGCTAAAAGTTATAAGGTTCTCAACCGAACCTAGCCCAAACTTAACAATGGTTAGGTGTTGCCAATATGAATGATTCTGAACCAACTAAGACATTGGATTGTGTGGGACTCTTTTGTCCTATGCCGCTCCTGCAGGCACGGAAATCGATTGGCTCTGTCGAAGTTGGAGAGATTCTAGAGCTGCTCGCTGATGATCCAGGCGCAGAGTCGGATATCAAGAGGTTCTGTAAGCGCACAGGTCATGAACTCATCTCCTATGAGAAGTTTGATGATGGAGTGCAGCGCTTCCTGATTCGCAGACTGAAGTAAGGTGACGTACCAAGATGAATACCTCTCGCCCTGAAATCTATCTGGACTACCAGTCATCGAAACCAGTCGATCCTAGAGTCATAGATGAGATGATACCCTTCTTCACTGAGAAGTTCGGGAATCCCTCAGCGCTACACAAGGTGGGAGACGTTGCTACAGATGCACTTGAGGAGAGCAGAAAGGAGATTGCGAAATTCATCAATGCTGATAACGATGAGATTGTCTTTACATCCGGTGCGACTGAATCCAACAATTTCGCCCTGTTAGGATACATGCTGAAGAACAAGAGAAAGGGAAACCATGTCATCATCTCCGAGGTTGAACACATCTCTATCCGCAACATCGCCAAGTACCTCCAGATGCAGGGCTTCAATGTTACGCGGGTACCCGTGGATAGGTATGGCAGAGTGAGCATTAAGAAGCTCGAGAGAAGACTAACAGACCAAACGATACTGATCTCCATAGGCTATGCAAGCAATGAGATAGGTACAATCCAGCCAGTAGCAGAAATTGGAAATCTCGCTAGGGAGAGAGGAATTAAGTTTCACACCGACGCAGTGGCTGCCGAGGGGCTGGTTGAATTGGATGTCAAGCGTGACAACATCGACTTGATGTCACTGTCGTCCAACGATATCTATGGACCAAAGGGCCTTGGCATTCTGTACATCAGGAAGGGAGCCCGCCCCAACCCTGTGATTCAGGGCGGTGGACAGGAGAGAGGGCTTCGCTCGGGCACTGAGAACATGCCAGCCATTATCGGCATGCAGGCTGCTGCGCGAATCATGAGGAAAGAAATGAAGAGAGAGGTTAAGCGGTTCATAGGCTGGCGCGATAGAATGATTAAACAGGTCTTGGAAGAGATTCCAGACAGCTACCTCAACGGCCATCAAAAAGAACGGCTTGCCAGTAACGCTCATTTTAGATTCGATGGTATTGAGGGAGAGTCGATACTGCTCTCCTTCAAAGATGAGGGAATATCAGTATCAACTGGGTCAGCTTGCAGCTCAAAGACCCTTGAGCCGTCGCATACATTAATAGCAACCGGCTTGCTGCACGAGGAAGCACACGGCTCACTGCAGTTCACGGTTGGACGCTTCAATGAAGGTAGCGATATCGACCGGGCTCTCGAGGTGGTTCCCAAAGTGGTAAATCGCCTGAGGGAATTATCGCCAATCTACAAGGCCAGAAAATAGGTGATGACTAATGAAGTCAACAAAGTACTCTGAAAAGGTTCTAGACCACTTCCGAAATCCAAGAAACGTTGGTACTCTCGAGGGAGATGACGTGGCTTCTGGAACTGTTGGCAATCCAACGTGTGGAGACATTATGGAGGTCTTCATCAAGGTGAAAGATGACAAGATTGTGGATGCCAAGTTCCGAACCTTCGGTTGCGGCTCCGCTATTGCCACAAGCAGCATGACCACGGAGATGGTCATAGGAATGACCTTGGATGAGGCAATGAAAGTCAAGCGCGAGGATGTAGCCGGAGAATTGGACGGTTTGCCGCCCATCAAGATGCACTGTTCGAATTTGGCAGCGGAAGCTTTGCACGAGGCAATCAGCAGCTACCGCCGCAGGGAGAGTGGCGAGGTGGATGAGCCCGAGTGTGATGATATCGTCCAAACAGAACACATCGTGTGCAAGACCGAATTTGAGAATAACGGGTTGTACCGAACAATAGGCGATCCGACTGTTTTTGACGATCAGCGAACTCTGGTAATTTACACTGGAGATGCATCAATCAAAGCCGCGATTAAGCTCACAGATCATACCGACCGAGTAATTCTGCTGACATGTGGCAAGGACATCAAGATGCCGGACGAGCTGAACATGCTCCTCGGCAACGTGGGACTCAAAATTCTGTACCAGTCACAACTCCTTGAGATCAGAGGTGACTTTGAGGTAGAACGTGCACTGATCAAGAACCTCGATGAAGACGAGGAATACGAGCTATTCATCGATGCCGTTGTCATTATCGGGTAATACCCGGAGCAGAGTTCGGTTTATGGCGCGAAGCCATCTTTTTATCAGAACTGACAAAAGGAGTGAAGCATCAGTCAAACACATGGCTTCTGAGGGAGGCTCTCAAGGCATTGGAGTACTGGCTGAGAGCTCTTTGCATGCTGCATTGAAGCAATGGTACAGCAACTCAGGAGACCTCTTGGAAGTACCAGTTGATGGTTTTGTAATTGACATAGTGCGTGGCGACTTGCTTATCGAGATTCAGACCAGCAACTTCTCTGCTATCAAGCAGAAACTAATGACCCTGATTGGGAGTCATCAGGTGCGGCTCGTTCATCCGCTCGCCCACGAGAAATGGATAGTCCGGGAGAGCCTCGACGGCAGCGTCGAACTCGGGAAACGGCGTTCACCCAAGAGGAAGTCGCTTGAGAACCTGTTTGAGGAACTCGTGAGTTTCCCAGAACTCGTCGCTCATCAGAACTTCTCACTCGAAATTCTGCTCATCCGCGAAGAGGAAATCAGGCGCAATGACGGAAAGGGGAGCTGGAGGCGCAAAGGGTGGAGTATCGTCGACCGCAGGCTGGTCGAGGTTACTGACCAGTATCTCTTCGAGAAACCTGAGGAGTTCCTCGCGTTCATTCCAGATTCACTGACCAGACCGTTTACTAATGCAGACCTTGCCAAGGCCACTGACAAACCGAGATGGCTGGTGCAGAAGATGACATATTGCTTGAGGAAGATGGGAGCCATTACGGTCTGTGGAAAACGCAGAAGAGCGTTCCTTCATACAGACAGGAACAGTAAACAGTCCTAAATCTGAAGAACTCTCAAGAGTGTACAACAATGAGCAAAGGCAGAACACCATCCAACGGAACCACGCAATCCAATCAGGATGCTGCTCCGAGAGTCGACGTGGTGTTCAGGAACTCGGTCCCAGAGATTCCCAAGACGACCTATGGAACCTTCTCCATCTACAAGTACCCAGCCAAGTTCATCCCTCAGGTTATCGCCTACACTCTGAAGAAATACGCGGAACCAGGGTCAGTCGTGTTCGATCCCTTTGCGGGTTATGGCACAGTTGGCGTTGTGTCAAGGGTATACGGTCATGACTACGAGCTCTGGGACCTGAATCCCATAATGAACCTATTCCATGACACTGCAGTCATGAAAGCCCCAAAAATCAACGTTCAAGAACTAGTTGCCAGAGTGCGCAATTCTGACCATGAATTCATTCCTGACTGGTCAAACCTGACGTATTGGTTCCCGGAAGAGTTTCTCCCAACTATCTCAAAGGCATGGGGACTAGTTCATGCAACAAAGGGCAAGACGAAGAAAATGCTCTCGATTCCTCTTCTGAAGGCAACCAGATACTTCTCATACAGTGATGAGAAGGTGCACAAGCTGTACAAATCCAGACACTCGAAGAAGAAGGTAGAGCGGCTGCTGGGGACAGATTGGGAAACCGAGTTCTACAGCATGCTGGAAAAGCAGATTGAGAAACTCCTCAACAAGATGAAGGAACACAGCAATCTCAATCCTCAACCGGTGAAGCACAAGCTGAGATCAGGGATTGATTCCCTCAACACCGAGCTAGACAGAGATGTGGATATTCTCATTACATCTCCGCCCTACCTGCAAGCTCAGGAGTACATCAGGTCGACGAAGCTCGAACTCTTCTGGCTGGGGCATAATGAGGAATACGTGAGATCGTTGAGCAAGAAAGAACTCCCGTACAACTCTGTTGACGAGATTCACATTCACTCTGAGAAGTATCAAGCTTACAGAAAGGAGATAGTTGAGGACCACCTTGTCCAGCTGTATGACAGGTACTTCCATGGAACAATAAATGCATTCGCGACTCTTGGAGAGAGAGTCAATGACTACATGTGCATATTCGTTGGGCCTGCCAAGATTAGGACAAGATCAATCCCCATTGATGAGATTTTGGTTGAACATCTCACGGAAATGGGCTGGAAGCATCTTGTCACTTACGTAGACCCGATAGTTTCGCGATCCATGTTCAAATCAGAAGTTAACCCGGCATCGGGCTATGCGGACAGCAGAATGGCTACAGAGCACTTAGTTATCCTCAAACGGGTGTAGAAAGAAGCGAGCAGTCAGAGCATGCCTACCTAAAGAGGCAACCCCCGAGAATTGCATTCATGAGAGCTCCTCTAACATCATCGACATCCGGCAATCCGGGAATGACTTTTCCACAGATGCTCATCGTGGGAAGAGCGACAATACCGGAAAGGTCGCAATCATTGGCTGTGTCGATATCCACCTCAGTAACAATGTCGAGGGGAAGACCGAACTCGGTAACGACCTCTTGCAGAACCTCCATAGCGACATCACACAGTGCGCAACTGTCACCCGTATACAGAATGACGCAGCCAAGTCTATTGCATACCGTCCTTCCTTCGCTGAAAGCCCTAGAGATGGAATCTAATCGTACCGTCATCGACAATCAACAGAACGATTGTCATTTTGCATATTAGCAGTTGTAGTAATGGCGTCTCCCTTAGAAACCGCCCAGACTAGACCCAAACACCATTCTAGGACCTCCAGAAATCATAGTGCTCGAAAAATGAGAAGAAACGAAGGCTCGGTCTTAACAGAGGACCAACATCGTTCTTGCGAACTTAACATATGGCCAAGCTCAAGACAGGCCAAGATTCAGGGCTTCATTCGAGTTTGTAGTTGCTGATGATAAGTTCTTGACCCATCTTCCTGCTAGCCTTTCGAGAATTTGCTGTGTGATACCTCCAAGAAACCGGAGTTATTGTGGCCCAGTCATAGAGGTTTCTAACTGGCTCGCAATTATCATAGGTCAGGCAGAAGGGCAGGTCGGTCCCCTTGAGAATGGCAGCGAGCCGCACATGGTCAGCCTGAGTGAATGAGTGCTTATACGCCCGTTTCTGGTCAGCCTCATAGTACGGAGGATCGATGAACATGAAGACGCCATTATTTTGTGCGGGTGCCTCGATTATGGACTCGAAGTCCTGAGATGTGATTTTGGCACCTTGTAGCTTCTCATGTGCTTGCAGGATTCGTGGTCCCCACCGCTCCGGGGGGACACTCTTCTTCGGGTGATACCCCCACGCGGGTTTCTTCATTATACCACTGTACGATGTACGATTGAGGTAGAAATAGCGATGAGCAATGTCCAGGGCGGTCTTCGGTTTCCAGTGCTTCATCTCCGTGTGGCGTTCTTTTGTTGCTTCTTCCTGACTCACTCGTTCCATCAGAAGGGAGCATGATTCAGCGTCCTGTATTGTTTTGTATGTAGTGACAAGTTCTTCGTCAATGTCGTTCAGCCAGATAGATGGAACCCTTAGCTTCGAGAAAAACACTGCACCACCACCAAGGAATGGTTCTCGATACTCGGCGTGTGGATTGCTCTCCCAGTGGGGTCGAATGTACTTGATTGCCTGAGCCTTGCTGCCAGGAAACCGGAATGGAGACTTGATAGAGCGGTCCATCATTCTTGTGGTGATTTCAGAATGAATGGCGTCACCCCCTGTGTGGGTCGTGGTTTCTTCCACAGTTATCTGAGGGTCGTAGTTCGTAATGACTAATTCCTGACCGGACTTGCGGCGCCCACTCCGGTCTCTTGAGTTATCCCCCTGCACTATCATACACCATTTTTGAACCAATTTGTCGACGCGGCTATTCACACGACTGTATTAAGTATGCTGGCAATCTACTGGATAATGGGACCACCCGGGTCGGGAAAGACAACTTATCGGCGCTCTCGACAGGACTACCACAGAAACTGTCATAATCGACGGTGTCAACATAACCAGCAGGAACTTGCTACCGTTCGACGAAACAAGTCACTCGTCAGGAACTGGAGGCAACCACGAAAGGTTTGCTACAAATGATGTTACTGTTTCCTCCACTCCTCGCAGGAAGTCAGTGAAGGTGATGGGACCTAACCCAGACTCTACGTAGCTGCGGCTTGGCACTTCAAATGCCCGTTCTAGAGAGAGCTCTATCACTTCCCGACCGTTAGCCAAGTGCAGTACCTGTTCCCTCATCTCGTAGAACTGGTAGACAAAGAGCCCTGCGAAACCCCATGCTCCAAGTTGACCTGAGAATGGGCAATACACTGTTTCATCACTGCGAAGTACGCAGGTGCCGTCCTCACTGTATTCACAGAGGCTACGATTTTTCATGCTCTCAGCAGCTAATGCGAGTGGAGAGAGATACAGTCCTATCAATCTGCTTTGGGGTACTGGTAATTAGCTACAACTGCGGAGAAGCAGACACGTAAGGCCATATTCCTAGCAAGGGGGCTACAACTACGAAGGAGTAAGGCGGTCTGGTCAAAAGAAGTTCCAGTCGTACAGAACCACCACAGCAGTATTCGTGCTGACCGCAACATCAACTACAGGTGGCGTGAGTTTGACCTCGGCGGAATACATACGGGCACCACAGGAGTACCAACCGTCAATGTCTGCTATGAGGTAGTCTGTCAGGTAGGAAAAGGTGATCTTACCACCATGACTGTCGAGTAGGTCAATGTATACGGCTGCCATGTCTGTGTCAATCCAAACGCGAAACCACCGGCTGAGTCTTACATCTTCACCAAATCCAAAGCGGAGGGTATGCAACAGCTGCCAAGAACTTGTACATTCTTAGACATTTTGTAGGTGGTTATAACATACTGCTCAGGATTGATTAGTGTGGATGTTCAATGCTGATTGCTAGGGCCTGCATGAACTTCGGTCGCCGCCAGTTGGATGGAGACAGAAAACGCCTGTGGAGAGGACGCAAGACTTGTCGCAGATCCAGTAGGATCTGCAGAGCAGACCTCAATGAATCAGGAACCAAACATCAGTCAAGGACGTTGATGTCCAAGATTGTACAAGTTTCGGGCAACGGTTCCTGAAGCATCGTACTTGAAGCTTTGATTGTCATAGGATAAACGAGCATTGTTCGAGAAGATGACTGTGGAGTTGAGATTCAGGGAGCTTGTGATATGGATTGTGGAGTTGAGTGCTGAGCCCAGTAAGAGAGTGACAGACTTGATTCTCTTATCTGAGACCCCCTCATTGAGGTCCAGAGTGTACTGGCAGCTGGCCCATTTGCGCAGCTCAGCCACAAATGCAGAGCCGAGAGAGCCAAGTTCGTAGAGAGCTATGTCGAGAGAATAGGTCAATAGTAGGTCGTCAATGTAGCCAATTGTTGGGTTGCAATCCGCCAAGGCCATCAAAGAACTCATGTGTCACAAGTTGGGGGCATTCTGGTCGACGTCAAGCCTTCAGTATTACTCCGGAGAATGTGGTTCTACCTAGTGGAGTCCCCCATGCTATCCAACAGAGCATCTACCTCAGCCTTGGTTAGATTCTTCGCATTTTCCATAATCAGTTCAAGCTGACCTTCATCGAAGCCCATGGCCTCAAGCCTAGCCCGCACATCCTCAAGCTCGGCCTTGGTGATTGCTCTTCTCTTTGACTCCTCCTTTTTCTCAGCGAGGATTTTTGACCTTCTGGCTTTCTCCTGACGAATGACCTCCATTAGGAACCCGGGCCTCTCACTAGGCTTCATTCTCAGAAGGTCAGAATGGAGTGCTGCTATGTCATCCTCAGTGAGACCTGTTATCTCCGCCAGTTCCTGAAGCAGCGCTTCAGTTTCAGGTATCATGAGCTCGATAGTTTCCTTGGGAATCTCATCAAGTGACTTGTATATGTTGACCGGGGCCAGGCCTGTGTTGATAATATCTTGGATTATCTCATCTCTACCTGGGGCCTCCGGGACCTTGGGTATCCCGCCCTTGGACATTACCTTGATCATTCTATTCAGACGACGAATCACTATCGGAACGCTGAAGATCTTGACATAGAGAAGAGCGCAAACAAGGAAGAATATCACACCGAGACTCCCGAATAAGGTCATCATCGACGTCAGCGGATCCACTGTAACTGGAGTAGCGACTATTGCAATAGTAATCTCCTGTGCATTGTAGTTCTCCCCGTTCTGAGCACTTACCAGTATGCTGAACTGCTCGTCAACCGGTACGACGAATGATATGACATACTGGCCAGGGACAAGACCCTCAACAACTGTCCAATCGCTCTCATCAATAATTCCACTCTCTTGTGTTACAGAGAGTATGGCGCCTGATATGGGTATGTTGTGGTCGGTATCAGTGTAGACCATGGTTATCTGGACTAACTCACCGATTGTGGCACCCACGAAGTTGTCGCCACTGAGTGTTGAGAGATGAGTGGCGATCTCTCGCACGATAATTGTTACGCGCACACTGACACTTTCGTGGTTAGCTTTGCTGAGGATGAATGTCACGTAGAAGGTGTCCATTGCAAGGGTTTCAGGTATTGTGAATGAGTATTGGCCATCTCCCGTGGGAATGAGGTCTACGTTTCCGTAGCTCCATACTGCCAGAGCTGTGGCATCATTGATCAATCTGTTGTAGGATGTATCATTGTAGATAACATGGATTGTCAAGGCGTCGCCAATAGGAATCGTGTAGTACTCATCAACAATGACCTCGGCGGCTATGACGCGTACCTCGAGCGTCGACGATGCAGTTCTGAACACATAGTTGCTCTTGGAAGCGCTCACATGGACATTGTGCAGTCCGAAACCCACGAGAACGCTGTCAAACTCAGTGCTGTAGATTCCGTTTCCCATCTCATCGAGGATGCCCGTCCCACCCAACCATGTGTACTCAAGTGTAGCATTCTCTATTGGAAGCCCGTAATATACATCTGTGTAGTTGAAGAAGAATGTGGCAATTGACTCATAGACAACAGTCAGCGGTGGATGTGTAGAGGTAAGAATTGTGTCAATCTGGGCTACTTCCAAGAGGCGAGCGAGAGTACCAGCCTTGTATCCGGCCTTCGTCGCCACAATATAGAAACTGAACGTCCCGGCGTGCAGTTGAGAGGAGTCAATCGTGGCGTTGTAGATTCCTGGTTGGGACTCAGTTAGGATGCCTGTGTAGTTTGTGTCACCAAACCTAAACTGCAAGGAGGCACCTGTGACAGGTTCTTCCAAATTCTTGCTGGTGTAGTTGACCACCATGAATGCCATTTCACCAAAGACGACTCGGAGAGTAGGCTCACCGACCGATGATAGCTCGGTTTCAACAAGGCCCACATCGAGACTGAAGTAGATGCTGGTTGTGGCGTAGTTCGTTTTGTTGGCTCTCACGGAGATCGTGTATATGTTCACATAAGCCGTTGCATTGATTGTTGCCGTGTAGTATCCAGCTGTACCATTTGTGACAAGCAGCCCGCTGCCGAGGTCCCAGACGTATGACACAGTGGCATCGCCTACGCCAAGTCCAAATGCCAGCTCGTAATAGTATACTAACAGGTCGACATGTTCTCCACTTACGACAGAGAATGAATACAATCCATCTGCACTCTCCATCACAGTCTGAAGAACAAACACAACAAGAGTGACCTGAATGATTTTGGTTTCGAAGTTCGTCTTGTTGGCCGTTATGGTAATGATGTAGGTTCCAACATCCAGCGGTGCAGTGTCAATGTGAGCTGTGTACGCTGTACCATTCGAAGTAAGATCAAATGATAGGCCACTCAATGATGCCTTTACGGTTGCGCCAAGCACCAGTTCACCTATATCTAGGTTATCATAACAAGCTGCAAGATTCACCTGATCGCTCCAGTTCACCGAAATTATGGAGCTGTCAACGTAGAGTCCTGTCCTGACCCGCCTGATTCCAATATCCACATGCTGTAATGATGGATCATTAAAGAACTTGGATAGACCTGTGCCTGATGTAGTCACTGTGACTGTCACAGAGTGAGAACCGATGTCCCATGCGCTTGTGTCAAGATGGAGAGCAACTTCAGCATATCCACTTGAGTCGCTGTACGTCCAATTGGATGAGGTGAAAAACTGAATACCATAAGCGGATTCCACTTGAATCAATGAGATGTTGTTCTCCGAAAGCACCATTGACGAGTTGTCTGTGTCCGTAATTGAAACGTTAATCCATGTCTTCCAGCTCCAAGGAGTTTCTGAGAGTGGATACACCGACACCCGGCTCTGATGGGCTTTTAGAGCAACTGTCAACTCTAGGGATTTGCTCTGGTGTCCAGTGGCTGAGGCCTCAATGAGTACTGTGTATTCACCAGGTACAACATCCCTCGTGTTCAGTGTGACCTGCCAGATATTCAGAGATGCGTTGTAGACGGGTCCTACTTGAGTGCCAACGACAGACTGTGCTGGCCAATCTGATTTAATCAAAACACTTGGTTCAGTGTCATCGATAGGGCGGTTGGCCACAAAATCGAAGAGGTCGAGATCGAAGCTAAAGGATGCAGAATGGGTTGCATTGACCCGAGCCCGCACAATACCGCCTGTAGAGATGAAATCACTTGGCTTGAGGGTCTTCCATGAGAGAGTGGTGTCGACAACTGGTTGGTATGAATCAATGATTATCACCCAGGAGCCACTGCTGAAGTTATAGGCATAAACAGATCCGGTGCTAACTGCGACGCTAAACTTACCCTCAGCCTTGTAGGACATCGAAGTGAGGTCAGCGGTCAGGAAACCGTAAGGGGTGACATTGGTTTCAACTGTAAGAGAGATTTCATTGCCTACACTGGTCACCGTCGCGTAGACATTGTTGGAAGTGTACGTGTCAGTCACATCTGGACTCCCAGGACTGCCTGGATTGGCACTCAGGGCCACAGGATTCATTTGAATGGTATCCTCGTAGGCCAAGTAGATGACCTTCGAGTTCCCCCATGGGATCTCATAGTCAGTGGTTGGGGTTTGCAGGCTCCTAGGTGAGAAGAGCGTGGTTCTCTCTTGGATTTTGATTGTGATGCCAGTTGTCAGTGCAAAGTCGTTATACTCTTTGGATGCGTTCACCGTGACTGGATAATCTCCTATCATGGCCATTGAGGTATCCACATATCCTGCGTACCATCCGTTACCAGCATACCCCATGGCGTCTGAACCATAGGTCCAGTTATAGTAGAGCGAGGCTGCAGGAATACCAAGTCCTGTTTCAGAGTCAACATACTTGACTCTTACGGAGATTGTGTCCCCTCGAAACGCGTAATAGACTGCTGCCTCTATCTCTAGTTCAGTTCTGTGATAGATGAAGAACTGCTTCCTGATTTCTCCCACCGACGTTCCGTTGCCCCATGAAGCGATTGCTGTGATTGATCCAGCAAGCCACGAGGGTTGAATTGTGATGTTTGATATGCCTGTTCCATTCTGGTAAATGTGTAAGCCAGAAACGTCCAGAGCACCTCCAGACTCGGTGTATACAAGTTGTGTTTCCACATTGTAGAGATTCAGCGTTCCGTTACCCGGAGAAGTCGGGGGGGATTCTATTCCATCGCTGAATGTGACATTGACCCGGAGATCTGAGCCCGGATAGAAGTTGATCGTTTCAGTCCAGTATCCGTCCGGTGCACCCCATGACGAGAGGGCCTTGCCGTAGTTGGGGGCGGTCGACGAAAAGGTCCAGGTGCCGTAGTGGGGCGTTCCGCTTACACCAGTACCATAGACATCGCATACGAGTATTGATTCGGCCCCGTAGTATGTGGCATTGTAGTAGGTTGTGCCAGACAGCTGAAGGTCATTGTATGCATCATACACCGATTCAAGAGTCCAATCATGAGGAATTGACACATTGAAGTAGTGGGATGTAAATGGGTAAGCCATCTCCCGCGCGGTAAAAGCACAGTCCCAAGTTGCATCAGTGCCGTTTGCGACAGTGTATGTATTGGTATCAAGATTGTTATTTCGCATCAAATGCATGAAGAGGTCCAGACTGAACTCAGTACCCGTTTCATTGGCTAGAAACTCTAACTCTACATAATTTGTCCAGTTGCCTGAGAGGGTGGCATAGCCTTTTCCACCTGCTCCCGTTGTGAACTGCACCGTGTTTGGGGGGTCATCTTTGTCGCGTGTTCTCAGGTCAACTGCCTCGACGAATCTTGAGGTCCGTAGAGTCAACGTGACATTGTCGCAAGTTAAGGTACCCTTTGTCTGGAACTGAGTTCCATTCCAGCCTCGAATGCCCAACGCCACTTCTAGGTCGCCTGGAAAGGTGAATTCAGAAAGCGGTAGCTCAACGGAATAGGTAGTCCAGTCTTGATTGCTGCTGAATCTTCTTCCTCCGGATGGTAGTTCATACATTGAACCATTGACGAAGAGATACGGTTCTGCAGTTTGCCCGTTGGTGCCTGTTGTGGTATCGATTTTGTAAGTGACATTCAGCGTTGCAGAGGCAGCTCCACCCTCGATGACTTGCACTGTTTGATTCCACGAGCCCCAATAGTCGTATTGCACTTTTCCACCAGATTCACGAACAATCGTAATCCAGTCATTGATGCCATCGTAATCCTCTGTTAGAACACCAGTGGGACTGGGATCCTCGTTGTACGACCAGCCGGTGATGGCTGAGAAATTTCCGTTCTGTACCCAATCTCTGAGATGATACATCTTAGAGCTTATTGCTGTGATCTGAGTGGTGTGCCACCCCTGTGGAATATCGAACCTCTGAGGATAGAAAGTGGTTGATTCGTTTGCTCTTGTGTTGCGTTCGACAAAGGTTCCATTAGCATATTCGACTACATGCAATAACAATCCTGTGCCGGTTGTCGATGAGGGGAGATCGGATGTGACATACACTGCTTCAGGACCCGATGCGTCAGGGCTCAGCATATTATCTATTGCGTGCGGCATCGCTCCTACAGTACTCAGATTAGGCGATGCAGTCCCCATTTGCGAAAGAAAGCCTGACACAAGTAACAATGTCATCAGGAATGCAAAACCCACGGAATTTCTACTGATTCTCATCTGCATACACCTTTGGATTGGCAATCGGTCCATTCAGCTTGGATATCCAGCCCTCGTCGCAGTGTTATTCCCTTGCAATTTTCTGCTGGGGCGACTCTGAAAGCAGCTGACTGAACAGGCATATAACGATTTACCATGAAATAATATAATCGAATCTTCGTTGTATCTGTTCGATTTATCGTGTATCGTCCCGATTTTGTGAACTGCTCTTGGCAGGACTTGGCTGGGAAAAGCGAATGAGTGACACTTGAAGCATTATCTTTCACAGTTCGACCAGCTGCTTGACACCGCACTCGCCGGGGGCTCCATGCATTGTGTAGATCTGTTGCGTCTGACCTTGCTCTTGCGCTCCCCGTGGTTTTTCATGGATGCTTAAATGGCCTCACAGGCATGCATGGACAGTGGCGCGGGTTGGCGGGCTCTTTTTTCCTCCCGTTACACGCGATACCTTCCCTCCATACGAACCGTTCATTGTAGGTTGTACAAAGTTTGACACCGAAGTCTAGTACGTCCAGAAAACAGCACTGGACTACTCCGTGAGGAACCTTCACAGGTGTGTCATATTCCTCGGAGATCAATGTCGAATTGGTCTATATGAAGCCCACAATGAAATTGTCCAGATATGTCCAACTTTGCAGCAGCTGTTTACAGCCCTCTTTCCGCCAACACTCTACCGCGCCCTTTTCTTTTTCCTCTGTTACTTGCAGATGACCAGCAAGCTCCTCCTTGCTTCTGGTCAGCCTCGTAGCAAGAAGGCTCAGCAAACTTGAATGTGAATGTTGTGGTCAACATTCCAAGGCCTTCTCATGGTCATAGTTGGTTATTACAAGCTCGTTCCCATATTTTCGTTTTCCTCCCCGGTTTCTTGAGTTATCTATGCGATAGAGAAACCTATTCTGGCTAATCCTTGCAAAACTGTACAGCTCGCGAATCTCTTTGCAATCATCATAAGTTAGGAAGAACTTGTGCGATGTCTTCTCAAGCACTGCTGCTAGTCGGTAGTGATCGTTCTCTGAGAACGATTCGGAATAGTGATTCTCTTGTTTGGCGAGAAAGTAAGGAGGGTCCACGAACAGCAGTGTAGACGCTCCAAGGGAGGGAGCAATGATGACATCCTCGAAGTCTAAGCATGTCATCTTTGTATCTTCCAGTTTTTCACCACACGGTCTGATTCTCTCTTTCCAGCGATTGGGTGGAAGACTTCTAACGGGACGCCAGCCCCACGATGGTGACCTAGTCTTGCCGCTGAATGAAGTCCGGTTCAGATAGAAGAATTTCAGTGCAATATCGAAATCATTGCTTGGAATGAACTCCTTCATCTCTGCGTGTCGTTCCTTGGTGGCAACCTCTTTCTCAAACAGCTCCACAAGCCGCCCTCTCAGTTCCGGGTCAGCAACTGTTCTATAGGTAGTCATCAGATCCTCGTGCTTGTCGTTCAGCCAGTTGTGCCTAACCTTTGGCTTGTCGAAGAAGACAGCACCACCCCCAACCATAACCTCCCGGTATTCATCGTGAGGGGTGTTCTGCCAGAAGGGTCTCAGCAGCTTGAGAGCATAGAATTTGCCGCCGGGATATCTGAACAGAAGTCGAGGGAGATTCACTGTCGCACACCTGATACTGGTAGTTCACTGTGATGTTTAGGGACGTGAAAAACCCTCTGCAGGCCAAGCGGAACGCAGGCGGTAAACCCTAATACTTGTACGGCAATCATGTTTAGAAGTCATAGAAGGGAAATAGAGTGACCCGACGGGTGCTTACTCACAAGTTCAAGCTTGTCGCTTTGGGAGCTGGAGGTGTAGGTAAGACTAGTTGCATCAAGAGGTTCACCGACCGCACGTTTAGTGAGACCTACAAGGCGACCATTGGCACTACGATTGCCATGAAGGCAGTAGACGTTGATATGCCAGATGGCGAACACATCAGTGCCAATGTGGTCTTCTGGGATCTTGCGGGTCAGACAAGATTCAGCATGTTGAGGCGGCGCTACATGGCTGGTGCCAGCATGGCATTCATTGTCTATGATGTGACTCGACCAGGAACGTTCATCGAAGTCACCGAATGGTACGACAAGTTCATCGCTGTTTGCCCAAATGCAGTGGTCGCCGTAGTTGCAAACAAGATTGACAGAAAGGATAGATTTGTGCCGCCCGAGGCCGGGGAAATGGTCCAGAAGATGTGGAATGCCATGTACTACGAAACATCCGCCAAAACGGGTGACAACGTCGACTTGATGTTCAAAGATCTTGTCAGACGAGCTATCGAGGTTGACAAGGTCAGAGCATAGCGAGAACGGTCGCATCCTGTCTAGTGGGCGTGGATTGTTCAAGCGCAGAGAAAGATATCGTCAACACATAACCTCTGTGCACCCATGACACCCGGGTTAATGTTTACAGTTCCTTAGATTCTTCAACGCAACCAGCAGGCCCTCCCACGTCACATCACTTGGTCCCCGCTCGGGTTCTAGGGTTAAGAGACCTCTGTACCTCCAGCCGTCCTGTATCTTGGCCAGAGCCTCATCAAATGTGAATGGAGCGTTGTCAATAGCCCACCACTTGTTCTCCAGGTGCCCTCTTAGATGAACGTTGATGATTCTGTCCTTGATGCTCTCGAACTTGTCCAGTTCATCATACATTGCCGCCCATCGAGTGTCAAGCGTTACATATTCGAACTCTTTCACGAGATCGAAAGGAGTACGGCCCACAAGATGTGTTGGCACGTTCTCTACAGCGGCAACAACATTCGGGTATCGAGAAACGATGTCGCTCATAAGGTTTCGTAGGAAGGCGGGACTAAACTCTGCTTTCCAAGTGTCCCAAAGGTGGAATACTGCCACACCAGCACCAACATTCTGAGCCAGCGCTAGGCTCTCGTGTATCATATCCTTCCCTCGTGCAATCTCCCTCAAGTCATCTGAGCAAAGGCAAATGCCCACGTCCCTGTTCGCGTGCACCGACAGAATTGGGACATTAGATTGTTTGAGCAGCTTCGAGAGTTCCTTGACCGTGTACTTGGGTGCGGCCCTCCACGCATCCCGTCTTGTGAATTCCTTGTTGTCATCTCGAGGTGGGCCATCACTCTCCCACTCTGCCAGCTTCTGAAACTCAAACCCGTCGACTGCTGACTCAGCCCATATTCGTTTCATTATGTCAATTGTGGACTTGATATCATAATACATCCCTTGTACAAGACGATTCAATGGTGCGGTCGTGACCGATACTTGGTTCAAACTGAATCCAGTCCTCAGAGAGCAATTCTTGGCATCCTTGAATAATGCATGCCTGTCAAATTAGCTGTGCTCCAAATGCTCAGACAGGTCAATGCGTTCTCATTCTTATGCTTCAGGGGGCATAGTTCTTGGCAGGGTGAAGGTGAATGTGCTCCCCGCCCCAGATGAACTCTCTAACGCAGCGGCACCGCCAAATTTCTTACTGTTTAAACGCTGAACTCAAAGAATCTTTTATCGAAACATCTTAAATCGTTCTTAAGCTTCCCTGGGAATAGGGGTACTTCAAATCAGAACTCCTCAAGAAACAGGTCGGATTGGAGAAGACAATGTCCGAATTCAGCTCCACCAAGAGCTACAGGGATGCTGCTGAATACTACGACCTCTTCATATTGAATGATGACATTCCCTTCTATCTGAGTATGGCAGAGAAGTACGGACCACCGATTCTGGAACTGGCTTGTGGAACTGGAAGAGTAGCACTCAAACTTGCAGAAGCAGGCTACGAAGTTGTAGGCGTAGATGCCACAAAACAGATGCTAAACGTGGCTCGAGGAAAAGCACGCAACCTTCCAGCTAATGTACGGTCCCCTGTTTCGTTTCTGAAGGGGGACATCACAGATCTCGACCTGCAACAGAGTTTTTCTCTGGTAATCATTCCTTCATCCTTCCGGTTCTGCTTGACAACAGAGCAGCAGTTGGGGTGCTTGAGTTCCGCTAAAAGGCATCTTGACGAGGATGGTGTGTTCATCCTTGATCTGTATCCCGGAAACGGTCAACAAGAAAAAGGTGAGTGGTCTGAAGATGCGCATACGACAGACGGCAGGCATGTGAAGCGTTCCGGCGTCTTCGTCACTGATCTCTCAAATCAGATTCAACGCCGCACATTCATCTTGGAAATAACAGATTCGGATGGAGAAACTTGGACGATTGAAACCGAGAATGCTGTTGCATTGATAGACGACAAAGAAGCCGACCGTCTTCTGCGACTCTCCGGCTTTGAGGTGCTTGAGGAATACGGTGATTGGGATTTCGGACCGTATAGTCCGGGAATGAGAAGGAGAATTCTGGTGTTGCGGTTGGCATCCCTAGCTGGATGAATCGCAGTAGTATGCTATTCAGATCTTTGGAACCTACCGATAATTTCGTCCTGGACTTCATTGCTCAAGTCCACGAAGTACGCGCTATATCCAGCAACACGCACGATAAGATTGCGATAATCTGCGGGGTTCTTCTGGGCGTCACGAAGAGTTTCTGGGTCCATCATGTTGAATTGAATTTGCATACCTCCGAGCTTCACGTAGGTTCTGAGTACATTCACAAGGGACTCAAGGCCCTCTCCTCCGGTTACGAAGCTGGGATCCAGACCAAGGGTATAAGCTACTCCATTCGGGTAGAGCGTATGATCAACGCTTGCAACAGAACTGAGGGCCGCCGTCAAACCCTTCGCCTGTGCTCCAATCGCAGGTGAAGCACCATTGCTCAGAGTGGTCGTGGCTAATCGTCCGCTTGGCAATGCACCAGTAAAGAATCCAAATGGAATATGAGATGTCACAGAGTACATGCCTGCAATGAAAGTACCGCCCCGGATGTTCTTGTGTTTTTCAACTTCCTCAGCGTACATGCGCGCCACGAGGTTAGCGTAGTCATCGGCAGTCTTGTCATCATTACCGAATTTCGGGGCTTTGTTCAGAAGCAGTTGTCTAGTCGGTTCGTAATCATCAAATCCGTCCCTTATGGCTTCCAGTAGTTCGGCCATGCTCAACCGTTTCTCTCTGAACACAAGTTGATCCATTGCGGTGAAGGAGTCTGCAACATCAGCCATTCCAACCCCCTGAACTCCAGTAAAGTTGTACCTTGCAGAACCGGTCGTTATATCTTGACCCGCCTTGAAGCAGTCCTCTACGCAGAGTGAAAGTAGTGGTGAAGGCATCAGTTCAGCAGTTGCTCTCTCAAAGTGATTCGAAGCTTCTGCCATTAGTCCTACCAAGTAAGAGAGTTGATTCCGGAATGCCTCAATGACGTCATCCATTGATTGGAACTCCAATGGATCACCAGTTTCGAGTCCAATCTTCGACCCCAGCAGAACGGTTTCGCCATTATTCAAAGCAAGCTCAAGACATATTGCGATATTGAATAGCGCCGCGTCTGACGAAGTGAAGCTGGTTCCAAATGGAGCCAGTTCAACGCACCCAACAGTTGCGTAGTTTCTCGCCTCTTCTGTTGGGATTCCTTGACGCTCCCAGGACTTGACGATTACATCATCATTGAACATGGCGATATTGTTTGTTTCAGACGCCACAGTTGCTGCGACTTCCCTCATGAGTTTCAAAGGGGTTTCCTTATGAAGTCTGATGTGGACATTTGGCAATGGAAGCCCCGTATTCTTGGTTGCTTCCAGAATTATGTAGGTCATGTCGTTTGTCGAATCAACCCCTTCCGGATTGATGCCGCCAATTGTAGCGGCTTGCGTCGTTAACAGACCATCAAAGTACAGCCCTGCGAAGCTATCATAGACAGGCACCAGTTCGTTTGTCTTAATCCACAGCAGCTCTATGAGCTCTCTTGCTCGGTTTCGATCTAGTATCCCTGATTTGACATCAGCCTCATAGAATGGTTGAAGGTACTGGTCCATCCGGCCCATTGAGATGGCTTGACCATCATACGCTTCAATGGTCAAAGCTAGGTGAGTGAACCTAATGAACTGGATCGCTTCGTGGAAATTGGTTGGTGGATTTCTTGGAACCCGTTGGCATACCTCAGCAATTTGCTCAAGCTCTTCTTTTCTCTGACTGTCTTTCTCATCTTCTGCCATTCTCGCTGCTTCTTCGGAATAGCGCTTTGCGAAGTGAATCATCGCTTCAGCAGCTATTGCGGCAGCACTGTAGAATTGCGCCTTGGAGGTTGAATCTGAATCAGTTTTCTTGGCGTATTCAAGAACTCGTTCTTCTGCTATCGCCTTGAACTTGCTGAAACCCATAGAGAAGAGCATTGGGTAGTTAATGCTCAAATGGCCGAATCCAGCTGCCTCAGTAGGTAGGAATACTGAGCCCGAGTACACGACCTCCATTGTCTTTTCGGGAATATTCCGCTCACCTTGTGCCAGTGTGGATTTGTCGGCCCAGTAGGATTCGATTTCGTCTTGAACGATCTTCATATCCTCGTCCGTAATAACAACTGAGCGTTTGTCGCGATTCTTTATCTCTTCAAGCTCGGGAATTACCCGCGCTCCGTGTGCTTCAGGATAGATTATGGCGCCTCGTATCTTGTCTGCAATGACGCCCACAACTAGCTCGCCAGGAAGTATCCGCACTGGGATTCCTTCTAGCATGTGGGCAAGAGCCTTCGCCTGCCGGATGATTCTCTGCTCTCCTTCAGTCTGTTTCAGAGATTCTGTATACAACTGAGTTCTCTCAAGGTACAAACTTGTTGTAGAATCCAATAGATTGTTCCGTAGAGTTTCAATTCTTGAAGCTGCCATCTTCAACCCGCCAAAGCACAGACGCTGCCTGCATTTAATAAATCGTACGAAATCGCCATATGCTGGTGCAACTTAGAGGTTTAAATGGCATATCTCAAATCATCAAATAGGACAGATAGTCTAGTAGAACAACAGTATGGTCAACAACATGAACTCGTTAGTTAGTGATGCCGAGTCGTTTTACAGTCACAACTACGCCCTTTGGGAGGGAATCGGCTATCACTTCAAGACGCCTGATACCTACCTGCATGAGTTCAAGCTTAGATTTCCCGACGTAAAGATATCTCACCGGCTGTTGAACCGTGGTTTGAACTTCGCGAATAACAAGCAGAGGCCGATTCATCGTTGGACCAGCTACCTAGAGGGTTTCTCTGAGAGCTTCGTCTATGACATAATCGAGCAGTTCGGACTATCTTCCGACCACCGGATACTTGACCCTTTTGCGGGATCTGGCACCGTTAACGTTGCTGCTATGATGAAAGGTGTAGACTCTGTTGGTATCGAAATCAATCCTACAATCTTCAGAGTGCTCTTGGCAAAGACATCATGGGATGCGAATCCGAGAGAGATTCAACACCAATATGATGCGATGAACTTCTCAAAGAAGGCATCAACGGAGCCTCCAGCCTTCCTCGAAACAGAGAGACAATTTCAACCTGAGATACTTGAGAATATCCTAAGGATAAAGGAACGGGTAGGATTGGTGGATAACCCGCGCCTTAGATGCTACTTCGAGCTGGCGTTCGCGAGCATTCTTCTGCCATCGAGCAACTTGAGAAGGTCACCGTCAATCGGTTACGACAAGAAGAAATCCAAGAATCTATACCCAAAACTACCATTCCAGCTGTTTGAAGAGAAGGTCAAGGAAATTATCAGCGACCTTCGGTTCGTGCAGACGAAGGTGGAGAAACAAGGAAAGTCCATTTCGTTCTGTGAAGACTCTAAGGCATTTGCTTTGCCTGAGGATATCGCAGTTGATGCAGTCATAACCTCGCCCCCGTACCTCAATAGCTTCGACTACGTTGGCAACTACAAGCTAGAAATAGGCTGGATGGAAGATGCGGCCTCCACAAAGGACCTTAGCAAACTCCGCGATCGCATGGTGTTGTGTGACAACGTTTCTAGATCAATGATGAAGTCATATGCAGAACAAACCCCCCTCCTTTCGATTGATTGGCTTGACTATATTATTGCGGCCAGCAAACCAAGAATGAGAGAGAGAATCGGTATCAGAAGAAAGGACTATCCGATTCTACTTCGGAAATACTTTGAGGACATTCATATGGTTCTCAGCAATATGTACGAGTCCATTAATGACGGGGCCAGAGTGGCGTGGGTAGTAGGGGACTCGCTGATCCTCGACGTTTATGTCCCAACCGATTTGATTACCATGATGATAGCACAGAGGATTGGATACCGCCCAACTGGCATAGAGATTGACCGCACAAGACGGTCTGGAATCAGACGCACATTTGCCCTGAGAGAGAGCATTCTGTATTTTCAAAAAGAAGCGTAGGACGGAAGAAAATGCCAAAGTGGAAGAAAGCTGACAGGGATTCAAGTGGCTTCCCGTTGACTTCTGACGGGGAAATGGAGATCGAAGAGAAGCTTGCTCTCCTAATGGAGGAAGTATTAGCTCTTCAACTAAGGATGAAGTCATTGGAGGAAAGCATCCAGTCCGTCCTAAGGACCTTGGAGAAGACCTAGTTTCAGTTGCCGTCAATGAACTCTCACGAGAAACCCATTGTATTCATGTCTGGACTGCGAATTCATGTCTTCTAATGAACTCCTAGGACAGGTTGCCGCGTCTTATCAGATCGCTTGTAAGCGTTTTCGATAAGGAATCCCTCCATTGCTGAAGCTTGGACTGACTTCCGAAATAGGCCGCATGAGCACAAGGAGCCAACAGGATCATTCGGTTGTATCAGAGGCAAAATCACCCTGACTGACATCTTCTTCTTGCGGTTCCTGAGCGATTGGCTTACCTGGCGACACGGCTTTGCTGGGAATGTCAGGCCCCAGGAAGCGCTGTCTAATGACTCGCCCGATGTGCCCTCCGAGCCCGCCGAGCACCAAGGCTGTGCCAAAGATGAAAGGAGCCATGATTAGCGATCCCAGGGCTTCTGGCCCATGCTCACCCACGAGATACCATGGAAGCCCCAATGTACCAAGAGTGGCACTGTGTTGAATAATTATAACACTCGCCAATAGCATGTCGATCGGAAAGAATCCTACCAAGATATAACACCACTCAGGAAACACGTAGGGCATAATGAGAGTAATCACGAGAACGCCTAGGAATTCAGTAGCCAGTACACTCAGAATCCCGTCCTTTACTCCTCCGGCAATGATTCCCACGACAAGAGCTATCACAAGCAGACTTGAGAAGCCACCCAAGAACAGGGATAGCCATCCATACTTCATGTCAGTGATGAGCATCACTACTCCAACAATCACCGATAGTATCATCCATTGTCCACGCATGAATCTCACCTCAAAGGAAATGCACATAGCATATCCAGGTACTGTCTTATCAATTGATATCATGCTCAATACTCGGTCCATTGATTGCTGAACACCAATGATAATTCTGGATAGGTCGCCAGACCCAATGAAATCAAGCAATAACTTAACAGCGATTTCGTGTTCTCACAGCGTAGGTGGTTCTTGTGGAAGTCACACAGGAAATGAGAAACGAGGTTGTGCTTCATAATTGGAAAATGATGAAACTTGATAGATGTCGAGCAACTTGGACAATAGGTGAGAACTACGAGTTTCCTAATGGAATACGTGTGTATTTCTACCTCGGGAAGATACCTGTCGAAATAATAGCGAATATCGAGCAAGCCGGGGATATCGAATCGCTGGTGGAGAACACCGGGTACACCAAGAAAACTAAGAATGGACAGATTGAGTTCAGTGTACCATTTGGGACCAGAGGCGAATACTTGGATCTTATCTGGGGTCTTTACGCGATTGGAGGCGAGCGGCACTACTGGTAACTGAAACATCAAATGCCATGGTGGGAGAGAGGGATTCTGATGCAGTTACACTTCTTCGCTGACAATCATGAAGCTGCAGGAAGTAACACTAAATCCCCCATCCTTGGGGGAAATATCATTCTACTCTGCCACTGCCATAGCTTGCCGCTTCCTCACTAAGCGTATCGACAATACGCAGGAGCTGGTCGCTCGGGAAGCCCGATGTCTGTCTAGAATACGAACTGGCATCGATTAATAGCGCGTAGAGGATGCCTTCTCCACTGAAGAATGAATACTCTGAAGTCGGCACTGTGAAGTGTCCTTCTCGACGGGTGACTTTCAAACTGCCAATGGGAAATGTGTATTCCCAACGCCAGATAATTCGCGGTATTTTGATCTTCGGGGCAAGAGCTGGTTCAGAGTGCAAGAACGCGATGAACGTAAGGACATTTGACCCCCATTTCGCCAGGATGTAAACAGATCCTCTTCTGACAACCCCATAGCTACTAGTCACCGCCATCTCGTCAGGGGCAATCATCCTGAGCAGGTCTAGATTATGAAAAAAGAGGATACGGCCCAGTCCGTAGTAACCGCTAACAATGATTCCGACAAAGATCATCAACATGGATGCTACAAACAGTGTGATCGCCATCTCCACTGGAATCAAACCGTGAATCAGGTAGAGAGAAGCGAACAACGCGATTGCGAAGATAGTCAAGAGAAGGCCCAAGCGAAGCCTTAATCGCAATCCGTTTCGAATCTCCTGTTCTTTGGGGGAGAATGAAGAATCTGAAAGATCGTGCATAGGTGTTCCTTCTCTTAATCTGTTTATGAAATGAATACAAAAACGTATCTGGAGATGGTCGATATGGATGAGGTCACAAGGTCCTCCCAGAAGAGGGCTGCCTTAGCTGTTTTCTCCACCACGTAGCTTTCGCTTCCTGAGCAGGACGAGTATCACTACAACCACTGCAACTCCCGCCAGACCCAGAATCAGGAATGGAAGCATTGCCTCAAGGAACGGGATTGGGAGTACCGTGACAAGGACCGTGTCCGTCGCTATGTTGCCCTCAGCGTCGACCGCTACGATAGTGAAGTTGTGAACCCCGGGGTCGAGATACTCGACTGATATTGTGACCTGATACGCTGTTAGAGTTATGCCACTCGAATCGACCTCTGTTCCGTTTCTAAGAACCCGGTAACTGAGATAGCTTAGGTCTGAAATGCTCCATTCTATCAGAGCGCCAGGTTCTCCGGAAGTGTAAGTGATGTCATCGGGACTATTCACCGTTGGTGGAGTTGTATCTTGAACCAATAATGTGAAGACACCTTTAGCTGCATATCCGTAGATATTGATCGCTCTTACCTCGAGCGGGTAGACTCCAACAGGGAGAACACTTGGACTTACGATTGTTTCATTGACGTCGATTGCGAAAGCCGCAGAATCGTTGACCCACAACTCAAAGGGTGCAGTGGATGTGACCTCAAGCTCGTACTCGAAGTGGGCACCGAACTCGATGACCTGGTCTGTAGGAGGTTGAACCCATTCAGGTGGGAATGGATGAAACATCAATGGATGAGGATCAGCGTTGCCAGCATCGCCTTGAATCGGATGCGGTACATCTCCAAACCCATCCCCATTTGCGTCCGACCCTGTGTAATTGGACCAGAAGTTGTAATCGATGATATTGGTCGTCCCAGCATCCCAACCATTTGCGGTGTTGTTCTCGAAGACATTCCATGAGATGGTATTGTTGGCAGAGTCGTCCTCAAGGTATACTCCGAACTCGTTTCCCCTGAGGGAATTGAATGAGATCGTGTTGCCATTTGTGTCTAAGAGGAATGCACCTACAGTGTTGTTATGGAGCCTGTTGTTGGTGACTGTATTGTTCCATGCCATAACAATAGCTATTCCTGAACTAACGTCAGGGACGTGCGTACTGTTGAAACAGAAGTTGTTGATGACGGTGTTGTTGTTGGCTTGAAAAAGTAAGATACCGAATGGATTGTCATAGCAAAGGTTGTCCTCAATTAGGTTGAAATCAGAGAGATACATTAGGTAGATGGCATAGCCAGAGTCCCAATCTGGGTTGAAGATATCATGGCATATGTTGCCCGCAAGAGTGTTATTCACTGATTCTTCAAGAAAGATACCTACCCCCCCGGTGACTGTGATGTTGTTTCGTTTCACTATGGTCAGTTCTGATTGTAACATTTGTATTCCGAAGTCCTGATTGCCGTAACATGCGTTGCTATCTACAGTATTGTTGTAGGACTCCATGAGGAGTATTCCAGCCTGGGAACTAACCACATTACTTGAACAGACGTTCTGGCTCAACTCAGTGGCATTGGCACCGAGCATCAATACGATACCGATAATACCATTGTCGCTGCATGTATTGTTGTAGACCACTCTCAAGGAGAGCGATACACCTTCGATCAGCATGCCCGTGTCTGTGTTGTTGTTGCAGATGTTGTTGGCGATTTGGTCTCCTGAAGAATCCTGAATGTGAATACCATTGACATTATACGTGCAGTTGTTGTGCAGCAGCTCATTCTGTGAACTGGCTGTTAGCCATATTCCATCTGGATTCCCTGTGCATGTATTGTCTGTCACACGAGTGTGGTTCGAAGCTGAGAGGATTATGCCGGCCCAATTGGTGTTGTAGCCACAATAGTTGTCTGAAACGTCATTGTACACTGAGAGATTGACCAGAATACCCCCATAGACGTTTTCGTTGCAGATGTTTGTATCAATCGAGTTCGAATTAGACTCGAGGACATGGATTCCCACATTGTTCTGAGAGCAGTTGTTCTCTATGATTGCATTCTCCGTTATATGCAACAGGTAGATGCCATAGTTGTTAGAAACACACGTATTATTCACTATTGAATTGCTTGTGGAGGCTCCGTAGACATCAATGCCAAACTCGTTGTCGTAGCAGTAGTTGTTGTTCAATACATTGCTGGTGGACCATTCTAGGTAGAGTCCACTCCAACTGGTGCTGACATTGTTTGTCCGAATCGTGTTGTCACTGGATCCATCAAGGTAGACCCCAGCGCGGCTATGATTTGAGATGGCGTTGTTTAGAATGTTGTTGAGGTTCGAGTTCCTGAGTAGAATGCCGATATCGTTGCCAGTGATATTGTTGGCTTCGAGTCGTCCATTTTGCACATCATTCAGATAGATGCCTGAGTATCCTAGACCGGTTGCCTCTGTCAGCGTGCAGTTGAACACTACGAAGTGAGCACTGGTACTCTGAATTTCGATACAATTGCCATCTGTGCTGTTCAAGTCTATTGCTAGATGCTCAATCCTATACGGATCACCCGATGTGCCTGAGCCGGGCCATCCTTGAGCCGCGAAATCCGAGTCGCTAAGTATGACAATGGGACCATGTGGTGTCAATCCAGCCATAGCCAGCATCGAGCTGGTCGGCAAGGCCTGCTGCTGCGTCGCCCTTAGTGAACGTCCTGGGCTGCTTCCATGAAACCCAGATAGTGATACAGTGGCTTCAAGTCTGCTGCGCTGACGCAGAGAGCTTCTCAGCAACTCAAAGCTTGGCCTTTCCGCCAAGGGGGCGCTTCTCTGCACCGGCATGCCCGGGCCCTGCCAGATCAGGGGATTCTGATCGTCGCTCTCATGACTGCGTGTAGCCAGACTACCTGCTGGTGGGACCGTAAGAGTGAGGAGACAAACCGCGAAGAGAACCCATAGATATGTCGACTTCTTTTCAACCTTTAGACTGGCAGCCTGTTTCTGCATCAGCAATTTCAACCCTGGAATCTGCAACACTATTCATATGTCTGTTTGAGCTATTTAGTGTTTCGAACTTCATGTTATGCTCCGTTTCAATACTGAGAGAGAACGGCACTACTGGTAACTGCAGCATCAAATGCCACGGTGGGAGAGAGTGGTTTCAATGCAGTTACACCTCTTCCCTGAGAATCATGAAGCTGCAGGAAGTTACACCAAACTCTCCACCCTTTGTGGAAATATCATTCTACTCTGCCACTGCCATAGCTTGTCGTTTCCTCACTAAGCGTATCGACAATACGCAGGAGCTGGTCTCTCGAGAAGCCCGATGTCTGTCTAGAATGCCGACTAGGATCGATTATTAGCGAATAGAGGATGCCTTCTCCACTGATGAATGAATTCTCTGAAGTCGGCACAGTGAAGTGCCCTTCTCGTCGCGTGACTTTCAGACTGTCAATGGGAATTGTGTGTTCCCAACGCCAGATAATTGACGGTATCTTGATCTTCGGGGTAAGAGCTGGTTCAGAGTGCAAGAACGCGATGAACGTGAGGACATCTGCACCCCATTTCGCCAAGATGTAAACAGATCCTCTTCTGACTACTCCATATCTACTAGTCACCACCATCTCGTCAGGGGCAATCATCCTGATCAGGTCTAGACTATGGAAGAAGAGGATACGGCCTAGTCCGTAGTAACCGCTGACAAGGAATCCGACAAGGATCATCACCATGAATGCTACAAACAGCAAGAGCTCAATCGCCTCTGGAACCAAACCGTGAATCAGGTTGAGAGAAGCGAACAACGCGATTGCGAAGATAGTCAAGAGAAGGCCCAAGCGAAGTCTTAATCGTAATCCATTTCGAATCTCCTGCTCCTTGGGGGAGAATGAAGAATCTGAAAAATCGTGCATAGCTGTTCCCTCTCTTAATCCATCTACGCAATGAATACAAAAGCGTGTCTGGAGGTGGTCGATATGGATGAGGTCACAAGGCCCTCCTAAAAGAGGGTATGCAACAGTTGCCAAGAACTTGTACAATCTTCTTGACATTTTGTAGGTGGTTATAACATATGCTCAGGATTGAGTGGTGTGGATGTTCAATGCAGAGTGCTAGGGCCTCCATGTAATTTGGTCGCCGCCAGTTGGACGGAGACAGAAAACGCCTGTGGAGAGGACGTAAGACTTGTCGCAGATTCAGTAGGATCTGCAGAGCAGACCTCAATGAATCAGGAACCGAACATCAGTCAATGATATTGATGTCCAGGATTGTATAAGTTTCGGGCAACGGTCCACATCGGTTCTGAGAACATCCACCTCTTCGGGGGTTGGACTTGGCTCCTGCTTGGCCCTTGTTACATCCAGCTTGAATCCCGTGTTCCTTGCAATCTCTTCAACAGACACATTCTCATAGTACGTCGAGAGATGCATTCGATTTGTCGTCCCATCGAATTCCAAGACACCGAGTGTGGTGACCAATGTTACGGGGCCGCCCCGAATGAGACCGATTTCAAACCCTCGACTGCTCTATGCACCTGAGAATGAATAGTACATCACCTCGCGGTCCAATCGAACTCGTTGAATTCGGCAAATCTTCCTAGCTTGAAACCTGCTGAGAAACATATTCCGCGACGGCGAGAAGCTGTTCCCTTGAGAATTCAGGAACGTGCAGCATGTACGCCGTACCCAAGTATGGACTAGCATAGAGAATCCCTTCACCGGAGATGCACTGCCTTTCAAGGGTAGGAATTGAGAAAAGGCCTTCTCTCTTGTGGAGTTTCAGACCAGCAATACTCACGGTTGGATTCCACTTCCAGAATGTTTTGGGTACGTCAATCTTCCCTGTTAGAGCCATTTCAGTCTGCGTGAACGTGACGAAGTATAGACAACTCGTATTCTGGAGAACAAACAGATGGGTAGCTCCTCGCTTTGTCGCGGCGTACTGCTCTGTGATCACCGGTTCTGGGAGGCCCACACGTCGCAGAATCTTGATACCAAAAAGGAAGTTCTTTAGAATCGAGCTCTTCGCTAGTCGATAGACGCCCACCATGAAAATCGGGTAAGCGACAACTATCGTGCTGATGAACGTAATGTCACTTGCTACAGGCGGGACTAGAAACGGCGTAATAAAAACCAGTACGAGAGCAAAGACCAAAGGTATGCTGCGGTTTCGCTTTCTTTGCATTTGATTCCTGAGCTCGTCTTCTGTTACGATGCCATCCTGCAATTCGTCCTCGGGATTGACATTCAATCCAAAGTCATCAGCCATGCTGTCAGTCCTGGATTGTATGCGTAAAAAACATTCGTGATGTTTCGCTTGAGAGAAGCCGCTTCAATCCGTGCCTGCGCCTTTACCAAACGAAGCATTCCTGTCGCATTCCCCGACACGGATTGCTCCCTGCGGACAAGCGGTCACACGGGTTCTACATCTGATGTATTGATGAGCGTTGACGCGAGGAGTTCGATCGATAAGATGGATAGCTCCAACCAGATACATGTGTTCGTACATTCCACAGTCCATACAGGCTGCACTTGTATCTGTCCAGTGACCCCCTGTCAGATTACAAGGCGTGCAGGACTATTAATCAAGAATCAGTCCAAAGGGATCCACCGCGGTCCTGAGAACATCCAGCTCTTCGGGAGTTGGACTTGGTTCTTGTCTGGCTCTTGAAACACTCAGCTTGAAGCCCGTGTTCTTAACGGTCTCTTCAACAGACGCATTCGCGTAGTACGTCGAGAGATACATTCGCTTTGTCTTCTCATCGAACTCCAAGACACCGAGCGTGGTGACTACAGCCACAGGACCTCCGCGGATGAGACCTGCTTCTTGACGTGAGGTGCCTCCTTGCAACCAGCCGGGGCTCGTCAAGTAATCAAGGTGTTCGACAAATCGCCTTCGCTCATGTTTCATAAAGATCATTGTGCGGCCCACAAGGCTGGCAACATCGCAAGCACCACCGCTTCCGGGCAAGCGAGTTGTAGGTTTGTTGGAATCACCAATGACCGTGCTGTTCAGGTTGCCATACATGTCGATTTGCGCCCCTGAAAGCAACCCTAAGACCTTGGGACCAGAGAATCGATTCTGCATGAAAGCGAACGCATCTGCGAGACCCCCGTTATGGGATGCTCCGTGCATAACTCTGGAATCAGCCACCGACAGCGGAATCTCAAGCAGTACAGGATCCAAGGCACCGGTTTCGAAGAACACGACACAGTTGGGTGCGTGCGTCTTCTTCGCAGTCATGGCCCCCAGAAGAGGAAGGCCAGTTCCACAGAACACGATATCGTCGTCCTGGATTCTGCGCGAACAGGCAATGGCCATCATCTCAAGCGGCGAGTATTCTATCTTCAAAGGTCGCTGTCCCTCCTCGCATAGCCCAGTTCTGGAGTAGCTTTGATGCTCTTCAGCCGCTTGGTTCCTATCAGTTTCAGATAGTCATCATGGCAGTCGACATCGAGCACGAACTCCTTCAGGTAGTTCTCGAACTGGTAATCATCGTCTGCAAGTTCCTTGTATTTGAGGAGATGCTCCATGTCGTAGTCATAATGCAGGTAGCATGCAGTGGGATGTGCTCCAAGGGGTTGATGCACCACAGCATCGACTAGAACATGCGGAATGCTGTTGTTCCACGGCTCCTTGCGGAGCTCAGCAGGAGATACCAGTTCCTCACACGATACTATCACATGCTTCGATGCCCTCGCCTGCTCAATGTCTGCAAAGGTCAATCCCTCCAGACGGACTGTGCCATCCTCAGCTGCCTTCTGTGCATGGATTAGAGCGACATCAGGGTTCACCGCTGGCACAAGGACAACTTGACTGGCCTTATCGCTGAAGGGATCTTCAGTAACGGCGAGCTTCTTCCTTGGAAGCTGAGGATTGGACGACCTCATGTCGGTACTGAACCCCCATCGTTCTATGATGTCCGTGCCCAAGGAGGAATAGGTTGGAAGGAAGGGAACACCCATGACTCCAGCCATGAACCTGAGAGTCATCTGGTAGTTGGTGTAATCCTCGACCTTCAGAGTTCCTTGCTCTATGGCTTTCCTGAATCTGACACAAGTGGGTGCCAACCGCCCATTTGCCCCATATGCAATCTCCAGTAGACTGACTCGACCGGCACCTATGAGCAGGTCCAGTGCCTGACTACCGGAGTGCATCACAACGTGGAGGTCCTTGGTCCGTTGTCTGAGTACTTCATAGACCAAGGCCATTGGGTTTCGGTTTATCGTGAAGCCTCCAACGGAAAGACAGTCGCCACCATTGACGAAACGCTTCACGGATTCGGATGCCGACATCAACTTACTACTAGACAACGCCTATCCCTCTTCTAGACACGCTGCTCACTGCGAGCGCCGCAACTTCAATACCGTCCGATAGTCAAGAAGGTTTCCCATGGGCATCTTGGAGAGGGAGCGGAGCCAGGGATGGGAATAGCTCCGTTGGGCCGCCTATAGTGTGTGCCTGAATCTTTATTGTGGTCACTCTTCTGGTCACAAGTTTTCATAACTATAATATGCTGTGACCATCCAACCTATATCTACTCAACCTTCGTGCCAACTGGGGCTTTGACATCGGAGTGAATAAGATGAGCGAAGAGTCAGACATTGAGATTGTGGAATACTCTGACGGTATTGCAGCAGGAATTGCTGCTATGTTCAATTCGTGGGATGAATTATGGATTGGTGGATTCACACAGGGTGTTCCCTACACCGAGGAGCGTGTCAAGAAGACCTATAGTAAGATGAGATCAGAGGCAATCCTGGTTGCTGTGGATACACAATCCAAGCACCCTGTTGGGTTATGTTCGCTCCTTCAACATTGGGTGGACACTGAGGCTGCATATGTCGGATTACTCGGAGTTTCGCCTGAAGCAATTGGCAAGAAGGTTGGTAAGCGGCTACTGCTAGAGGCAATGTCCATTGCTATAGAGAGAGGATTCACCAGAGTAGACCTCCACACATGGGCAGGCAATATCCGTGCTGTTCCGTTGTACAAGAAGATAGGTCTCATGTGGAACCCCGAAGCTGATGGTGTACATCTTGAGGGATTCATTCCTCAAATCCTGAAGCATCCTCTGAGTGAGCCATTCTTCTCAAAATACAACCGACCAAATGTCTGGTATGACCTGCAAAAGCGTGACCTTGCACAGGCTCCTGATGATATCAACGAAGACGGGATGCTAGTCTACAAATATGAGTTTCAGGACGGAGAGAATTCGTTAGAAGTCACGATAGACAGACTCTGCAAATCAATAGCTGGAATTTGCCGCACTATAGATGGGAAACGACTCAAAGTTCAGGCAAGAGTGAAAGAACACCTCACAGTTTGTGGTGTTCCATCTGTTTATACACTGCAAATAGAGAATGAAACTGATGATGCCCTTGCGATTGAGGTCGAACTGGAAGGCTTCTCTGGTCTACGCTTTGGAGCAGCTCCCAAGAAAAAGATCAAACTTGCAGCATCTGATTCAGCAGAATGGTCTGTGCCATTTCATCTTGACTCAACAGCAGAGCTGTTCAGAAAGGAGCTAAAGACTCCTGCAATTACTACCAGATTGAATGTGAATGGCAATGACTCCACACTCACAACTGGACTCAAGATACGTCCTGCTGCTGAGATCCGTACACGCTGGGGCCAGTGTGTGGTAAATCCTGGTGGGCGGGCTTCCTTACCCATCACAGTAGTCAGTAGATTTGGGAAACCGATGAAGGGCAAGCTTCGTGTTGAGAAAGATGGTGTACCACTCGAAGTGACTCCTGCAGAAATCAATATTGAGATGTCACCTGAGGGTCTGAGTGGTGTTATTCTAGATGTAGAAGCTGATGAATCTCTAGGCGTTGGAGCACACGATCTCTGGGTTTCAATGACTCTGGATTTTAAGGATGATAGTGGGAAAAGTGTTGATCTCACAACCAGGAAGTTTAGAGTTCCTGTTTATTGCATTGAGGGGAACCATGTGGCAGTGGGTCATGATGATCGGCTTAAGCGAGTTGTCGTTGTTGGAAACAAGTATACAGCATCGATCTCTCGTGAGGGTGGTTACGTGCGGCTATCCGATAGACAGAGTGGAGGTGTGGTACTTACACTCCGAATGGCTGGTGAGATAGGTCCACCTTTCGGTCTCAATCCCTTCAGAGATGCTGAGCGTGAAGTCAGTGTTGATGCTGATAGCCTTAAAACATATGTTTCCTTGAAAGCTGAACATCCAGAACGCCCCTTGACTGTTGAAGACCGGATAATCTTCAGACACGATTCAGATATTGTAACGCATGAAATTTGGGTCACTAATACAAGTACTGAGAGTCATTTAATGCAGCAAAGGATGAATGGTGGTGGCGGTGGTTTCTCTTTAGCTGGAGGTACAGCCAGTGTTTACATACCTCTAGAAACTGGAATTGCTAGAGCTCCAGGAACAAGTTTCATGCTAAATTATCCAAGTATCTCGAACAGTCCTGATTCTTTCAGAGAACAATGGGTAGCTATTCAGGATGAAATGACCACTGTGGGTCAAATCTGGAGTCCAGAGGGAATCGAAGAAATAAACATCTCAAGTGGTCAGATCAATCGGATTCTATACAAGCCAGTCATAATCGAACCTGGTGAGTCCAGATGTGTATCACGAGTCTGGAACATCTTAGGTGCACCTCATTGGCGAGCTATCCGTCGTGCTTGGATGTCACTCGTTGACGGTCGCGTGATGATTCCTTCTGAGATGTCAGATTATGTCGAAGCAAATGACCCCCTTGGTTTTGAAGCCAAGCCAATAGTTCTTCCACATGCAATGGAGGCTGCTGGCGAATTCAGAATCAGAAAGATTCCTGTTCCACCAATTCCTGGAGGTCTAATGGTTGAGGCACCAGATGGTTGGCTTGTCGAGCTCAAAGGACCTGACGGTAAGAGCCTAGGTGATGCGGCCCCAGTATCGGGTGTACATGAAATAGTCGTGGATGATGAACTCACATATTCAATAGGTTTGAGGCCTGCAAAACATATCCCATCTGGGTTTGGAATTCACAAGGGTACTCTGCGTTTCTTCACAGCGACTGACGTTGTGGGTCAATTCGCATTGATACAACTTGGTGACTCAAGTAAATCCATTAGCATAGAGGAGACCGAGGAAGAGGGGCTCAAGGTCTTCAGAGTCTCTAATGGGGAATGTGAATTCAAGGTGTCCCCGGATTACGGTGGGTGCCTTTTCTCTTTGAAGAATAGCCGGTCAGTTGACCTTCTTGCATCGAGTTTTCCAACACCAAGACCAAAGGAGTTTCTTGAGAACTACTTTGGTGGTGTGCAGCCCCTTGCTTGGGATGAAGACATGGACGAGGATCTCACCAAAGCTCTGACAAACCATGAAGAAATGGATGCGAAATCATGCGAGATTAGAGGCACCTGGAAAGGTGTGGAACTTCGATGGAAGGGGACAATCCAGCAGACTTGTCGTGGTGCTGATTTCAGACTTAGGTATCTCACCGCGCCGGGTAGCCCTCTCATTTTGATTGACTTGAATATCCGTAACGACACCAAGGCACCAATGAGGTTCTTTCCTTCGCTTCTTGTAGATCCTGTCATTGGTAGTGACCTTAAGGACACAATTATGACTGCAAGATGGAACGACAGGGTAACTACAACTCGTCCTAGTCCTGTTCCTGCTGTGATTATGCCTAAATCGAATGCAATTCTGCTTAACAGAGGTGAAGATGGTGTCGGAATTCTCGTGGACAGTCCAGTCAACAAGTCATTAGCTCTTCATCTTAATACAATGATTATCGGTGGAGCAATGGACTTCTCGACATGGTTGAAACCGGGTGAAGGACATACTGTTCGCATGTGTCTCTTTGTTGACCCACCAAGCTATGACGTACTTGAAGATTTACAGAAGATGTTGAAGTACCTAGTCTAATTTACCTGCAGTTCAGCGAACAGTGCGTCTCCAGCAGTCATGTCTGTTCTTGATAACATGGTCTTCAATGTGGCATTCTTCAACTCAGACTCCTCAACGTATGAGAGGACCTACGGAGAGATGAAAGAGTAGAAACCAGACTTGAGAACTCTGCGTGGTTGTTCATGAAATCCGTTTCTTACGAAGGAAAGACGATATAATGACAATCGCAATGAAAGAGATTAACACGACAGCGATTACTAGCAAAAAGCCTTCATCCTCTATTGTTATGGTGGTTGTCGTAGGCGTGGGGGTAGTAATCTCAAGCACTTCAAGGGCAAAACTCGCTGACAACGTATTACCACTAGTGTCATTCACAGATACTTCAAGACCATAAATTCCTACATCTAGTACATCGTTATCTCTAATGACTCCTAAGTGATCTACAATGAAGTGAGCGGAATCGTTCACCCACCAAGAATCCAGGTCTGCTAGATCTGTTGCATTTAGGTCATAATAGAATCTCTGACCCTGTTCCATGGTCTGGTCTGTTGGAGTTTCTATCCAAAGAGGTGGAGTAGTGTCCTGTACTAGAACGTCAAATTTCCCCTTAAGCACATTTCCTAGGGTGTCATTAACAACTGCTATGATTGTGAAGCCTGCAATCCCAAGCTGAGTATAATTGGTTATTATGCCTTCGTTATCAATGGAGAAGCGGGATTCTCCTTCCTCCAACCACCATGCATCGACCCCATGAGTTGCGGAAACATTCAATTCATATTCAAAAACATCGCCGAGCTCAACTGTTTGGTTGCAGGGTTTTTCAGCCCAAAAAGGTGGGTCAGAGAGCCGTACTAGCGACAAGTTGTACTCGTAGTTCTTTGGTCCACCTAAGTGAATGACGTTGTGCCCTGCGACTACGAATCCTCCGTTAGAACACTCAATCAACGACTGAGGCCAAGTATATTCGAAAGAATCATGATCCCACACAAGGTGACCTTCCAAGTCAAGGCGAACCAACGTTACACCAGCGCGTGTAGTTGTGAAGATAATGTGCCCGTTTCCAGTTTCGGTTAGAGAGAGGCTCCGTCGGCCAGATGTATAAGTGTAATTCCAAAAGTGATTCCCACTTGCATCAGTACGAACCACCCAAGGACAGGGGTCAAGGGTAGCAAAGCTTGTTGTATCTCCTGTCAAGACGAAGCCACCACCTTTGCTTTCCAGCACTGACCAGCATTCCTCATAACCCAACCCTCCATATGTTTGATTCCAAACATGTTCTCCACTGGGACCTGTTCTTACAAGCCAGTAATCGTACTCTCCAGCACCGTAGCTCTCGGTGCTTCCTGCAACCGCAAAACCACCGTCACTACACTCCACCAATGAATAGCCCATATCGTCCCACATTCCACCGTAAGTACGGTTCCACATATGGTTGCCACTTACATCCGTACGTATCAACCAGAAGTCCCAGCCAGCAACACCATGACTGTATGTACCAGCGATGGCAAAACCTCCATCATCACACAGAACTATGGACCGAGCTTCATCATAGTTCTCCCCACCGAATGTCTTGTTCCACAGACTAGTACCCGTTGAATCTGTACGCAATAACCAAGCATCCCAGCCGCCTTGTCCATAGCTGGCAGTGATTCCTATTAGTGCAAAGCCGCCGTCACTACATTCTACTAAATCGTAAGCCCTTTCATCATTGGTCCCACCAAATGTACGATTCCACAGAAGACGACCAGCCGCGTCAACTCTTAGCAGCCACATATCACATCCACCGGCAGCATAGCTGTATGTATAGCCCGCCATTGCATAGCCGCCCCCAGCGCATTCTACAACTGAGTAAGCTTCCTCCCAATCTGAGCCTCCGTAGGTGGAGTTCCAGATAGGACTCCAATCACCCTCTGAAAGAGAGGGGATTCGTAGATTCAAATCAGGTAGGGAGTATGCTGTCAACTGGGAATCAGAAGAGGAAGATTCGTTGCTATCGGTGGACAAAGCAAATAGCGTCACGACTTGCCCGAATAGCAGAATCGCAAGGATTGCAATCAACGGACCTGAAACCCTCAACCTCATCGCCCCACTCCCAACCGTTTCTTACGGTAATGTTGCTGAACTAGCAAGAAAGTGGCGATAAGTACGACGACACCGGGGTTCCTTAAGGCATCAATTACTGGATTATTGACTGCGGCATCTGATAGATCCGCTTCACCAGCCACAGGACGTGTGTAAGGAGATTTGACGATTTCTGTATCTTCAGAGAGCAACGTGGCGGGTTCCACTTCTTCAGGTGTAGGAACAGGTGGAAAAATGTTGATAGTGTAATTCGGTTGTGGTCTATCTTGGGATATTAGAAGGAGGCGTGTGTCGTTCGCAGCCACATGAACTGGAATCTCAAGTAATGCATTGTCTGATGTGAAGCTACCAAGCGATTGATTCTTGTCCACTGAATGAACCCAGTATTCTCCATCAGGTAAGTCGAATTGCTCTAAGTCCAGAGTGTAATTCACATCCTTGTCCACTGGCATGTATTGTTCCCATGAATCAACCATGAAGTTTGAGAGAGCCGCTAAGATTGTCCCTTCCTCCACCATCGATTGGGTAATTAGCATCTGTTCCGTATCAGGAGTCGAAACCGACCCATTCATGTTTAGGAAGTTCACCGCATAAGATTGGACCACTTCATGTATTAGAAACCTCACAAGAGCCGTATCGTTCTTGTTCATCCAGTTGAACTTTGCATTATCTGAAGCCTTAAGCATCCCCCAATAGAGAATCCATCCCGAGTTTGGTTGTGACGAGTTATGATATAGTAATAGAGGATATCCATCAACTGGTATTGTGCTGTTATCAGGCAAGATTCTGTGGAATTCGCCAACCGGATGGTAGTCTCCAGTCAGATTAAGGGTCTTGAGCTTTTTTCCCTCGAAATCGTGAGCATCATACTCTAGTTCTAGTCCAAGTAGATTCGGGAGTGAAATGCTGATATTGACGTGTTCTCCAATCCAGTATTCTGTTGAATCTTCTTCAATGGAAATTAGTGTTTCACGTGTAGCATTCTCATAGATATTCAGCCGACTTCCAATGCCACCCAAAAAAACGACATTACCACCAGCACTCACATAGTCATTGAGTTTTTCGACGAACTCTTCGCGTCGTGTTATGGCACCATGAATCACTAGTTCATATTGTGATAGGTCGACTTCCTCTTTTGCAAAGTATCTATGATCCATTATATCATACTCGGTGAATAGTCCAAGCTCAGTGGGCCATCCAACCTCTGGACCAGTGAACTCATTATCTGTACCAATTACGAGGACTTTCGGTCTTGCCCTGAAGAGTGGCAGTTTGTGTAACTCATTAGCAATTCTGTTCACATACAGGAACAGTCTTTTGCCCATTGTATCAGTCCTCAGCCAACCATTCCCGTATAAGGGGTGCCAATCGAACCATGCAAGTGCATTTGCTCCAGCAAGATAGGAAACCCAAGCATTGCGCCTGATGTGCTCAAATCCTCCAAGCTCTCCCTCGAAGAGCCATGGAGGCGCATCTGCTTCTTGCCCCCAAAGCACCATGTGAAACTCTTTGTCCGGGGCAAATGTAGTATACCACCGATGGGGATTGTAGATTAACCAAGGATTGTCACGCTCTCCAGCTAGGTAGGCATCTATTGATAGAGCATCCGCTTTCAACTCAAATATAACTGCACCAAAGTTCATCGGGTGTGGTGGGAAAAAGGACTGGAACACCACTATGTGAGGCCACTTTGCCTTGACATAGTCGTACATATGATTGAAAACCCAATTTCCTTTCTCGTTCGTCCATTCCACTAAAACCATTCTCTCTGTAGCATTCATGTCGTCGAAAGGCTTGAACCAGAATCCCACCTCAGTATGGTATGTTTCGTTGAAACGGAAGAATATCGGATTCTCACCAGGGTAACCTGCTGGCCAGTATGGTTCTTCCCCACCGAGAGTCATACTCCACACTCTCTCTGGGTTCACTCCAGGTCCCTGTCCAGGATCCACTTCGAAGACTGTATCTATAAGACGCTCTAGTCTTCTCAGACATGACTCATCGTAGTATATGTCAAGTATACTCTCACTGGGAAATGCATCCCATATACCCACTCCAACACCAATCTTAACACCTCTCTCCGCGAACTGGTGGAGTGCTCTCACATCTTGCCGCAAAATAGTGCTGGTTGCAAAATGAGTGGGGTCATATCCCATTAAGATATACCACCGAACACCCGGCTCGCCACCTTGCCATGTGGGAATAGCCTGCACTACTGCAACCGGCATAGAAGCTATGACAACAACCAAGAATAGAGCAAGAGCAAATCTCCGCAACCTTGAACCCCTTTTAGTATAGCATTCTGATGAATTTAAGACTTCGCAGACCTCAGTAGCGGGGAATTGTTTTCTGCAAGAGTATATCAAAAGATTACGCGTATGATAATACATGCAGCGTCAGTTCAGAGTTATTCTGGTCATAACACTTGCAATCATACTCTTCCTCACCACTAAGCCCTCCTGTAGCCCAGAGCAGAATGTCCGGACTGATTTGGCTGAATCTGTAGACTTGAGAATGGGTACAGAGCAATTCCCTAAAATGAGAGCTCTGGATTCACTGGCAGACGGCAATAATCCTGACCAATTCCTTAGAACATCTTTTGCTTGCTGGGCAAGTCAGCTTAGACATCGCTGGGAAGAGCTACCCAACTACGTATCAGACCTTGTAATCTGGGGACCGTCTGCAGCTGAGTATACTTCGTATGGAGCTCATAACTCCATTTTCCAATTCCGTTGGCTTCATGATCGAGGAGTAAGTTTGGGAGGCGTATTCTGGCCCTGGCGCTACGGCAACTCCCCTCTGGACAGTTACTATAATACAAGCTTTAGAGCAGAACAGCTTGCAATATTAGGCAATGACATAGAGAATCACTCATGGTCTGAGCATATGGACAGTGTGATATTGGGTGATGAAGAACCAGCCAGTGGAGCTTATGATTGGTTCTCCTTCGGAAGTAATACATGGCCTTTGCACTTAACCAAGTATAATTCTACTTACCATTCTGAGACTGGCTTCTGGTTCAAGAGCATCTTTGAGATGAATCGTACAGAACTCTTCTGGTTCCATGAGTGGATTTGTAACCGCACTGCCAGTGCGATGAACACGATTTACGACTATGTGAAGGGCATTAATCCATCGAGAGAGGTCCTTTGGAGTACCATACCATGGGTGGGAAATGAGCCAGGACTATGGAAGAGTGATAGGATCTATGCGCAATCTTTCTCTTCTGTTCCGATGCACGCATACTCAACCATTCGATTCTACAAAACTTATGCACCTGAAACCCCTGTTGAGGCTGGGCTTTTTGGCTATCCATATCTTTTAGGAGGATATACCTCGCCTGATGACCTAGAAAAGAGCTTTTGGTTATCATACTTCGCCGGAGCAGATATGATTTCATTCTTTAATCAGGGATGGGAAAACATTGCACAAAGCGGGTCAACTGATCAGAATCTTGAGGCACAGTACTACGATTTTATCTCCCAATTGTATGAGGAAGGAAAGAATCTTAGACCTATTGATTGCAGTCCCCCGATACTAGTGATAGGTGCAGAACGAGGATTTGCTACAACTAAGGGTGCTGGACTTACTTCATGGGACATCACCAACCAACGCCTCGTGATATCAGGGAGTGTTAATCTTAGTGACTACGACCTCGTGGTTGTAGACCACCAAGTCCTTCTTTGGGAGAACTTAGTAGCTGAGTTAAACGAGTATGTCGCAAGTGGCGGAAACCTAGTACTTCTCGGGTCAACAAGTGGCTCATTGGAAAATGAAACTGGACACCTACGTAAGAACCTCTTGGAGTATGAGACCTTTGATGTCACCTATCAAGCGTATCACGATGGAGAAAGACTCTATCTGGATAGACCCAACGCGTTTGACCTTCATGTTGAATCAGAAGAAGGTGTCTTGCGTACTGCTGTGAATTTCACGTTGACAGAGGATTTCACATTGCTAGACACATCTTTCCCGGAAGAAGATACTGATGGTCAATATTCGATGTTCATTTACCAAAACCAATCCAACCCCATGGCGGGACAGGTGTTCTATTGTGGTTTGAGTAGCACAGAAGAACTCTTTCTAGATAAGCTGGTTGCTGCCTTTGCTCATAGCAGAGGGTTACAAGAGGGGATATCGAGTGATGACACAAGGGAGATGATTATTGGTATTGGGAAAAATTCATTCGATGAAGTGATATGCGGCATAATCAACGAGGCTGAACAGCGAATAATTAGTGTGCCTATCTCTGAGAACTATTGGGGTGGAGCAGTTCCATCCCGATTGAATACTTATCGTGTCAGGTACCTTGATACAACTTCAGCTATATATCTCGACACGACTTCTAACATTGATGGATTCTTTCATACAGCTGACGAGTTCTTCGCTGACTCAATCGCATATCTAATGTTGGGCCCTGAAGAACCAATGCCAAGAATCAGAGTAGTCCCTCAGCAGATTGATTACACAATTGCTGTTGGCGAAACTTTTCCAGTTGGAGTGCAGTTCTTCTGTGAACTGGGAGGTACAGAGATTGCCAACTTGAATGTGAGCATTTCATTGCCGAATAATATAGAAATCGTGGATAGCAATCCATACCAGTTGTCCAATCTAGGAAATTTGGCTCCTAACCAACCAAAGAACTATGCATGGTTGGTCCAAGCGTTACAGTCAGGAAATTTTGAGATTGCAATCCATGCGACAGGTACAAACTGTCCAATTTACAACGCGACACTGAAAATAGGTGTTAATCCAGGAAGACTATCTGCTAGTGTGAAGGAATCAGTCGTTCATGTATTGCCCGGAAACCCGGTCACGATTGATTTGTATATCAACTGTTATGGGCAACATCCTATTGAAACAGTTTCCGTAGATCATCTTGTGTGGGGGTATGTGTGGGGCAATCCTGGATGGGTGCTCAATCTGAGTAATCTAATTGTCCCTGGAGAAGTGACACATGTGGGGCTGGAAGTACATCTAACTGACCCTGTGCCGGGTGAAGTGGGTTGGTATCATCTGACGGTCTTTTCAGGTGATGACTATATGGTCGTAGTAGACCTAGAGATTCGGATAGTGGATGTTGTGGTGGAATCTTCGTTGTCAATCGCTCACACCACTTTCATGGTAGGTGAGTCCACAAACTTGCAGCTCAATCTTGATTCACGAGGATCAGCATATGCCGAAGATGTGGTATCCACACTTCTAGTTCCGCAAGGAGTTGAGATTTCCCCAGATCCAATCGTAGAATGGGGAGACATTAGTCCTGAATCGATGAAGACTAAGACGTGGAACATCACATTTTGGAATTCAGGTAAGTATGTTCTTACTCTTGAAACTGATGCATCAAATTGCCCAGCGACTAGGTCTGATATCGAAGTCGTAGTATTTAGCTCACCTAAACTCATTCTGATCCCACATGAATGGAACAACACATTGGAAGTTATTGTTTCGATAGAACCAGTGTTGGAAAGCGAAATGGTTCTGGTTTGGAGAGCTGAAAATAGTAGTACTTGGATATTTGTACAGCCATATTCCACCATTGACAATGCAACATTTTGTTTCGTCATTCCATGGAACACATCTTTACAATTCTATTTGGAATTTGATAGGTTCATCTGGCCAGGAATGTCTGACTCCAATGTGATTGTGTATCCAAGTCCACCATCTCATTACGAACCGATAACTTCTGACTCATTAATTGTAATAGTGAGTCTACTTGGAATTGGTATCGTTGGTGGAATTGCTATTGGCTTCCTCTTCGCCCAATTTCGGGCTAAGAAACAGGCATCTCAATAAGTCATTTATGCCGCACATACAAAAAAGTCTAATATGTCTTACTTCTGAGATAGATTGCTAATCTCATCCTGCAAGTCTGAAACCAGTTTCTATGGCCTTCTCAGCCTCTCGTCGTAGTCCGGGTAGTTACTCATCTTGCATCCCCGACTGACTTCTCGTCCGTTGAATCAACTTGAACCCCTTACTGGCGTTCTGCGTTCACTGGTCCGGAGTGGGTCCTTAGGCTCTACCTGATTATGTCAAGCTGCTTAAGTTTCATGCATGTTTCAGTCCGTTCCTCAACTATCCTCGCACGGTGTGAATTTCTGAAACGAAGCTTAACCTCATCTGTGTACACCTCGGACCTTTTCCCTCTGTACTCACCGAACAGGTACCCGATCTTCTCAAGCTCCACAACCCCGTACAGCAATGACAGGCCAACTAGAAGGTTAACGAAAGTTCTGTCTGTCACCTCCATGGTCCGGGGTATCTTACTAGGAAGCACAAGAATCTGCACGCCTACATCTCGGGCCAACTCACAGAAATCGTGCATGTTCTTGTCCGCGGATACAAGATTCACGCTCACACCACGTTCATCAGCAAATTTCTCCAGTTCATCGACGATCAGATGGTCAACATCTTCCTTGTCCTTGGGGAGATCTACTCGGCGCGTCTTCTCGTGTGTTGGCCTTCTCATGAATTTGGTCAGTTCGGACTTGGCCATCTTGGCAACCCTTGTTTCGAGAGTATTCTGACCAATGAACTCATCAATTATGGAGCCCAGCTGGTAAGAATCATAGTGGTTCTGCGCGTCACGGATTTCTTGCAACTTGTATTTCCATTTGATTTTATTCTGAATCTCCTTCACAACTGGGAAGGGAGTAATGCAGACTACATCTTTCGGTGGTATACCAAACTGTATTTCCAGTTTCTCCAAGTAGGAGGGAAATCCATTGTAGTACATATTTGAGTCAAGCGAGAGAACGGATTTTCGTGCTCCACTAGTGAGGTCGCGGGACTTGCAGAGTTTCTTCGTCAATAGATTGTCAAATCTATCTCTGTTCTGATAGTCTACGAGACCACAGAAGCACAGGCATCTTCGGAGGTCCGAGTAGGTCGGATGATCCCATCCGCGATAGCCACTAGTGTCGCGCTTCTCACCGTAGTCCATCGAGTCTGTCAGCATCGTGACTTTACCATCCCGAAGGTTCAGTTCGAGAAGGTCGACACCAATCAATGGTGCCTTCACTCTGATCGGCTCGCCGCGCCTGTAGGCCTGATTGAGAACAATCATGACACAATCCCTTGACAAGAGCACATCGGTGAGCTTGCTCTCGGACTCGAATTCAACAGTAGCGCTCTGGACTTCATTTGTGACTAGGTCAATGAGTTTCTGGATTCTTTTTGGAATCATCAGATAGGGCTTAGCTACTCCCTCAACTGTTTCGATTGCAAGATAGTAGACATGGTCAAGACCTTGGTCTTTCAGAGCGAGTAGACTGCCAGCCACAAGCGCCTTTCGTCCGCCTGTGATATCTAGCGCAACTTTGGAGCCTTTCGTCTTCAGCTGTCGCACAAGATCCAGTGCCACTTGGCCAGCGGCATGCGCATCCGAGGTGGGAACCTCAACTTGTACGACGTTTGGAGTGGAGTATGTCCCCTGTACTATTTCTAAGCCCTCCACAACTGGCTTGATCCCGTCGGTGTACTGAGCCTCGTAGAGAAGGATGACTTCCTCTGGCCGATAATCAGTTTCAATCACAGACGCATGGAACGAGTTGACGACAGCCCATCCGCTGCGCCCCATCAGTGTAATGTATGCCTGGCTATTGCTCATGGCTCGAACCTCCCTGTGCATTCGTCCGGGTCGCGCATTCTGTTCTCACCTGGAATCGCGTAAGGTCATCTTCATACTAAAGCGACAGCGTGTCATTCTGCTCGAGGATTCTCACGTCCTTGTGCCAGTCAGTGAATAGATCAGGTCGTTCAGTATGAATTGGGACAACAATCTCTGGCTGCGCTCTCTCGATTAGGTCTTGGATTTCTGACCCAGCCAAGTGTCCGGAGCAGTGCATCGTGACAGGCTCGTCTATTCCGAAATGCGACAGCCAGTTCAATACTCTATCATACTCAATCTGGCCTTCTTCATCAAACGGTTCTGAACGTGACCAGATGTAGGATGTATCTGATTGGGGATTCAGGTCGTGCAGAAGGCCAAACTCGAAGAAACTGCATGTGACGACGTATTCAGATGGCGATTTTACTACGTCTGAGGGTGTTAGTAAGTCAGACCCCTCGAAGATAATTTTCTCCACTGGGTCGGGATATCTGTAGTCTTGCGCCCACAGAAGTTCATCGAATCTCTGATTGCCCCAGATTCCCCAATCCTTTCGAGGCAATAGAACACGGAAGTCATCATCAGAAGGAACGGGCAAGTCCTTTTCGCCTGCAATGACACTGAAATAGTATGCTTGCTTCGGACTCACGAGCAGAGTTCTTCCAGATTCTGCGGCCGCTCTGCACATGGTGGAGACTCGGCTGACATCACGAGCGGGGTAGTTGACAAGGATGAGGCCCTTTGTCGAAGCAAAAGCAGTGGCCAGTTTCTCTTTCAGCTTCGATTCTCCAAAGCTCTTCTTATCTTCCGCCCTTGTGCCTTCACAGAGTAGCACCTTGATGTCTGTGTCCTCAAGGGCCTTGACAAACCGATTTGACAGCTCCGGGGCATGACCATGAAACCGTAGGTCTCCCGTGTATCCTATGTTTCCTGAGCTTGTCTTAACGATGTAGGCATATGCTCCAGGTAGACTATGGTCAACCGGATATGACTCGACCTCTACGTCACCGACTTGAACCGTTTTTTGGGGTGATAGACATGTGAACTCGCGTGTCCTCTTCTCATCCTTCAGATATTTCGCCTTTGTTCTGACCCGGATGAATGAGGATTGTCCCTTCTTGGGCTTGGTCTTCCTAGGTTTTGTCTGGAATGAAGGATACCAATCAAGATACTCGCTCCCATCGCCACTAGTGGTGACCTGCCAGTATTGCAGTATGTTCTTTGTAGTTTCCGACCCAAGAAGATGTATGTCTGGTCGAAGCCATGGGATCATCCCGATATGGTCTTGGTGGGAGTGAGTTATTAGTACAGCATCGGTAGGCGGTTCATTTCCACCGCTGAGGAGAGAATGGTTAGGGTCAACGTGTTTCAAGTAGTCCTCACGATAGAGCCCTTTGATTCTGGGGATTTGACCAAAACTCACCAGCTCGTCAATCATGTTCAGCTTTCGCGGGTTCAGAAAACTGTCGAAATACTTTTTTTGAATCTGAAAGCTCTTTCCGAAGTCGAGGAATATCCGTGTGTCCTGATCCTTCAACAGGATCTTGTTTCCACCAATCTCGTTCACTCCGCCATAGAATGTAAGCTCTACCACCGCACAGACCTCTCACACAAGTGATGTGATGGACGATTGGTCAGGTCGCATAAAAGGTCACCTTTCAGTCCTCCAAGAACTGACGTAGGTGCTCCATGTCTTCTTTCCTGACGCCCTCAATCACAATGGGTGAGATTGAGATGTTGCCGCGCTCCATGACCTCAAGGGCATCGCCAGAAACTTGTGACTCAACCTCACCGCCACAAATCCAGTAGTACGAGCTACCGTAAGGATCGGTTCTCTCTTCCAAGCGATTCGAAACTGCAACTGTAGTGGGCTCTGAAACAACCAGCCTGCTCTCCTTGAGCAGTTTCGCGGGAAAATTGACGTTCAGTGCACTTATCCCCCGGGGTAGGCCCTTATCGAGCACTCGTTCAATGATACCTTTTGTGATGGTGCAAGTCTGCTCCAAGTCAATGTCATTCTTCATGTTAGCGAACCAGTATTCCGGGCTAACAACCATGGAGACTGCAACCGCAGGATATCCCTGAAGAGCGGCCTCGAACACCGCTCCGACCGTTCCACTAGTCAGCATTCGATGATAGCCGAGATTGGCTCCGGCATTTATCCCGGAAACGAACAGATCCACATTCTCAATCATGGATAGGGCGATTATGACAGAGTCTGCTGGAAGCCCATCATGGACAATGAGCTTGTAGTTATCGGAATCAGTGCTCTCTGTAATCCTAATTGGTCGGTCCAACGTCAGAGCCTTCCCGGTTCCGCTGCGCTGGCCATCAGGGACAATCACAGTCAGGTTCGCGAAGTCGGCCAAGGCGTCCGCTAGCTGCAGCAGACCTGCACTTTGCGGGCCATCGTCATTCATGAGGCAAATTGTCTGCAAATGCTGGTTCTCCTGTTCATTGGGTGGATATGACGGCATATATCCCCGTAGATAAGGCTTGAGAACAACCCATTTCCTACATATGATGGTGAGTGAACCTCAACTGCAAGAAACTCCTGTATTCCACCCCTGCCTGGTGTCACCACCTTGCACACTCTGACGAGTCCTCATTAGCTGAATCAGATGTTGAGAAGCTCTATTTCTTTGACTGCTTCAAGTCGATGCACTTAGTTACTACTACACGGATTGTCCCCTTCGACTATGAGAGGCTCTTCGATCCAAGTATCTGTGGATGGGCTTACGACCATAATGAGATGGCTTCAGAGCTAGATAAGCTGTCATAATCGACCTATTGGCGCCTCTGAATTATCACAACTATTATGATGACGGAAACAGCTCCGAGTATCACAAGAACCATCACTTCGAAAGGGATAGGTTCTGGAGGACTTGACGTAGGCCCTGTTGTAGTGGTCTGTGTTTCAGTGACAGTTCCGGTTGTGGATGTTTCGGTAGTATAATCATAATCACACTCATAGATGGAACTAACAAGTGAATTTCCAGAATCGTCGTCAGCATGGACCTGGAATTGAAGTACCTCATCTCCTGAGGGATTAATAGGAGCAATTCCCCTAGTTTGCCACGTTGACCCATCGACATACTGCATGTTAGCGACTGTCCAGTTCGTTGCTGACATCCGCCAGTGAAGCCTAACATTCTGTAGAGACCCGTCGTCAGTCAATGAGGCATTCACTGTCAATACCCCTTCATCATCTGATGACACTACAAATTCGGCCATCTCAGGTGGACTCCAATCTGTCAGGTTCAGATTTGTTTCATGATAGACAACATCACAATAGCCGTATGGTTTGACCTGCCATGGATGAGTCCCAGTGCCATTAATCCATCCGGTGACGCCTGCAGTGATCATGTCGGTGTTCTCAATTGTCAATGGTACTTGGATCTGCCATGATACCAAGGCTTGACCAGATGAATTGAATCCGAATACGGTATTCCCAGTGCCGCTTGACAAGGAGTAGCCCTCTGGGAGCTCAAGACTAATCGAGGCATTCTGAAGACTCCACGGAGCAGACCTGCCGCTACTTGGAACTCCTGAGTCAATGAGTGCGTCCAGCTGGAAATCGCCTCCAGGAGTTGGACTCTCAGCAGGAGTCAATGATATGCTCCAGGGGCTGATGATTTGTGCCCAACAACCTGAGTAGTCCCAGAAGTTTGCATACAGCGTGTCTGAATGAACAGTCCACTGAGACCCCGAAACAGGGTGGGATCCTAATGAGTCCGTAAATATGACGGTCCCTTTGCGGTCATCGTAGCCTCTCAGAACGCGGTAGTGTCCCGAACTGCCTCCTGAACCATATGACATCAAGAGGATTACAGGTTTACCCTCCAATAGACGCTGTTTGAGGAACTCATTCGCCGCAGTTTTACCACTTGGAGTACCGACATAAAATGCAATTTCATAAGAGTCTGTCCCAAATGGCTTTCCCGTGTATCCCTGTATCGGAGTACCACTACCCTCCTCACTTGCATTGCTGAAATGTGCAGCCCTAATCATGTCGCCTGAGAGCGTGGTTGTACTAGTGGTCTGTGCCGCTGTTCGTATCTCGCCTTCAATCAGATGGTCGCCTAGCTGTCCAAAAGCAGTCCTCAGAGCTGCCGCACCACAACTACCCGGCGTTTCTTGTTCGAACCAAGGAATATCTACAGCGTAGTACGTTGGAATATCGCTGCTTATGTCAATGACCGTAACAGGAAGAACATCGGTCGTAGCGGCTGCAGATGCATCAGAAGCTATTATGACTGAAAACGACATAGATAGGAGGAACAGGAGCAGAGCTGTTTTGACTCTCACAAGAAGGCACACTCATTCATGTTTCTTACAGAGCTATACAGAGTAATATGACATTTAGGATAAAAGTCGAATGGCACGTTTTCTAAGGCACCTATTGTGGTTTAGAACACAGCCGCGATAATTTCAACCGTATTAGTAAACATAACTTATTGTTAACGAATTTGGTGAACAATGTCCATTGTTAATGATAATGGTAAACTTATTATGAGGATTTAATCTCATACTTGTACGTGGTGTTCCAATGAAGAGGCTTCTAAGAATTCTCGGGCTGCTAATAATACTGACCAGCATCATTGCTCTGTATCTAATACAGGTCGTTCCAATACCCACTTTGTATGTTCAGTTCTTCACAATTCTCTTTGGCTACCTATTGACCCTATTCTTGCCAGGCTTGCTTATTGATTTGGTTTTTGCACAGCTTGGAGAAGGGAGTGAGGATGACATTGGGATTCTCTGCGGCGGCTTGCCATCCGGAGGCTATCTCATTGGATATACAGAGAGGAGTTTGGTCTTTCTGTCCCTTATGATCACTTACTATGACAGTGCGTTATCATATGCGTCAATTCTTAGCTTTCTCTCGGTTATTGTTGCTGGAAAAGCGATTTTCCGGTATTCGAGCAAGGAAACAAATGATCGTGCCTGTGCCGACTGGTATATTCTAGGCACGCTCATGAGCATTGGCATGGCTCTGGCGTTGACATGGGGAATCTTCAGATTTCTGCTAATTGGGTGAGTTGGCAATGATTGCTGCCGTTATTGACATCGTGGCATCAAGAGAGGTCACTGCTCGCGATAGGAAAAAAATGGATAGAGAGATACGGAATCTGTTGCTCAAAGCATATGATCGCTTCAAAGAATACTGTCCAGCCATCCCCACTCTCACCCAAGGCGATAGTGTCGAGCTGCTGGTCACCAATTGGCTTCCAATTATATTTGTCTTTCATAGTCTTCTAATGGAGAACTTTGACTTGCGAGTTGGACTTGGGACAGGAAAGGTCATAGTCCACAATGAGAGCGCAGATGAGTGTGATGGACCGGTCTTCTGGAATGCAAGACAAGCCATAGATGAGATAAAACGGGCAAAATACATGAAAAGCCTTGTAGGTTTTAAACTTGACAAGAAGACCTCAAGCAATGAAACCAATGCTGTGATCAATTCTATCCTCTTTCTCACGACTCTTTTGGGTCTAAGTCCAGCACAATTGCGACATTGCTTTTATTACATTTGGGAGAAAAAACGAATTTCCGAGATTGCGGAAGCTGTAAAGACTTCAAAGGGGAATATCAGCAAGTCGCTGAGTAAGACACCATGCTATCTGCTTGATAAAGTAGTGACATTTCTGGACCATTCACAAGAATAGGGAATATCGTGAGGAAGCAGACTCTAATTTAGCAATCCATATCGAAGTCTTTTAGCGATATCTTTGTCTTTTTAATGATTTTTTTTTGTATATTCTAAAAATTAAATGATAGTTGAATGATTTCGTCAACAATAAAATCCAATTTGCAGCTTCACCATAATTGTAACAGATGCGGGAGGAAACAGCGTTTCTGATACTGTCATTGTGACAGTACTAGAGGAAGTAGTCACTGAACCAGCAACACCAACTGACACAACACCGACGACGACAGGTCCTGATGGAGTACAAGAGATCCCAATGACCATAGTCATTCTGGGTGGACTTGGATTAGCTGTTGTTGTAATATCATAGTGATTAAACGACGAAAGCAGATTCTAATTGTGCCCCCTTCGGGGGGCCACCCCTTCTTTTTTGGACTAATGCATCTCATCGAAGGAAAGTCCCAGGCTTTCCCGACGCACATTTGCCGCGACTGTTTTTGCCATTTAGAAAGCTGCTGTAGATGTCACGACCGCTTCCTTAGATATACAATGATAATGACGACCACAGCTGCACCTCCGATTCCTGCACCCAAAACAAGCGCAAGGAGCGGATCCATTTCATCAGCCGTTGTAGTGGTGGTCGTTGTTGTAGTTGTTGTTGTAGTTGTTGTTGTAGTTGTTGTTGTAGTTGTTGTTGTTGTCGTAGTGGCAGGTGTCACCTCAACGAGAATGGCCACCGACAGTGTGTTTCCATGGATGTCACTGACGTAGACTCGCAGTCCATAAGTCCCTGGAGCAAGAATATCTACTGTGCGGACTCTCCCGGTCCAGTCGACTGTGAACCGAAGAGTGTCATCAACCCACCACACTCCAATTCCTGAAGGGTCTGTAGCATTCAAATCGCAAATGAAGGTGGTACCGTGCTCAATTGTCTGATTTTGCGGTTGTTCAACCCAAGTGGGAGCCAAGGTGTCGACTACAGTCACCGTGAAGGCATCAGTTAGAGTGTTTCCCCACGTGTCATTCACCCAGACCTGTACTCCATAGGTTCCAACTGGAACTATACCTATTGTGGTAACATGTCCATCCTCATCAATTGAAAAGCGAACAGTATCATTCAACCACCAATAGTCCAATCCAGAAACGTCTGAAGCATTCAGGTAATAATGTAGCATCACTCCACACTCAACAAGCTGATCATTAGGCGCTTCGAGCCAAATAGGGATAGACCAATCCTCAACAATCACCGTAAAACTGCCCGATAGAATATTGCCCTCTGTATCATTAACAAATACACAAAGACCATAGTCTACTGAAAGCAAGAACGTGATGTTTGTAATAACTCCTGATTGATCGACAGCAAAGTTCACTGTGTCATCTATCCACCAATAATCAAAACCACCATATACTGAAGCATTCAAATCATAACGGAAGGTTTCACCAATAAGAATAACTTGGTCGATTGGAGATTCCAACCAAAAAGGGAGTGAACCTGGGGGAGCCATGAGAGGATGTGGGTCTTGATTTCCTAGAAATAAGTAAGGAATGTCGCCGATACCATCCTCGTCTGCATCATAACCAGCGTAGTCTGACCAGTAGTTATAGTCGAAGAAATTGTTCGAAGCATTGTCTAAAGCATTCTCAGTGTTGTTCACGAAGACGTTCCACAGGAGGTCATTGTTGTCAGCACCCGGACCGATGTGGATCCCGCATTCATTGTTTGTGCAGGTGTTGTTGGTTACAGTGTTGAAGATGGACAAAGAGAAGATATAGATGCCCTGACGGCATGTGTTGCAGGTGTTGTTGGTAAATGAATTATAATCCGCATCATTAGCATGAATGCCATCTTCACCATTGTCAGTGAACATGTTGTCCACAACGGTGTTGTTATTAGCTCGGAAAAGAACGATACCATAGATGTTGCTGCTGCAGGTGTTGTTCACCACTGTGTTGAGTATTGATCCGAATTCAAGATTGATTCCTCTGTTGGTATTGAGTGAGCAGTTGTTGCCAGCTATGATATTGTTAGATGAGGAATATTTCAGGCTGATACCATATCTGTTACTACTGCAGATGTTGTTGGTCACGTTGTTGGAATCTGATTGGTGGAAGTAGATGCCATAGCTGTTGCTGCTGCAGGTGTTGTTTTTCAATGTGCTGGAATCAGAGTATCTAAGGAAGATGCCATAATTGCCGTTGCTGTAGCAGGTGTTGTTTTCCAATGTGTTGGAACTAGAGGACGTGATGTAGATGCCAAGATCGCTGTTGCTGTTGCAGGTGTTGTTTTCCAATGTGTTGGAACTAGAGGACATGATGAAGATGCCATAGCTGTTGCTGTTGCAGGTGTTGTTAGCTAAAGTATTGGAACTAGAGGACGTGATGTAAATGCCATAATCGGTGTTGTTGCTGCAGGTGTTGTTATTCACCAGGTTGCTATCAGAAGCATGAAGAGCGATGCCCCAGGTGTTTGCATCGCATATATTGTCTGATATTGTGTTGTTGTCAGAATCAATGAGGCGGATGGCATAGGAATCACTTAGGAAGATATTGTCGATGATCTTGCCATTAGTGACATTGCTCAACCAGATCCCCGAACCCGGATTCACATTTGCACTTGTGAGATTGCAGTTGCTGACGGTGAAATTCACTCGTGTGTTGGTGATGTTTATGCAGGATCCGGCGGCACCACCACGGTCGATGTCAAACCCAGTGATGATGTATGGATTTCCTGATGAGCCATCTCCTATCCAGCTCTCATTTGATGCTGTAGCAGAGAAGTCGGTGTCCCCATCGATAACTATGGGGGCATGCGGAATACCGCCATGAAGTATATTTCTGAACGGCTCTGTACCACTCATAGTTGAATGCAAGTCAGTATCATCTAATTCAGCTACTGGTGTTAAACACAATAGAAACAGGATGAAACTGAGAAAAACAACAAGCCAATTGACACCATTCTTCTTACGCATGAACACTCTCTCCTCCGCTGCGACGAACGCGGTCGAGGTCTGCTCATGCAAGTCCAGTTAAATGAAATCGATGTAACGACGCTGTTTATAATCTCCCTCGCAGCACGCCCCAAATTGTAGCTCTGCTTACTTATAAATCAGCACAGGTGGTCCAAGTTAGGAGATTTCAGCGAATAGCGAATCAAAGTGAATACCTGTGTCTGTCCAAGAACTCCTAGCGCATGGAAGGATTCCATCTCAACAACGGCCGGACAACACATTGGTCACCCATGTGCCAGATTAATAGAGCCAATAGCGACCTACTCAGACTCCAGCACACGCCAGGCAAGAACTGTGCCAACGGTCTCCAATGGATGCCACTTCTTAGCCAGATTCTTGACCTGTTTCGGGGTCGGCATCTCGTCCAGTCCATAGAGATTCATGACTCCCTTGCGTACACCAAGGTCATTTGGAACAGGCGCATCAAGAGTTAATACAGAGGAGGACTCAGGCTAGAGGAGGATGTGTAAAATGGAGCGCCTAATTCGTTCGATGAAATCTCCAGAGCTCGTTGCAGAATGTCCATCTTGTGGAGACACTTTTTCTATGTCTGATGCGGTTCTCTTTGATGGGACAAAACCGTTCCCGCCCGAAGCTGAAGGTAGAAGAGATGAGCGTGAGCAAGATCTAATAGATTCTCATGATGACTTGAAAAAGAAGAAGGACAGGGCTACTAAAAGGGCTGCTAAGACAGCGGAAGCGGTGAACATCGGACAGATGATTGAGCACATTGTCCCCGTGCTCGAAGGATTCAGCTATGAAACTGCTGACTGCCGTGCCCTATTCGACCCGATTGACGTTATTATCTTCAAAGGTTTGACGCAATCCAAAGTTGATTCGATTACCTTCTTGGAGATTAAGACTGGACAAGCTCGTGCAAATCGGCACCAGAAGATGGTATTCGAGGCAATAGACCGGGAGAGGGTCTTCTTTGAGGAGGTCTGACAGTGGTTAAGCCTGTTCAGCTATTCCAGTATGGGCGAACGATCCTTTGCCTCTGTCCTTGTTGTGGCGACATTGTTCGTCTTAGTGATCTAACTCTTCACTATGAGGGAGAAACTCCACGAACGTGGCTTGACGAATACGAACACCGAGTAGATTTGTTTGATAAGAGGTTGGAATCTTTCAAGGACAAGGAGTCTGAAATCAGAGAAGCTTCAAGAGAAAAGGGCCGAAGACTTGCCGCAAGAAAGGTTCGCAAGGTCATCAAGGAAACTTTCCCGGGATGTAGCTATCATCCGAAAGATATCAAGGCACTCCTTTACCCTGTGGATTGTGTGGTGTTTTCCGGAATGGCGAGGAAAGACCGTATTGACAAGATTGTGATGCTTTCCAACCAGTCGAAACTGCCGGGTTATGGGAAACTCCGTCAATCTATCAGGAAGACAATTGAAAGAGGGGACTATGACTGGCAATTGGCTCGGGTTTCGTCCGCGGGGGAGATTGACCTAGGATAGTACTCGAAGAGGTCAATACTTACCTTCTCAACATAAACTCAACAAGCTTATTCCTCCAAAGCGTGCAGAGGCTGATCTCGCCCTTGTCAATCACTTCCAGCTTGATTGAAAAACCCCTGGTTCCTTTTCCATACAACCGCAGAAAGCTCGTTTCATAAGCGAAATGAAACAAACCAGTGTAAAATCTTAGAAGATCCCATTCATACTTGACCGCCATTTCCGACAAAAAATCAGCCGCAGCCTGCCGGGTAAGTTCATCAGTCCGAAATTGCTTTTTTCGGTTCACAGATTCCGAATTGGCAAGATCGCGAATTACCTTAAGCACGGCATCGCGTTTTGCATCATCCAATCCAGTCAAATCGATGCGCAACCTAAGCCCCCCTTTTTTCGGTACTTTCTTCCTCAGAGGTTCAAGCACTGTAAGAGCTACCGACACATCACCCAGATAATCTTCCAAGCTTCTTTCACCTGTTTCAACTACATTCGTAGCCAAATCGGTCCTCCCTTTGTCTACAATCCAACTTCTATGCAAATCAACCATTAGCTGCTGTTCCTTGCTGAGCTTGGCTCGATGTTTCTCTAGAAACGCATGCACATCTACCCAGGTCAGATGAAGAAAACGTTCTCCAATCAACTCCCTACCTCTGGCCGCTTCAACCAGGCTCTTCGGTGGCACAGTTTCATCGAAATTCGTTTTTTCATTGAATTGGGTCAGGTAAATGAAGTAGAGTTCATCATAGCTTTGGTCTTCTGAAACCGCCTGATAATAAGTGCTGATCTGATAATCTGTTACGCTTGAATAGTCGTGAACTTTGGCTTCAATTAGAAGGGCACACCTGCGGTCGTTGGCATTGAACGTTATGAACAAGTCTATTGAGCCTTTCTTCGGATAAAACTTCTCCCTGATTACCAGAAGAATATCCGCCTCCAAACCATAATACTCTTTGATAAAAGCTGCAGTAACAGCTTTATGCTTATCGAAAATGTCATACAAAAGATGTGAAGAAGAGATCTCTGCATGGAATAAGGGAGTCAAACCGCTGCCGTCATATGACATTTTTCTCACCCACATAAACCCTTGATGGGATAACAAAACCATGATAAGCGCGTTTTCTCTCTGGCATTTTTCATCTCTTACCTCCAATAGGTACAATGATAATAAGCGCCACACAGACAATCGGGTTTCTGAAACAAGGACGCTTTTCCTTCGGCAGTTCGGGAATTTCGAGACCGCCAGACATTGGGACTTCGCTCACTGTCCTCTAACCTCTCCGTCAACGTAGTCCTAGGCGGCATATTTGTCTTTCTGGCAGCCGTACTGAGATTCTCGATATTAGTCCTCGATACACGCTACAGCGACCAGTGTAATGACCGTGGTTGCCGCCAACATCAAGAGATAGAACTGAAATCTCCAAGGCTTGTTGCAGAATGTCCATCTTGTGGAAACACTTTTTCCATGTCTGATGCAATTCTCCTTGATGGTCCTAGGCCGTTCCCGCTCCAAGGAAATTTGAATAAGAATAAGACATATCTATTTGAACTGATTAGTGCGTATTTGGGAATTCATTGTTTAGGAGATCCCGAAACTTGAAAGCAGAACTTGTTGGTGAGATTAGGAAAATCAGAGAGTTGATCAAGCAGCGCCCCAATGATTTCAGAAAAGGCAAAAAACGAGAGGATAATGTAAGAGATAATCTCGTCATTCCCCTTCTACACAAACTTGGATGGAATTCTCCACCATACATCTCTATGAAAGAGATTGAAGTGAAGCTGAAGAATTCAAAAGGTGAGATTGACATAACTCTCAGTAAGGGGAAAACAAATCTCCTTGCATTTGAAGTAAAACGCCTTGGAGAAAGAGTTGACATTGATTCCAATGCAACCATGCAATTGGCTGACTATTTGATTGCCCTTGACATCAATCTTGGTATAACGACCGATGGTGCGTGCTGGAATCTGTACAGGTTTCAGGGATGGTCTAGAGATCCTATTTGGAGTATTAGCCTTATAGACATGAATCCTGAAGAATGCGCTGAGAAAATGATGCAGATACGTAGTGAGAGTATTGAGCATTTAGAAAGGCAGATCGAATTAACGAAGAGGAAGCAAGGCGCAATCCATTCCACTTGGCAGGCATTGATTGCTGATGAAGAAAGGCAGGTTCTCGCAGCATCTAGAATCCTACAAGATGAGGTGAAGATGTCATTTCAAGATCTTGATATTCAAGTTGAGGAAACCAAGCATTTTCTTCTTAAGCGCTACAAAGGCACTCCATTGTTTGCAAGGATGCAGCCTATGACGGAAGAAACTCAAAGGATGTCATCTGGCAGAAGAAAAACACCGAAATCAAGCAACCCTCCAAAGATCATTCGAGTTGATTCTGAAAAGTTCGAAGGGGGGCGTGTGCATAGAATACTTACTTGTACTGCAGAGTGGCTCATCAAAAGAGGCCATCTTACTAAAAGGGACTGCCCCGTGAGAGTAACCACAGGTCAAATACGATATTTGGTAAACACCAAACCAGTCCATCAAAATGGTGAGAAATTCAGAGGCCCACAAAGGCTAACTAATGAACTCTATATCGAAACTAGCTATAACATAGGCGAAACAGAACGTATGGCAAGAAGACTTCTTGAGAAGTATGCGTATTCTGGTGACCTTCTCCATCTTGAGTATTAATTAGATGATATTTCCATGTCCCTTGGCATCATCGTAAGCCCCAAGAAGTCACTATGTGCGACTACAGTCCCCCTAGACGAGGTCCTGCTGGTATCAGTCAGACTAGATGTGTACTACTCAAATTCCAGCACACGCCAAGCAAGAATCGTGCCAACGGTTTCCAATGGATGCCACTTCTCAGCTAGATTCTTGACCTGTTTCGGGTTCGGCATCTCCTCCAGCCCATAGAGATTCATGACCCCCTTGCGTACACCAAGATCATTTGGAGCCAGTACATCAAGTCGCCCGAGCGCGAATATCATGTACATCTGCACGGTCCACTCGCCCACGCCCTTGATGTCAACAAAGAGCTTGACGATCTCGTCTGATGACAGTCCGTTAAGTGATTCAGCGTTCTTGTACTTCTCAAGGAACCCCTTCTTGTCGAACGCTTCAGCTATGTTGTGGAGGTAGGAAGCCTTCTGCCTAGAGAGACCCACGCTTCGAAGCTCTTCTTGCGTCTTCGCGAGAACGGATTTGGGTGTCAGGTTGCCAATGAGTTCGAGCATTCGGTCGTGGATTGTTCGTGCGGCTTTTCCTGACAACTGCTGGTAGACGATTGATCTGATCAGCATCTCGAATGGCGGTGTCATCGTGTGCTCTAGTTCCATTCTTGCCGCTTGTAGTGCCTCTCTGAGTTCAGGAACTTGCTTTGCGAACCGATTGAGAACCCTTGCACTGAGGATGTTTGGCATTAGGTCATATCTGCAGGGGGCCCTAATAACGCTGGCGACTCCTGATGCAATCTTTGTGCTTGAATATGAGCACAGAAGTCTAGCTGCAAATTCGCACGAAAAGGAGTGCCCGCAATATGTCTGCGGATGGAGCTAGGATGCTAAAGACCAGAATCCGCCCGCGGGCGAAAGGGAAACTTCTTCTGCTGGCTTGGTACGAGGGCGTCCCCACTGGCAGCTTAACATCCATTTGGTTGGAGGTCAACCAAAGCTTGCTCTTGGAAAAGCAGAAGTCCCTGAATCTGCACAATTTGGAGGTTGATCCCATTCTATAAGAAAAGGTACTCGCGAACCTTCGAAATGTTGATAAGACAGTTCTTTGAGTATTTAGACACTGTCGTGTGTGACACGAAAGAATGCAATTGGGGGCGCATGAATGGCCAATCAGAACTCGTTGAACATAGAGTACCTATACTTCCACTACATAGATAAGAACAGGGATTTCGACAATCTCCAGCACGGTGGAACGCATCTCCTATCTGATGCTAGCATAATCGAAGCATATAGTGACTACTTCTCCGAAGTAGTTGACCAGTCCATATCTCGGAAAGCCTATGGTTTATCTGACCCTATAGATGCATATGGAAACAGTGTTAGAACCAGACTGGAGCAGCTGCAGCGGTTCATAATTCCAGATCAATCCGAGGAGTTTCGCGACACAGGTCAATGGTTGGCACAGAATCTGACGGAGAAGATGAGAGGAAATTACCCGGGGGTCCTATTCGTCGGACGCTTTGAACGTTCTGGGCGAAGACATATCGGACTCTTCAAACTTAGATGGGTGGATGAATCATACGCCGAGTTAATGGGCGACAACGCGGAACTGACAGCAGAGCACTTAGTTGAGAAGCTGCCACTTGCTGGAAAACACCAGAAGGGAGCTATATATCCACATCCAACCGCACCAACTCACTACTACATGAAGGTGTATCAAGAGAACTCGTATTCCAAGTACTTCAACGGCTTCCTCGGAGGCGTTCCACCAGTTGACGCCAGAGACATGATGGCGGAGATTAGACGGCTTGCCTTGAAACTAACGGGAGGAACACTGCCCGTGGACCAGAGCATAAGCCTGTACGAGGCGTTCTCGAGTCATGTAGGTGATTCGCAAAGGGTCATCGAAGAGGAACAGGTGACTGAAATCATAGCCCAAGTTGTACGAACACCTCAACCCCAAATACGTGATCTTGTTCGAGGTGACCTGAATTTAAAAGGGCTTGTGCGGGCGGACGATGTTGACGGGTTGAGAGCGAAATTCTATGTTGGCGACATTCGGCTTTTCGGGTCTTTCAGAAGCTTCTCAGATAGATTCAATGAGAACGAAATGGGACCTCATAGACATGTCATAGAGGGAGAGGTAAGGGAGTTCACACTGGAGTAAACTAAATGATGACGAAACTGGAGGCGATTCGCGAGTATATCGCAATTGAATGGGCCGAACTAACAGAAGATGACAAGAGGTTCACAGCCGTGCTTGAAGCTGACTCCATGACTCTAGCCGACCAAGTGGATGGGCTATTATCGTTGCACAAGGAGATGGACGAACTAAGCGTTGAATTCAACGCGCACATGATACTCGATCAAAACATAGTACTTACTGTTTCTCTAACTCCAACACTCAATGCCATCAGTGTCGATACACTGTCAGCACGGGCAAGAGAAGATATCAGTGATGCTGTAGGATTCGATTCAGTAAAACTGCTGCTTTCAGTGGTTGACAGGCGAGCTATTCATAGGCCTCAGAAATGGGCAAACTTGCTTAGGAACGATTCAAGCCAGCTGTCAGGTCTTGGAGTGGAATGGAGAGTCGTGACTTCAATATCCAAGAAGCCAATTGAGGACTTTGTCAAGGAACGCTGGGAATCCGCTGGAATTAATGCAGAGGTCCTTACATTCGTTTCAGTGGATGGTCTTCTGCAGTATATGAAATCAAGCAGGCATACTGAGATAGCATCTCGATCTCTGAATGGATCGGGAAAACTAATCCTAGCGGTTGGTGAGTTGGAATACACAGGAGCCAGCAGACACCTCATTGTTACAGACATCTGGTTGACAGACGAAGAGGTCAAGGCTGAAGTTATTAGATTGGGACCCTTGGAAGAAATGCATGAGAGGTACCGATTTTTCTCACAGGTCGTTTCAGCCAACCTCCAGGAAGGCGCTGTGATTCCGGACCTGTTCGAGGTTGATTTCGACGAAACAAGGGACGACCTCAACGCCGTTAAGGATCTATTCCAATCCTTGGAAATGCTCTATGCTCTCCTGGCTCTAGCCTCATATAGGGCAAACACAGGGGACTGGAATAGCTGGAACATCAAATTCATCGGCGCAAAGACCATTGAAGGTATTGTGGTCTTTGAAGATGGAGAAGTCAAAGCTGAAGGTCGACATGTTGAAGATATCCTCAAACCTGTCATCGATTTCTATCACTGGACATTTGACGACATGAACGCGGCCAAGGTGCTGATGTCGAGGAAGACCGTTGCACTCAACTCCTCGTCCATTCTAGACTTCTTGAATAACGTCGAATCCGTGAGGAAGTCAGCCGAAGCAGCCTTCAATCTATATGTCGAACGGGTCGTATCCGCAATCTTGGAAACAAGGCAGAAGTTCATGGAATTCCTGCAGGACTGGACTGACAAGGATATTAATTTGAGACTAAGCCTAAACCAGGTTCTCTATAGCGCGACATACGGTGGTTTCGGAGCAATTCTAGGCGCATTGGTCGGAATAGTCGCGCAACCGCTAAGTCCTGCTACGGCGAACATCATTCTAATTTCGTTTCCGGTCTTGTTCATTCTTTACCTGGTGCTTGGTATCATAAGGATATCTCATTTGACCGGAGTGTTTCAATCATATCTTGAGCAGCATATGCGAAGCATTGCGTACTACGGAGCAGTGCTAGGTGAAGACGCAGTCAAGGCTATTGCAGGGATTGTCAGCAAGGATGAAATCAAAAAAGAGTTCATGGACAAGAAGTTTACGAACCTAATTGTCATGGCCATAATGATAATCCTGTCACTAGTGTCACTCTTCCTGCTGTGGTATTCCGGATACATCCGAATCTAGCAATTCTCTTGAAGCACATGTTTCGCAAGGTCTTCTACATCGTCTCTGCAGGCCCCCTCGAATCATCACTTGACAGAAACTTGGAGGAAGAAACATGAACCACTACAGAGTATGCCTACGTGCTGAATTCAACAATGTTTTTCGTACTCTGAGAGGAGGGAATTCTTAGAACTCCAATGTTGGTCCACGTATACGAAGCCATTCCTTCCTGCGTTCATAGTCAGGAAGCACAACTCTCATCTTCTGCCAAAACTCCCGCGAGTGATCCTGTACACCAAGATGGACCAACTCATGAACTACCACATAGTCCACAACGGACATCGGCGCCATGATTATCTTCCAGTTCAGATTAAGGATTCCGTCCTTCGTGCAGCTCCCCCATCTCTTCATCTGGTTCTTGACAATAAACCCAGCCGGTTCGTTGCCGACCCTTGGGAAATGCAGTTCAACTCTCTCCCTCAGTCGTTTGTCCGCCTTCGTGGTGAATTAGGAACACAGGGCGTGGTAGACTTGGACCAGAGCAGCGCATCAACCGAATTATTCCAGGAATTCGATGCGAGCATCACCTACTCCCAGACCTGCAGTTAACAACCAAATCATTACTCCAAAGAATCCCAGATATATTAAAGGCAAAGCAATGTGTTCTCAGACATAGGTAAACGAGAGTATCTCCATACGGGGGATGGCAAAACACTGAAACCCGAAGAGAAGGCAAGGCAAAATATTGACACACTCCTAGCAACCGCGGGGTGGGTCATTCAGGATTACAGGGAATTAAACCTGGGAGCCGCCCTAGGAGTTGCAGTCAGGGAGTTTCCACTCGGCAGGGATGCCGCAGACTACTTGCTCTTCGTCGAACGCAAGGCTGTCGGAGTAGTGGAGGCCAAGCCCGTTGGTACTACTCTTGGGGGAGTAGCAATCCAGTCCAAGAAGTACATGGACAATATTCCAGATTATGTTGCTTGCCTTCAAAAGCCCTTACCCATCTCTTACGAGAGTACAGGTGTAGAAACCTTCTTCCGGGATATCCGAGACCCTGAATCACGATCACGACGAGTTTTTGCATTTCACAGACCTGCAACTCTCCAGGAATGGGTTTCCCAAGAGGACACACTTCGAGGTAGGTTACAGGAGCTACCTGATTTAATCGAAACTGGCCTTTGGAACTGCCAGATTGATGCAATAACAAATTTGGAAACGTCTTTCTCCGAGTCCAAACCCAGAGCATTAATCCAGATGGCTACAGGGAGTGGTAAGACTTTCGCAGCTGTCACATCATGCTACCGACTAGTAAAATTCGCTAAAGCGAAACGAATTCTATTCCTTGTTGACAGAACGAATTTGGGTATAAAAACGTATCAAGAGTTTCAACAGTATAAAACTCCGGATGATGGGAGAAAGTTCACCGAACTGTACAATGTTCAACATCTTAAATCCAACACGATTGACAAGGTGAGTCGTGTATGCATATCAACCATCCAAAGAGTATACTCGATGTTACGAGGGGAAGAATTGGATCCTGAGAATGAAGAAGAATCCCAATTCGAAATGGCTCTTGATGGCGATCCACGAGATGTTGTCTACAATCCAGATATTCCAATAGAAACCTTCGATTTCATTATCACTGACGAATGTCATAGATCAATCTACAACCTTTGGCGCCAGGTTCTAGAATACTTTGATGCATTCCTGATCGGATTGACAGCAACACCTTCCAAGCAGACTCTCGGATTCTTCAAACAGAATCTGGTTACTGAATACTCACATGAAAGGGCTGTCGCCGATGGAGTGAATGTGGACTATGATATCTACAGGATTTCAACACAGATCTCTGAAAAAGGAAGTAAGGTTGAGGCCAAGCAGTATATCGATAAGCGAGATAAACTGACACGGAAATTGAGATGGGAGCAACTGGATGAAGACCTAGAATATGATTCGAAACAGCTCGACAGAGATGTGGTGGCACCAGATCAAATTCGTTTGATAATCAAGACATTCAAAGACAGGTTGTTCACTGAGATCTTTCCAGGAAGAACTCATGTCCCAAAGACCATCATCTTCGCTAAAGATGACTCTCATGCTGAAGATATTCTACATATCGTCAGAGAGGAATTCGGAAAGGGGAATGAATTCTGCAAGAAAATCACGTACAAGACAACAGGAGAAAGCCCTGAGCGATTAATTGCGAGCTTTAGAAATTCATACAACCCTCGCATTGTTGTTTCAGTAGACATGATATCAACTGGGACTGATATCAAACCCGTTGAGTGTCTATTATTCATGCGAGATGTGAAATCCCGAGTGTATTTTGAACAGATGAAAGGGCGAGGTACACGTGTCATACCAACCACTGAAATGAAGAGTGTGACACCTGATACTTCACACAAGACACACTTTGTGATAGTTGATGCGGTGGGAGTAACAGAGCATGATAAGACCGATTCACGTTCTTTGGAAAGGAAACCGTATGTTTCGTTTGAGCAGCTTCTGAATCATATCGCTTTAGGAAAGAGGGATGAAGACAGTATATCATCATTAGCAAGTAGACTTTCTCGGTTAGATGAGAAGATTTCATCTAATGATGAAAAGGAAATGGCGAAAGCATCTGATGGTAGATCCCTCAATGATCTTGTTAATGGTCTTCTTGATGCAATAGACCCTGACAAGCATATAGAAAAGGCTCAAGAAATGTTTGATGTAGTTGAACCAGATGAGGGACAACAAGAAGCGGCAAAAGAAGCCCTTGTGAAAATAGGGTGCAAACCATTTGACAGGCCCAAACTTCGACATATATTGATTGAGATTAAGAAGCGAAGTGAACAAACTATTGACACTATAAGTCGAGACGAAGTACTCTATGCAGGATTTAATGAGGCTTCGACAGAACGAGCAAAAGAAATCGTTAGCAGCTTCAAGAATTTCATTGAAGAAAACAAGGACGAATTACTTGCACTTCAGATTATATACAGTAAGCCATATGGACAGAGAAACCTGACCTATGAAGCAATCAAAGAACTTGCAGAGGTATTGCAGAAGCCTCCATACAGTCTAACTTCTAAACTTCTCTGGGATGCTTATGAAAGGATTGAGAAGTCAAGAGTGCATGGGGCCGGTGCTAGGAAGCTATTGACAGATATCATATCGCTCATCAGATATGCATTGGGTGAAAGTGAAGATTTAGCTCCATTCTACGAAGGAGTTGAAGAGAGGTTCAATGACTGGTTGACTGAGCAAGAACGTCGTGGAAAAGAGTTTACTTCTGAGCAGTTGGAATGGTTAGAGATGATAAGGGACCATGTCGCTCAATCGTTGAGTATTGAAATTGAAGATTTCGAGAATGTTCCATTTCAACATAAAGGCGGTGCATATCGTGCCTTTCAGATATTTGGCGAGGAGTTCAATAGAATTTTGGAAGACCTTAATGAGGTGCTGGTGCAATGAGTTCCGAGGAATATGATATTCCAAATTCATGGATATGGACACGCATTGGAGAAATTTCAAATAAGATTCATTATGGTTACACAGCAAGTGCAGATGAAAAACCAATAGGACCACATATGCTTAGGATTACAGACATCCAAGATGGAAAAGTGAATTGGAAAACTGTTCCATATTGCAGTATAGATGATGACAAAATCTCAAAATACCTGCTTGATGAAGGGGATATAGTATTTGCGAGAACAGGAGCTACCGTTGGCAAAAGCTATATGATCCCATCACACATTCCAGAGTCTGTATTCGCCTCTTATCTTATCCGCGTTATCTTAAATGATTTGATTTCCAAAAAATACGTTTATTATTACTTTCAGTCCCAGCTCTATTGGATTCAAATCAGTCAAAGCAAGGTAGGCATTGGACAGCCCAATGTGAATGCCACAAAACTCTCAAACCTTTCAATTCCCTTAGCACCCCTTAATGTACAAAGACGCATCGTTTCCAAAATTGACGAACTCTTTGGTAGATTGGATGCAGGTGTGAGATCACTATCTGCAAGCAAGGTGAATGCAGAGCAATACAGAAGTTCTCTTCTTCGAAGCGCATTCAGAGGAGATTTAACAGCCAAATGGAGAAAATCGAATCAATACCCACCAGTTCAGCATTCTGAATCAGCACCAGAGCGGCTCCCGGATTCATGGGAATGGAAAAGAGCTGGCGATGCGTTTGATATCATACTCGGCCAATCGCCACCATCTTCAACCTATAACAAAGATGGGATTGGGCTACCTTTCTTCCAAGGAAGCAAAGAATTTGGATTATTATACCCGAAGATTGACCGATGGTGTAGTGAACCGATAAGAATTGCTGAAAAAGGAGATGTGCTCCTTTCAGTAAGAGCTCCTGTTGGAGATACAAATATCTGTCCTGAAAGAGCCTGTATAGGACGGGGATTAGCTGCTGTTAGACCAAAAGACAGCACTCAAACCTCGTTCACCCTCAATCTATTTCGTGCACTAAAGAACAATTTTATTCGACAAAGCACAGGAACCACATTTAATGCTATTACAGGTAACCGTCTTCGTAGCACGAAAGTGCCAATTCCACCACAAGCAGAACAGCAGGTGATTGTAGATACTCTTGATCGTCACTTATCGGTAGCCTCTAATTCTCTTAGAAATCTTGAACAGAGTCATCAGTATGCCGAGAATTTGAAACACTCAATTCTCCGCTCAGCTTTTCGAGGGCAGTTGGTTAAACAGAATGCAAAGGATGAACCAGCTGAAGCCTTACTTAGTAGAATCAAAAAAGAAAAGCAGTCGGTGCAAAAGAGGTTAGTGTGAATGAGTCGAAATAATGCGAGTTCAATTGTTCAAAGATTATGGAATTATTGTGATGTCTTAAGAGATGATGGAGTTAGTTATGGCGCCTATGTGGAACAACTGACGTATCTCCTATTCCTCAAGATGGCTGATGAACAGACTAAGCCTCCATACAATAGAAAATCCATTATTCCTTCAGGTTTTAATTGGGAGTCATTAAGAAATCTTGATGGTGTTGATCTTGAACAACATTATAGACATGTTCTTGACAAACTAGGCAAAGAGGCTGGAATTTTAGGAGATATTTTCAGACGTGCATCAAACAAGATTCAAGATCCAGCAAAGTTGAAACGACTGAATAATCTAATCGATGGAGAAGTCTGGATGGGTTTGAAGGTAGATGTTAAGGGCGATATCTATGAGGGTCTGCTTCAAAAGAATGCAGAGGATATTAAGAGTGGGGCAGGTCAGTATTTCACTCCTAGACCACTCATTAAAGCCATTGTTGAAGTAATACAACCAGAGCCAAATAGGACAATATGTGATCCAGCTTGTGGTACAGGAGGCTTCTTTCTGGCAGGTCATGGATTTCTTTCTTCACAATATAAGCTAGACAAGGACCAGAAAGAGTTCTTAAAGATGAAGACATTCAAGGGATGGGAGCTTGTACCAGAAACAGCTAGACTCTGCCTCATGAACTTGTATTTGCACGGAATTGGTGGGTATTATGAGAATAAAGGACCTATTGCTGTTAAGGATAGTCTCATGTCGCATCCTGGAGAGCATTTCGACATCGTTCTAACTAATCCGCCTTTTGGTAGAAAAAGTAGTATCAAAATCATGAATGCAGAAGGGCAGGCCACTAAGACATCACTGACTTATGAAAGACCAGATTTCTGGGCTACAACGACAAATAAGCAACTCAATTTTCTGCAGCATGTCAAGAGTTTATTGAAGATAGGGGGTAAGGCAGCAATTGTTGTGCCGGATAACGTACTATTTGAGGGAGGAGCAGGAGAAACAGTCAGACGCAAATTACTTGCTGAATGTGATGTGCATACGCTGATAAGACTCCCTACAGGGGTGTTCTATGCGCAAGGTGTGAAAGCGAATGTCCTATTCTTCGATAGAAAACCAGCTAGTGAAACACCATGGACCAAAGAACTATGGATATACGATTTGAGAACAAACAAACACTTTACGTTGATAGTCAGTCCCTTGGTGTATGAGGACCTTGTAGAGTTCATAGAGTGTTATAATCCATCCAACAGATATAATCGTACTGAAACAGAACGCTTTAGAAGATTCACATATGATGAAATCATCCAACGAGACAAGGCGAACCTTGACATTCTCTGGATAAAGGATGAGAGTCTTGAGGATATTGATAGCTTACCTGAACCTGAGGTAATAGCCGCTGACATTATTGAAAACCTGGAATCTGCTTTGGATCAGTTTAGATCAATTCAAGAAGAACTTTCAAACGATTAGTTCACATTAGCTGTCAGGTCAAAGTGAATAGTATGTGTGGGGATCTCGCGAATCAAGTCATAATTTATGCGAAATCCCTTAGGTTTAGTTCTTGAACAATATTCTGCACTATATCAGACAACGACTCAGAAGTCTTCAAGCCTGCCAGGACCAGCTTACCTGAACCAAAAATCAGGACTGTCACAGGATGACGCGCAGGCCTGAAGATTGCGCCAGGGAACTGTTCTGGTTCATAGATAATTCCTGGAACCACGTCTTGAAGAGCTTCAAGATTGATAGCAGTTTCTAGATCCACAGTAGCAACGACATTTCGAATCTCGACCTTTATCGTACCTATGTTGACGCCCAATAATTGAGTTACGTGTAGCAGATCTCTTCGCGCAGTTTCTTCACTCTTCGCTCCTACCGCAATCATCTTCCCAGAGGGGAATATGGAAACCTTGGCTTGCATTCCATCATCCTTGAAATAGGCACAGCGATACTTTGAAGGATTGTAAATAACTTGTGGCATCCGAGAAATCTCATCAAGATCGATGCTTTCACCAATGTCTGAAGTTGCCACAACGTTGACGATTTCAATCCTCATCAGCAATCACTACTTTCGCGCATGCTTGTTGACGATTTCCTTCTTCAAAGAGCTTCCTGCATCTCTGTTGCCCCGATTTGATCCGGAGAATTCCAAGCTTAGGCCGTTTTCATGAGAATGGCGTCTAGTGAGTAGTCTAGGACCAAATCGATTTCATTGTATGAGAACATAAGGCTGAATCACGACATCCCTTCGAGATGAAAGTCCATGCGGGAGTAGCGTTCACGAAGTGCGTTCCCACAACCCTTGGACTCTCATCGATGACCACCAATCTCAGAAAACGGGAACCAAGCCAGCCCTGTTGGCTCCCATCTGCTAATCTCCTTGAAGACATGTTTCATTAAGTTCATCATTTCCTGCATCCGTCCATAAACGGCTTATGCTGTTTCGGAGCATCAGCGATGCCATTTTACCATGATGTAAACTCCTTTTTGCGTGTGGTTCTTGAGATACAGTCATTGCCTGATATAGGAATGTCTGAAACGCGATTTCGAGTTTTTTTTCAAGCTGATGCCCTGCATCTAGAACTGAACATCAATGGTCAGAACCATTCATTCGCCTTAAAATGCCATTTCACCGGCAGACTATTAGAAACATATTTGGATTGACCAGCCAATTGGAGAACTCTCACCATGGTTGTATGTGAGATACAGAGCATCCTCGGAGCAATAAGGACAGGGCTTCAACTCGATTTAGGGCTTATTAGTAGGTTGTTCCACGTAAAGAGAAAGAGCCTTGTAAGCAGCAATCTATCCTTTCGGCTCGAGAGTCCAGATATCGCTGTCATATTCTACCAATCCGGGATTATTGCGTTTGCCGGGGCAAAGAGCTTTGAGGAAATAGATGAAGCAAAGAAAGCAGTCCTTCGAGAACTAGAGAAGGCTGGCATTATAGAACAGTACGATTTCAAGCTGGCAGTATGGAATATTGTAGCCACTGCAAACCTGGCAAGGGAGCTAGACATTGAAAAGCTGTCAGAATGCTATTATGATCAAATGACCTATATCCCTGAAACCTTTCCGGGACTAATTTTCCACAAGCGAAACTCGCGAATGACGGTTCTAGCGTTTGGTTCAGGCAAGCTCGTTCTTACCGGAGTAAAGAAAGTAGAGGACCTGGAGAATCTCCTAAGCCATTTCTTAACATATCTAGATGTATTGGAACCGTCATAGTTGCACGGTACTCGTGATCGGTGCATTCTTGGCTAGATTTCTTGTATCGTCCAAAGAGAGAGGTTGTGATTAGCTGAAACCAAATGCGATAAACTGCACCCCTTAGAAAACCCACATGCGCCCTCTGTCAACTAGAACCTCCGAAATGGGCATGAAAGGTTGAATCATGACATCCCTTGGAGATGGAAGTCCTTGCGGGAGTAGCGTCCACGAAGCGCACTCCCACAACCCTTGGACTTTCATCGATGACCCGCACTCTCAGAGAAAGGGCAGCAGATTATTCCTGCATGCCCACCATCTAGGTGATACCACTGAAGACCAGAATCAACCTGTCGAAGAATGGGAATCTTCTGCTGTTGACTTTCTGCGAATAAGCCCCCACTTGCAGCTTAGCACTCGAGCTAGAGGGTGTACCTGTGTCTGTCCAGGAACTCTTGTTGTTTTGCTGGGTTGAACGTGGAAATTCCTTGGACGTACCCAGTAATTCTGGAGAAGATTTCCACCCCAACATATCCGCATCTAGGACAGGGAATCTGATTCAGTTCCTCAACGGAGTTGAACTTCATGGTTCTCCAGTCGATACCGGACTGGTAATTGCACATCGGACATTGCAAAACATCCTTGGTGAAACTCCAGTAAGAGGAAAGTGTCGATGTGGCAATCTTCTTTGTGAGCTCCCACAGAGCGTCGGGATCCGGATTAGCTTCACCTAGATAGACATGTGTCAGCGCGCCACCGTCCATGTACGGGTGGAACATCCCTTCCTTCTTGATTCGGTCACTCAGCGGCAAGTCTGAGGCTACATCCAACGTTGTGCTGTTGGTGTAGTAGACATTCGGGTTTTCGCCCTTGAGGTACTTCCTGATTCCGGGATAGGCCTTGTAGTCTTTCAACGCCAGACGACCTGCGGCACTCTCAGCTGGTGTACGAGTTACCCCAAAGCTCAGACCGGTCTCTTTCTCAAACTCCTTAGCTCGCTTCTTGAGATGTTTCAGGACCTTGATGCCGAAGCGAGTGCCCTCACGCTCGTGGAGGGGAGAGCCAACGGCGATTTCCGTCATCTCGGTAAAGCCAACTGTTCCCAACAAGAACTCCCGCGTGCTCATGTCAATCAACGGGTCGCCATTGGGTTTCGGTTGAGTGTAGAACGGCACACTTCCGCTGGCGATTAGCTTATCCATCAGGCGCTTCTTTTCCAGAATGACCTCTTTGCTCAACTCCAGATACTCATCCACCTTAGCAAAGAAGTGGTCCTCGTCGCTCCGACCAACCCACGCCGCGCGACCGAAGTTTGCCGTGACCATCTGAGACGCCCCAAAGACCATATTCCCTGAAAGGAACTCCTCAAGCTCCTCGTCGCTACTGGCAGTCCACAGGTGCGAACAACAACTGCTGCACCCAGCCTCAATTGTGGATCTCCAGTTAAGGTAGTTCTCAAAGTACGGGCTCCCGAACTTGGCAGTCAGCTCGCCCACAAGCCGCCACGACTCGTCGAACTCAGGCTTCATGAACTCCTTACGCAGGACAATGTTCGGCTTCGGGAAGTTGAAGCCCTTGCCCTTCATGTCACCCTTAATCATGACCTCCATGAACGCATTGAAGAACTGGCGAGCCTCGTCTTCAAAGTCGCCATAGGTCTGCTCGGTGACTTTTCCGCCAGGCAAGACTGCAGGAACATCCTTCATTATCTTGGGAATGCCTGGTGTGAGGTCAACGCTGGAGAAGATGACCTGACCGCCTCGGGCCACATACTGCTGCGTGAGCGTGAAGATTAGCTGTTGCGCGGCCTGCTTGATCTTCTTGTAGGAAAGGCCCTTCATGTAGGGGGCGAGAAATGTGTTGAAGTAGAAGTAACCTTGGCCGCCAGCAAACGATGATTGCGCCGCGGCAAGCCAGATAGCTGAATGATTGACTGCGACTGGAAGATGCTGGGCGGGTCCTGCAGCACTGGAATGCATTCCGCCGAGCCCATCGGGTGCAATCCCTAGGAGGAGAACCTGCCTCATGTCCCAGGTCGCGCAATAATCGCGCGTGGAGAAGTACTCGCGGTCCTTGATGTATATGTCGCCCTTCAGGTGCGCATCTGCAAGATGAGGAGGAATCGAGAGGTAAGTGTGCTGCTCCATCACCTGGTCATGAACGAGTTTAGCGATGGTCTCTGGGTTTCGCATGAGATTAGCATTTGATGTGTGTGCTCCAGGGTCATTGATCAGAAGGTTCAGGTCATACATAGGAATACCGACACGAGTGTACAGTATGCGCTCCTTCTCAAGTCCCAGTTCTGCAAGCACGCTGTTGCACATCTCACGAATCAGCGGACCTGAGAGGAACTTGATGCCAGACGCCACGATTCGGTCCATGACCTTCATGGCCACAAGCTGTGCATCTGCGCGAAGCAGGCGTGCCTCCAACATCAGATTCTCAATGATTCGCTGTGCCGCAAAGGGTTCCATGGTACTGCTAGTAGTACGAACCCTAGGCATCTTCTTCTCACGAGCGCCAAGATTTGCTAGGTCGTCTGTGATTGACGTGTTGATGTCGGTCATGCCTAGCTAACTCCAGCTGCACTACGGACTTGGTCGATCGTGGGCACTTCGCCGCTGTGAATCATCTTCAGGGTGCTGCCTCTCTCAATGATGATGCTCGGAGTGGAGGCGACGAACAACTGATTCTCAAGAAGTCGAAACTCAAGGTCAGGATCCATGTCGTCTAGATTGATGATCTTCACAGGAACATCAGTATCAGACAAGGCTTCGTGAACAACCGCTTTTGCTGCTGGGCAGTTAGCGCAATTCTCCTGAGTTATCAAGTACACTGTAGATGGCGAAATCAGTAGTCCTCCCGGCGGCTGCTCAACACACCCTCCGCTCCCAAGAGCGACGGGCCATTGCCAATTTGTTGGCGCTGAATAAAAAGCTTGTCGCATCGAGAATGAACTTCTAGTGGAATTCTAATGCGTCTAGGGCAGGTCATGATGCACACACCATTGTGCTGTCACGCTACACATAAACTCCTACAAATTCCTGTTTCGCTGTGAACTCGAACATGGGCGTTTTGTTCGACTTGAGATGCAGTAGACGAACATCTTTCTAGTGAATGGTACCAACATATGAAACAGAAGTGGCCGGGGATTTGGCGCGATTTGGGAAATGCTATCGGTCGACCGAATCGTATCCTTGCGAAGCTCGAAACAGGATGCAAAACCTAGAATAGAGGGTGCGACTCGGATGTCAGAGAGCGAGATGAGCATTGTGCCAGTGTATCTAAAAGTCAAGACACCTGTTGATGGATGGCGCCGAGCGATCAGGAAAATAATGGAGAGCGGTATGTCGCGTCTTGATGAGAGGGGGATTGAAACGCGATGGCACGGGAACATGCTCATCCATGTGGTCGACCCATACACTGAGAGAGTGAGCGAAGACTACCCCTTCAGCGAGAAAGTGCTGCACGACAAGTATGCCACGCAATTGCTTAACCCGGACAGGATGGACTTCGAGTATACCTATGGTGAGCGTCTGAACGCATGGGGTTCAGAGACCATCAACCAGATTGATTTCATAATTTCCAAGCTCAAGAAGAGTCCTCACTCAAGGAGAGCCGTTGCCTCCACATGGGACCCAAGGAAGGACATCAAGGCTGACGAGGTTCCGTGTCTGAATCACTTCGTCTTCATGGAACGTGAAGGGGTACTGGACCTGTCTGTGACTATCCGGTCCAACGACATGTACGGCGCATGGCCTGCAAATGTGTATGCATTGGGAGAGCTTCTACGACACGTGTCTGAAGGAACAGGAATTCCTACAGGCACAATAACCACTCTGTCCGTCAACGCCCATGTCTATAGCCACGATTGGGATAAAGCAAGAACTCTCTGAGATGGAAGCACGATATCCCCAATCTTGATTCCACCGTAACCATTAATACAGAGCTAGTTACCCTTTGTAACTCAAGGGGTTGCCTTTTGCAGCCCAAAAACCTCAGAGGAACATCACATGCCAAGAAGCTCTATGGATAACGTGGACAAGAAACTGGTTTCGATCCTGATGGAGAACGGTAGGACCAGTCTATCTGAGATTGGTAAGAAACTTGGGATGTCACATGTCGCAGTCAGCAAGCGACTTGACAAGCTAGTAGGCAAGAAACTGGTGCAGGTCACTGCGGCAGTGAATGCTGAGGAGGTTGATGCCAAGGTTCTGTTCATAGGTCTTGAAACCGAGAGCATGGAAGTGGCGGACCGAATAGAGAAGAGGTACGCGCACTGCCCGCGACTGTTGATGCTTGCTCCAGTGACGGGGCGTTACAATCTCTTCGCGGTCATGGTGGCAGAGGACACCTTCTCGCTCGAGTCAATACTGGGAACCTGTAGCATGCGGACGGAGGACGGAGTGAGAAGGTCAGAGAGCTGGTTCGGCAATGCCCCCGTGGTTCCGAAATATCTGCAAATCGACCTATCACCGAAGAGCAAGAAGAGCGGTGCAAGCCCATGCGGCAGGGTTTGCCGTGATTGTACCCGCTACATATCGGACAAATGCGTGGGATGCCCCCCGAGTGATGTGTACAAGGGCACGCTCTGGGCGTCACCGCTTACGAAAGAGAAGCGCAAAAAGAAGAAAAAGAGCAAGAGTTAACTCCGTCCAAGGTTGAACATGCGCTGTGAATCAAATGAGTGATGTCTTCATTCACCCCTTAGCTGTAGTCGATGATGGGGCTCAGATTGGAAAGGGAACTAAGGTCTGGCACTTCGCACATGTCAGGGGAACTGCCATTGTTGGACAGAACTGCATCCTTAGCAAAGGAGTGTACATCGATGCGGAAGTCAAGATAGGCAGCAACGTGAAGATTCAGAATGGCGTTTCTGTGTACCAAGGAGTGACAATTGAAGACGATGTGTTCCTTGGACCTCACATGACCTTCACCAATGACATGTATCCTCGAGCCTTCGGCGAGTCATGGGAGGTCTCGAAGACACTGGTAAAACGCGGAGCCTCGATTGGTGCTCATGCAGTCATTATCTGTAACATAACTCTGGGAGAATACTGCATGATTGGCAGTGGAGCAGTGGTGACCAAGGATATTCCCCCGCATGGACTTGTCGTGGGTAATCCTGCATACCTTGCTGGTTTCGTGTGCAAGTGTGGACAACCCCTACGAAAGGAAGCGAACAGGACCAAGAAAGCAGTCACATTTCAATGCAGTAAGTGCAATGAAGAAACGATCATACCGGTTTCGGACTATGAGAAGAAGGTCAGGTAGAAATTAGTTGTCTCGCATCTACAAGAAATTCGTTAATGAGCGCGCAGTTGGTCTCATTGAAGGCACAGAGCAGATTCGAAACTGTACTATCATTGCACATATCGATCATGGAAAGACAACTCTCACGGACTCCCTGATAGCAGCCTCCGGTCTTCTCTCGAAAGATATCGCGGCAACAGCCAGACTGATGGACTACGACTTGATAGAGCAAGAGAGAGGCATAACCATCAAGGCATCCGGGATAACACTAATACACCAGAAGGAAGACCAAGAGCATCTTATCCACCTGATAGACACGCCAGGACACATCGACTTCTCAAGCCACGTCACTAGAGGACTGAGGCTGACGGATGGTGCAATCATCGTTGTCGATGTTGTTGAAGGAATAATGGTTCAGACTGAGACCGTGACAAGACAGGCGATGGATGAACTCGTACGACCAACGTTGTTTGTAAACAAGGTTGACCGACTCATCAAAGAAAGAAGGCTCGGACCCAGAAAAGTGGCTGAAGAAATCAACAAGACCGTCAGAGAGTTTAATGCCATGCTCGGTAAATACCTCGGGGACGACCTTCTGGAGAGTTGGGAGGTCTCTTTCAGTAGAGGGTCTCTGTGCGTCGGTTCCGCGTTAGACAAGTGGGGCGTGGGTCTTGGCACACTGAAGTCAAGAGCAGGAGGGAGCACGAAGCCTGCAGATTTGGCAGATGCGTTTGTTGAAATCATTGAGGAGATTGTCGAGGTCTATCAAGGCGAGGATCGACAAGTCCTCTCTCAGAAATATCCGGTCGCGGAAGTTATACTAGACTCAGTTGTTGATGTTTGCCCGAACCCTGTTCGTGCACAGGCATATCGCATTCCTAGCTTTTGGAAAGGCGATGTCAAAACAAAGGTGGGAACAGGTCTCGTGAAGTGTTCCACTGCAGGTCCTTGCGTTCTCCTCGTAGGAGATGTCCAACCCGATAGACATGCGGGATTAGTTGCAGCTGTTAGGGTATTCTCGGGAACTCTACAACGGGGAAGTCCACTCGTGAATGTTCGGACAAAAGAACATGGAAAGACACTGCAAGTCGGTCTCTTCATGTCCAAGCTACGGATAGCCCTACCATCAGTGCCAGCAGGGAATCTGGCATTCATAACTGGCGTGAGAAACCTAGCTGTCGGAGATACTCTCGTGGAGAAGGGCCAAGAAGGAATCATTCCGATGAGCGAGCTGCAGTACCCAACGGAACCTGTGGTCACGTATACCATAGAGCCGAAGGCTCTGGCTAATCTAAGTTCAATACAGCAACCAATCGCTGAGTTCGCGGAAACGGACCCAGCACTTGTGTTCGAAACGAATCCAGAAACAGGTGAGATGCTTCTGTCAGGAGCTGGAGAGCTTCACATCGAGATCAGTGTTGAGAAGCTTACGCGCGTAGGGATAGAAATTGTGCTGGGCAAACCGATGGTCCTGCTCAAAGAACAGCTAACAGCAGACGGAGATGGATGCTCAGATGGAGATGCCACCACGAGTGAGTTCACCGTGCGTGCACTGCTGTTCAAGGAAGGACAAGATCTTGCAGCGTACGGAACACTGCTGGATTCACAACACATCTCTGGGTGTTACTTGGTTGATTCAACAGGAAAGATTGAACCAACATCCGACGAAGCGGAATGGATAAGGGAGGGGTTCCGAGCAATCATCCGCAGTGGGCCTGTGGCAGGGGAGAGAATGCGTAGACTGGTAGTGGTCATTGATGAAGCCAAGATTCGAGTCGAAGGTCCCGAATCTTCGTGGCGAGAGATAACCCAGCCACTACTTCAGGCCACAAGGAAGAGCATTCAAGCAGGAAACCCAGTTGTTCTGGAACCTTGGACTCGTCTAGAGATCAGCGCGCCGGAGGAACATGTTGGTAATCTGACTGCAATATTGGCAAGGCGCAAGGGTCAAGTTCTCGAGATAGACTCGGAGAGGGGCCTCTATAGAATAACCGCGGAAATTCCCGTGCGTGAGTCCTTCGGTCTGGCAACCGAAATTAGAACATCCACTTCTGGCTGGGCCACCTGGGGAGCCAAGAGCGGAGGCTACAGAGAAGCCACGATGAATAATAGCTAGTTGCTCCATCTACTTGCGTTATCAACTTCGCAAGTAGTAACGTTTGTTCATTGCATCGCCTAGAAACGAAAGTACTCGTCGATCAACAAGTGCTACCTTGTCCATCATTCTAAGCGCGCGGGCCACGTTCGAGAAGACAGCATTGAGGTAGGGTTCGGCACGCACAGTTTCAGACGTTTCAACCATCTCAAGATAGGCTTCTGCGATCTTCATAAGTCCAAGCCAGTCTTCTGCAAGAACGAAATCAATCTGATCAAAGACAACGTCATCAGGCACATCATTGTATTGCTTCTTGTCAATCTTAACATCGTATCGATGCTCCAAGGCGATAGCAAAGCGCATCAAAACTCTGGAAAGGGAGAGTGATGTTGCCCGGATGAACTCCACCGATTCTCCGGAGGTCGGCTTCACCAAGTCAACCATCCTTAGGTTCACCGCTGATTCATAAAGACCACTAGCAAGCTCTGAGAAATCCTTCTGTTGATAGAACGCTTTCACTGTTCTTGCCAACGAAGTCTGACCAGTCCAGTATTGCGCGAGGAGGGGGTCGGCACTCTGCAAATCCTCAGTCACGGGCTGCAGGATGCGAACACTTGACTCAAGACTCAGTGCATCGATATTCATCTTCGATTTCGCCAGCGCTGCCACGACAAAAGATGCGTCTGAGAGCTCGAATGTGTCCTCGGTCATCTGACTAGCTCGATCATAGAGGGCTTGCCAAGATGCATTCACGAAAGGCACCACGAGGAAAGCACCTTGGAAGAAAATTGAGTCGGAATGGGTCCGCGCATCAGAGAACATTCGGTCCAAATCGTCAAGCAACCTCAGGAGCCTGTCAGGCAGTGCTGCTCCGTGCCTAGTTGCTAGCCATACAAGATTGTAAGTTGTAATTGCAGCCTCAGCAACTGAACGAGTATCTGTGGGAAAAAGCGGTATGTACTGGACCAAGGTTTCACGAATGATGTCCTCATCATCACTCTCAGCACGTTCTAGAAGCCTCATCTGCGAGAGCGCTAGTCCCATCTTGCTACCAACAAGCTCGAGCTCGGAAACTGCACCCTCATCCCGTAGATTCTCTCTGGCTTTGACTGCGTTCTGAAATGCCTTCAGTCCTACTGGCCATAGTTCATCAGAGTCGGTTCCAAGGCAGATCCATCCAATCGCATGCTCGCATCTAGCTACATCCACACTGGAATCATAGCTGTGTTTCTCAAGGCTTCGAAGGCATGTCTTGGCCCTCTCAAGATATTCTATGCTTTTGGTGACACTCTCATGGTCTCTCATAAGTCCGTGAGCGAATCCCAAATCCGACAAGCACTTGGCCAAGAGAAGTGACTGCGCTGTATCAGGTTCTTCAATCTGTTCAAACACTTCTAGTCCGGATTCAAGTCTCTCGAGTGCTTGTGGAACTGCTAATCGCCAGCCGTTTGCCAAGATGTTGGAGCCGATAATGAGTTGCGCCAGACCCAATCCCCCGCTGCCGTCACTCCCGGAATCCAGAATCTTCTGAACCAATTCTGCTGCGTTATCACCCGATTTCCGGGCTTCTTCGTGAGAAACTGAATCATCTCTTGTTTCGGTGATGCTGAGCTGCAACGCAACTGCGGCTTGTCGAACTGGATCCTTTTGTTTATCAGCTAGTGACCTGAGTTCCTGCAGAATTTCTCGAGCCTCATTGAACATGGCCAACTCCGTAAGAGCTCCAGCCTCATCAAGAGATGCATCAAACCAGAGGTCGTGGATTTTCATCTCCTTTGCGAGAACTGTTAGGCGATTCAGGAGAGCCTCGGCCTCTTCGAATAGTCCTGCATTAGTCAGAATCCAAGTTAAGTAATGAATTTCCCTCAGAGCAAGAGCGGTTGACGCCTTGTGGGCGCGGGAATGAACTGCGTTAAGTGTCGCGAGTAATTCATCAGCAAGAAACGGAAGGAGCGGCCGCAGGTTCAACCTAAGTGATGACTCTATTGCATCCGAGAGGTTTCCCAAGAGGTCCAACAACTTCGGAATCGCAGCTTTGTCGGGAAGTATCTCAGTTTCGACACGACTGTGTGCACTTACGTATCGTGTGTCAAGGAGCATCAGCATATCCGGAAGCATAGTATTCTTGTCAGAAGCGAGCTTGATTGATATCTCCATAAGTTTGTTACTCGCAAGGCTGGGGCGCCGGAGAATGATCTCCTCTATCGCACGTGCAACTTCAAAAGCAGTAACCGCATCATCACCGACCATCTGTTGAATTGTGGAGAGACCATCGTCGAGGGACATGGATGCACACAGAATATCCCTTAGTGCAGCGACTATAATAGACTCCACTTACACCTCTCCCATGGGTCAGGCTGACTCTGGCATTACACCATTAAAAGCTTTCACGGAGAACCGATAACGAAGTCATGCCATTCTCTTGAGGCTTCAGTGCTCCGCATCCGATCCATCCTCACTTGGTGAGCGGGTTCGGAGCCGCTTTCATCAATTCTGAAACGTAGGACTGCGTCCACAAGATACGAGTAGGTTGCGTATGTCTTCTCGTCGTGGACACCATCCTCGAGAATGAACATGATACTGTGAGAGTTCTGTGTAACACGTCCGCCAAGTCGCTGAACTGATCTGGGCATTGTTGCAGGATTTGAATGCAGTATCAAGGTTGAGAGGCTGTCGATGACTACTCGCGCGCACACCATGTTCTCTAGAACCCCGGAGAGAACTATACCCAGTTCCGTGATGTCTTCCACCTTCGCAAGAGAGCGAGCACCACTGGCAATGGGAGCTCCCATCCGCTCCGAGTATCCATCGATGAATACGAAATGTCCAGATGATTCGCAGCGCTCGATAATCCAACCATGCCGGCTCATGTCATTTCTCACTACGCGTGGAGAAACATCAGTAGTCACGTAGACTGCGGGGAAACCAAGCTTCAGTCCGTCTGCCAGAAATGCCTCGGCGTAAGTAGTTTTCCCAGATCCAAGCGGGCCTACAAGCATGCAAGACACCTGTGTCAATTGCCCGAACTGGACGAAATCAGCCATCATGGGACGCGCTGTTTTGGGCTTACCAATGCAGGGACTCTTGGACTCGTTCTTTCCCAACATAGGCACCTCAGACTCGATTTATACATTAAACACCGGGACTTATCTCTCCCGGAAACACTCTGACCCCTATTTCTGTGATCCTCATCGGGTGTATCCTAGAGCTGTGCTTCGATCCTCTTAACTTCAACACCTCTATTGATCTAGACCGCAGAGTATCGCTAATTTTCTCGTAGTATAGCACTAAGACACCGCTAGCCATAAAGGCCTCGATATCAAAGACTCCTAGCCCGAGGTGGTGTTCAGGAATCTCACTTGTCAGGAGTAGGGTGACACCACTCTTGGTTATATTAGCTGTAAGTTTGAAGAATTCCTCACGAAGAATGTCTCTGCTTCGGAATTTGTATGCCAAGATTGAGAGTGTGTCGATTACAACCCTCGTTGCCTTCAGTTTCTTCACATGACTCATGATGATTGCTTCCAAGCCCGAGAGGTCAAAGCTTGGAAATTCGCCCATGGTGACAGGAGTCACTTCCTTGGAAGGTGATAGGTCAACTATTGCCAGTTTGCGCTCCTTCTCCAGCTTCGCAAGGTCCATTCCAAAAATCATCATATTCCGCTTGATGAGATGAGGGGGTTCTTCCAACGTCACTAAAACGCCGGCCTCTCCGTATTGCAGCGCACCGTTATACAGAAACTGGATTGCGAGCGCGCTCTTCCCGGTTCCAGCTTTGCCCGCGACAAGGATGGTATCTCCCTTTGGAAACCCACCCTCCACAAGCTCGTCCAAGCCTGGAACTCCCGTATTCACACGTTCTATGGTAAAGTTGCTCATTTTCTTGCACCTCTCATCTTCGAAACCCCAGCACCCATAATCATCTTCATCAGCATCTCAGGTTCGGGGATACCTATGATTGAAACGCCTCCGATCATCGTCGTAGGCAATGCCACGATTCCGAACTCTTCTGCGACCTCTGGATTCTCGCTTACATTGACGATTCTGAGCTTAAAGGACTCTGGCGAGAAATTCTGGATAGTATCACGTACAACCTCTTCAGCTCGCGGACAGAAAGCGCATGTGTCAGACTTGAAGAGAACAATCACAATCTTCGATGAGCCATCGTCATCTTCAGACTTGGATTCATCCTCGCTCTTTGCGTTTGCCACTCGATAGCGCTCCTAAATTAGGGGTATGACAGAGTCCAGAATGTGTCGCATCTCTTGAATGTTTTGTATTGCCAACTCGCGAAGGTTGTGTCGTGGATTCTTCAGCGGTAGCCCATGAGGATACGAATGCGAGTGGCGGCCTTGCCGAGAGGCCTGTTGTGGTAGCGAACATTGCGCGGCATGAGTGCAGCCAGTATCAAGCTCTGCTCAGCTTTGGATCCGATTTTCCGGAAAACAGCTTTCCCCTCATTGCAACGAATGCTGATGTCCTTGAGAGCCCCCAGAGAGAGCTCCTCGCGCACTCGCTCTGCCGTGTCTGTGAGAAAACCCGACATTGCTGCTATGAGGTCTCTGTTTGAGGTGGGAGCGACTGCTGAAGCCATCAGAAGACCGTCATTCCTTGACAGAATTGATGCAAAGAAACCGCCTTCCTTGTTCATCTCCTCCAAAAGCTTGGCGAGTTGGCGGTAATCGGGTCGTTCCATTCGTGAACACTCGAGCAGCACGTCAGGCACGTTCCTATTAAATGATAGGTTAGAAACTATTAAGCTTTGATTTGCAGAAACGTTCTCTTGGTCTAATATGGTGCCTAGCTGGACTTCTTTTAGTAACGGGTTACTAAAAGGTGTATTCATTGTCTAGAAATGTCGTCTACCCTAGCGCGCCGACCAAAAGACATACAATGCTAAGCGTGAAAAGTAGTGTGGGCCTTGAAGGTCCACAGAAGCCCCATAGTCAAGTAAACCGATTCACGTGAAAGCCGTGGCGCTCCGTTCTAGGCGTTAGCATCTTCCGCGAACCCTTGAAAGGGCCTCTGCGTAGTCTGGGCTCTCTCCATCGAAGAAGGCCGAATCAATTGTCTTTGACGCAAAAAGTTTTTGGGTATTGGTTTCTCTCGCAACACTGGTTTGAAAGGAACGTTTTCGCCTGCTTAATTTCCAGTCTAGAATATACGCGAACATGGCAATTAATCCAAAGAAAGCGATTAGCACCCAGACCAACTTGATTCCTCCGACAGGTCATTCTCCCGCATAAATAAGTACTTTCACGTTTCATCGCCCCGTGACTTGGTTTACCTATAGCGCGGGGGATCGAAGTCCATCAAAAATCTGTAGTGATTCTGGTGGGGCAATGGTGTTTCCTTAGTAACACTTTTGTAACTATATTAGTCTCCCGCCTTTCCTTTCTTTTTTTATCTATTCCTAACCACAAATACCACACTGCTATACCAAGACTTACAAGGAGTATTCCAATTATAACAAGCACTACAAGCAATATGTCATTTGGAGTAAGCAAAGATTTTAAGAGATCTACAAACAAATCATAATTACTCTGAATTACCGCCACACTGCCAATTCCAATAATACCAATTAACATTAAAACCAATATCAATTTCTCATTTCTTTCCATTTTAATTACCTTTTTCTTTACTATGAAACAATCACAACAATCTTTTAGCAACATTGATTTTAATATCACTTAAGACCTGGCTGACTCGACCCTCAGAAATACCAGTTTCTTTAGCGATGCACTATGCCTTGATGGCATCATCATCCCAGTACCATCTCCGATTGTCGGGATCTGCTCCTAGGTACTGAAACGCGCATTCGACCAACACCTCTAGGTGTTCGGGTTTGTCTAATTCCAGAATGAGCCCATGCCGGCTTCGTGCTTTAAGCACCTGAGACATTTTGTAGTCCCCCACAACTTCACAATGGTGGGTCCTTAAGCCCTTGTCCCTCACTGTCAACCGCTTGGCCCGAAACCTACCATTCTTTTTGTATCTTATGTACAGATATCTCAGTTCAGGCTTAGATGCCTTGGGCTGGGGACTGACCCCGCGTTTCTTATTCATCGCCGCTGTGAACCTCTCGTATTCCTCTCTCTGCTCACTACAATTGGCATGTACATCATCCTAGATTTCGCGGGCCTTCGACTTTCTCAAAGAGCAATGCAGGAAAATGCAGCTAGATCTCCAAAAGGGGGTTGCTCGAAGGCCTGTCGCGTGTCTTCACAACCCTAGCAGTAGCAGCCGAATGGTACGCATTAAGTTCCACAGACTCATTGCTTGAAGTATTTTTCCATCAAAGGGTAACTGAAGGATTATGGGCACAATTTGTTTCTTCATTTTCTATCACCGCAGAAGGTGGGTGAAACAACGCCAAAAAACGACTCGTTAGGTGTAACTAATCTATGCCGTTTTCTCACCCTTGATTTAGCCATAGTGTCGCCTCAGATCTAAAATCCGACGCATGCTAGATTACACGAGAGAGTCGTAGAAATTCCGAGATTTTCTAGAGTGAAGCCGACTACTGTGCCGCTCACCTTTATGTTGGACACCGCCCCTGTAGTAGTCGCGGAACTTGTGTTAATGACGTGTACGGTGAGGCACTTGTCAATAGATTTCAGGACTGGAAATTGAACGGTTATGTGGGCCATCAGGCTGTTGCCAATCACCTCTGTGTGCTCGTACTCCACAAGTGTATCCCCATCCTTGAAGAGACTTACCAGATAATCGCGATTACTTATGACTGTTGTTCCAAAGATATTCGTTCTTGTTGTTCTGAATCGCAGAAGCCATGTCAGGTTTCTGCGTATCCAGATGCTGCTTTGCTGATATCGGTAGTCGCAAATAGCGTATGGAGTATCACCGAAATACCATACATGCAGGAGGAGCATGGCTAACTAGAATGGTGCGTGTCGAGATGTTTTTTCGCACGCTCCTTGCCAGAAGGCAAAGAGCAGTTTTCCTCTGGCTACACGATTTCATTGACCGGCGGTGTATTTAGTGTACATTATCCTCAGTATAATTATGGATGCTCCAAGGCATATGAAGACTAATCCAGGTGCGAGTATGTGGGTCTGAGGCAGAATCGTGTACATATCAATATCCAAGAATACAGTTTCGTTATGTGTCGAATCCGCAACAAGCGAGTAAACTCCCGGAGCAGGAACCTCTATGATGCCGCTGAATGATGTGATGTTATGATACGCAATGTGGGGACTTGTGTGATCCAAGGAACCTGTCTGCAACAGCGTCAGAGTATCATCCCAATCAAGGAGGTACAGTGAGATTGTTAGGTTATCTCTAACATCAATGGTCACGTGGATGTTACTGGTGAACATATACAGACCACCCTGATATCCGCCGGGTTCCAATGGTCCACCTCCACCCATTCCGGTTCTAGGAGGGAAAGCAGCAATAGCCACAATGGAAAGACCAATGACCATCAGCAGAGTACCAAAGCGCAGGACTCGCATGTCATCTACACCTCCGCCTTGAAGAATAACTTCAGACTAGTCGCAATCAGACACAATGCGATTACTAGTGCAGAGGATATGCCTACTACCAGATCGCTAATTGTTGGAGCATATTCTCCTCCAACTATAAAATTGAAAACTGCAGAGACTGGATTTAAAGTAGCAACTAGAGTGATCGGTAAGAATGGGCCATAGATAAGTGTAGTAACCATAATCCAGAATATCATCCCAACGATCACTGTAGCTGATGACTTCTTGGAGATTATCGCAGCAAACTGCGAGATTGCATACATCATCAATATTGACACTAGAGTGGCGATTGATGCAATCATTGCATAACCAATGTTCAGATCAGATGGAATGAGAGTACTCGTCCAAACAGCAGATAATGCAATGGTGGGAATACTCGTAAGTGAAAGCAGCAAGAGCGTCCTTACAGACATCAAGGTGGAGCGATTAACAGGGTAAGAAAGAATAGTTTTCAAGGTCCCATCTTCAAAGGGTCGAGCCACAGTGAAGGCAACAAAAAGAGGAATCAGAAAGAAGAGTACGTTAGTACAAGTTACAAGGGCCTGAACATAGGCGAGAGTCTTTTTCTGCACCATGTGCTCTGTGTAATGTTCAGTTGTCTGTGTCGCGTTGTAGTATGGATCGGGATTAAGATTCATTCCAATACTTGTCATGCCGATTGACAAGACACCAAGGCCAGAAGAGAACACTAAGATGGCGACCAGAAACTCTATCGTCGGGAATCGATAGGAGAGAGTCAATTCAAGACAGGACAGTTTCCTCAGTTCAGATAATCGCTCACGCATTACGGATAACCTCCCTATATGCATCTTCAAGGGTGTTAGCTTTCGTGAAGGTCCGAAGCTCGATGTCGTGTTGTGCTGCAGTATGGTATATCTGTTCTCTCGCTGATGTAAAATCAAGATTCTTGACGCAGAGAGTGACGGCATCAATTCCAGATGTGCCAACGACGAGTATGTCAGGGTCACTTTCAAAGGCATAGATTAACGATTTTGGATCCGAACACACAACATTGTAGAGCCCAGAAGTATGCTTATCTATAATCTGACCAGTTGGTCCTTTCTCTATCACACGTCCAGCGTCAATGAAGGCAACATTATGACATAATTTCTCAAGCTGTGAGAGATTGTGTGAAGATATGAAGAAACTGATCCCTGTTTCATGGTATAGCTCAACTAATAGCTTGATAATCTCATCTCTTCCTATGACATCAAGGTTCGAAGTCGGTTCGTCCATGAACACCAACTCAGGGTCTCCAGCAAGACTCTGAGCTATTCCAAGCCGTTGATTCATGCCTGCTGAGAGGGTCCGGATCTGCCTCCACCCCACATCGGAAAGGCCCACCAAGTCAAGTAGCTTCTGAGTTGTTTTCGCACTCCCATACAGCTCAGTCACCATCTTCAAGTAATTATCAATCCTCATGAATGGTGGATAGGTGGGTTTCTCATGTAGCACACCTACTCTCTGCCTAATCTGCAGGGATTGGCTTGATATGTCCAAACCAAGAACCTTGGCTTGTCCCTTGTCTGGTCTTATCAGGCCCAGAAGTACTCGAAGAAGGGTTGTCTTTCCTGCGCCATTGGGTCCAATGAGTCCAAAGACTCCAGGCGCCACCTCAAGATGAACATCCGCCAGAGCCTGTACACCATTGAAATGCTTCGTTAGTCCTCGAACAGAAACAACACTCTCACCCATTCTGCTAGACCCTCTCGGCAGTTCAAAATCTGGACAGCCTTCGGCTACGGGTTCTCTGCCGCCACTCAGTATAATCCACATCTATGCTCTGGGAATTTTAACTTTTCTGCAAGTCGAGGCCCTGTCAGATAATACAAAAATTCAGAGGTGAGCCAGACACGCCCTCTTCGAGGGTCTTGTGGGTTCCCTGCTACAAACTAAGTAGTAAAGCAGCATATCATTGGTTCAACCTACAATGGACTGCCACGTTTTTACCCAGTTCACACTTTACACCTGATATGGGAGTCTGGAAGACACATCGGAGTTGGGGAATGAGCCCAAAAAGCCCAGTATTAACAGTGTGTTAATATCCAAGAAGACAAAGAAGACTGTCTGGCCTTTGTGAATGAGTCCTTTCATTCTGCACTAGTGCAGGGTCTCTCGATAAATCGAAAGAATCCGTAACGTTACGGATTGCATCTCAACATTGTTCAATTCGCCCTGTGCGTGGACTCTCCCAGTGGTGATTGAGAATCCTTGAGCATGTTCGTGTCCTCCAGCCAGGGGTAAACAGTATCACGAAGGCGAAGAATCACTTCGCCTATGTTTGTAGAGATTAAAAATTGCCTTTCCTATCTTGTAGATGGACACGAAGAGATAGACTGCCGCGAAAGGCAATATCACCATGAAGGCAACTGCTGAGCCAAAGTCAACAACAAGGTCTCCCATGAAGCCAAAGACGAAACAGAAAGCAAATACAACGACCCAGACACAGAGAGAGCGTACTGCGGCTCTGAACTCTCTCTTATCCTTATCTGGTGGCGGACGTTTCGAGGTCGTATCAATCTCTGTCGTTTCAATCACCTCCTATCAGTTCAGTTCGTCATCTGGTCTCAGGCAAGAGATGTGTGATGGGAGAAATATTGTTAAATCCCTCGCATCGTCACCGATTGCGAACTCTTGTGTCCTGCCGTTTATCGGTCTAATCACCTGTGCCTGTAGAAATCGAAAAAGATATCTGAATTTTTAGTGAATCTTAACCGTTAGATGCAATATATGAGGAGTTGTCCATTTTGAAGAGGAATGGTTGTCAACCATTACTGACCGTTTTCCTTTGTGCATTACTTATGCTACCATTCTATATTCAATCTGGAGGAGCTGTATCTTCATCAACTGTTGTTGATGATATAGTTCTTGATTTAGCAAACCCGCGTGGAGATTTCAATATCACTAATTCTGGTGAGTGGGGGACTGATTATTCAGACCAAGGAAAAGGGATAGCGGTTCCTCACCTGAATCAAATCTTCACTATTGGGACTTCATATCTGCCAGGTGTTACATATGGGATCCTGCTCGCAAAGTGGAACGCAACTGCTGGTCTGATTTGGGGGAAAACAATCAATGAAGCTGGAAGTAGTCTCGTTCATGCTGTCACTGCTGATTCACATTTCGTGTACCTCATAGGAAGTACTCCATCGTCAAGTGGTAGCGACTCTCTGGTGTTGAAGGTTAATCAATCTGGTACTGTATCGTGGATTCAAACACTTGACTATGGAGAATATGAAACAGCCAGGGATGTTGTGGTGTCTGAAGATGGCTCAGTGTATGTACTCATTGCACCAACTGGACCACTTCCGGTTCTGGTGAAATTGAGTAGCAATGGATCCCTCATCTGGGACAGAATCATAAATAGTCCGGAATTTCATAGTAGTCGACAGCTCGGCATTTCTCCTGATGGGTCTGTATATACTCTAACAAGCCAATACCTCACAAAGTGGGATGAAGACGGAAACGTCATTTGGAATATCGAAGGTAGCTTTCACAGTATCTCACCCTCTTCAGATGGGTCAATATATTCCATGACCCGTCCAGACATAGTCATCTTGGCTACTGGCAATTCCCACTCCATTTTGAAAGATTCTGCGATTTCGATGAACTTCTACTGCAATATCTCAAAATGGAGCCGAGATGGGGATGAACTCATCACAAGAAGACTCATTGTTCAGAATGATACTGAAATTCTCTATGTTACAGCAGTTGATCTTGTTGTATCTCCTGAGGGTGATGTCTACTCTTTGCTATCTGTTTATGAGCAGCCATACATAATCATGAAACTTAATGCAAATCTAGACAGTATTCCTGAGTGGTCGCCTGTGTTGAATGAGATTGAAACTACTTACAGAATCAACTCTATTGCAGCAGTTGGTGATGGTGTGATTTATGCTGAAGGCAGTTTTTCTTTACCCGAAGCTGATGCCAATCTTACTCTTACACGATTTAGAGGGCAAGTTTCTACTACTCATGACATCAACTATCAAAATCTGAATGCCATAATTCTAACAGGAGTGGTTGGGATAGTTGTTGTTGCTTTGGTAGTCACTTTGAGGCCAAAACCATGGAATGTGTTTCAATGAGTTGGGTCATGTTGTCCAAGCTTAACGAAGAGACCGAGCCCCTCGAACTGGTGAGTGTGGAGCCCATTGAACCGGTACAGTACAGAATATGATGAGAAACATATACCTCACCGGTTCAACAGTATATCTACTGCTGGAATTCCGTGATGCTTGGTCGGCTGACTGGGAGCAGAAACATCATCTTCATCCGACCTGGATTAGGTTCAGCTATAGTTGGAACAGCTGGTAGCTATGATGAAGAACTCTTTCAGACTCTGTTGTGACCGCTTGAATGGTCGCACAGTCTTTCTGGTGTTCATTCTTCTAGTAATCCCACAGACACCTGTTGTGTGTGACATGCCAAACCTGAATGATAGTCAGAGTGCCCTTATTTCGAATTCAAGCGAAGGACCAGTATTTGGGAATTATAGCACAGACCTGACATCCACATTTTACAATCAATGCACTCCGTCAGTAGACATAGATGTCTACGATCCTGACGGCGTGGATGCGGTCTGGCTGAGCTATAAGCGCGCCAATGAAACTAGCTGGACGAATCAATCAATGAGTCTACTACCACCGGGCGAGGGAAACACCTACGTTGGTCGGTTCACAGTCAACGTCAGCAGAACGGAAACCTGGTTTGATGTCCAGTTCTTTGCGAATGATACCCTCGGACACATGTCCTCATCATCGGTGTATCCCTTGTTGATTCTCTACAACAAGCCAGATGATCCCGGTCCGTCGGTGTTCCCTTGGTTCTTGGTCGTGCCAGTTCTTGTTGACATATTCCCTTTTGGATTGTATCTTCTCTGGACAAGATTAAGGCCTTCAGATCAACCTAGGTACACCTGGCGACTGGATTAGGATCTCCACTGGCAACTATGTTTTTCACACGCTTGACCCCGTCCCCTTTGATTCCGGCTTCTCTGCTGGCTTTGCATGACAATGTCGCTTTCTGCGAGTCATCCTTGAACTCGTTTCCACTCATCTATGATGAACTTGTAAATGCGAATCTTCCCGGAAGAACTGGAATTCGTTGTGCATCGAGTCTTCTTCTGTGCATGATACGTTCAAATCATCCATGACAAGTTTCAAGCATTCAGCTTCTCAAACCATTCCCTAAGTCCGTCGTCGGGTGTCCGCCATCTTTGCTCGCTTACATTCCAAAGGCTGGTTGGGAAACCCCAGGCGCCATAGATCTTTATGCCAAGCATATCAACAGTAACTCTTCCTGACAGTGAGGAAAGAGCCCTCGCCATTCCAAAGCTTCCACCACTGAGCAACTGCATCACAAGGCAAAGCCTACGATTCTCATCGAACGATACAATGCTTCTTGGGAGACGCTGTGTCCATGCCGTGATCGACTCAGCGGTTCTCTTGTCATCAGTAACAACAATCACACTCTCATCCAAGCCAATATTGTGAATTTCCCAAGTCGAGAGAATCAAGCCTGCTTCTCTCATCCGCTTCAATTTCTTAGCCGCTCTCTGTTGTCCAATATGGAGTGCAGTTCTTACCTTAGCTATCGACGAACTACCATGTCTGACCTGGCCAAGTATCTGCAAATCAAGTCGATCAAGATGAATTTGTGTCCTTGAGGTGGGATGGTCAATTCGAGGAAACGCTGACCCCAGCTCATCGTTGTATACCTTGCGAATCTGAATCTCCAGCAGTTCCCACGGTATTGCCCACGCTCCATTCCTACTGTCATAGTAGTCGAAGCAGTTCACAGTTCCAGAAGATGCAACCTCAATCAAGGATGTTGTATAGCCCCACTTATCCATAAGATGCAGAAACCTCAGGAGAGCTCTAATGCTCTTATCATTGTCAGGGATAGCCAAGGTGGCCAGAGCATCCCAACGACCAGCAAGGACTTCTTTTGACCCTGCCCCCTCTTTTCTTGTCGTTGTAGCCCCTTGTCAGGAATGCAGGGGCTCAAACATGTCAGGGGGCACTTGAAAACAATGGTGCGGGTTGGCGGGCTCTCTTTATCCCCCGTTACATACGATACATTCCCTCCATACGAACCCTTTCTGCCAACATTCCATCGCGCCGCTTTTTTTCTTCATGTTCAGTACACTTCTTCAACCTTAGAGATTATAATACGGAGAGGGATATCGTTATAGGCGCTCCAATTCATAGATAGTACCTGTGACTGAGAAGGAACATATGAAAGACCATGTCATCGTAGACCTCGATTCAGTGACGCGAATCTACAGGATGGGTGAACTCTCAGTTCCAGCCCTTCGAGGCGTAAGCCTGCAGGTCAAGCAGGGTGATGCCATCGGGATCATGGGGCCATCAGGATCAGGTAAAACAACACTGTTGAATCTTATCGGCGCTCTCGACAGGCCTACCGCGGGAACTGTCACAATCGATGGCGTCAATATCACTAGCATGAACGAGAGAGAACTTACTTCTGTTCGCCG
>DXJO01000007.1 GCA_019057475.1 Candidatus Thorarchaeota archaeon | reverse complement strand
TGGCTACGGACAGCTCACGAAGATATCAGATATAAACGAGGGCATCATACCTGCAGGAACTGTCGTCACTGTGAAGGGTAACGTCACCCAGGTCTTGATAGAGTTCATTGACAATACACAGTGGGTTTTCATATCCGACGGTAGCGGTAGCCTGCACTTCGTGTGGAGAGATACAGCACCACCAGAACAATCGATCGTCGTCGTTCGAGGAACTGTAGACTCGGAGTCCAGTCTGGGGAACGTGACCTTCTGTGACGTGGTCTGGCTGTTCAACTAACTCACTATGAAGGAAAATGGCTCAATAGGTAATTCCCACAGTGATTTGCACGCTGCAGAGTTCGACTGTTAGATTCCAGTCAGAATACCACCAATCCCAACGTCCAATCACAATATGGTAATAGCCAAAGTACCATCCCCAAGGCAACTTGAAATGGACATGTCGATATACCCAGTCAGTACCATCATAGTATTCAACGATACATTGGGTCTTTATGACCTGATCATCCGAGTCCATGACATAGGCTTCGATGTATCGGCGATTCTCCCAATCAGCCTGCGGCAGAGTGTCATACTGTCTGAACCAGCCTGAGATTGATATGTCAATCTCTCCTATTGCCATGAGGTGCGGAGTGTAATCCAGTGGTCGCGCATAGAATCGGTAGCCATATTGATGGTTCGGATCGTCACAAGTGTCCACATGATGACCAGTCCTGAACCCAAGCTCAGACGGAGGCAGAAGGTAGGAATTGATATACCTGTCAGACGGAAGTGTTTCTCCGACCCACCAGTCAAAAGAGTCAATATAGACACCGGCCCACTCTGCGGTCAACCTCCAATCGTTCCTCCACCAGTCGGGGCGTCCGAATGCGAATGCAATCATGCTGATGTTGATGATGGCTGTGAGCCTCACAGGTGTCGCTGCCTGTTTGGGTCAGTGGTAGGCGCTACTCCTCGACGTTCATAAAGGCGACCCTAGATACTCCGGCATGAGGCGCGTGAGTTGTTTCATATTGAATGTATCATTTGGGTGAATAGCTTTTGCCTAACCTATGATTGAGTTGTGCGGCCTGCAAAGGCGAAGAGTCTACTCGACCTTCCTGAGTGTTACTCTTGAGACTCCGGGGATCTTCTTGAGGTTGTCCTCAAGCTCCTTCATGGTTACAACCAGCTGTTCCGGAGTGAAGTAGCATTCATAATAACAACGCTCGCCTCTAAGACAAACTCCAGTTGTGAAGATAATGTCCGACAACTTGGCGTCGTTGAAGGCAAAGTTGAGCTGCTTTAGGAAGTTTCGAGAGAGGTCGCTTATTTCGATTCGAAGCAGGTTGATGTCTTCACTGGCTACAGGAAACAATTTTACAACTTTGTCTTTGTGGTGCAACACTGTAAGTGCTGCCTTTTCCCCGATGTCAACAACAAACTCAGCCGGAAATTCTACAGGCTTCCCCTCTGTAAAATGCAAAATGATTGCCGAGGTCGCACCCTCTCTATCAATAACCAAAGATTCATTCACGTCCTATACGGGTCTGTATTGCGAAAGTGACCTTCTCCATTCTTAAATGATTCTGTATTGAATGTCTGTATCACGTTCGAAGGCATCCAAGACCTTTTTTCGCTGGACTTGAGGCAGAAGCTATAATTACGATGCATGACAGGCAAACGAATGAGGTCTGACTGAAATGAATCCGCGTCTGGCACAGCTCATCGGGCTAATACTCGTTATCATCTCCGCCGTTATGGCTCTGATTGTGTATAATGCTACACTCGATGTTGTCACAACCCCCAGTGACGTCTTGCTGTACACAGTTATCTCGTGGGGGCTATTGGGTCTTCCAGAATTTGTCATTGGATTGTGGTTGATATTGAAGGGAACGCGAGAGGCCCGAATTGGAGGTATCGGTGATAGACTTTTGCCGTTAGTGCAGAGAGAAGGTCGCATTAGCGTAACAGCAGCCGCCAAGGAACTGGGGGTTTCTCAGAAGGCAGTAGCGGACGCTGCGGAGAAGATGGCCACCCGCCGAATGCCGCTAATGTACCTAGACCGCCGTTCCAACGAGATAGTCAGTCCCCGAGCGGTTGAACTGAAGGAGAGCATCCTACATTTGCTCTTCGCTCAGCGGAGGATGACTTTTGACCAACTGAGAGAGGTCACAGAAGCTACAGACGAACAGATAGTTGAAGCCATAACTGAGCTATCCAAGAAAGGCAAGTTCCGTGGAACGATTGACGAAAATTCCAGGGTGATCTACACGAAAGAGGCCGTTGAGGAACTGCCTAAGGCCGTCACATTCTGTCCGAACTGTGGAGGAAAGCTCTCATCCCCAATATTGCCTGGTGAAGAAGAATATTGCCCCTACTGTGGTCACTTAATCACGAACAAACTTGGGCGGTGACAGTTCGCGTTCTATCGCTCAGGGCCTGCTGAGAAGGCATAGTTGCAAGCATATGCTAGGTAATCCCGCGCTGGTCGCCTCTTACCCGCCTTCTCAGTCGCAACCTAAGGTCGTCTAATTTCACCCCAATCTTACCTTTCTCGGACCAGAAAGGTGCAATTTCCTCGAAGCCCATGACATCGAAGTACAATGGGCACGCACCATAGCAGTAATGGAAGTGTTCGCAGCTCTTGCACCCCTCAGGTGCATACTCCTTGGCTCTCCAAAACTTGGATGCTCGATTGTACCATACCTTCTCAAATCCTTCTTCGAGCAAATTACCAACGGGCTCACTGAAGCTTGAGCAAGGAAGAAGCCCTCCCTCGGCATCAACAGAAATTAGGCCGTCGCAGGCTGCACAATGCTTTGCACCCAGGCCGTGTGCTATGGGGTTGAAAAGGCATACCGGTGTTGGAGCGTACCATACAAACTGGATGCCTTTCTTGTTCGCTCTCTTCTTCACACGCCTAACGATATCTCCGATTTCAGAGAAGGTGATTTGCAATTCATCGCGTAACTTGGCAGCAGTTCCTGTGTAAATGATCATGTTCATGCTGAAATACGTCAATCCTAACTCGTCTGCATGGAAGTCTACAAGGTCTTCTAACCGATCAACATTCGGGCTGCAAATTGTTGTGTTGCAGTGTGTGTAGATGTCGGTCTCTCTCAGGTTCTTTATTCCCTGAACTGTTTGGTCAAAGGCTCCCGGGATCCCCACGATGTAGTCATGAGATTCTGCATCGGGCCCCTCTATTGAAACCTGTGCGCTGTTGAGTCCTGCATCCACCAGGGACTGCACATATCCCTTATCAGCACAACGCCTGCCGTTAGTAATAAGGTTCACACGGAGGCTTTTCTCTCTGCCATAGGCAATGAGTTCAAAGAGGTCTTCTCGAAGCGTGGGCTCTCCTCCGGTGAAGGACAGGCTTGGAACATGTGCGTCATCGACGATGATGTCTATCACTCGCTTGATCTGTTCTGTCGTCATTTCTCCTGATTCCCGGTAGGGCGAGTACGCGTAGCAAAACCGGCACTTGTTGTTGCACCTGTAAGTCACGGCTATCTCACTGAGTACAGGATACTTGATCTCCCCCGTGCCAAAGGGAATGATTCGTGCGGTCTTGTAGGAATAGATGTTCTGATTGCCCATCGTCATGTTTCTCAGGTCGTCCACGAAGTTGGCGAGATCATTGAGCACGAGCTGAAACTCAGCTCCATGCTCACTGACGAAGTGATCAACGATCTCCTCGGGAGTTGACCCCTCTTGGAGCAGCTTCAGCATTCTCAAGCCTGTTTCATTTAGATGCATCACTTTGTTGGGTCTCAAAATCAGGAGATTGTCTTCTGCTCTTGCGAAGAAGTAGTCCTTGACTTCCTCCATGAATGCAGGAACCCACTGCAAATCTTCAAGCTTGTAGTCATACTGAGGAACGGGCATTGAAATCGGTGAAGCGTTCCTATCGTCTTAAGGATTCGCGTTTGCTCGCTCAAGACGATTAGCTGTGTGACGACCTGAAACGCTTATCTAGCCAAAGGTGCGAGAAAGAACAGCGTCAATTTGGAGAGAGAGTCAGTTGAGCGCAAGTGAAATCAAACTGCCGTACGGCGTAATTAGCAAGAAGAAGCTAATCATGAGCTTCAGTGCCTTTGACATTGATTTGCCTGTTATTGCTGCGGGCATCCGTGAGCGGATGGATGTCCTTCGCGAACTTGAGGTGGCCTTTGCAGGCTTTGGTACCGACATACCTCAGGAGATGACAGAGCAGACTCCTGCTCAGGTCAAGGCGTTCTTCGAATACATGGGGAAGGAATCGAATTCATCGGTCGTCCTCAAGAGAGTCTACCATCTCATATGGGATGGCATGATTCAGGAATTTCCTGACCTTGATGAATGGGCCGCTGCCAAGGCGGACCTCTCAAGTCTGACTATTGCTCAGGCCGATGTGGTCCGAGCGAGAAGGGGCGACTGAGGTGTCAACGGAAGTAGTCAGATGAGAAGTTGAGTTTCAAGGGGAGTTTTTCGGTGAAACATGGCCCGAGGTTCATCTTTGCTCTAATGCTGGTTGCGCTTGCATTTGCTCCCATGTGCGTGGGAACAAGCACACCCAGTCAGAGTCCGGTTGTGAGTGTCGATAGTGTGTTGGTTGACGTCGTAGTAATGAATAACGGTAGGATCAACGTGACCTATTGGATGACCTTCACTGTTCATAGTGAGTCACTTGGCGGCTTTGATCTATTTGGTATACAGGAAACAAGCATCTACGACCCGGGTCGAGCCTATGTGGTGATGGGTGAGAATAGGTATGACCTGACTGTTGAAGTCGTGTCTGAAGGATACAAGCTTGATTGGCTGCCTCGGACACAGGAGGGCGAAACAGTGACAGTTGTCTTCGGCTACTTCAGCACAAACCGGATTCTAGAGAAGACGACGGGAACTTTCACGCTGGAGGGTTCGGGCGAGGAAGTGACAGGGGATCTTGCAGTCCTCAACTGGGCACCTGTCATCTGGTCGCAGAGTGTAGGCTTTGAGAATGTCCGTGTCATATATCCGATTGCGATGAATGCGTCTTGGATTACCGATGAGGGTGGGATAACTCCTGATGGTGCCGACTATGCAGGTTATGTGGTCGACTATCGTCAGGGTCTGTATGACGTGTCAGAAACGCAGTACTCGTTCGATGAGGAGAACCTTCTGGCTTATCCATCCGACCCCGGAGCTTCTCCGCGCAACTTCAGCGTCAGTTTGAGTCACTCCTCTCTAGCTGCTGAAAATCACTTTAGAGTATTTCACTACACGAACTGGAGCTGGTACGAACAATATCTGATGCCTGGCATTCTGGCTTACGATACAGCCGGAATAATCAACGCCTATGCCAGCACAGAGTTTTCAGTGGCAGTTAATGTGTTCAACTACGGTGACGCTGACCTGGAGAATGTTATCGTTTCTATGAACTACGATGCGAACCTAACATTGACCTCAGAGCAGACTTCGTGGCATGCTGAGAGCCTGTCGGGCGGAGACACCATCTACATCTTCTGCACGTTTATCCCGGATAATCTTCCTGCCATCCTCACGATTAGCTTTCTAGTATCCGCTGATAATCTCGACCCCGGAGAATGGCTGGTCATCGACATCGCTGTCTACGTGACGGAGGCAGTGCCACCGCTGATTGACCCCCAGATGTTTGCATTTGGAGTAGGTAGTCTGTTTGCCATTGGGCTCATTGCATATGGCTACAAGAAAGTAACTAGCTCATATGGTGCAAGGTGGGAGGCAGATGAAACCACGACCGGGTACCAGAGTCCAGAGATAGCAATACAGACTTTTGGCACGCCCGGCACGGTGGCTGACATCGACCCCGTGGAGTCAGCCCTCTTTGTGAATACCAGTCGGAAGACGCTAATCTCAATGATTCTGATGTCTTGTGTGCGTAAGGGTGCGGTTCGCGTCATATCCAGCGATCCGTTGAAACTCTCTGCTACAGGTCTACAGTTTGAGGACCTAACATACTACGAAGAGATGTTCCTCGATGCAATTGTGAACAACGAGCTTGATGCTGACAAAGTAGACGATATGGTTGAAGAGATTGCAGACAAAGTCCAGGCCAAGGCGTGGGATGCTGACTTCGAGGCAACCAAGGTCGCCCATGATGAACGAGTTGAGGGCGCTTGGGAGAAACTTGAATCTAATCCAACGCTTGAAGGCCGCACTGATTATTACTTCGATGAGGACTACGATGACAACGGTTGGGCTTGGTTTTACCTTTACCAGCACCCGCGTCATGACGCATACCTGAAGGACGCTTTCAGGCATCCTGGAGGAACCATCTCGCCGCCAAAGATACCTGCTTGGTTCAATGATCTTTCGGAAGCTACTGGTCATGCAATCAGTGATGTGGGCCGCGTCGTCGGTGATGTTGCAGCCACGACATCTGAGATTATGAGCAATGTCACAAATACAATCGGGGACGTTTTCGAGGGCGTTGGAAGCGTCATCTCGGAGCCACTAAGTCCCATTCTTGAGCAGACCAGTCGATGCGTGTCCCATGACGCCTGTCACTCCGCATGTGTTTCGCATGATGCTTGTCATAGCGCATGTCACAGCGCATGCCATAGTGCTTGCGTCTGCCACAGTGCTTGCCATAGTGCGTGTCACAGTGCCTGTGTTTCAGGTGGATTCAGATAGGGCGTTTCAGCTTCACAGCTGCCTGCCTCCTCAAACTGCTTCAGGCTCTTCCGACTCGGGCAGACCACTGGACTATTGGAATCTGATTCTCCGCTGGATGGATGTCCGTGTGTGATTCCTCTGAATGACAATCTATTTCAGATAATTGTTTCAGGGCATCCTGTTGGTGAATACAGCTTTGGAAGACACTATCTATTGTGAGCCCGACCGGATATTTTGCAAGATACGGAAAATTATAGTTGGAGTTGACGGGAGTGAAGGGGCTGCACGAGCTGCTACTGTTGCCTTTGAGATAGGTGAGCTGACAAAATCGAAGGTTTACATTGTGTATATCATCCCGTTGCCCAACATCAAGCACATCTCTGTGATGTCTGATGTCAGTGAAGAGGAACTGCTTCAGAAGTATGAAGTCAATGGCAAGAGAATACTGCAGGGCTATGAAGATGCATCCAGGGATTTTAACATCCCGGTTGAAACAGTACTCGATAAAGGGCTTCCGTCTGATATGCTAATTGCGCTCTCGGAAGAGCTCGGAGTGGATTTGGTAGTTTTGGGTTCACATGGCGGCACCGCAGTTATGAAGTCAGGAATGGGGAGCTCTACGGAGAGAGTGGTCCTAGGGGCCAGTTGCCCCGTGTTTGTTGTGAAGTAAGCCCAGATTATCACTCCCCACGTCCTTTAGATAGCAACCTTATTTAGAGATAACTTCAATTACGGCGGATATTATGGAGGCCCCCCTGTACCACGAGCCGGGTAGATTGCTGAGCAGGACCAAAAGAGTCATGTTGCCAATTGATGGCAGTGAGGGCTCGGATCGAGCAGCAGTAGTTGCTTACGAAATTGCTGAATTGACCAAGTCCAAACTCTATATTGTTCACGTAATCAACACAGGCGTTGTGCAGCAGGTCGCACGGATGTCTGATAAGGACCCTGAGGATATCCTCAGGCATTACGAGGAAAATGGAGAAAAACTTCTGCAGAGATACAAGTCAGCCGCCCTCGGCTATGGGCTTGAGGTCGAGACTGTGCTTGAAAAGGGGCTCCCTTCTGATAGGATTACAGCACTTGCAGCATCCATTGATGTCGACATAATCGTCATGGGATCCAAAGGCTTGAGCAGAAGTAGGAAGCCTGGTCTTGGAAGCTCTACCGAGCGGGTAATTCGAAGAATCAACTGTGCTGTTCTAGTAGTTCATGTGGACTAGAATGCGGGAATGAGAGAGGGGTCATTCACCCATCTCTCTCGCCATATTGACCATGTTTCGTATACTGAGCAACTCCATGGCTGGAGAAGCAAAGGCCTCGGATATCTGATGCGCTTCGTCTTTTGGGAGTCCTGCATCAACAAGAGTCTCGTAGAATTTCTTGGAGCCCTTCTTGACTTGCCCCCTAGCTCTTCTGACTGACATTAGCATCCTAACGGCGACCTTGGTGCCACCTGTGACCGCTGTCCATGTGATGGATGCTTCTCCAAATCTCGCTTTGGAACGCGGAGAAAGTGATGCGAATCTGGTGGATCCTAGCGGCAACGAAGAGCGTGCTAGCTAGGGCCTCTAATTCAATGCTCAAGCTAGGCTTGGAAAAATTAAATAGAATATGTATCATACAGCAGTAGTCGAACGTAGGTTTCGCGTGGTGCGATTCTCTACGGGTATTCGTTGTGAGGTAGTAACACAATGAGGAAGATAATTCTAGGCACGCTCTTGTTAGTTGTACTGATTCTCGGGTTCATTCCACTGATGCCGTCGCAACCAGAAAAGGTGATGATGGCTGAGAACGATGCAGCCAGAGACCTTGATTTCTGGTCTCTTGCGGAAACATTTGGAAACGAGATTCCGGTTGTAGTGAGGTTCTCTGATATTCCTACGGACTCTTTAGCAGAAGAGCTTGAATTACTGGGAATCCGATTCAGTCTTGGAAACTCCGTTTCAAGCCGAGTAGGTGACTACTATGTTATGAGGGGCACTGCTGAGGGTTTCTCCATCCTAGTCGAGATGGGCATTGTAGAAGACATTGACGTTCAGACTCCAAGAGACCACATTCACCTCACAAGGGACGTTTCAATTCCTGAGATAAATGCAGATGATGCTTGGAACCTCTTGGACAGTCTTGATAGGAATATCACGGGTGAGGGATTGCTCATTGCCGATTTGGACTCGGGGATAGACTGGAAGCACCCTGATTTCTGGTTTGCAGATGGGGGCGAATACGATTGGCTTGATGATGGCGATAGCCTTCCCACGAATGGCACAGATGCTATTGATTTGGACGACAGTGGCCTCGCTACGTCTGACGAGGTGATGTACTACCTTGATTATGATACCGATGGGATATTCGACACGGCCAATGAATGGATCTGGGCAGATAGTGTCTTACAGAATGCTGAGCCCGACATAGGTGAACCCTTCTTTGTAGTCAATGATACGAACGATAATGGTCAGCTGGATGTCGACGAGAAGCTGATTATGTTGAGCACCCCCAAGACCAAGTATATTGTAGAGGGGGACGGAACTCCATCCAGAGATATTCAGGTGTGGGACCGTAGCGTAAATCTAACGACCTCTACACACGATGACACAGATGGGCATGGAACCGCGGTCGCCGGAATACTCCTTGGTGGTCAGCTTGGACATAGGAAGATGGTGGGCGTTGCTCCCAACTCCGAGCTTATGATGATTAAGGTCATAGGCGGGTCGAACGATTGGCTCACAATCGAGGAAGGCTTGACTTGGGCGTACAACCATGGTGCAGATGTGATACTAATCGAGATTGGCTCGTGGACCTATCACTATCTTGATGGAAGCTCTGCAAGTGAGTCACTTATCGATACGATTGTTGCTAACGGTGTACCAGTGATTGCACCTAGCGGAAACCTTGGCGGCAAGGATAAACACGCTCTCTTTTCGACAAACCCGGATACACCATACTACGTGGACTTCCATATACCAAGCATGGAGCCTCACATTGAAGATGTCTACATCACGGTTCTCTCGGTTAATGACACCGATTTCAGTACCTGCAACTTCAGCATAATCATGAATTTACAATCCTGGACTGGTCCACCTGTTTTTACGATACATCTTCATCCTGGTATTGGATATTGCAACTCGTTCTTGGAACCTACGGTCAGTTTTGGTGGAAACAATCTATCGGTTGAATCGTTCATTTCCACGTCCAGCCGTTTAACTAGAATGCTAGGAATTCACATCAACTCAACCACCTCTCCACTCCCGACTACAGTTGTCGCTGCACCGCCTTATCATCAAATCAATGTAACCAGCCCCTCGACCACGACATTTCACTCCTACATCTCAGACGCCAGCAACTCGTGGAGTGGAGGTGCAATCTGGTTGAGTGATATATCAGACAACTATGAGATCACTTGGCCCTCCACAGCTGATCAAGCGTTGAGTGTTGCTAGCTACAGAACTAGAGACTTAGTAAGTCCCGAAACAATTGGCGACATTGCCAGCTTCTCATCCCGCGGCCCGCGAGTTGACGAAGTTCAGAAACAAGGTGTAGCTGCGCCGGGTGGCTTCGATGTGGTTTCCGACTATGCTAATGCCTCTCCTTGGGCAACATGGTATAATAGATATGGGGCTCTCCCGTTCGGTGAGCAGTTTGGAAGCTATCGCCTATTCAGCGGCACTAGCGCTTCGGGACCACATGTGGCCGGCTGTGCTGCGCTCATCCTTCAAGCTAACTCCTCAGCTGGCAGCGATGTGAATGAAATCATCAAATCCACTGCAGTTACTGATGGCTTTACTGGCGCTGTACCCAATCCCATCTGGAGCCACGGAAAACTGGATGTTCTCGGTGCTGTTCTAAGTTTTGATTTGACTTCGCCTGTGATTCATTCAGTTCATTATGCACCATCTATTGTGGAGTATTATCATGCACCTTTGTTTGAAGCCAATGTGACAGATAACTCAGGTTCAGCAAGAGTCTTCTTGAAGTACGAGGTCGGTGGCTGGATTGATCCGACCTATGCAGAGATGACACAGCAGCCATCAGGCAACTTCACAGTATCCATTGGTCCTTTTGTTTTCTCTGAAACGGTTCATTATAGCGTCTATGCAAATGACAGTGCAGGCAATGATGCAGAGACTCTGAATGTATCATTTTGGATAGATGACAATGTTGGACCCTCACTGAGCAACCCTTGGCGCAATGCCACAACTCCAGGAGAAGGGCGTGCCGTAGCAGTTTCAATTGATGCATCCGAAACTGTAAACGCGGCAGGGCTTGATACAGTTCTGCTGAACTACACCACAAACTCTTGGAGTACATTCCATATCATCGCGATGACCAATGATACTGGAACATACCGTGCCACAATACTCGGGCAAACGCTAGGGACGACCGTTCAGTACTTCTTCTGGGCGAACGACACCAAAGGCAACATCAATACGACGCCAACATACAGTTACATCACAGTTGCAGACGAGAGTAACCCTCCAGTAATCGGAACGCCTGTTCGCACTCCCACAAACGTGACCGAACTAGTCAATGTTACAATCGGAGTGGTGGTGACTGATGACACTGCTGTGGCAACGGTCATACTGTCCTACTACAATGGAACTGCTTGGAACAACGTGACGATGGTGTGCAATGGTACTCACTACGAAGGAGCAATACCTCAGTTCTCAGCTGGAACCGAGGTCACGTTCAGGATCTACGCAGTTGACACCCTAGGCAACTGGGCTGTATCAGATGACTACATGTACACTGTGCAGTCTTCGACGGGAACTACGACTCCAACAACTCCCACTGAAACAACTACTCCATCACCGCCCTTGCCTGATGAACCCGACTACCTCCTACTCGCCATGATGCTCAGCGCTATCCTAGCGTTCATAGTGATTGCTATGCTTCTCGGCCGCAGAAAGTCACGTGGGAGCTAGAGTTCGCTTTCGATGATCGTGTTGATGGAGGGGTTCTCCTCTATCGACACATTTCCTTTGTTCATAGCTGCTAACACATAACTATCAGATGAGGTACACTTATCCATAGAACGCTCCTAAGGGGTATGCAATGAAGCAACTTGGTGAGTTCCAGCTGGAATACAGTGAGAGAGCTGGACGCATTGCGAGAGGTCCAAAGAAGCGTATCCCAGTCGAGATTCTCGTCGATGGGGAGCACACAGTTGTGTTGGTGGATTGTGGAAGTTGTCGTGACCTCTTGAAGAATAAGTTGCCTGGTGGCGTATTGATTCCCATCGTTTCGGTGTTTAGGAGATTCTTCAAGAGTAGGTCCATGCGCAATCTGAACGTGCAGGTAGACGGATTCATCATGAAGCGAACCTACAACGGAATATTGGAGCAAGCTTCGATTCCTGAACTGAATGAACAGCTCCACCTAGTTGTTGATAAGTTCTCAAAGAGGCGTGTAGGCAAGTAACCGGTAAAGAAGTAGAAGTGGAGGGACTTTTGGGCCTCCTCCAATTCTGAAACGATTCTACTCGTTCTTCTCTTGAAATTCCTTGAGAAACTCTGCTAACGCCTTAACGCCGTCAATAGGCATAGCGTTGTAGATTGATGCTCGCATTCCGCCCACTGAACGATGTCCTTTGAGTCCCACGAGACCTCTTGCAAGGCCCTCTTCCACTGCCTTGGATTCCAAGTCCTTGTCCTTCAAATTGAAAGTCACGTTCATGAGGGACCTCGAGTCTTTCTCTGCATGACCCTTGTAGAAGCCGTTAGACCCATCTATCAGGTCATAGAGAATCTTTGCTTTCTCCTTGTTTCTCTTCTCTAGCTCTGGAACACCTCCAATCTCCTTTGTGTACTCTAGAGAGAGCTTGCAGAGATAAATCGCTAGCGCCGGAGGTGTATTGAACATGGAGTCCTTTGCAGCATGTGTACTCCACTTCAGCATTGTTGGTGCGTTCTCTGGAACTCTGCCAAGGAGGTCTTCTCTAACAATCACCAAGGTCACTCCAGCCGGGCCCAAGTTCTTTTGCGCGCCTGCGTACATGACTCCGTACTTCTTGGGGTCGATCACCTTGTTCATGAGGCTCGATGACATGTCAGATACGAGTGGTACGCCCGATGGGACTTTGGGCTCCTTGCTCCATTCGGTGCCATATATCGTATTGTTGCCGGATATATGTACAAATGCTGCGTCATCGCTGAAGTCCAAATCTTTTGGAATATAGGAAAATGTCTTGTCCTCCGATGAAGCAACGACCCTTACCTCCCCGTACAGCTTTGCCTCAGCAATCGCCTTCTTGGACCAAACCCCCGTGTTCACGTACTCCATGGGTTTTCCTGGAAGCTGCAGGTTCAGCGGCACTTGGTAGAATTGAGATGATGCTCCGCCCTGTAGCCACATTACCTTGTAGTCGCTTGGGAGTCCCATCAGCTCAGTGACAAGATCCATTGCATCATGGTGTACCTTGTCATACTCCTTCGACCTGTGAGAAATCTCCATGATTGACATTCCGGTACCCTGGAAATCCAGTAGTTCCTTCTTAGCCCGCTCTATGACGGGGAGCGCCATTGTTGCAGGGCCTGCATAGAAGTTGTAAGCTCTTTTTGTCATAACTGTCACCTTGCTATTTCAATTTGTTAATCGTAAAACCTGTGTAGATTTTAGGGAAGAAAAATGTACTCTTCTGCGGCATGACTTCGAAGTTCCTGGAAACCGCCTCTACTTCTCCAATACGAGTTGGATTCATGAAGAATACGGCTTGGGCATCGCCCTCGACTGCCCTTATTGATTCGTCGACTGCATCGCCGATTCCCTTGATGTAGGACACGTAGCCCCCGCCCTTAATGCTGCCAGCTGCGAGCTTTTTCTTGTCAATTCCAAGCGTCTTGTCCAGAATCAACGTATGCAGTATTGCTACGTCCAATCCGCGGAGTTCTTCCGATTTATCTGGAAGAAGATCGTTCATGATTCGCTTGTTCTTCAAGATGAGAGCGTAGAACTTGCCATCATCCATGAAGAGTCCGAATGCATGATTGCCCTCGTCGAACTGTTTATTCATCAGTTCAAACATGCTGTCTTTGGATTTGAACTCAACAACCTTGAAGTAAGCATTAAGCTGCTCCAAGAGTTTCTCCTTGGAAAAGGCTTCGAGGTTCTGTATCCGTCTGTGAGTTGGAAGGATTACGAGTCCGGGATTGCTCATGTTCACAAATGAAAGCATCCGGTATTTGGCGGTTTCCAAATCAGGATTCTCTTCGGAGAGTGCCAATGCGGTCTTATAGCGATGATGTCCATCTGCGATAATGACATACTTATTCTCCATATGTTTGGTAATCATCTTGGTATCTTCTGGATTATCAATGCGCCACAATCTATGGTGTATGCCCTTGGAATCTGTGATGTCTGTGGTTGGCACGTTCTTCATGTACTTCTCCAGAACTTTGTCAACATCCCCCTTGTGATCCGGGTAGATGACGAAGATTTGACCAAACTGTGCCATGCAGTTCCTGGACAGATTGAGTCTATCTTGGATATCCTTTGGAAAGGTTTCCTCGTGCTGAAGAACGCCCTTGAAAACATTCTTGCTCACCTGAACATCCTTAGCGAATTCCTCAAGCTTGATGAGCCCGATGAAGCCAAATCGGAATAGACTTTTGCCATCAACTTTGAAGTCCTGACCGTACACATAGAAGCTCTCTCTATCGTCGGGGACTAGGATGCCGCCGTCGATCCACTTGTTGAGTATATTACCAGCTCGAGTGTACTGGTTGTTCTGGCTCGTGTCACCCTCTTCTGGCTTATTCTTGATAATCCACGCGATACTATGCTCGGAACGCCTTTGGAACTCGTCAACCTTCTCGCCCTTCATCACATCGTATGGAGGCGTTACAACCTGCGACAAATCCTTGACCTTGGACTTTTCGTATCTGTAGGCCTTGAATGGAATGACTCGCACCATGACCTGTTCTGTCCTATCTCACGGGTGGCTGCAGGCCACGGGCGTGCGGACCTCTTTCATAAGTGTTTCTTTAGACACCCATTGCCCCCAACAACACGGTTTTTTCCCATTTTCAGCAAAACGTCAAACTTAAATTGCGAACCGCTGCGAGCACGAGAACCTATAAAATGTAGGAGTAGAAGCCGTGCAGTTCTGTGAGAAATGTGGCGCACTTATGCTGCCGAAGAAAGAGGGAAAAAAGACAATCCTGAAGTGCAGGGAATGCGGCCATGAGCGAGTGGTCCGAAAGCCCCCCTCGTACAAGGTTGAGTATCGCATCAAACACTCCCCCCGCGAGAAGATAGTCGTTGTAGAGGAAGAAGCCAAGTCAGGGGACGAGATGTCCGAAGACGAGCGCCGTGAGCGCCGAAAGGCCATCTTGGAGCATTTCAGTTCTGAAGACTGAATTGCCGCGAGCAAGCTTTAAGTTAGCAAGAATACAGTATGTACTCGATGACGGGATGAACTGTCAGAATTGTATCCTTATTCTGTGGTGATTGTTGTATCACCACTAAATTCTATCCTTACTAGGAGGAAAAGGGTTGACAAAATCAAGAATCGAGCTTCATTACAATCTTCAGGAATTCATTTCGAACAATGGTAGTATCGCTGACAAGCTACGACTGCTTTCAGCTGGATATGAGATGGACTCGCAGCTTCAGGAAGAACCACTTGATCAGTTAGGGAACATACTCAATCCTGATGGAGGAGTTCCATTCAACATGGCATCTGGGAATCCCAGCTCAGTCAAGGAAACTGCTGAGATACTGCTTTTGATTCACAAGTACAAAGACTCGCACCGGGATATCATTCAGCAGATGATTGGGTTTCTGGTGGCCAGACAGAAAAATGATGGAGGGTTTGCAGAAACCTTGAATCTCAACGATATGATTGAGGACAAGTGGGGCACAACCACAGGAAGAGAATGGTATCCTGTAGGTAAGAGCATTACATGGCTCACTGGAAAGGCATTGGATGCACTCTGTCTTGTTGGATATGGTGACGAGGAGCGGCTAAGGCGAGCCCGAGATTTTCTCCTACACTCCCAGCATGAAGATGGACACTGGCCGGACTTCAAAGGTCAGAACATATCAGATCCGTTAGGCACAGGGAACATCCTTCCAGCACTGAAAGCGATTGGTGTGAACTCCAACAACAAAGTGTACAAGGATGGTCGTGCCGCACTTCTGCAACGTCTAAAAGCATCTGTAAAGAATGAATTGACCTGTGACATGGTTGATCTGCTCTCAGTTGGTCTACCAGGGACTAAGAAAGAACGGGAACTAGTCAAGAATGCAGTGGGCCTAGTAGTTTCATCACAGAATCCCGATGGCGGATGGCGCATAATGGGTGCAAAGAAGAGCGACCCGGAATTGAGTTCAATTCTTGCCTTTGTGGTTAGCAGGTGTTCGGCTCATACATGAGGAAACTCAGAGAAATCCGCCGGATAGACCATGATTATAACGTGCCGTTGTGTAAACGGAATCTCCCTCGGTTGAACTGAGTGAACACTTGATATGAGAATTGAGCTCTGCAAGTACTGGAGTTTGGAACAAATGGAATTTGAAACCCGAATCAATTGGGATGTATCCAAAAGAGTTGTTGCCATTCTAGAACGCAACGGCAAGTTCGCAGCGGGAGTATTCACTGAAGCTGGCCTCTATTCCACATGCCTTCCTCGAAACACCACTGAGGATGCAATCAAGGCGGTTGATGGGGACGAGCTTGAGTTAAGCACCTTGAAGGAGCACATTAGCGTTCTCTCTGCTGTGCACGACGTGGCGGAAGGAAATGAGAGTGCAAAGGTCGCTGGAATCAAGCTTGACCTTTCCGGACTTACGCCGAAACAGAAGTCTGTAATGAAAGCTGCACTCAAGATTCCGCGAGGGAGTACGGCATCTTACGGTGAGCTGGCGAGCCGCGCCGGAGTCCCCGGCGCAGCACGATTCGTGGGCAATGTAATGGCGACCAACAGACTTGGCCCGATAGTTCCTTGCCATCGGGTTGTATCGTCGACTGGGCTTGGCGGATACGGTCCCGGACTCTCCGTCAAGGTGAAGATCCTTAAGAAAGAAGGCGCTTTCGCGGATTGATTACTCAGAAGGCTTTATTCGGACTTTGAATCCCTATCCATCGGGACCTGTGCATATCGGGAGCGTGAACACGTGAACTTGAAAGTTCGACGGAATGATGAAATTGTGGAACTTAGAAAGGTGGAGCTCGAACCACTGAGCCCTCCGCTTTACAGGACCGTGATAGGTTACAATTCACTCAAGCGTCTTGGGTATTCAATCTCCTTCATCAGACCAAAGAAGAGCTCGACTGGAGACTTTGAGCGCATTCGTTACAACTTCATCGAACGCGGCGTTATGACCCGTCAGCTCGAGAAAGAACTAGAACCAGATATGAAACGAGGTGTTCTCAATCAGCTACCACGTGGAGATTTCTCGATTGTCTTGCTGCTAACACAAGTTCCGCGTAGGGGCGTAAACATACGATTGGACAAATTCACGTACGAGTTCTTGGGATGTATCCTTATGAGAGATGAAGAGGTTCTTGACGTTGTCATGAACACAAAAAGTACGAGGGACATCTTGATGCCAACGTACGAAAAGCATGAATCTGCGAGTCAAGCTGCTTGATCATCCTATAGCTTTCTTGTGAATGGAGTTGTATTCCTTTCCAATTCCTGGAGTTCTTGTCTCTTCTTCTTTGTCCTGTAAGCGGCCAATCCAGCTCTGCCCAGAAGTATCGCTATTGGTAATCCCCACCATATAGCGAGGAATGAAATATCCATCTGCATCTTTTACACTAACCATTCTTGGGAATTCAAATGAATTAAGCATGTCGCATAGGGCATTAGTGCAGTCATCCTTATCTAATGCGGAGTGAGAACAAGCTACCTCCTGAGAGGGACCTCAGATGCAGAAGCGTAGCAGAGGAGTTCCGAAGGAATTAGCCTCCTTCGGCGAGAAGCAGTTTCATGACACAGGAGCCGCAGCTGTTGAGATTCTCCGCGTAAAAGCATCAACGATCCGAAAGCACTTCAAATCGCTGAAGGGGACTGCATTTCTGGTCGCTGTTGTCAGTCTTGATCGCGTAAGAATCTACATGTTCAACCAGGCTGGCGTCATGTTGGGCGCAGAAAACTTGGAAGAAACCCAGTATTTTCGAATTCGCAAGACCTCCCGCCTGCTGAGCAAGTTCGAGAAACCCATACCACCCACAGAAGAAGAGCTACGCATGGAGGCTACCGAAGAGCTCAGGTCCGCGCTCTCTCGCGCCATCCGAAGGGTTTCCCGCGTGCTCGCACAGACTGAACCTGATTTTCCTACAATCTTCGTTACGAAGGAGGTCGTTGGGTCCGGGCTGCAAAGCTTTGGTCTTCAGGTCGCCGATGACGGATCTATCTTCTTCGCCGAGAAAACGCTCAAGGAGGAGTGGGCTCAAGGCATAGTGATGCGTGCTGCATTCCTCACTCTCTTAAGAAATGACAATGCAGATCTAGCGTTCTCCAGTTCAATCGGGAATGCACTCGCCTTTTCGCTGCTTAAGGGCGCAACCAGAAAGCAATGGCTGAAGATCTGGAGAGAGAACACGAAAAACACGCCGTTTCATCCTCTTGTCAATCATCTCGTGAAGCACTCCGATAGCTACAGCGATCAGGGCTTTTCTTGGGTTCTATCGCTCCTTCAGGAACTGAACAGGCCAATCGCTGGGGCACCCCTGATTGAGGCTCTGAAGACCATTCACGGAAATCTGGAGATTGCTTTGGGAACCGAACATTATCACGTTATACATGGATTCTGCAAGACACTAGCCAAACCCCGGAAGCTAGCTGCACGCCGTCATATTCTTGATGCCATTCACTTGGCACCAAGAGTGCTTTGTAATCCCACTCCACTTGGAATTCAGCTGACTGTGGAGACCTCAAAAACTTCCCAGAAGGACGACTCGACGTGGCTTGAGGTTGAGTACCTTGAGGGGAATAAAGACCAATTCCTTACCATCAGACCAAGCAGCGCTTTTCCCTTGGAGTCAATCCATTACATGTTGAATATCGAAGACTTCCTTCCTAAGCCCACTGGGATAGTGATGCATGGAAAGGATGTGTTGCGATGGGCTCTACGCACATTGGGTGTCCCGTCAGAGAGAGAAGCAACCTTCGAGGCCAGTCTAATGCTGAAGGACACGGAGATCAAATCGGGAGAGCATGCGGTACTGGACCGTCTCGCAGAAGGTCGATTGGATGTTCTCTCGAATACACTGATTGGCTCACCCCAACGACTAGAGGCTCTGATGAAGAAGGGGTGTGTCGTGCTCGTTCCTGACTTCAATCATCTTGGCCTCAGACACGATTATCTCATTGTCGGAGCAACAAAGGCAGTCAGGGCCACGATTTCAGTCCATGCGCTCGAGGCTACTGTCTTTGAGGTTTCTGAGAGCAGTTATGCGATTGTTTCAGCGCCACATATCTGGGGGAAGGAGCTCCTCATAGCTGCTGTTGCAGCTGGACTAGGCGTCTACCCGATTATACGTATCGTTTCATCCCGAGGTTTCCTCCGCTGTGAAGATGTGTTTCCAATTAACCATGAGGGTCTCATGTGGAGCGATGGGCGTTCTAGCTGATCGTTTCCACGATTGTACCTATGGCCCTGGTGTTAGCTTCCCTCAGCACTATCTTGTCCCCGACTTGGACTGCCTCAGGATGTGACATGAATTCTAATCTTACCCTTGCGAAATCTCCAACACAGAGATAGTCCGCATCATAAATATCCCGAAGGATTACAGTGTGTTGAATGGTGTGGGACTGAAAGACCGGCGCATATCCCACCGTGATGCGTGTCGGGTGTCTAGTGACAACTATGTTAGCTTCAAAGACTCGACAACTCACTATGGTATCATCAGGATCAGCGACAACCTGTCCTCGACGAACTAGGTGCTTGTCAACATCCTTGATGTCAAAACCAAACAGGTCTCCGGACCTTAGAGCTCTTACTCGTTTCTTGAACATCTCAATTGAAAAGAGGCGCCCATTAACGAAATTTCCATTTTCAATGGGGCCCAATATTACAGACTGTCCTTTCTTGAAGACGCCTGAGTTGACGGTCCCAGTGACAACAATGTTTGTGCCTCTGATTCCCCGGTACACCTTGTCAATATATGCCCACGCTGGCTTTGTCACGTCCCCATTCCTTGAACTCGAGGGAAGATGCTTCAGGAGCTTGGTAAAGAGCTCTAGGGACTCATGCTCAGTTGCTGCCAACTGCAGAACTGGTACAATCGTGCCGTGGCTTAATTCCTTTACGAGGGGTGGAATATCCCCCGGTTCTGTGATGTTGACAGGAATCCTTCCGATTTCCTTCAGTGTGCTTCGTATGACCTTGGTAACTAGCATCTCTTCTTCCGGTTTTGCTTTGTCCATCTTGGACATCACTATAATCAAAGGAGCTTCTTGACTGGCCATGAGGATCATATGTTCTCTTGTGATATCATCGAGTCGTCTGATTCCCGTCTTGTTCTCTTCACTCCGAATTAGCTTGAATTCTTCTGGAACCGGTATGAGAACCAAACCGTACTGCGCATCAGCACCCAAAATGCTTCTAATCATAGTCTTGCTGTATTCCTCGTGTCCAGGCGCATCAAAGAATGTCAGTATTTTTGCCGATTGATCTAGTACTCTGGCGGATTCCTCCTTGCTTAGAGGGTTCTCAAGATGTATGCATTCGCCGTCCTCGGAGAATCCCATGAAGGCCAGATGGATATCAGCTGTCTGGCCGCGCGTTATCTCTTGGGGATGTTTCAGGAGGAATGCCCGTGCACGCCCACTGCCGTTATCAGGGTGACCTGTAACAAGAGCCCCAATGAGTGTGGATTTTCCTGAGTTCACTCTGCCAGCAACATTGATAGAACACGTTTCCTTCACTTCGGGAGCGGCGGTACGTTTCAGGAGATAGACTCCCACTAGACCCTGAGAGGTTTCGATGCGCTCCTCTTCAATTATCTCGACGTCAGCCTCCTCACAGATTTCTAGCAATACCCTTTCAGCAGTCTTTAGCTTGGACTCAGTCAGCCCGCTTACCTTCCATTCTCTCCCACTGACGTCCTCTATCCCAAGTAGGAATCTGCCCTCGAATGGACTGTCGCAAGTCATGTATCTTATTCGCGTGACCAGCTTCTGGCGTCTATCCTGCTTGAGATCAGCCTTCGTAAGGCGTTGCTTGAATTCCGCGTTCTGGGTTTCTCCAATCTGGAGTATCTCCAGAATTTCCTGCTCTGATGTCATCGAGTCTTACCTTGTACGCCAACCTGAAATCTGGCACCAATATAAGCGCAGCTGACTGCGCCTATGTTTCCCGTGTTCCCATAGCAGCAGCGAAGATCTGCATAACCAAGTCATCAGCGTTATTATAATCCTTTGAATCAATACGCCTTGACACTTTGGGCGCTGGATACTTTTCGTCAAACTTTTGACTGAACTCACGAAGCAGGTACCGGATATCAAAGGTTTCTTCGCTGGCTACCAATGCGACTGTTCTGGATTCCGTATGCTCCATAATAAGCGCGAAGCCTTCGTGGTTGATTGACCTTAGAAGCCCCTGGGTTTCCATTAGCTCATTTGTGAATGAGGATATCGCTGTGACAAACCCACTGACGAGTGAGCTGTCAACCTGAACCTTGGTGTCGAAATAGTATACGTACTCTGGCAAACCAGAGATACGATCTATTGCAATCAGGGCACTCACTGTTGGAGTGGGCACTTTTTTCGGACTTCCTGCAGACTTGAACGCAGACACGCGGTCAATTGCTTTGGAGAATCCTTCGCGGTCCATCTCCATCGCTTGTGCTTCCGGTGCAGTGATTTCTTTGAGTCTGACGCCTACCTTCTCTTCTAGTCTAGAGTTTCCAGTGAAGGATGCAACGCTCATCGCGCGCTCAAGATCCCCTTTGGCTTCAAGCTTCTTTCCAGCAAGTTTCATTATATCACTGCGGAGCAGAAGCGCTTCTGCGTACAAATCTTGGAGTCCCTGTTCCTTCGAGATTTGGATGAGGTCGCCGATATGATAGGCCGCACTTATTATGTCCTCAGGGTCCTGTGTAACGCTGTGCGATTCTACATACATCCTGGCAAGCTGGGGCTTTGCATGGACAAGCAGTTCGAGGATGTTGTTCTCTTTTGCTGTTCGGAGTGCTTTTTCGAAGTGCTTGATGGCAGCCTCAAACTTGTGTTGTGATGTGTCATAGACGCCCATTGCATACAGGTATGCGCCTTGCTCAAGCGGCTTCTCAGAACTTTTTGCCATAGCCATCGCTTTCTTCAAGTACTTCCTTGCTTCTGGATATCGGGAGGTCTTGGTCAGGAGTACTGCATACCACGTGTAGGGTTCCAATACCCCTCGTTTCACTTTCTCATCTATGCGGATTGCTTGGGTGAGATATTTTTCGGCTTCCTCATATCTGCCCATAATAATCGAAAGCTCACCAAGATTCGTCAGTGGCATTATTTTGCCATACTCTACTTGCATCAGGTCAAGGGCACCATCAAGATAATCGAAGGCCTCCTCAAGTTTCAGCATGCTAAGCATCAAGTTACCAAGATTGTTGAGAGCCATCGCATGTCCGAGGCTAAACGACAGCTTAGCACTTGCACTCTGGAAGCGAAGGTAATGCTCCTTTGCCCGATCGAACTCTCCGCGGAAGCTGCAGATATTGCCTCTAAGATTCTCTACCAGTGCGAGTATCATTCTGTGATTCCTGGATCGTGCCATCTCTTCCAAGGTATCAACAATGTGTGCCGCTCTGTCGAGCTGGCCTACTTCTCTAAGCAAAAACCCCACTACATAGAGAGCGAACATGGTTTCTATGGTGGGATTCTCGACCTGTTCGGGATGGGCTTCAAGCAGGTTGTCAAACTCCATGATGCATGTGATAACACTCGTGTCTCTTTCTGCGGCAGCCAAGAGTATTTTGACAGTGCTGAGCTTTACATGGTGGCTTGGGGGTGACTCAGCCCCGATTATTGATTCCATTATCTTGAGAGCTTCTATGATTTCCTTGGTATCAGAGAGTACAAAAAGGCAGATCGCTCTGAGGCTTAGGATGTCCGGGTCATTAGAACCATCGGATATGAACAGACACTCCGCCAGACGCCCTCGTAGGAGCCCCGCTTCTACCCCCATCCGAATAATCGATGGGTTTGATTTCTCTTTCATGCTCTCCTTTGATGCCAACTCAATGGCTGCATCAGTGAAGGCTTCGAAAGGGCCAATATCCTTCTTTGTGCGTTTGCTGGCTGCTTTGATAAGATTGCCCCACGGTATGGCATCATCATTGAGAAAATGTCTGAACTCAGGTTGAACCTCCTTCTGCAACACAGTACACACTTGGGGAATTGTTACAGTTCATGGTATTGGATTTTGTGGTGAGCGTGCGCAATGTCACTAAACATACAGTCATCTACGGTCAGGCAAAAGCATATCAGGTCGGCACGGGAAACGAAGAGAACAACCGTCATTGAGGTTGATCGATGTTTAGACATTACGCTGTCCTTGCGCTCGTAGTTGCTTCATTGCTGGCGCCTCCCATTGTGTTAGCATCATCAACGCCAATTACAGCGGATGCTTCTGGTCCAATCATCGGTTCGATGTTGTGCATGGAGCTCTTTAAGGGACCTAACACGTCGTTGGCAGACGAGGCTCAAGCAAGAGCGCTGCTTGAGTTTGAGAAAGAGCTACTGCCTTCAGAGATAGAGATAGCTGAGGGTATGGGTGTGGTGTTTGACCGTCGAGGCTCATCCATCGTCAATGTTGGGCGGATCTACTCTGCATATGTGCCAAGTGTTGATGCATTAACTGCGCTAGATTCACTCGGATTGGTGAAAGCCACCTCCGGTAGCAAGAAGTTCATCCCAGCACTCAGTACTTCCGTGCCCGCTGTGAACGCTCCAGAGGTATGGAACAACATCAAGGAAGATGGCAACTCAATCAATGGCAGTGGTATCACCGTTGCGGTGATTGACACGGGTGCAGAGTGGCGTCATCCCAGCTTTTGGCGTCAGAATACCAGTGAACTGACGGTGATTCAACAGGGTGCAGATTTCTATGTGGACCTGGACAATGACACAATAGCTGATCCTAAAGAGGGACCTATTGCTTCGGTAGTTTCTCAGGATCTCACGGCATTCGCGTACTCAGAGAATTACATGTACATCGACGTTGATGATGACGGCGTCTTCCAATACAATCTCGGGGATTTATGGATTGGTGGAGTGGATGCAAACCACGACAATGTAATCTCACTTCCAACGGAGAAGGTCGTGGTGTTTGGAGAGTCAAAGATATCCATCTTCTATGACCAGCCGAACAATGCGGTCTATGTCAGAGGAGTCAACCTCACAACTCAAGGTCCATCAGTTAGCGATTATCATGGACACGGATCACACGTTGCATCAACGATAGCGGGCGGTCAGCCCGGTTTCACTTCACTGGTTGGAGTTGCCCCTGGGGCGGACCTCATTATCGTCAAGAGTGACCTTGAATCAAGTGATATTCTGGATGGCATTCACTTCGCCGTTATGAACGACGCGGACATAATCAATATGTCCTTCTCAAGCTATCTGGGCTTCCTCGATGGGACGGACATTGAGGATTTGGCGGTGTCTGAAGCACTCATGATTAACGGAACGCTTTCGACATTGGCTGCTGGCAATCTGCGTGGACTGTCAAAGCACGCAGGGTTTGAAGTTACTGCTGGCGGAAGTTCAGATGTAAATCTGTCGGTTTTCAATCCCCCTCAGCATGGATTCGTGAGCCTTCTGTGGCACAGCTCCGACCGAGATGAGCATGTAATACTCACACCTCCTGGAAGCGGTGATTCGATAGATCTGGGCGCTTTCAGCGACTTGGCTGGTTCAGCTCTGCCTTTGAATGCACCCAACATCAGCGCCTACGTCTTTGCTGATGTCAGTACGCGCGGTTTGAACAGGCTCATAATTCAACTCTCAACGGAGAATCACGAATGGGATTCTGGAACCTGGACCATCTCAGTTAGCAATCCCTCTGGTGAATCCATCTGGGTGGACGGATACGCATGGGACAACAGGTGGGATGGGTTGAATCTCAGATTCTCATCTCACGTTGACGATATGCGAACAATCAGTTCTCCTGGCACCGCCGATTTGGGTGTGACCGTGGCGGCGTACTCGGAAGCCTCTCATTCAATCAGTACATCATCCAGCATGGGTCCCCGCATAGACGGCGTATCTAAGCCTGAAGTGGCGGCACCTGGAGTCAACATAAAAGCCGCATCCAGGAGTATAACATCTCTGTGGATAGGGAAAAGTGGTACAAGCATGGCCGCTCCACACGTGGCGGGTGTTCTTGCGTTGATACGGCAGGCAGCACAGAGTGATACTGGTTGGTTGAGCATGACAGCTCTGCTGGAGGGTGCCGGAGGCGAGGAGGATCACAAGTCGCCTTCGTTGACTGATTGGGGCTACGGCCTCTGTGATTCACTTTGGTCAGTCAGACATGTTCTCGACCTCTCCTTCGAAACTGGGATGACTGCTGCAGATTGGGTTGGACTCACTGAGGTCATTGATGACTCGGTTGATAATGCATTGAATGCAAGCCTGGACATTCTTTCTGTGAAGGCATATCAAGAGGCAGATCAACTTGGGCTGGCAGTGACGATGCGGGGAATTCCCGATTTTGCCTCCAGCAATACATTGACATTAAAATGGGACACTGACTCGAATTCATCAACTGGGCAAAGTGGTGTGGACCTCATGGTAAATGTGACTGCAGGCGCAGCCCACGCCTATGGTTGGCTTGGATCCTCGTTTCTACCTTCAGCATTAGCCGCAGACTGGTGGAGTGATGCGAGTACTGTCTTTCTCTTGGTTGAACGTTCAGACTCCACAACGCGTGGTACAATCGCTATTTCCACTCACAACCAATCTCTTTCTCCTGCAGATGTAACAGACCCGGCAGACTTGATGAATCAGTGGCGTCCGCTTGTTGATGGTGTTACTATAACGCCTTCAGACATCGGATACTCTTTCAATGTGGCAATCAGCGACCGAGATGACCCTACATCCTCGCTGAGTATTCAGTGGAGTGTAGTCACAGGAAGCCTGTCTGTGATTGACTCCGGACTAGGATCGGGAATTAACTCGCTGAATATTCAAGTGGGTCTTGAGATTCTGGAAGCAAATGATCTCCTCAGCGTTCTTCTCGTTGTGAATGATTCCGAAGAGAGCTTCACGATGCCAATTGTAGCCCTCTCGGCAGGTCTTGGTTATGTTCTGCGCTTTGCCTCTGCTGTTCTCGATCAGAATACTGTGAGAGTTGGGTTATTGATTCAGGATTACGTAACAGGCACAATTGTCCTGGAAGGCTACCATCTGGTGGACAGAGTCTACATTGGGTTCCGTTCACAACAAGGACTCTGGCTAAACTTCACGCTGTCTGGGTCTCAAGGAGAATACGTGTTCGATATCTCTGCATCTGGATTCATGGTGGGTGACTATGACGTCTACGCCGTGGCCAAGGGCCTAGATGGCGATGTAATCGAACACCAATTAGGTACGCTATCAGTCATTGAAGACAACTCCATGGTCTTGCTCCTGCTGCCAATCGTGGGTTTAGTTGTTATAGTAGCGGTTATTTACCAGATTCGTTTAAGACGTAGAGGCGGTTAAGAACCATGAAGCTTGTCATAATAGGATATGGACCGGGTGGAGTCGCAGCTGCAACTGCCGCAAGAGCTTTCGACAGAGATGCTGAGATTTTACTCATTACCGATGAAACGATACAGGCGCACAGGAAGCCGGGTTCTTCCCTAGCTCTGGAGTTTCCTGATTCTGAAAAACTCTTCATAGCTGATTGGTCATATGATACACTACGCAAGAAACGGATCGAGGTTAGTCCTGGCGTGCGAGTCATTTCCGCTGATACTGGGGAACGTACGCTCCAGACAGTTGACTCGAAGGGCAAGTCTTCCACAATCAGCTACGACAAGCTGGTTCTTGCCACAGGAGGAGTACCTGCAGTTCCTGAGATGCCGGGCGTAGACCTGCCTGGTGTCCACACAATCCAGACCATGGTGGATGCAAGCAGAATCGGAGAGACTCTACGGGATGCGGAAACCGTGATTATAGTGGGAGCTGGATTCAGCGGGTTGGAAACTGCTGATCGACTACGCGAGATGGGCAAGGATGTTCATCTCATCGTTCGTTCACGTTTCATGCGCCGTCTTCTTGAAGAGCCAATGAGCGATGAGTTGGAGTCGCGCATCCCCCCTGGGGTGATTGTCCACAAAGGCTCATCACCCGAACGAGTTACTGGGACGGACCGAGTCAAGGGGCTGGTCGTCGGAAGTGAAGAAATGCTTGCAGACGCTGTTCTCTTCATGACTGGAGTAAGTCCGAACACAGAACTCGCTAAGACTCTTGGCTTGAAGATTGGTTCCCTGGGTGGCGTAGTAGTTGGACCGACCATGGAAACCTCTGCAGATGGAGTCTACGCAGTGGGTGACTGCGTTGAACTGATGGATCGCCTATCTGGCAAACCTATGCTGCTGCCGGTTGGTAGCGCCGCTGCTCGTGCGGGTCGTCAGGCTGGTGTGACTGCAGTGGGCGGCAAGAAGGTTTACAGCGATACGGCATTAAAGCTACAATACGACCGTATCTTCAACACAGACATTGTGTGCATTGGACACTCTTCAATCACCGCCTCTGGGGCAGGAATTAAAACGAAAACTCATTATCTGGATGATCCTGCTGAATTCGCCAAGATTGCACTTGTAACGACCAAGGATGATCGTTTGATTGGAGGACAGGTTCTTTCCGCGAGAATGGGAGCTCCCATCGCCTATCAGATTCTTGAGCGGATTGAGTCAGGAGCAAAGCTCAGCGAGAAGCCCCTTCTCAAGCCTAGACATGAGCGCATCAAGGATCTCTTGGAGAACATGCTTGGTCCTATTGGATAGTGGGAGGATCACCGTTTCCGACACTTATCTCCCACTCGGGTTCTACTCGGCGCTTCCTTCGCTTGCCTATTCCAAAGTGTTTGATTCCGACGTATACCACCCCTGTCACAACTACTGCCAACAGAGCAACGATGACCCCAATCACAACATCATCAGGTACAAAGTCGATTGGCACCAAGAAAATCCGTTCCACAATCCTTGTGTTTCCATCTGCATCGGTGGCAACTATCTTCACCTCATAGAACCCAGCACTCTTCAAGGTGAATGCCTGAGTGAATCTGTAGCCTAGGGTTTCCGTAGCTGCTCCAGTGATGTTCAAGCCATTAGGTGCATACACCTCGATTGTGACTTCCTCAATGTTGTCACTGAAGACGAATGCAGTCACATTCGCTGGTTCACCTATCTGTCCGGCCTTCATTTCGACGTCGTAAATTCTTGGCTTTACTGAAAGAAGCGAAGATGCGATATTCTTCAAGAGCCTCAAGTTGTCAGCGTCTTCGCGGATGGCATCATACAGCCATGTATCGTATAGTATTGACCCATCTGAAACAACTATTACTCTGCCAAGACCATAATCAACCGTTGCTACGATTGCGTGTGTTTTTGCAGCATCCACCCAGAGCAGCCCTTGCGCTCCTGCGACTGCACTATCAACGTGCAATGTGGATCCCCACGTGATGTATAGATTATCCACACCCTCCACTAGCGAGTGATTTTCCACAGCTCCTCCGTGATCTGCTCCATATACCTCCCCTGTCATGGGAAGTGAACCCACACCGATCTCATACTCCTCACACTCGATTCCGTAAGGAGCCAAAATCTCGTTGTATGAATCTATCGCGAATGCAGCGGTACCGTCGGTGCTATTGTAGAACTCGGACATGACAAGCAGAGTTCCGCCTTCCTGAACAAGTTGATGAAGTGCATCAATCTCGTCTGCGTCATATGGGGTTTCCGTATCCATAATCATGAATGTATCAGCGGCAGCTAATGCATCCGAGTCAATGGGTTGGGGATTCTCAGGGCTTGAGAATTCCTCCATTATCACGCCGCGTTCTTCTAAGTATTCCCTGAAGTATTGATAGAGTGATGGATCATCAGGGTCTTCATACGAGTGATGCGCCATATCTACAAGCAATCGTCCGCCAAATACAGTGATTGTGAGGTGAAGGTCCATTGTAGCGAATGTATCTGTGCCTGAAATCAACGCCACTTGCCCTTCGTAGGGTCCGACTGCATCGAGTGATAGGTTGGTTGGAACTTCCAAGTCTATGGTGAAGTACGAGTATCCTACTGCTACAGCAACGCTCTCGTCAACAACGATGAATTGACTCACATTTCCGGTCAGCTCAATGTCAAGAGCACCTCGGTTCACCGTGGACATTACAGTGACATTCTGTGCTGCCCGCTCGTCACCTACAATGAACACCTTGGAACCGCCGGGAAGCGTGGGATATCTCTTTGGAGTCACGATTGTCAGCAGCCTCGATGACTCTTCAAGAATCTCGGATGCCCTTGTTGCATTAGCTAGGCCCCAACCCTGTTCCATTGGGTCTGCGCCGAGATCGGTTGCCCCAGACATCAGAGCCGTCTTAGTTTCGATAGGCGTTAAAGCGACGTGTTTGTCGAGAAGGAGCGCAGCAAGACCCGCAATCTGTGGGGTTGATGCCGAGGTTCCAGACCACATGGTGTAGGAGCTACCATACTGTGATTGATTGTAGATGGAGTACTCAAACGAGGCATCGGCTGCCCTTCCTGAAAACACATTGTAACCCGGTGCGACAAGATCGGGTTTAGCAAAGTGGCCGTACGGCTCTGTATGTTGATTCACAACAGGTCCTCTGCTGCTGAACCCAACAACTCCGTCGGCTCCCGCTGTAGCGCCAACAGTTATGACTTCCTGTGTCACCCCTGGCGAGTTCATAGTATATGCAGAAGGCCCTTCATTTCCTGATGCAATCACAACTGTCACTCCTTGGGATACAGCCTCTTGCGCCATGGCTATCGAGGGTTCTGCGGTGTCCACCCACTGACCTCCCACGCTTATGCTAATTACATCGGCATCTTGGTCAACAGCGTACTCAATGCCTGCGGCTATCAATGAATCTTCTCCATTTCCCGCGGCGTCTAGAATCTTGATGATGAGGAGATCCGCCCCCGGTGCCATTCCAGTGTAATTACCTCCATTGTCAGCTCCAGAGCCTGCCACGAGCCAAGCACAAGCAGTTCCGTGACCGTTGTCGTCATAGGCATCGATTCCATCTGATGGATCTAGGTCCTCATTGTCGTTGATGAAATCTCGGAACCCAACTAGGCTATCTTGGAGATCCGGGTGCAAAGCATCCGCACCGCTGTCTAGTATCGCCACCGTGATGCCACTACCATCATAACCCTGGGCCCACAAGTCCTCCACGCCCAAAACCTCGTCTGGATGCTGATAGCCAAAACCGTCTGCAGCAGCAGCTTCTCCTTGGTCTGAAAGTTCGGTGTCAATGGACATCTTCGCATCCAGTGAGAGAAACTTGACATCACGAAGTGTAGCCAATGTAGTGATTTCATCGGAGGCTGCATAGAGCGATACCGTTGGTATCATGTGGAATACGTGCCTGACAACGACATCATCAATGTCGCTTGCTTCGATTACGTATCGCATCCAATCAGACTCGGACCCATCAGGGAATTGCACTACAATGGGTATCAATTCGTTAGACTGAATGTTAGCCATCTTCTCGCTAAGGCTCGCGCTAATCTTGCTTGTCTGCTCCGTACTTCCAGTGGTGGCAGCTTCTACAACCACTATTGATACGGGCATCAAAAGAAGCGCAAGGAATACAGCGACTGCGACTTTCCTGATGAGGTTATTGTGAATAAGCGACATTGTGGTGGTTCCGTCCGTGCAGAGGGTTTTCCTTCTCAAAATAAGGATTGTCTTGCGGCTGCAACGAACCTGGAACAAGTTGGACAGACAAATGAAGGCCTTCTGACAAGTTTGGATGATGCTGTTTTGGCAGTTTTCATACGACCTTAAGTGCAACATAATCAATCTGAGAGTAGAGTCCAGTGCCGTCCCTGGACGGACAGCTTGATGTCTAAGTTTGTCCAAGAAAAAATGAACGGTGAGGACCGTGACATCAAGGGGGCATTCTTGCTCTCGATCGACGAGGTAAGCAGGCTCATCAAGAGTTTGGACCTCATAGTTGAGGATCACGAAACCCTGAAGGCTGATCTTTGGAGGGAGTAGGACCGCATCAGTATTTTGCCTCCTTTTGGTGGTTTGAACAACAAATCCTTGATGGAGCCATGGTTAGTTCACGGGAAGAAATGATTTAACCTATGTTCTGGAGTTATAATCAGCTCTCCTAGGAGGATTCGCTTTGGTTAGCCCTGGCATCACATCGGGCATTGGCGCCCTAATTGACTTCGAGTTTCCAGGCAGCGATGTCGCTGCAGTGGTTCCCTATGTGCTCCCACTCATTTTCGTGGGAACTGTCTTCCTGTTGTATCAGAGGTACATGCCACGGGAGAAACGCAATAGGAATCTACTAGTTCTAGGAGGTATCGTATGCTACGCTCTGGCATTCATGCTGGTGCTGTATGCAGGCTTTGGATCCATCTGGTGGGGACCTGATGAACTTACACTTGGTTCTTGGAGTCTGTTCGTTCGTGTGCTTCAGTTTGTCACGGATTCTGTATTCGGAATAGTGTTCGTAGGGGTTGCATACATAGTCATCATCGGCGTTCTGTTCGCAGTATTAGCAAACCGTGTCATTGCGCCTCCTAATCCGGACTTCGTTAGTCTGAAACAGGAGTTGGCCGCAGCTAAGGATGATGCAAAGGGGTACAAGCCTGAGATTCAGAGGCTTGAGAGTGAAAACAAGAAACTTAGCGAGTTCGTATCAGAAAAGGAAGCAAATCTGTCAACGTTCCAGGGAGAAATTGAATCTCTAAAAACATTGGTTGCAGAGCGTGAAGCTGCGCACATGGAGCTGAAGGCCCAGCTAAAGGCAGCAGCTTCGCCGGCAGAGAGATTAGATGACAAGGAAAACGAGCTCTTGGTGACCATAAGCGCGAAGGACCAGCGGATAGGTATTCTTCAGTCAGAACTTGCCAACCTTAGACTCATCATGGAGTCTGCCGAAAAGGATGCGACAGTGGGTGGTGGCGAGAAGATCACACAGCTTGAAGATGCACTGAAGACCCGAGAATCTATGATTGAGGATTATAGCCGGCGCGCACAAACAGCAACTGAGATTGCAGACAGCGTCATGTCAGACTTGGCGCTGTTGATATCACAGGTTGAAGGCAGCTCCATTGATGGCAGTGCCAAGGTGGCCCTGACTAATCTGATAGAGAACCTTGATAAGTCAATGGGACGAATCACCGGTCCACCTAGCGAGCGGGATAAGCCCAAGATCGAACTGATTGGGGCTGTTATGATGGCTCACGAGATCGTTGACAGCATCAAGAAAATGACCCGGGCTTGATAGGCATCTCAGACCCATTAACTGTAGATTGGAAACATTCGGGTTTCGTTTTATCTTATCTCAGCAGAAATGCGCATTCTTGCTTGCCCAAAACAAGTCACAATCCTTTTATTGCGCTCTTTTGTAGAAACGGAACAATCACATCGAAGCTAGAGAACGCGAAATTGAGGAGATGTGTTTGCTACCTGGCAAACATGGAAGTTGTTATCGTTGACGCAATGTCATGTCTTATGGCTTGCATAGCTCAGCGACTTGTTCTCTAGTAACAGAAGTGAGGAGAAAGAGAAAAAAAATGAGCTACGCAAATAAAGCGGCAGTTCTGCTCTTCGCGTTCGTACTATGTTTTTCATATTTCATGGCGCCCGCGGCGCCTCCTCGAGCGGAATTAGCAAGCTCACCAGAACTCACTCCAGAAGCAATGGAGCAAATCGATACGTGGTATGACACGTTGAATCAGCCTGGCTATACAGCCACGGTTGCACCGCTCCTTGCCGAATGGGTTGAGACTGGCGAGGCAAGTGAAGAAATGGTAACGAAGCGTGACGGCAGTGTCAGCGCAATGGTTGTGGTCGCCCCATGGGCAGACCGTGATGCAATCGAGGCGCTTGTCAATGTCGAGATGGTTATGGACCTCAAGATCTTTACGACAATGTCGGTTTCCATTCCATCAGCAGACCGAATTAGTATGTTGGCTGAGATTGAAGGTGTCGGTCTCATCGATTCTAATTTATACAGATTCGAGAGGGAAGACGACCTCATTGCGCAGACTTTCCAGTGGGAAACCCCGACTGAGGGTATCGACATGGAAGTCATTAAGGGGGTCGTTGGTGCGACATCAGGTGCTGCGGTAAATTATGACGGCACCGGTGTTGTTGTCGGGCACGTAGACACAGGCTGTGACTTCGGTAACCCCGATCTACGGCATGCATTAGATCCCGGCACATATGACGGAACTGGACTTGGCATGGCAATGAGCTGGTATCACGCAAACTCGACACCAGTAGCGAACTTGACTGAGTGGACTGCTGATCCATACAATATGCTCACCTACGAGTCAGGCGGCGACATCTACCTAAATGTTACCGACTGGGACCCACTCCTGAACGGAGGCAATTATGGTCGATACCTCTACGGTGACGGAAGCCCAGGTGTTTGGTACAAAAATAGAGTCGGCTTCATCTGGCTCTATGCTGGAGCTTGGGGCGTTGATGTTGGCCAGATTCTGGACTATATCCAAGAGGACTGGAAGCTTCCTGCTCCAACTAACGTGCAGGGTAACTACTCTGTAGGTTGGATATTCCAGCAGAGGTGGACTCCATACGCGAAGTTCTTCGCACCTGTTATGGTCTACAATGCTACTGCTGACAATACGAACAAACTCATCCTCAATTGGGAGGACTCAATGGGTTGGTTGAAGATGTGGAACGGTGCTTTCAGGTACAAAAACTATGATCTTACCGACATCTTTGACGCATACGAGATCATCATGGAGTTCGATTTCGACTTCACTGATGAGTTCGCTGCGGGTGAGATCTTCGATCTCAACAATCCAATTGTCACTCACGACTATGATGGTGACTTGAAAGATGACGTCAGCTTCGGTTCTCTCTGTTGGGGTTATGATGCTGCCGGGTGGTTCGTCGTTAATGCTACTACCGGGGAATACAATGGCGATCCTATCTTCAATGGCTTCAGGTCCGATCGTGACATGTTTTGTCTCTTCTACGACGATGACAGTCACGGCACTTCGACCGCGACCCACATTGCAGGTATCGGTAATACCTACTACAACTTCGACAATGAGAGCACCTTCCAGATGACCGGTATCGCGCCTGGTGCAGACATTCTGTCAGTCAAGGCACTTACTGGTGAATCGGACTACTTCAGCTACATCTGGGCGTGTGGTTTCGACATGACGAACATCACATCAAGGGAGATGACATACACTGGCAACCACAGGGCCGACCTGATTACCAACTCTTGGGGTTGGGTCACTGAGCCTTCCAGTCAGTTCGCGTACTACTCCTTGACATGGGACATTCTGTCGACACCCTTGTTCCTTGATCCAGCTTATCCTGGCGTGCTACATGTCTTTTCGGCTGGCAACGAGGGTTCAGGGTTCATGACAACTGGTCCTCCAGGCAGTTCTCCTGGTGTGCTGACTGTTGGTGCTTCAACAACTAGCCACTGGCTAGACTACTTGTATGGTCCCGATCAGATGGACTACGAAGGCATTGCTAGCTTTAGCAGCAAGGGGCCGTCATTCTCTGGTTACATTAAGCCAGACATAGTGGCTCCAGGCCTTGGAGGCTATGCTGGTATGCCATTGTATGGAGTATACTTCAACGACATTTGGCTACCATCCTATCGACATGCGCCTGGTCATACCTGGTACAACTACACAATGTTTGCTGGCACAAGCCAAGCCGCTCCGGTAGCAGCCGGTGTGGCAGCACTTGTCTATGAAGCATTAGGTGGAGTTGTCAACCCTGCTCAAGTCAAGAACATCCTACAATACACTGCTGTTGATCTCGGTTACGATCCAGCCACTCAAGGCTTCGGTCGAGTTGACGCTGAGGCGGCATGCAATTTTGTGGTGAACGATATTGGCATGGTGGGTGCAAGCACAGACTCTTGGAACTACTTCGCGAACTTCATCGGAGACGCATGGGCCTACTGGGGTGTACTACCGGAGTCCTGGACTGGACTAGACGTAAACTCAACCACAGAAGCCTACCCGTTGGACAACTACGAGGGTTCCCTGTTCTTTGGACAGGTCATGGCTGGTGACGTTGTCACAAACCATCTCTCGTTGTATGATAACGCTGCCGACATGTACGACACTCCAATGACTTGGGATGTCGATTGGGGCGCTGCCGCGGGCTACTGGTTAGAGAATGAAACATACATGTTCACGAGCACGACCTTCTCGTACAATGACACGGTTGTGATCGATGAACAGATGTACGGCTACTTCAACCTGAGCGAGCAGATTGGCAGTGCCTATGATGCTTCCGAAGGCTTGTATTGGTACATGACTGTCGGTGTGTCATTCGATGCTGGAGATGTTGCCGGTAACGAGTCATGGATGTTCCTGTACGACTGGGAAGACCTCAATGATGACGGAATGCCCAACCTCTGGAATGCATCCAGTGGAGAAGGCAGCGAGCTGAGCCGCATTACAAGCGCCAGCGATGTCAGCAACACCAACATGATGCCTTTCGCGCGTCCGATGGGAGTACCCGTCGGAGCCGGGCTCGACGGAGACATTGTACTCGTGATCCATGATCCGATCCACGATTACAACCAGACGATGCCTGGCAATGACTTCACCTGCACTGTGATCTTCTGGGGCTTCGTTGAGGCACCTGAACTCAAATTTGCTGCTGGTGGTACAACCAACACTGTCAACGTCACTCTGACTGCACCTGCTGAGGTGGGCATCCATCTTGGCTACGCGATGGTTTCTGACGGCGTTTCACCGTTTGTGAAAATCCCCTACAGCTACACTGTAGTGGCCAATCTGACGGCTGATGAAGGCGAAGTCAACACGATTGTCGAAGGCTACGGCGCTGTGCTTGAGCCATACGACAACGCGATGTACGGCTGCATGGACGGAGACCCGGACGACTGGGACTTCAGAACATTGGTCGTGCATAACAACTTGGGCGAAGGCTACCTAGGTATCCGCGTCATCTGGGCCGACACTGGCAACGACATGTACGTTTCAGTGCTCAGTTCAGAAGGTCTTGAGCTAGCAAATGGTCACGGCATGACAGCTACGACAACTGCAGTTATTGCTGCGGTCACAGGCGATGGTGATTATTACCTACACCTGCATCCGATAGCATTGAACGGCACTCTTGGTTTGCCAGTTGAGTACGACGTTGAAGTAATGTGGTACTCTGATCTGGGGACTGAGGAAGTTATCGTAACCTACGATGCTGACAACCTGCCTAACCCAATCCCGATGGCGGTTGGGGAAACTATCGACGAGGATACTGCTACTGGTGACCACGTTGTCATTAACGCAAGCTATCCAGCGTTCGAGCTAGTCAACATGCCTGAATACGAGGTCACGGGTATAACCATCTCGTTCCTCGCAGGTGTGTACTTCCATGAGACACGGGACCTAGTCATTCCTGATTCATCCTACGATCCATTCAGTGGTCCAATTCAATTTGATGAGTTCGACTGGATGTTTGTAGATGGAATCAAGAACGGTGACACTGTCGACATAGAAGTTGACTTCACCAACGGTGACTGTGACGTCATGGTATGGTGGACGTCGGTAGACAACTCGACTTGGACCTACGACAACAACCTTGTTGGATCTGTGATGGCCACTGGAGCACATCCAGAGGTCGGTTCATTCACAGCTGACCGCGATGGTGAAATCGCAGTCGGTTGCTTCGACTACGATCTTGCGGCTGGAACATGGACATTGACGGTCGACACACGTGTCGGTCTAGATATCCCTGCAGTCGGTCCTGAGTGCACCTACGATACCTACCAGTTCCTCAAGAACGGTAGCTTCCAGGTGCTAGTCGCAGCCGTGACTGAAACCAACATCGACTTCGACGTGAACTATCCATCGTTCACGTTCAACAACTTCTTCGCACCAGAGATGCTGACGGTAACTGTCGCAGGTACAGGCGCCTCGAAGACCATATCCTGGACTTCTAGCGACCTGAACGCTGGAGACGAGCACTTCTACGAGGTGCTGATCTCAGCGGACAGCGGCGAGAGCTATCAGCTAATTGCCACGAACGTCACCACTGGCTCATACGTATGGGACTCCACGTCATTCTTGGCGCGCGATACCTACAGAGCAATGGTGAGAGTCTATGACAACGATCCAACAGAGAATCCGGATGCAGCAGCAACCGGCGAATTCTGGATGGGTCTGACAGACTCACTCGAGTCAAGTGTCTTTAGTGCAGGAACCCTCACCGAAACTACCACAACAGACACAACGCCTACAACGACTACAACAACGGTGGTTCAACCGTTTCTTGACCCGTTGTGGATTGGTTTGATTGCTGGTATTGGTGCCGGTGTTGTTGTTGTGCTCATCCTCTTCTTAGTCAAGAAGCGGTAGGTCACAGTATATTTGGGGACGAAAGTCCCCTCCCCCTTTCTTTTTCGAGTCTTCAACATTACAATGCAGTATGCTTGACGTTTGGATTTGACTCCGCCGCTAACTGCCTAATTCATTCTGGAGCTACTAGATGCCATAACTCCGGAATCATGCCTACTTGGCGAAGCACTCTCTCGCCACGATTTCCGATAGCGGGCGTCGCTTTCGCTTCTTTGGAACTGGGCTGTCAGGGATTCCGATTGGAATTGACGCAACTGGTCTCATTTCCGCAGGCACGTTGAGGACCTGGTGACTGTTTCTTCATCAAACGCTCCTACCGTTCATTGTAAATTGGACAAACATGGACATGCCACATTTGTCCGTCCAGGAGCGGCACTGGACCTTGATTGAACATGAATTATGTTTCGCGCAGCGTTCAGGTCTGCATGCATGTGGGTCTGACAGTGGGAGCAATAGAAGTACTCTCCTCCCATTCTCTGAGTGGTTGAGGACTTACCCTCTACTCTGATTCCCACCTTACCGCACACATGGCACCTCTTGCTTGTATGGTATGGATTGACGCTCCAGAGGCCACCATATCTATGGCCTAGGGCTTCACGCATATACCTCACTGTATCGAATATCCTTCCCCACAGGTTTGTATTCAGCGCCCATGATAGGTCGCCCCGTCCTCCGGGAGCTTGATAACTCCTCAAGTCCTCGAAGAACAGGGTCTTGACATTATGCTGTTCACACCACCAGACAGTTTCAGAAGCAACCTGCCGGGCTACCTCACGGTCGAGACGACGAACTTTTCTCCACAGTGCATCAAGGTGACGCTGCTTCCTTAGAACCACTGTGGGCAACGATCCCTTCCGTTTCTTCTCCCAGTTGTTTCTCTTCCTATCAATCTGTGAATTGAGCGCATATGCTTGCTTTCTAAGTCGCTCTCTCTTGTCAATAAGATGGTTGCATGACACTAGCCTGTCTTCATACTGACCTTCGTTGAGCACTGAGAGAGCCATTGGAACTCTGATTCCTCTGTCAGCCCCTGCGAGTGCATCATAAGTCTGCTCACCAATGACATCGTTGAGCATTTCCTCATTAGGAGGTAAGAATGGGACTTGGAGCGTGACCCTCTGTCCCTTAACTAGAAGTCTTGGAGGAGCACACCGACGGCTGCCCCTGAGATCGTGGACCTCCGCCTTCATTTTTCTAATTTCTTTCTCACTGCGACTCTTTCGCTATACCTCTCCTTTGATTCGGCGGGCACCGCACAGACTGCCAATATGACCGGCGCCTTCGCTACGAAGCCCTGACCCCACGCCGCCTCAGCCAACTTTTCGCGGGTAGCTGCATCCTTCACAACAACAATTCTCCAAGGCTGACAGTTGCCCGCCGAGGGAGCTTTGGTACCAATCTCGATAATCTCGTTGATGTCATTATCGGGGATTGTGGCTTTCCTAAACTTACGAATCGAGATTCTTGATTCTAACATGCTGCTACAGTCATCAATCAACATTCAACACCTCTGGGTTCACAATGTTTGGCGGTCTCTCTCTCCCGAGGGCTGCAGTCAGGTTCTCTGCGCACATGGTTGCCATTCTAGCTCTCGTAGCGAAGCTGGCACTGGCGATATGTGGAGTCAGTATAACATTTCGGAGTTCGAGGAGCGGACTGTCCGCTTGAAGTGGTTCCTCGTTGAATACGTCCAATCCAGCGCCGCGGAGATGTCCGGATCGAAGAGCATCTGCAAGTGCAGCTTCATTAATGACTGCCCCTCTCGACGTGTTAACGAGCACTGCGCCCGGTTTCATCATGCTTAGCTCTTTCTCGCCTATCATTTCCCTTGTGTCAGGATTTAGGGGGACATGGATTGTAACAATGTCGGCTTCTCTCAGAAGCGTTTCCAAATCAGTTCTTGATGCTCCAAACTCTCTCTCAACACTTCTTGTTGTTTCATTTTCAAAGACGTCAACATACAGGATTTTCATCGAGAACCCCTTGGCTCTGTGCGCAACGGCGCTGCCAATCCTGCCCATTCCAATCACACCGAGCGTTGCGCCATAGACATCATTGCCTAGCAGCATCATAGGTCCCCATCCCACCTTCCATTTTCCTTCCTTGACATAGCGGTCTGCCTGGGGTATCCCCCTTGCTGATGCCATTATGAGCGCCCAAGTAAGGTCCGCTGTTGTTTCTGTGAGGACTCCGGGCGTGTTGGTAACAACAATTCCTCGAGATGTTGCAAATTCAACATCGATATTATCAAACCCGACGGCGTATTGCGCAATCACCTTCAGATCGGGCAATGATTGAAGGACTACGGAATCTATCGGATCGGTGAGCAGAGTCACGAGCCCTGCGCAGTCTTTTGCCTTCTCCACTATCTCATTTTGTGTGGGGGGCACTTCTGGCTGCCAGACTGTGGTTTCAAAATTGCTTCTGATGATATCCAATCCCTCAGACGGGATCTCTCTTGTTACAAACACCTTCTCCTTCAACTGTTCCTAACGCCTCCTGGATGGCCAAAGCCGTGAGTGTTTTAGTTTAACGCGCATTTTGCCACTTGAATCCTACTATTGCGAGTTCATAATTTAGTAAGCACGCGCCACTGCAAGACCATGCGTTCATCTTATGCTTTATATTCAGAGCCGTGGGATATATAACGAGGCTGCGCAGAGAACGGACTCATAGGGTAGATAAGTTGAGTATTAATTTCGACCTCCCAAGAAGTGCAATCATAGTTCTGAATCATCTAGCTGTGGATGGTCCTATGACTCCAAAGGACCTCAGTAGCAAGGTCGACCTAGCTCCTCGAACAGTTTCCTTTGCCCTTCGCAAACTCCTGGGCCACCAACTTTGCAGAAAGGTCCCGAATCTTAACGACATGCGCCAACCGCTCTACTTGGCAGACACAGACAGAGCGAGAGAGATTCGTACGAAGTACGAGCATATCTTCCGTCAATTTCTCATGTAGAAACAGGGTCGCGCTGATTCCCTTCAACCATCCTTCATGCTAATCCCAGTCGTTGTCTTATTCAACGAAGTTCTGAGCTAGACACACGGGAATTCTCCAGCCACAAGTTTGCAAAGTATCGCTGCAGAAACAAGGTCTGCAGTCGTACCTGGATTCAGCAGGTTTCCTTCCTCTCTCAGCTTCTTATCAAGTAAAAGCATAAGCTTAGCTCCATCTGCGACTCCAGACTCTCTTATGGTCTTTTCAGCTAGAACTCTGACTTCCTCGGCGCGTACGGGACCTGCTTTTTTCACAATTAGTCCATCGGGGCGCTGCGACAGAAGCCACACGAAAAGCTTCACTATGCCCTCTTCCAAGTCCTCGAGCCCCACAGAATATCGTTCGAGCCGAGGATATACCTCGCACAATGTGGGCGTGAAGTATTCAGACCACTCTCTGCTTATTTCATCAACTGAGGCAGATGCACGAAAGAGTTGATGCAGTGATATTTCATCTTCTCTAATATTGTCGAAGACACTTGGATTCCGGATATCATAGCGGTCATGGAACTCGGTCCATGTGCCAGCTTCCTTGTGCATCTCCCCTCCCAGGTTGGACAGGTGAAATGCTCTATACGTGTCGATGGTGTCTTCAGGTGTTGTATGATCAAGGACCTTTCTAATCCAGGGCGCGATTCCTTTCACGGAAAAACACGATTCATGGTGCACAACTGCTGCTGAACTAACAATCAGAGGAACGTGCAACAGAATCGTACCCAAGATTGTGTTCCTTTTGTTGACCCCTGTGAAAACGTCTTCTGCGCATCTTAAAATGATCTCACCTAGCCTGACCTCCTCTGGCTTCAACTTGTCTTCTGCAAGGGCTACCCCCCTTGAAGCCGCTAAATGAAGTCCCCGGCTCATTAGTGATGCACTAGCAAGGAAATGGCGATAATCCGTGTCCGAAAAAGGCTGCAGGCGGTTAACATTGCCTGGTTTGGGAGAGCTTGCCTCCAATAGTATCGACAGCTGACCAAGACTAGCCAGTGTCCATGGATTAGCCTTCATGACCTGCCGAAAATGCATGGAACTAGGCCCGTTTAAGGAGTTCGCATGAAGGAAGTGTGACTGGGCAGTGGTTTCTGCTGGGATGCTGATGTCCTACTCGGAGCTACCAAACAATCTCGGAACTACGTCGCTTGCTTTTCCCATCAGGATAACATCCGCAACATCGTCACGATTCGCGCCTTCGAGATTGATGAGAATCACTTTTGCTCCCGAGTTCTTGGCCAACTGCGGAAGAAACGCTGCCGGGTATACACTCAAGCTAGTTCCGATGACCAGCATCAGGTCAGTATCATTGCAGATATCGACCGCCCTTGCCATTGGGCCTTCAGGCATCGGTTCGCCGAAGAGTACTGCCTCCGACTTCAGGACCCCTCCACATTTCTCGCATCTAGGAGGTATCTCACCATCCGCAACGCGCTGATGAACTTCCTCGCCAACGTAATCTGTCTTGCATTCCATGCAGTGTGCGCGAAGGTAACTGCCATGCAGTTCGACGACATTGGTGTTCCCTGCTGCTTGATGCAGATTGTCTATGTTCTGTGTTATGACTCCTAGCAGCTTTCCTGTCTGCTCCAGTTCCGCTAGAGCTATGTGAGCGGGATTTGGCTTTGCTTTGAGCATCACCTTAGCAAGCTCCCGTCCCATAGTCCAAAATTTCGATGGGTCATTTAGGAATGAGTCGTAAGTGCCGTATTCATACGGGTCGAAACGTTCCCAGATTCCCCCTTCGGATCGAAAGTCGGGAATCCCTGAATCAACACTGATTCCAGCACCGGTCAGTGCTGAGATCTTCTTGGCGGCGGCCACAAGTTTCTTTGCTTGCTCGAGAGCATTTTCATCGCGCATTGCATCGGGTTGTTAGGCATCAGCATAAAAGTTGTTTTCGGTTGCTACTCTGCACAAAGAGGAACAACGATTCTGCATAGCGTGGTCAAGTCGAAAGCCTTATTTTGGGAAAACCGAGCTTTTGGGTGAGTCACCCGGGGGAATTGCTGCAATCCAGCAACAAACCCAGCCGATGTTTTAAACTCGGCGCACTTCTGTGCATGCTATGCTTGCTAGAGTCATCTATGGACAGGCAGAGTGACCGAAAATGCCGGAGAATAATGAAGAACGTCAGGAAGCAGATGTTACTCCTGAAGAGGAAGGAGCGCTCAGTAACGCTGAATCTTTTGAAGCGCTTCCTGAGAAAAAGCCTGAGCAGGACCTTGATGAAGATGAAGCCCAGGCCAACGATCTTCTGGACCGACTCCAGAGGCTGCAGGCGGAATTCGAGAACTACAAGAAGCGCATAGACGGTAGATTTGAAGAGGCCGCCAAGTTCGCCAGGGAAGGAGTTCTTCTTAAACTGCTTGAAGTCTATGATAACATTGAGCGCGCAATGGAGGTCGACTTCAAGAAAGACCCTGCTGCGGCCAAAGAGGGCATAGGTGCAATCGAGCGACAGATTAGCAAAATCCTCTCTCTGGAGGATGTTCGGCCGATTGAGTCTTTGAACAAAGAGTTTGATCCCTACTACCAGCATGCTGCTAGCAGAACCTCTAATCCTGACCTGCCCGATGGTAAAGTGGTCGAGGTCTATCAAAAGGGATACATGCTAAGGGAAAAGGTTCTAAGACCCGCGATGGTTCGTGTGAACCGACACGAGAGTCCCTCTGCCAGTGAAATTGAAGAAGATGCTAATGAGAGCTCAGAAATGGATAGTGAATAAACATGTCAAAGAAAACCATAGTTGTCGGCATAGACTTGGGAACCACCAATAGCGGCATTGCCTACATGGAAGCCGGGACGCCCACGATAATCCCTAACGCGGAAGGCAAACGGCTCACTGCGTCAGTCGTGGGAATCATGCCAAATGGAGAGATTGTTGTTGGGGAGCTTGCAAAGAGACAAGCAGTTTCTTTGCCAGAAAGGACAGTCCGGTCAATAAAGCGCAAGATGGGGCAGGATTACAAAGTGAAGATTGGAGATAAGGAATACACTCCACAAGAGATCTCCGCAATGATCCTGGCTAAAATGAAGAAAGATGCAGAAGCGTTTCTAGGACAGAAGGTCGTGCAGGCTGTCATCACGGTGCCTGCATATTTCAACGATAGTCAACGGCAAGCAACGAAGGACGCGGGGACGATTGCTGGTCTTGAGGTTCTAAGAATTGTTAATGAACCCACAGCATCAGCTCTGGCCTATGGTCTTGACAAGGATGAGGAACTAAAGGTCCTTGTTTACGACCTCGGAGGTGGTACCTTTGATGTATCGATACTCGAAATTGGTGAAGAAGTCTATGAGGTACTCTCCACAAGTGGCAATACCCAGTTGGGAGGCGATGATTGGGATCAGTGTGTCATGGACTGGATGATTGCGGAGTTCAAGAAAGCGACTGGCATGGACATCTCAAAGGACCTATCTGCTATGCAGAGAATCAAGGATGCTGCTGAGCAGGCGAAGATCGAGCTCTCTACTGTCAAACAGACAACAATCAACCTTCCTTACATAACCGCTGACCAGAGTGGTCCAAAGCATCTGAATCTAGACCTCACGCGGGCAAAGCTTGAGCAGATGACAGATGACTTGGTACAGGCCACACTGGGTCCAATTAGACAAGCCCTCACTGATGCCAAGGTCGAACCAGAAGGCATCGATAAGATACTTCTAGTTGGAGGTGCTACGAGGATGCCAATGATTCAGGACATTATCCGTGCCATGTTCGGCAAAGTAGGGGATAAGAGCATCAATCCAGACGAATGTGTCGCATTGGGTGCGGCCGCACAGGCAGGTGTGCTGTCTGGAGAAGTCACAGATATTCTTCTGCTCGACGTCACTCCGCTGACACTTGGCATTGAAACACTGGGCGGTGTAGCAACACCTCTTATCGACAAGAACACTACGATTCCGACGCGGAAGAGTCAGATTTTCTCTACTGCTGCAGACCACCAGACCGCCGTCGATATCCGCGTTGTGCAGGGCGAGCGTCCAATGGCTGCGGACAACATGACCCTTGGGCGTTTCCAGCTAGTTGGTATCCCGCCTGCACCCAGAGGCATCCCACAGATTGAAGTCACATTTGACATAGATGCCAATGGCATTGTCAACGTCGCAGCCAAGGATAAGGCAACAGGTAACGAGCAGTCCATGACCATCACTGCAAGCACTAACCTATCTGATGGCGACGTTGCGAGAATGGTACAGGATGCGGAGAAGTACTCTGAAGAAGACGCTAAGAGGAAAGCACAGGTGGAAACCAAGAACAATGCAGATCAGATGGTCTACCAGGGAGAGAAGCTACTGAAGGATCTCGGCGATAAGGTCCCTGCAGACCTCAAGACGGAGTTCGAGAAGGAGTCTGAGGGTCTCAAGAAAGCCATCGAAGCGGATGACTACGAGAAGATGAAGACCGGAACAGACGCACTGCAGCAAGTGATATTCAAGATATCAGAGAAGGCCTACGGTGCTCAGGGACCGGGCGCGGCTGGAATGGACCCAAGTAAGATGGGCTTTGATGCAACCCAGATGCCAGGTAGTGAAAAGACAAAGTCGAAGGACTCAGATGACGAAGACGTAGTTGACGTTGATTTTGAGGACCTCGACTAGAATCCTTGTTTGGGTGACGTAGATTGGCTGAGAATGATTACTACAACATTTTGGGTGTCAGCAAGAGTAGCACCCAAGATGAAATCAAACGGGCTTACCGGAATCTAGCCAAGAAACATCACCCCGACAGGAATCCCGACAGCAAAGAATCCGAAGAAAAGCTGAAACGTATCAATGAAGCCTACACTGTTCTGAGTGATCCTGAGAAGCGCTCAAACTACGATCGGTACGGTACTGCAGACTTCCAGAGCATCAACATGGAAGGTTTTGGCGACCTGTTCAGCCAGATATTCCGAGGATTTGGAGGCTTTGGTGGTTTTGGCCAGAGAGGCCGAGCCGGACCGCCACCGGGCAGGACTCTCAGGATAACGATACGGCTCACCTTTGAAGAGGCGTTCTTTGGCACCGAAAAGGAAATCGCATTCAAACGAAAGGAGCGGTGTGAAACCTGTGGCGCTTCAGGTGCCCAACCTGGGACCACCCCCAAAAGATGTCCTACGTGCCAAGGTCAAGGCCAAGTCATGCGGTCCATGGGAGGATTCATGACGGTAGCACAAACTTGCCCAAGCTGCAGAGGTCTTGGAGAGATTATCGACAGCCCATGCAAGACGTGCCGCGGAACCGGGCTACAATCGAAACGAATGGAGATCACAGTTCCAATACCACCTGGTGTAGAGGATAGCATGGGTCAGCGTATTCAGGGCGGTGGAGATGCGGGAGCACGTGGCGGCCTCAATGGCGATCTGATCGTGATATTCTCAGTTAAGCGCCACAAGCAATTCGTGCGTCGTGGGTTGCATGTCTACATGGAGATGGACATACCCTTCTCGGTGGCGGTACTCGGGGGCGATGTTGATGTACCTACGATGTGGGGCACAAGCAAGATGAAGATCAAGAAGGGCACAAAGGGTGGCACGATTCTTCGCCTGAGGGGAAAAGGCGTGCATGCCCAAGATGGGCGACAAGGTGACCAGCGGGTGCGAGTCAAGATCCACATTCCCAAAAAGCCCACTAAGGAACAGAAGAAGTACTTGGAGAGCTTTGTAGAGGTCTTCGATTAGGTTCGCTGCTATCTCCTAGTTTTGTACATCTATCCGACCAGCTTCTCGCATCTGCCAAACTCGGATGAACCACTCAAAAAGACCAAACACAAGAAGCACACCAAGTGCCCAATAGAAGGATATCCCAGCATCGGGGAGGTTTGACACGAACCATGATGCAGCAACAACCACAACCATGTTGATGATGAATCGCACCACCAGCCGGAATATTCTCTTTTTGTATTCCTCCTGCTCCTGAAGATGAATGCCAGTTCTTTTGAACTCCTCAGCTATCTCCTTTGGCTCACCCAGATCGTTCAACACCTCTCTCAAGAGATCGACTTTGCTGGCCTGAGGGTTTTTTTGAACCTTCTCTTGAAAAGCTTCGTCAATGTGTATCTCGAGTTCCTCGAGCATGTCTTCAGTTTCAAAACCTGACGGCAGGACTCGACCAACACTCTTGAGGTAGTCCTCAACAATCTCCGCAATCTCTCTCATACTCAACGCAAAGCCTCCAACTTTTCATAAATGCTACCAAGAATACGCGTGAGTTCCCGATAGACCCGATCACCGTCCCCTGTCAATACATACACCTTACGAACCGGTCCAGCTTCTGATTTCTCTGTTCTGACGTTCAAGAGCCTCTCCTTGCGAAGTCTATGCAGGATGGGGTACAACGTTCCTTCTTTAACTTCAAGAAGACCGTCCGTTTTCTTTTCCAATTCGCGAGCTATTCCATATCCGTGAATGCCATCATCTTTGTGCCGACTGACAATGACTAGAATTGCATATTGAAGAATTCCTCTCCTAATCTCGACCTTCCAACTGTCTTCGAAGCTTGGCGCCTTCCTCAATTCCCACAATCCTCTAGTGTTTAAACACAGGTTCTTATCAACATATTCTCGCTAGTCCTGTAACCGGGCAGTACATAGTGACACTAAGTACTTTTCCGTCTCCTAATAAGCCTACGGATAATCAAGTCTCTCCCTGTGAACAAATCCTCTCAGTTCTGCCCAGAAGTTGGATGTGTAGTCCCGAGGCTCTCGGAGCAGCAGGTAGAAAAATGAAGCCACAAACCTTAGCACTCCGCTTGCCACTAGCATCGTGAATGCGACTGCGTATTCCTCCATGAAAACCCCAATGACGTCACCGAGCACTCCCGCTACAAGCGAGCCTGAAAGAAAGACAATTCCAATGAACATATTGTAGACCGACAAATGCGCCCCTCTTTCTTCCTCCGGTGCAATGTCATAGATGTATGCTGTGAGTGCATTCCATGATGACGCCATGGAGATACCTGCAATTGTGTTGGCTGCATAAATCCAGTATACATTCGGTGCGAAGGCATAGAGTAATGGAACAAGGAAGAGAATGCCGCGCCCAAAGACGATTAGGGGTTTTCTACCTATTCGGTCACTGAGGCGTCCAAATGGAACGGTAAATACAATGACGCTTAGGGCCATTATTGCTGATGCAATTCCTACACCAAAATGTGTAGCCCCTAGCCTACCATACAGAATCACGGTGAAATACGGCCACGACATGGCCATGGCAAATGAGAATAATATGGTGACAAGACAAAATCTCCTAAAGTCTCCGGGTTTCCTGAGTAACCGGATGATTGGTGGAAACTCTCTCTTCTTGACCTTGTCAAGTGGCTTCTCATGGATTGTGATTGAAATCAGCGCAGCTACGATACCCAGAATGGCAGTAAGATAAAACGAAAGGTAGTATGGCTCACCCAGTGCTTCTGATGGGGGCAAAAGAATAACTCCCACTCCGCCCAGCGTATTTCGTAGCAAGGTGACCATGCCCTCTAGTCCGATGAGGAATCCGGACACTAACGTGGCGACAAGAGCGGTCAATCGAGTGATCATTTCGAGACGCCCTAGTTCATTGCCTCTCTTGTCTTCATCAATGAAGCTGCCCACAAGGGAGAGCCAAGTTGGTATTTGAATGCTGAAAAGCATGGATTGAATTGCGTAAAGGATAATCATCTCAAATGGTGTCTTGGCCCAGAGGAACAGATACACCGTGAGAAGCCCAGTTAGACTACCAAACGCCACGAATAGGTTCCTGTGCCCTACCTTGTCAGAACCAGCGCCCCATGCTGGCTGCAGTATGGCAGGCGCAATGTTGCCCACGCTGCGGAAAGCTCCCAACTCAGTAAAACTGGCATTCATGTCAATCAAGTATGTCATCATGAACGGAGCATACATGCCCTGAGCAGAACTCAGCAGCGATCCTAGGAGGTATGCTCTTGGCGGAAGCTTCTTGGTGCGTTGTTGAGTTGCATCCTGCTCCATGAGTAACCTTCCCGAAGTAGACCCTCGGTCAGACATCTCCCCTATTAACTCTAGGTCTTAGGAAACCAGCTTGAAGATACAGACCGTCAGCATTATCTGCTTGGTCACTTCTCGTGTGAAGCGTAGAGAGAGCTGATATATGCTCGAAGACAAGGTCTTTCAGAAGAGAGTGGATCGAATCAGAAACCATATCCGGGAGACTGATTCGGATTTTGTGTTTCTCACGCCTTCGCCAGCCTTTCAGTATCTCACAGGTCTGGATCTGGAGATGCGTGAACGTCTTGTTGGTTTGCTTCTTACAGCGGATGATGTGCCCAAGATGATAGCTCCCGCATTTGAGGTTTCCAACCTCTCAAGTGGGACTTGGATTAACGAGATTCTGCCTTGGGAGGAAGAGGAAAGCCCATACTCGCTAATCTCACAAACACTCAGTTCAAAGACATCAGGCTACTCGGTTCTTCTTGATAACAGTCTGCCCCTTGGCGTATACTGGTCGCTTGAGAAATCTATTGGGGGGTTCAAGAGTGCTGTATCGCTGACTCCCTATCTTGGTGAGATGCGACTCATCAAGAGTCAAGCAGAACTTGACCTCATCAAGAAGGCAGGGCGAATTATTGATGACGCAGTCATGCTGGCATTCAGTAAGGCACAGCTGGGAATGGCTGAGATGGAGATGAAGCAGATAGTTCAAAATGAGATAGTTCGTCTAGGCGCCAAGCCAACATTCGCAGCAGTTCAGTTTGGGGAGAATAGTGCCCTCCCCCATGCTCATCCCTCTCTCAGAGAGTTGACTACGCACGATATCGTTCTCTTGGATTGCGGTTGTTCAATAGGTGGCTATAACACTGACATGACTCGAGTAGGAGTTGTTGGTGAACCCACGGACGAACAGAACCGGGTCCACTCTGTAGTGTTGGAGGCTGAACAGACTGCCATTGAGAAGATAGCCCCCGGACTTGCCTGCGGCAAAGCCGACGGCATTGCGCGCCGCATAATCGAAGAGTCCGGATATGGCGAGTACTTCACGCACCGACTGGGACACGGTATTGGCATCGAAGTACATGAACCGCCTTATCTCGTTCGAGGGAATCCGTGTGAACTCAGAGTGGGCATGACTCACAGTGTTGAGCCTGGCATATACCTGGAAGGTAAGTTCGGAATCAGGGTAGAAGACCTGGTTTGCGTGAAGGACGGCGGACCTGAGGTGTTGACCTACTCGCCAAGGAACCTAATTCAGATTGATGTATAAATCTGAATGGTCATTCGTCATGCTTCTCATCTTCCGATGGTTTGGACATGATGTCTTCAATGTGCTTCTTATCGTCTTCTGACAAGTCCTTCATTGCCTCTGCGGACTGTCTTATCATCATTCCCATAAAGATGGAGTAGACGCCTGGCAAGGCCGCTAGCGTTTCGATTTTCTCCCTGTACTCTTGTTCGGCAAGGTCTCTTACCTCCTTCAAGGCGTCCTTGTTGACTTCTCCTTCCCCAACACCGGGACAGTTCTTATCGCTCAAGAAGTACTTCTCGCCGTTGTATTCAAGTGGGAATGCTCTGCAGGAGATTGGTCGCGAATACCTTATTGTGCACCCGTTTGACTCCTCATGGTAGAAGATGCATGCAGTCTGCTCTGGGTCGCTCTCCAAGGGCTTCCGAAGAGTAGTAAGAGCAAGAGGTTCGTTTTCATTGGATGGCATGCTCAGAGTTATACCAGGTATGATCTGAGAAAGGTAGTTCTGGCTTGTCCATCTTGCGATATCACCCATGGTGACATTGATGCGCGCTCGAATGTGGCATGCCTTTGTGTCGCATTTCTGTTCAAGGCACTTGAAGCTGAACTTGGACTTCTCACTCATATCTAGTCACCTTTCTTCTGGAACCGGTCGGCTGCGTGTTCTGGCAATCTCTTAATCCTTTCGTCAGAGGAATGGATTGAAGGGGCCAGTCTATGCCGAAAGGTATTTCTATCGAATATTTGCCGCACCTCACCTAGCAAAGGTCTGCAATCTGACTAGACCTCGGAGCGCATAGCATGTCCGAACATGAGTGGCACAGCAACGACGTCGAGTACGCAATTAAACATCTTGACACCACGATGGACGGAATCTCCAGTTCCGAGGCGCAGACACGTCTTGAGACCCATGGGTACAATGAGCTAATCGCCATTGGCCGAATCAGCCCCCTCCGAATGTTCCTGCGACAGTTCACTGACCCCATGGTCATTATCCTTCTAGTTGCCATAGTCATCTCCGTTTTCGCATCAATGTTCGGCGATGATGGGGGTCATGGGCTCATTGACGCAATCGTGATCTCTGCGATTGTCGTCTTCAATTCAGTATTTGGTTTTGTCCAGGAGTATAAGTCGGAGCAGGCGCTTGAGGCTCTCAAAGAGATGGCTGCACCGCGAGCCCTTGTCATGAGAGATGGCCTGTGGATAGAGATCGACTCGAAAGAATTGGTCCCGGGTGATGTAGTAGCGCTTGAGTCAGGAGCCCGCGTTCCTGCGGATGGCAGGGTCGTCTATGCTGTTGGATTCGGCGTAGACGAAGCAGTTCTCACCGGTGAATCGATGGCAGTACGTAAGATTGACGACCCAATTCATCTTCACAACCCGATAATAGCTGACATGACCAACATGGTATTCTCTGGCACTACCATCGTGTCCGGCAAGGGCCGAGCTGTTGTCACAGCAACTGGAATGAATACTGAGTTTGGCAAAATCGCCGAGATGGTTCAAGAGAGCGAGAAGGACATGACTCCTCTCCAGTATGACCTTGAAGACCTGGGGAAGAAGCTGGGAATCATTGTGATCATACTAGTTGTTATCGTTTTCGCTGCAGAGATACTTCGCAATGTAGGCGGGCTGATGGAGGAGCTTCTGACGGCAATCGCCCTTGCAGTCTCGGCCATCCCCGAGGGGCTCCCTGCGGTTGTTACCATAACGCTTGCCATCGGAGTTCAGCGAATGGTTCAGAGAAATGCAATTGTCCGTAGACTCCCGTCTGTCGAAACCCTAGGCTCTACAACTGTCATTGCTTCTGATAAGACAGGGACCATCACCAAGAATGAAATGACAGTGACGAATTTCTTCAGCAATGGGATGACTATCGACGTTACAGGCGTCGGGTATAACAAGGAAGGGCAGTTCTTCCAAGAAGACAAGGAGTTTGACGTTCATCAAGACCCTCACGTCATCAAGCTAATCGAGATAGGTCAGCTCTGCAGCAACGCCTTGCTTCAGAAAGATCTGTCGGGCGCAGGTGATTGGACCATTGTAGGCGATCCGACCGAGGGATCTCTATTGGTGGTGGCGGAGAAGGCTGGTGTACCATACGATCAAACGTGGAATACGTATACGGAGATAACAGAGATTTCTTTCGACTCAGCCAGGAAGAGGATGACATCCATCTGCAAGGGTCCCGAAGAAAGCCTAACGGCGTTTTCCAAGGGTGCTCCAGAGGTCCTCTTGTCCCTCTGTAGTCGCATCTACGAGAATGGCACTGTTAGACCATTGGAGGAGAATGAGCGCGAGAGCATCCTCGAAGCAGTCGCCAGTTTCGCTGCGAAGGCCCTCCGGATTTTAGCTTTCGCCTACAGGGACCTCGATCACGAAATTCCCGATTGGGAACCCGAGGAGGTAGAGAAGGACCTTGTATTTGTTGGGCTTCAGGGAATGATTGACCCACCGCGCGATGAGGTTCTTGAAGCGATGGCTACATGCGCAAAGGCGGGAATTCGTCCAATCATGATAACGGGCGACCACGAACTCACGGCACGGGCCATTGCCCATGAAGTCGGTCTCATTGAACGTGATGGTCAAGTCATCACCGGGGCCATGATTGATGATATGACTGACGAGGAGTTTAACGCCATTGTTGATACATGCAGCGTCTATGCAAGAGTAGCTCCCGAACACAAACTACGTATCGTCGAGGCGCTCAAAGGTCATAATCAAGTCGTTGCCATGACTGGGGACGGTGTCAATGACGCTCCTGCCGTAAAGGCCGCAGATGTAGGAATCGCGATGGGAATACGGGGAGCTGATGTAACGAAGGAAGCCTCTGACGTTATACTGGTTGACGACAATTTCGCAACTATTGTTTCAGCTGTTGAGAAGGGTAGGGAGATCTATTCCAACATCCGCAAATTCGTCCGCTTTTTGCTGGCGGCCAACTTCGACGAGGTGTTCCTCATCTTCACAATAATAATGATTGGTCTGCCCTTGCCAATCACTGCAATTCAGATACTCTGGTTGAATCTTGCCACTGACGGATTTCCTGCTCTGGCTCTGGGGGTCGACCCTCCTGAGACGGGCGTGATGAATCGGCCTCCAAGGAAACCTGGCAAAAAGATGATGGACCGAGGCATGATGTCTTTCATCCTTGTGGCTGGATTTGTGGCATTCCTAGCTTCAGCTACGGCATTCTTCTGGTCTCTGACTGTCTACGGTGGTTGGATTCCTGGTCTTACTGGACCCGTGGTGAACTGGGCTACAGATGTGTCAAGTGTTACTGGTTTGACTTGGGATTATGTGTTAACGCATGCACGTACAACAGTTTTCGCAAGTGTTGTCTTCTTTGAACTGCTTTTCGTATGGAACTGTCGGGATGAGTACCATCCTGTCTGGAAGACCCACATCACCGGATCGAAGGCGCTGATGATTGCGGTTATGTTCTCATTTGTATTGACTCTGGTTACCATTTACGTGCCATTTGTGGCGGTCTTGTTCCAGTGTGTTCCGCTAAATCCGCTGGACTGGGTAGTGATTATTCTTGCATGCATACCGGCGCTTTTGATACCGCCTCACATTCTGTTTGGTCACCACAAGGAAGAGAAACTTGCAGCTGCTGCCGAAACTATCACATAGCTTGACGGGCTACGACGGCAGCCTCTCTTCAAGCCAGGAGAACATGTCTGCAACGAGCTCTTCCCCGCCTGGTTCCTCGAAGGGGTCATGGTAGAAACCCGGATAGAGCCTGAATGTCTTGTCAGAGGAGGCTATTGTGTCGAAGAACGCCTTGTTCTCCTCCGGAATAAGTATGAGGTCATCCCCTGCTTGTTGCTCTAAAACCGGCAGTGTGATCTTCGGACCCAGTTTGGCTCCTTCCACGCGAGCTGCTAGTCCCTCAGTGGCGAAGCGCGGAGTCACATCGTCCACTCTAAGCGGGTCTTCCCGATTTCGCCTAACAACCTCTGGGTTTCGTGAAAGCAGATTGAAATTGAGACCGTTGTTGAAGGTCTTCTTGATATTGAGTTTGGAGAGAAGATTTGCCATGATCCTAAGCCCCGCACTTATCTCTAACCTCTCGGAAACAGCAGGACACGGAATAATAATCCCATCAAGCTCATCCGGATATGTGGCGGCGTATCTGATGACATGCAAACCCCCAAGAGAATGGCCAAACATGTAAGTAGGTTTGTCCGACATTCTGTCCTTGAGCTGTGTAACTAGGCTGTTCATGTCTTCTATGTAATCATCGAATTTCTCGACATGCCCCTTCAAACCCGGATTGTTGCCAAAACCCCGCAGGTCCGGTGCGAAGAATGCCATACCCTTCGCCGCGAAATTCTCACCGTGGAACGACATCAGGCCGCTGTGTGATCCGAGTCCATGAATCCCTATCACAAGCGCACGCGGTTCAGCGTCAGGAAGCCAGGCGCGAAGGAACATCTTTGTTCCATCATATCCAATATATTCACTCTCTTCAGTCTTCATTGTGACCACCCCTCTGGTAGAGTGCTTCCCCCGCTATTTGTCTTGTGGACTCAGTGCAACTCCTATCTAGGCAGCCTCTTCTCAAGCCAAGCGTTCATGTCTCCTAGAACCATGGCCTTCTCCGGCTCTTCGGGAAGTTCGTGATAGAGGCCTTCGTAGAGTCGCCAGGTCTTGTCCTCGGACTTGAGATTGTCAAAGAATGTCTTGCTCTTCTCCGGTGACACTAGCTTGTCATCGCCTGCTTGTTGAACAAGAATTGGCAACGTAATTTGTGGTGCAGCATGGAATGCATCCTTGGAGGCCTTTAGGCCGGAGATGCCGAATCGGGGTGTAACAGATTCGAATCGTAGAGGATCCTCTTCATGCCTTTTTACCACTTCGGGAGAACGCGTGCCATCTTCGTGACTGCCAAGGTTTGAGAAGTACTTCTTCACATTCAGCACAGACAGCAGCTCAGCAAGTATCCTCGTGCCCAGTGGAATATCTAGGGTTTCAGACACTGCAGGGCAAGTGAGCATCAATCCATCGACCATTTTTGGATATCTCGCTACGTATCTTATCACATGGAGGCCGCCCAATGATATTCCATAGAGGAATGTGAGCGTGTTGAGGAAACGGTCTTTGACTTGCATGATGATGTTCTGCAGGTCTTCGGTAAACTCATCGAAGTTCATGACATGGCCTTTCAAACCGGAATAGTGACCGAAGCCCCTCATGTCCGGCGCGAAGACGGCCAAACCTTTCTCTGCGAAATACTCACCAATGCCCTGCAAGCCTCCTCCGTGGCTGCCTAGTCCGTGTATTGCGACTAGCAGAGCACGAGGTCTCTCGCGACTGGGGAGCCAGACATGCATGAACATTCTGGTTCCATCATATCCGATGTACTCACTCTCTTCATGCTTCATCCTGGGCACTATCAATGATTCTGTTGAACTGCACTAATTAATCTTGACGAAGAAAAAGAGTAAGGGAGGGTGTTGTGGTTTCCTGCAGGTGTCCACACAACCCTCGACCTGAACTAGAAACGCTGAGGTACGGGCTTTTCACCGGAATAATCGTAGAAGCCCTTCCGGGTCTTTCGTCCCATCCATCCTGCGCGCACCATCTTCCTCAGTAGAGCCGGTGCTCTGTACTTGCTGTCCTTGAATTCGTCGACGAAGTAGTCGCTTATGTACAGCAGAGTGTCCAGACCTACGAAGTCTGCCAAGGTGAGCGGACCCATCGGCCAGTTCAGCCCAAGCTTGATTGAGAGGTCCATGTCCTCAACCGTGGTGACTCCCTCTTGGATTGCGAATATCGCTTCATTGATTGCTGGGACTAGCAGGCGGTTTACTGCAAAGCCGGGTGCTTCATTGACAATCACAGTCTGCTTGTTCAGCTTCTTGGCAAGCCGCTTTATGACCTCGACAGATTCGTCATTCGTTGCGGCGCCTTTGATGATCTCTATGAGACCCATCACTGGAACTGGGTTGAAGAAATGACAACCCACGAACTTCTCAGGCCTCTTTGTTGCAGCAGCCATCTGTGTGATGCTGATGCTCGACGTGTTGGATGCCAAGTACGCCTCTTTGGGAGCCAGTTCGTCGACCTCCTTCCAAGTATCGAGCTTAAGCTTCACAATCTCTGGAATGGCCTCAATGATGAGGTCCGCGTCCTTCACAGCATCCTTCATCTCAAGAACTGGTTTAATTCTGCCAAGAACCGCGTCAACCTCTTCCTGAGTGATTTTCCCCTTCTTGAGACCTCTCTCTAGGTTCTTCTTTATTGTGGCCATGCCACCATCCAAGAACTTCTGTGCGATGTCTCGCATAGTGACTTCGTAGCCGGCCTGTGCGCAGACTTGGGCTATGCCGTTGCCCATCTGACCCGCTCCGAGAACTGCTATCTTCTTTATCTCCATCGTTAACAACCTCTCGTTGATGGTTTGTATGTCATTGGTTCGCAAGATGGTCTGTAATATGTTTGTTCATGGAGAACTTCGTGTGTCACTGAAACACTGGCCCAGAGAGTCAGTATTTGTTGTCAAGGGTCTCTTGGTCTAATACTCTTGCGATTTATTTTTTCACCCAGCCTTCACTCACATGTGACGTTGTAGTGTAGGAGAACTACTTCTTGACCCAGTAAACATAAACGGTTCCCTTTTTCAGCGTGGCCTTAATCTAATAGCAATCTATGCATTGCTCAACCAAGGGTGGTGCCACAGAATGGACAGGACCCAGTTCTACCCGCCAAAATGGATTCAACAAGGTCAGGCAGGAGGGATGCCCAACATTTGGGACAGGTCCATGATCTCATATCTCGCATGTGCTTCTCTTCTTCCACGTCAACCCATTCGATAGGCCAATCGTCTAACCCCGTTGGGGAGCCATCTGTGTCCTCGAACATTCCATCTGTGGGGTGATCGTGGTCCTTGTGGAAGCAATCCTCTGGTTCACTGACATCAACACTGGGAAGGGAAAGGGGCTCGTGTTGAGTGGCATCCTGCTGTCTGTGGTGGTGCAGTACTTTGTGATGTTTCCCCCACAATTCCTAGTTGGCTGATCCGTCAACCTACAGTACCAGTGAACAAAATGAGATTGAACCGTTTTCAAGCACATCTTGTGGTCACAATCTAATAGTGCAAGTGCGGCGAGGTGCATCATGAGACCTTCATCATCAAATACCAAAGCTCGTTGTTCTTGGAGCCTTGTATGGTCTGATATCGACGCCAGATTATAGGATAATCCTTCTTGAGCCTTATTGGCTTCTCTCTTCCTTTCTTGGTACTCTTCGCTGTGTCTGGCTGCCAGTCCATTCTACTTGAGAGTTTCCTACCCCTGTGAACCCGAAACTCACGACCTTTTGTCTTCGGGGGTTTCACCGGCGTTTCCCAATAGCGCGGCTCATTTGTGAGAAGAATCCTCATTCTTATTTCAGGCACATTCGTGCTTGATGTGGTGTTATGGGACCAATTTTTCCATATATTTTGTCAAATAGGTTCCCGCACCGAATACTCCCAACATTCCTGCAGCAGCCCATCCTCCTTGTTCCCAAACTCCCCCAATATATTCACCATTAGGGCTTACAAGCATAGCGAGGTTTATTGTGATATACTGACCTCCGGTATTAGGCAAGGTTATTAGATTCCCTCGATATTCTATCTCGATATCTGTATCAGTAGTTTTAATTTTTCCCTCGCCTATGACAAGCCATAAGTTAGTCCACGTGACGTCCCGTACATTGCAATAATAGGCGGGAATTTCCATAACTGCCGCGTCTTTGAGCTTTCCCTTCATCGAATAAACTTTCTCACCTGATTCATCATAGAGTTTTAAATGAAATTCTACCTGTCCCTGACATTCACCGGTGACTTTATTGTATTCAATCCTACCTATGATAGAGCTTCTAGCTCCAGGAACATCAAAATCGTCTCCTATCGCCATGATATCAATCATTAAGATGCGACTGGGATCAGCGGCTTTCACGGGTGCAGCAATTACCATGGTGTTTACTAAAACCAAAAACATCGCTAGAGAGATTGCAGATTTATATTTGGATTTGAATTTTGCTTTCATTTCTCTCACATTATACTTCGTTGCAATTACAAAAAATAATTGCAATTATCTAACTCATCATTGTTTTATTTAAAACCTTCTTTTCTTAAGCTCTGTCCAATAAATCACCTCCCGGCATACTCCAAGAAGTTCACCCTCCCGATATTATGTAGGATCACTATGATGAGTAACTCTCTCCTCTGCTCTCTGTACCTTCTCGAACTCAGTCCTCCCCCGAATCTCAGCTTCATCATGCTGAACACGGTTTCCACAAGACTCCTGTTGTATCACCTTGACCTCAATATCCCTCCGAACTTCACCTTCACGGCTCCAAACACACTCTCCACCAGACTCCTCTTCCCGTACTCGTATTTCTCCTTCCATCCTCGGGATTTCCAGGATACTCCTTCACCAGCCTTGCGTACTCCCCGTGTCCATGAGCCTTCCCAGTCAATCCCCTCTTCGGTTCAATCACAGCTTTTGCACTCAGACTGTGAATGTAGGTCACATTGATCTTCGACAGGTACGCCTTGTCACCATAGACCACCTCAAGCTCATCTGCCCACATCCCTTCGAGCATTGGGATCAACATCTTTGCATCATCACTTGGTCGGTTTCTGACCCTCATTGAGGTCACCAAGCTGAAGGCGGGAGAACCACTCAAGTGCAGGTACTGTCAGCACAGGAATACCATTGACCTGTATTGGAAGTAATCCTTCACTAGGATGAGAAGTGACTTATGCCAGAAGGAACCCAAACAGTGTGGGTCTTCTGAGTGAGAGGAGAGCGTGCTCTTTGTACCCTCATCCTCTGATTCATCAATCACTCGTTCAGATATATGTTTGACTGTCAGACTCCCTTTACATAGTCACAAGATGTGACCACTTTCTGTGACCCTGAATTGTGGCTTCGCATTATATACTGATTCTGAGAGGATATCTTGTGAGATATAATGGCTCTAGCAACTAACAACCGGAACTCGTCAGCGCTCAAGAACAAGAATATCGTGAAGATCCAGTCAACTGAAGCAATCAGCTTTGCATTCACCTACCGAAGGTAGATTGTGTAGAGGTGTCTGATAAGTGAATGATTGGGTTTTAACTCCAGACGATTACACAGGATATGGTTTGGAGAGAAAACCTTTATATAGACTTATGTGCAAGCCATGGACTACAGAAAGGTTTGGCACACAAACTTAGGAGTATGATAGTATGGCCCTAGCATCAAACAATCGAGATTCATCCGTGCTGAAGAAGATCGCAAAGGTTCAGTCTACTGAAGCGGTTTCTTACGCTTTTGCCTACAGAAGGTAAACTGCATGGTCACGAGTGGTCACAGAATTGGGCACCATTGCCCATCAACGGGATATAGTGTGACCAGTCCAAAGAAATGTGAGGTCTACGAAATGAGAAGTGAAACAACACCGACAGATGCAGCAGCCTGCGTGGAATGCGCAGTATTTGCCCCAAAGGGGACTCGCGTCACGGCAGTTCTCTATGGCAGTCATGAGCGGAGGTGCTTGTAGTGAGCAAACTAGGTACCTTCTTTGGATTGACTGACGCAAACGATAAGATCCTGCGGTTAGCTAAGATAATGTCTATGCTGCTTCCTGTTGTGGCTGCTACAATACAGCTTAGCACCACTTTCTTCATGGTCTTCGTGGCGGAGGCCTTGGGCGGTGGCTCCTTCATTGACGGAATGATGCTCGTAGGATTTTTGATCGTCATTCAGATGGTCGTCCAGACCTTGTTGGATTACCCAACAGGTGCGATAGGCGATTGGATTGGTCAACGCTACGTGATAGCGTCCGCATTCCTTTGTTATGGCCTTGCATACTACATGGTCTCGCTGGTTAATAGCACCACTCCCTTCGTCTTCCTGATTGCTCTCTATGCTTTGATGGGTATTGGAAGCTCCCAGCTCAGTGGCTCATTCAATGCTTGGTTTGATAATAACTACAGAGTAGCGATGCCTGGTGATAAGGACAGAAAGCAGTATGGCGTGTTTTGGGGAAAAATCGGAATGCTTTTCCAAATCGTGGCAACTGCAGCTCTGATACCTGGAAGCATCATCGCAGCGCTTCTCGGCAGGGCGTGGGTATTCCAGCTTCAAGCAGTGTTGTGCGTGGTCATAGCTGCAATCGTGCTTCGTCTGGTGCAGGATTTCCCTGAAGTAGAGGCTGCCAGACAGAAGCCGACCATGAACGAGTACACATCGCTACTGAAGTCTGGAGTTAGTTTCCTGTTCAGTAATAAGTTCATGATGTACGTAACCATTGGAGGCTGCGTTATATGGAGCGCAGGATTCGTATGGTTTGAGCTGATTCTCTTCCCTCTATACTTCTCGTATTTGGTTTCAGACATCGCAGTATCAAGTTTCAGAACAATTCTATTCATTCCCGGAATCTTCACACAGGAAAGATCTGGCGTTTGGTCTAGGAAATTCGATCCAACGACATGGATTCCGCGGTTCCGACTCCTTCAGTTCGGAGGTTTCTTGTTCTACATTGTGTTGGCAATCACGATGTTTCTCTTTCCCCCTGCCGCAGGTGGGGCAATCATCGATGTGATTCTACCTTTCACAACCATTGCCATTATGCGGATGCCAGCTAGTTCAGTTTTGCCAGTGCTATTGATAATGTGTACATTCACGCTGACTGGATTGTTCGGTGGGTTCGCTGAGATTCTAACTCAGAGAATCCTACTAGATGTAATCCCGAACAAGATCAGGAACGGCATGTACTCTCTATCTCCTACAATAGCAACAATCTTCGCAATCCCTCAGATTGCGCTGTTTGGCTGGCTAATACCAACAGCTGGCTTTCCTGTGACTCTAGCATCTGTTGGAATCGTGGCTTTGATCGGAGTTGTCATGATTCGGAAAGGTCTAAGCTACCCGATTCCAGCTAAGCACGACGACATAGCCAAAACAGAGTCTATCTCACTGGCGGTCCCTGCGGAGTAGCTCCCTTGGGGGCCGCCTAACCACCTAGTGGAGAATGATACGAATGATTCCCGCTTCGAGTTCAAAGAAACTAGTTGAGTGGCATCCGTCAATTGGACTTCCTGTTATGCAAGAAGTCTTAAGGATTCTTGGCCTAACTCTTTCAATTCCGGTTTCCAAGGCAGAGGGTGAAATCCATGGAGGAATGACTGAATGAGTAGATTAGCGAACTTCTTTGGTTTCACTGAACCCAACGATAGGATAATGAGAATGGCTCGGCTCATGATTGTATTCTTCCCCATAATTTCCGTGACGGTCATGCTCTCAACAACGTTTTACGTCATTTTCATAGCAGAGGCTCTGGGGAGCGGCGACTTTATGCAGGGTATGGGCTTGGTAGGTGTTCTTGTAGTTATTCAGCTGGCGGTACAAACAATTTTCGACTATCCTACAGGAGGGATCGGGGACTGGCTTGGCCAGCGATATATAATCTCTTCAGCCTTCATTCTATATGGTGTCGTATTCTATATGGTGTCGCTGGTCACCAGCTCGACTCCATTCCTCTTTCTGGTTGTAATCTATGCACTACAAGGATTCGCATCGGCGCAAGAGAGTGGAGCATTTGGTGCTTGGTTTGACAATAATTACAGGGCGGCGATGCCTGAGGACACTGATAGAAAACAGTACGGTGTCTTTCAAGGTCGGATTGGAATGGTCTTTGGGATAGTCGCGACGCTGTCACTGATTCCTGGCAGCATTCTGGCCATGCTATTTCAGAGGGCTTGGGTGTTTCAGCTCCAGGCTGTCCTCTGTGTGGTGGTAGCAATTGCAGTATTCAAATATGTAGTGGACTTCCCAGAGGTTCGAGAAGCCCGAGAGAAACGCCCTTCCACAAGTGAATACTTGTCAATACTCAGGTCCGGAGTGAATTTCCTGTTCGGTGATAAGTTTGTCAAATACCTTATCATCGGAGGGATGTTAACAATCAGCAGCATAATGGTTTGGGGGAATCTGATTCTCTTTCCTTTCTACTTTAGCTACCTTATTACCGACGTAGCAGTAGCAAGCTATCGTACACTCTTATTCTTGCCAGGAGTCGCAGCACGGGAGCGGTCAGGCATTTGGTCAAAACGATTTGAGCCCATCAAATGGATACCCCGTTTTCGTCTCCTTCAAACGTGTGGTTTCCTATTCTTTGGAATCCTTGCAGCAATTACCTATATCTTTCCTCCGCCGCTGGCAAATGCGCCTACAATTGATGTATTGTGGCCTTTCACCGACTTGATCATAGTGAGCATACCACAGCAATCGATCATCCCTATTGTCCTTGCTTTCATCACATTTGCCGCTACGAGCTTCTTTGGCGGATTTGCAGAGATTCTCACACAACGCATGCTCCTGGATGTCATTCCGAATCGCATTCGTAACAGCATCTACTCGCTCATTCCAACCGTAGCGATTGTCTTTGCCATTCCGCAGATCGCACTATTTGGTATGCTCGTTCCCATGTATGGCTTTCCGTTGACACTAACGGGGATAGCGATCGTATCCTTAGTGGGTGTGCTGTTGATTAGACACGGACTTGCCCAGCCAAAACCAATCCCTACAGAGGACACTTGGGCGACACCATCGATGGAATCAGATGTGCTCGGGGACAAGTCTTCGGAAGAATTCACGGAGTCGTGGCCTACTGAAGTATTCGACGATAAACCCATGGAGGAGTAATCACTAAGTGCGAACTGCTAGATCTTCCTTGGTGGGAAGGTCGACGATATGATTTGATTGTCACATGCAGTTCCGTAGTTCATCCTCAGCAAAGTTAAAATCATTTGATATCAAGAAACGGTCGGTGTTAAACTTGGGAGAACGACCTGGCTTTCTAACAGTGACCTATTCGGGTTCTGGTCTCACGACCATGAACTATGAAAAGAAGATGATACGAGAAAAAGATGTGAAGTTTGATGGTGAGGATGGCTCACTCGAGCTCACCGATGTTCGCATCGTATGGATCAAGAAGCCTTCGAAATGGGGCGGCATGGGAAAGTTCGGAGGAATCGCTGCTGCAGTTGGTGGAGCTATAGCCGCTGACATAATTGGAGATAGCATTGGCGGCGTTGCCGGACGCGCGATTCGGCGTGCTGGCCGAACAGTAGCCTATGCATCCATTGGCGTGGCGGTCTCTTCATGGACCATGGATTCCTATTACAACAAGGATAAGAACGGAAATACGGAAACCATCGCCCTCCCGCTTGTGGCAATCAGTCAAGCAACTCAGAGCGGTAAGAAACTGATAGTCGAGCTCAAATCAGGCGGAAACATGCAGTTTGAGTTCAAGCAGAGCAAGGTCATTCCCTCTGTCATTGCAAATGTCAATTCTGCCCAGAACGAAGGCAAGTGCCCATATTGCGGTACAACTGCTCCCAATGCCACAACATGTCCAAAGTGTGGAGCGCCACTCGAAGGCGGCGGAGGAGCACCAGCTCAAGGCGGGGGCGAAACCATCCACATCCACGTGCCCACAGAGGGAGGCGGCGGGTTCTGTACGAAGTGTGGCCAACCACTGCCTGCGGGTTCCAAGTTCTGCGGCAAGTGTGGGCAACCGGTCTAGGACGATCCTTCGTCAGTGGAAGAGGTCCTCGCTCTTTGGGCGAGGAATATCTCTACCGCTCTCTGAACCATCTTCATACTCGTAACCCCGGATGATAACAACTGGAATCCCCTCGTCTGCCTGTCCCATGAGGGGTTCCGCGGATGCTGCCAGCTCGTCCACCTGACAGACAGTAGATCTCTTGAGAGTTCTTCCATAGAGATCTTGCTTCCCTCTATTGTGTTTGAATGCGTTAATCCCTGCAGACCCAATTGCAAGATTCACGGACCCTTTTCTCCAGGGTCTTCCTTGTGTATCGGTTATGACAATTCCTAATCTGACGCTGGTTGCATCAGTCAGCTTCCTCAAAATCTCTCTTGCACTCCGGTCAGGATCCTCAGGGAGAAGAACATACGAATCCTCGGGTGCATTTGAACGGTCAACCCCACTGAAGTTGCATACAAGTCCAGTCTTGGTTTCAGTAATGAGAGTTCCCTCACTCCGAATCACTTCCTTGCTTTCTCTCAATGCCAGTTCGACTTGCACGGGATCGAAGCCATTCTGTTCAGCTATTTTTCTTGCCTTGCCTGACACTGACACCTCGTCACCGTGCACAACTCTCCCTTCGGACTTCGAAACGACTGTATGAGCGATAATGACCAGGTCTCCATCCAGCAGCTGGATGTTTGAGGGTTCAAGAGCATTGAGTATAGCATCTGCAACATCATCTCCATAATCAATGATGGGGACACCTACCAGGGCCATGATGGAGATACTTTGCTTGTTCAATGCTTCATCTCGGCCCCCCCGGTATCTGTAACACGGAAAAATCCTCTGTTTGTTGTTCACTTCTCTGGAAGAAACCCACTCTATCGGAGGAGTGCTCCAGAAGGACCAGAATGCTTCTACAAGCATGTATACCGGCAAAAGCCTAATAGGCATAATGGAGATTCCACGATTACTAGAAGCAGAGAACTGCTTTATGTGGGGAAGACGCTCGTTTTCCTATCCACGAAATAATGTAGATCTTAGGGCTTGAACCAATGAAGCCTACGGAGTGATTAGAATGAGTCCTTCGAAGAAGACTGGACGCACCAAGTCTGGCAAGAAAAAGAAGCGTAGCGCTGGTAAGTCAAGTAGTGGCAAGAAGACGACAGTAGATGTCCCCATTATGGACGACACAGGCGACATTCGCCAAGGCACGATTGCCAAGTTCATGCGAAAGAGAACTCAGTTGGTAGGCTTCGAAACGGGACTCAACAAACACACCCAGTTTAGCATAGAGTTCCTGGACAATGCTATCGACGCGTTGGAGAGCTGGTGGTGGAAGACAGATAAAAGACCACGGCTCAAAGATGCACTGGACCCGGAGATTATTCAGGAGATTCGGGACAAGCTTGAGGGGACCCTGCATGACTCGATTGCTCTCAGCAAACGGCTAGAAAAGGATGTTCGCGCTGGTAAGGAAATAGATATCCCCCTCCGCCGAAAAGAAACGCTTGATGAGCAGCTCACGAGGTTTAGGAAGTTCTTGGTTCCATTCAGGAGTTTGATCAAGAAACGTGAACCCCTAGTCGTGATGCAGCTCACGGAAGTTCAAATGCCTGACCTTATACCACTCGATGACGAGGAGGGTTTCAAGGTTTACGAATTCATCTGCTTCGACAATGGTGTGGGTATGGTTCCGTCAGACCTCGAGAAGTATGGTATCTATCTGGCATCAAGCAAATCGGAGAAATTGAAGCAAACCAGAGGAAGTCAGGGCTTCGGTGCACCATCTGCATTCAGTGATTCGCAGAATACGACTGGAAAACCAATCTTCACCGTTTCCAAGCGGTTCACCTCGGATAAAGCGACTGTAACTGACTTCTATACGACGACAGCTAATACAAAGGATTACGTCAGTGGTCCCATTGATATGGACCTTCCATTTGAGCACGGTACATTCATCAAACTCTACTACCTAAATATCCAGTATAGACGGGGTTACGCTGACATCTACACAGAGATGGCTTCTCTTCTCAACGCGCACGCAACACTTGTGTTTATTGATCCATACGGCGCTGTTCATATCCATCCACGGCGTGTGAGGAGTTTCCCAGATGAGCCCAAGTATGCTCAGCCTCATCCTGCAAGTATACGGATTGGAGAATTTCAGGACCTTCTGCGGGAAACCCAGGAGAACGACCTAGGGCGCTTCCTCACGCGGGCGTTTGTTAGACTAAGCATAAACAAGGCCCGAACTATCATTCAAGGCGCGAATAAGGAACTACGGCGCCGTCACCTTGATACTCTGAGCATGAAGACGCCTGCTGATTCTCTGTCCAAGACAGAAGTGGAGCTACTGTACAAGTCATTCTCAAGTCAGGATTACATCTCTCCTCCGACGGATACAGTTGTACCAGTCGGAGCTGAGGTCTTCGAGCAAACAATTGATTTAGCTTACCGTCCTGAGTTCGTCACTGCTGTGACACGCAAACCCACCTCAGGTAAGGGCCTTTCCTTCGCAGTGGAAGTCTGTATCGCGTATGGTGGGGAGCTGAGGACTGCCACTTCAGCCCCAATGGCGCTTTGGCGGTTTGTGAATCGCGTGCCCAAGCTTAGGGACAATAGTGACTGCGCGACGTGGAAAAGCACAGCATCGGTCAATTGGAAGAACTACAAGGTTGCCACATTCGATAATGGCATTCCTCGCGGTCAAATAATGGTCTTCATTCATGTGGCTGGTGCATATGTGCATGTGATGTTCAAGGGTCAGAGTAAGCAGGCTCTAGCAGAGGATGAGGTTCTTCTACGAGAGATCAAACTTGCCCTTGAAGATGCAGGTCGGAAGTTCAAGAGGTTCATCACAAGGCGTGAAACTGCCCGTCGAAAAGCAAAGCGAGCGGGAATCCTTGCTATGTACGCAGACCAGTTCGCTCAAAGTCTAGCCAACATAGTCAATGATGGTCACAAGAAGCCCAAGTTCAATGCTGAGGTACTCGCCAGAAAAATGAGGGATTCCATAACTGGATTTGAAACACAAGTCGACGCTGAGGAAACCGAGACAGACGCAAAAGGAACCGATCTTGTTGCAGACGTATCTCTTGGCGAAGGTGAACCCGCTGAGGCTTCAATGGAGGGCGGTACAGAATGAGTCCAAGAAAGAAGACTAGAAAAAAGGAAACCATCCAATCTACATTGGGTGAGCTTGTAAAAAAGCCTTCCAAGAAAACCACTAGCAAGAAGAAGACTACCAAGAAGAAATCCTCAGCAAAGACAACCAAGAGGAAGGCACTTGCTAAGAAGGTTAAGGCAAAGCCCTCTGTCAAGAAAGAGCCGCAAGTTGTAACAGGTCCACCACTGGCTTCACTTCCAGGTGTTGGGTCCAAGCTTAGAAACCGACTTGTAGCTGCAGGATATGACTCTGTTCTCAAGCTTTCAAAAGCCAGATCGAAAAGCGTTGCGAAGAAAGTGAACGGATTAAGTAAGACGGGTGCGAAGAACTTGGTGCGGGCTGCAAAGGAATCTCTTAAGGTGCCTGAGAAGAGTACCAAATCGAAGCCTGTAGCGGACATTGAGCCTGAGGATGCTGCAGCAGTGGAAATCACACGAGGCCCCGCTGAGATTCCTCTTGCTTCTCTGCCAGGGGTGGGTGCAAAAATGGTACGCAAGCTCGAGGGCTCAGGTTACAATTCTGTGTCCCGATTATCGCGAGCACGTCCGCAAAGTGTTGCCCGACTTGTGAGCGGCTTGAGCGTTAATCGAGCGAAGATGATAATTGTCGCGGCGAAGAAGGCTGTTCAAGATAGGGAGATGCAGGCAATAACTGGTATGGCTATTCCCAAGGTAGAACCGAAGCCCGTGGAGAGACCCGTGGCTCCCAAGGAGGAGGTTCCTACGGAGGCAGCAGTTGCGGCCAAGAAAGTGGAATCCAAAAAGAAGGCTCCACAAAAGAAAGCTGCGTCCAAGAAGGCACCAACCAAGAAGAAACCAATGGAAGAAGATGCAAAGCAGATTCCAAAGAAGCTTCAAAGGACGAAAGCGAAGAAGAAAAAATCAGGCCTTCCCGTCCCTGCGGCTGTCACTCATGTTGCCAAGCAGATGAAGAGGAAGTGGAGGGAAGCTGAGAAGAGAGCTGAGGCTCTCGCAGGTGGGGCGGAACCTAAAGAGGGCGAATTGACAACAGAGGACACAGTCCAAGTTGTTGGTCTGACAACCGATGAAACACAGGACAAGCTAATCCAAGTTGCTATGGAGGTCCTCAACGAAACTATGATGACAGGTCGCCCTGCTTTTGAGATTCCTCGCAGATCCGCAGACAACATCATCTGGGACGAGATTAGAGACCTTCTCCTCCTCGGAATGAAGACCATCACGCGTCCCTATCATTCATTGGCTTCCGTCGTAGATGCCACACGTACTGCTCGAGTAATGGAGATAGTATTCGAGTTGCTCAAGGCCAACCTACACGCAACGAAACGAGAGGTATTCTACAGTGACGTTAACCTGTTTCGGGAACAGAAGTATAGCGATAAGATCATTGAGGATGTCGCATCTATGCTTCGTACGACTCGAGACAGTGTCCATGTTGTTGCTTCAGCCCGAGGATCAGCCATGGGCCGTGTGGTCATAAGAGATGGCGGCGACACTATTGATTTGACGAAGATGGGTACAGGTGGGTGGGCAATCACACCATTCCTCGATCAGGTAGAAATTCTCGAAAGCGATGCAGAATTCATCCTACTTTCCGAGAAGGATGCTGCCGTAATGCGCCTTTCTGAAGCCAAGTACTGGAACCGACAACCGTGCATTGTCCTTACAGGAAAAGGTAGTGGTGACATCGCAACAAGAGCATTCCTTAAGACGCTTGTGAAGGAGCTTGAGATTCCTGCTTTCGCCCTTGTCGACTCAGATCCGTACGGACATTATATCTACTCGGTGTTTCTCCGTGGCAGCAAGAGGCTCAGTTACGAGTCACCATTCATAGCCACCCCCGAGCTGAAACTGCTTGGTGTCCTGAGCAGAGACCTTGACGCGTACAATATTCCAAAGGCTGTTCGGATACCAATGGAGCCAACAGACATCAAGCGAGTAAAGGATATGCTCAAGGAGCCCTTTATCCAGAAGAACAAAGCTTGGGTCAGGGACTTGAAGCTCATGCTGCAATTGAAGGAGAAAGCTGAGATACAGGCCTTTGCTAGCCATTCATTCAAGTATCTGACTGACGAGTACTTGCCTACGAAGCTGGAAACCGGAGATTGGATTTGAATTCCGCAACTAATTGTCACTATGTTGTCGGAAAGTTTCTGTCTTCTTCCTCTCGGTCCTTCCTTCCAATGGCAATGGCCCCGCGGTTGAGCCAGTAATGCCTGGGAAATAGGACCTGTCGTACACGTTAGGTGGTGCAGAGGATCGAGACGAAACCTCAGATCGCTTGACACCAAACCCTATTATTACTGACACCACAAGAATAGCCAAAGCCGCAGCGATGATGTACTCAAGCATAACACGATTCCCCGCAGGTTCTATGTATGTCTGAAGGCTTATCTCTTTGTTGTCCGAATCAAGGCTTAGCTGCAGTCTATGCCTTGCGAATTTTCTTGTCGAGATTCCTGAGTCTCTTGGGAGCGTCAGCCTCCTTGTACTTCCTGGCAGCAAGTTGGTACTTCGCGAGTGCTTCTCTTGACCGACCCTCTTTGGACAATCGATCACCATCAGATTCAATGGCCTTCCCCCAAGCACCGTAGGATGCACGTATCCTCTCGGAACACTTGGCTCTCATTTTGGCTCGAGTTGTAAACATGAAGATCTCACGTGCTTTCTTGAATTGAACTGCAGCCCATTCAAACTCGCCAGCCTTGAAGTGCATCTCGCCCTGCGTGAGATGTGACGCCGCCATTGCTTCATAGCCGCCATCTATTCTCTTCTGGGCTTCGAAAATCGCCTTGGGATTCTCCGCCCTCTCAAAAAGCGTCTTGGCCATCTCGAACGATTCGATGGCATTTTCGTGCTCATTCTCCTTCTGCTTCTGAACTCCCTGTCCAAGCCTTGCTTTCCCCATGGCTTCGTAAACGTAAGACGGGTACTCATAACCATCTCCTGTGATTGTGGTTCCGCAATTCGGACAGGATGGTGTCTTCAGTTCGTGCATTTTGGATGTGATGGTAATCTTCTTGGGTTTTCCTACCACAACGTCGACGAAGTCACGCGATGCATCTCCACGTCCCCTGGGGAATAGGTGTGTAACAGCTTCTGTTGTGCTAGCATCAATTTCATCCGGGAATAGGTGCCGCAGTGCATCATCTGTTGAAGTGGCTATGTCATCTGCAGCAATCCTTGGAGGCGCCACTTCCTTGAATGGCATGCCCTCCTTGACTTCATCTGAAGAGAACTCAGGTATGGACGCTGTGTCCCAATTCATCTCAGCACTTACATGATCGTAATCGCGCACTTCAACCTCTCGAGCTGATTCGGGTTCGGTAGGAGCGGCTGGTAGCTCATCGGCTGCCACAACAGGCATCCCCTCTACCGGGGCTGGATTATCAACTTCCCAGCTCAGTTCATTATCTGGTGGGAGCGATGTTGCTTCGAGTGTGGATTCTTCTTCAGTTCGTGTAACCTCTTCAGGTTCTGGAAGAACAGAGTCATCGATATCAGGAAGAACGTCTTCTTCTGCATCTGAGCTGGTCGGTGCCTCTGTAGAGTGCACTGTGGTCGGCAAACCAGATTGTGCTAGCATGTCTGCCATCTTGTCCTCAAGACCCTCCACGCCAGCAGTTTCAGTGCTTGGCGCATTCTCCGTGACGATAGGACTGCCCATAGATTTCATATCCTTTCCGATTCTGATTCCACAATGCAAGCAGAAGGTTGATCCTTTGCGAATTCTCTTGCTACACTCTGGGCATTCTATAAACTCAGCCATTGCACACACATCTGATCTATTACTGACTGCGGCTGGTCATCATTGAGGAACAGCACGCCTACGGAGAAACTGAAAGGCCAAACGCGTAGCAGCGTCAGCTCGGCGTTTCAGGTAATCCTTACCAGAAATAGATTTGTGGTGTTTCATAAGGATAGCTTAGACGTATTGCCAGATGTAGAGCAATGCTTAGGCATCCCGTGTGGTCATGAAGCCCTTCGATGCTCCTCCGACAGTCTTGAGGAAGTGGTGAATTTCCGAAGCTGATACGAGAAGTCTACAATGGCAAACCTTTTGTTCTCTTATTTTCCCTTTTTCTTAATACGGGAAGTCCAGCGACAACCACGGATGTGTAACTCATGCCGGCAATGCCAAAGCGGGAGATCTTTGAACGAATAATCCAGAATATTACCAGCAAGTTTCCGGACGTCTATGCCGCACTCTTCATCAGTCCAGAGGGCTTTCCGATAAACAGCTGGGGCGTAAGTCTAGAAAGAGCTGAAGAGATATCGGCGCTGCTCAGTGCCCTCATCGGTAAGACAAAAGAAATCATCAGACAGGTCAATGAGGGCGGTGATTTGCATTTCATCCAGGTTCAAACGACCTTCGGTGGAATTCGCATTGCTCCTCAAGAAGAGTTTATTCTTGTTACTCTGACTAAGCTCTGATTCACCGGAACCTCAGTTTCACAAACGCACCACACTGCCTCTTAAAGACAGACCAATCCCATTGTACGGTTCGCTTGATTAGGTTCGTCGAATCCTGTCTTCATCGCATACTCACTCGGTGCCGCAACTAGTGCCATTTTTATACTGTATGAATCCACCATAGCTTAGCCACGTGCTTTGCGTCGGTGAAATTCAGCGTACCAAGCACTTGAGGGAGGTCTTTAGGATTCCAGCAAAGAAGGACAAGGATGATGTTGACTACGAGGAGTTTGATGAAGGGAAAGATTCTACATTAGAGGCCAGTGCAGAAGCTAACGCCAGTCTCGATGTGACCGATCTTCCAGGCGTCGGACCTGCAATTGGAAAAAGGCTAGCTGAGTCAGGTTACAAGAGTGTTGAGGCGATTGCAGTGGCTTCACCGAGAGAGCTTGCAGCAGCCGGCTCAATCGGCGAAACAACTGCGACGAAAATCGTCAAGGCAGCAAGAGAGATGTTGGATATCGGCTTCGAAACAGCTGACCTAATGCTAGAGCGGCGCAGAACGGCTGGTAGAATCAGTACTGGCTCTAAGGCTCTTGACGAGCTCTTCGGCGGCGGTCTTGAAACCCAGAGTATCACCGAGATGTACGGTTCGTTCCGTTCGGGGAAGACACAGATGGCTCACCAGCTGGCTGTCAATGTTCAACTACCTCCTGACAAGGGAGGCTTGAGCGCAACAGCGATCTATGTGGATACCGAGGGTACTTTCCGTCCGGAGCGTCTTGTTGACATGGCTGAGGCTGTGGGTCTTGATCCCAAGAAAGTTCTGAAGAACGTGGTGTGGGCACGAGCGTTCAATTCCGATCATCAGATTTTGTTATGTGACCAAGCACTGGAGATGGCCACAGAGCTAAATGCCAAGCTTCTCGTTCTTGACTCAGTGACCAGTCACTTCAGAGCTGAATACACAGGTCGCGGTACTCTAGCGGCACGACAGCAGAAGCTCAACAAGCACCTGCATCATCTACAGCGGGGTGCAGAGGTCGCCAATATGGCTATCTATATCACGAATCAGGTGATGTCGCGTCCCGACGCTTTCTTTGGTGATCCAACAACACCTGTCGGTGGGCATGTTCTGGCTCACGTACCTCAGACACGTTGCTATCTAAGAAAGTCCAAGGGTGAACGTAGGATTTGCAGACTGGTAGACTCACCGAATTTGCCTGAAGGCGAAGCCATCTTCAGAGTATGCAAGGATGGCATCAGGGACGTTGACGGGATGACCACCTAAGAAAGCTGGCTCGTCACGAGCCAAATTTAGCTGAAGCCATAATCTTATCGGTGCCACGTGCCCAATTCTCAAGACCGTCTGGAGTTCCGGGGTATTGAGCATAGTGGCGGTCAACTTTCTTCATAAGACTGGCCGCTTTCTGCAGCTTCAATAGGAGTTTGACGCGTGAGGCGCCTCTTTTTGCCTTGCCTATCTTGTTTCTCATGCTAATTGATAATCCGTCACCGCGATTTGCAGCCATCAGGTCGTTTGCTTCGAGCAGGCGCTTCTCGAAGCCATAGTTCATATCATCGTCACTGACTGCTTGGAGAAGCCTCTTGAATACCTCTAGAGAAGCGAGTCTTCTTCCAAATCTACGAAGGTACAGTGTGTTGTAGCCCCACAGGCCTCCTGCGCTCACATCTTTCCTCGCTATGGCCTGTTTTGCCACTTCGCCTAGGATTATTCCAGCTCTCATTCCGGCTCCAATACCACCACCATGTATGGGATTAACCTGCCAAGCGGCATCACCTACAAAAGCCACTCCGTCTGCCACAAGGCTCTTCATTGGCCGCCTGATTGGCACTGCTCCTCCTCCGCCTTCTAATACACGCGCGCCATGTAACAGTGGGTTTTGTTTCTTGAAGGTCTCGAAGTAACTCTTGGGAGACCCCTTTCCCTTCCCTCCAGTGATTCCAACACCCGCGTTGATTGTCTTAGGTCCCTTAGGGAACACCCATGCATAGCCTTGCGGAGCGGCATCACCCCCCAGGTATACTCGTGCCACCTCTGGCTCTGCCATTGGATTCTTCAAGTCCAGTATCTCACGGTAACATAAGGCGACATCTTCCTTCGCAATGTCGCGCTCAACAAGTGGATCGTCCAGCTTCTTTCTGATTGCTCCAGCGAAACCGCTTGCATCCACTACCAGCTTGCAACTGATTGCCATCTTTTCATCGGTGTTGCGGTCGAGATACACTACTCCGGCCACCCTCTCCTGCATGAGCATTGGCCCGATAACGTGAACTTCTGGCTTGAAGACCACCCCCACTTGCACCGCTCTCTGGAGCAGCCGCTGTCCAAATAGCGGTCTGTCAATTGTCCAACCATCGAATTCGTCCCATCCTCTAACCTGCAGCTCGTTCGACATGTTGGGCGGATAGACGTCCGCACCCTTGACTTCAGATGATATTTCATTGCCGTGTGGTGGTTCGATTCCTGTGAACTCGAAGTGTGACTTGCTGATCTCATCCCCGCAGACCTTTTTCCCAATCTCTGGTTCTTGTCTGCGGTCAAGAAGCATGGTCTTCAGTCCCAGTTCAGCGCACCGTTTCGCAGTAACACAGCCTGCTGTCCCTGCACCAACTACTATTACGTCGGGTCGTTTCAATGTGAGTCGGGCTGCAAGAAGTTCGTAGCGATATAAACACATGCGTCGCAACACGCGTGTCGGGTGCTCTTCCGGGCTTACTAGACATGTCTGAACTCAATGGCCACAATCGAGATGATCACAATGGCTACTATAATCACAAGTACAGGTGGCATGTAATTCAAGAACACCTCGAAGTAGTAGAGAATCGTCAACGGGTCGATGATAATGGAAGCAAGATGCGCGTAGGCTAGGAAGAAGCCGTACACAGCGAATATTGGATAGAGTATTGGTCCTCCGCTGATAATTAGAAGAAGAATGACCACAGCCAGCCTGCTCTTGGTGGGGTCTAGCAGGGAGATCGGGATGGCTTCATCATCATCGAATCTGAAGTAGTAGCTAATAAGAAAAGATGGCGTCCTAATTCTAATCAGTTGAAGAATCTGGATGCTCAACTGTATTGTGAGCAAAGATATCGTGTGTAGCAACATGTAGCCAAGAATAATCGCGTTGATAATCGGTAAGTCGTCGGTGAATATCTGTAGACTCTCAATCACACCAAGCAGGACGAAGAAATTAATGACCAACAGCAAGAAGTGAGCCAAAGCCCCTTTGACAATTTGCCCTCTCTGAACCATTGGCACCAGCCCATATCTGGGAGTATTCTACGTCGTCTTAAAGGGTTTCGATTGAGATGAACCATGGAATCCTGGCTCCATCGGACCTAGCTTCTTCTGTTTCTCAATCGCCCTAAGAACCAGCTCAGTGAATAGTGTGTCTACATTTTCCCCGCTCTTGGCTGAAGTTTCATAGTGCAGAACATCCAGCCACTCCTTCACCATATCGCCTGCTTCAGGTGGCACAAGCCTATCCGACCTGTCAATTTTGTTGGCAACCACAGCAACAACAGCATTGGGGCAGACTGTGATGAATTTCGTGAACCACTCGCCGATATCCAGAAATGTCTGAGGACGAGTGACATCATAGACAATTATGCCCATCGACGCGCCGGCCATGTAACGGCGACGCAGTTCGTTGTACGTGGGCTGTCCTGCCAGATCCCATAAAACAACTCGTGCTGTAATCTTATGTCCCTCGGGCGAATCGACCTCAACTGTCTTGAGCGCGAAGGTCGTACCAATCGTCATGATGTACTGCTCGCTAAAGCTGTCCTCTGTGTATCTTTTAATGCAACTAGTCTTGCCGACTGCCCCGTCCCCTAGGGCAACTAGCTTAAACATGTGCGAAACTGGTTCAGAGTTCAACCTATTACCGTCCTAGATTCCTCTCTTGTGGATTCCCAATCTTTGACATTTAACGCTTCTGTGCGTGTGTCCTCCCAATCTTGCGGGCATGCGTTGACACCCGTCAGACAAAGCCTTTATTGCTAGGATTCTCTCAAGCTGATGTCAACTATGAATGGGTGGCACCTATGGCAGAGCAATTCCTGAGTCGACTTACTGAGATAGAATCTAGCATCGCGTCTCTGGGTGAAACACTCAAGCGTATGGTAACGCTCCTGAGCGCACTTAACGAGATCAAGTCTGAAGTCCGGATAGCAACGGAACAAATCATGACGGCTATCCAGACAATCCCTCAAACCCAAGCACAAGGGGCGTTTCAGGAGGATGCAATTGCGGCAATCAGGGGCGATCTAGCAAGTCTCAATACTTCAGTCAATTCAACCCTGGATAGTTTCCGCCAAGAGATACAGACGATGGTTCAGAACATTCCTGCTCCCGCTTCTGCTCCCACCTCTGCTCCGACTATCGCTCCCGCTACTACTCCTTCCCCACTCCCTGCACCTAAACCTGCACCCGCACCTGCTCAAGTTGCTCCAGCACCAGTCGAAGATCCGATTGCGACAGGAGGGTCGGTGTCACCACATGCAGGCATACAGATTGCTGCTCAGCTTGAAGCAATGGTCGCAACACTGAAGATGGGCTGCAAGGCCGGAGCAGTCTTGGATCAGATGGCCTCCTCGAAAGCGGAGATAACCAAAATTGTACCAAGTGATCCAATAATGGTGAAAATTGACAAGTGGAATGGTATCGTGGCAGCTGTGCCCCGCAGAAAGGAACTGCAAGCACGAGATATACTGAAGATAAAGAAGGAAATGAAGAAGGAAATCAAGCGCTACCAGCCAGCTTAGTCATCGCTTCCGCTATCTGCAATCATCTTCATCGTGGCCAGAACTCTGATAACGTCAGTGGCTGTTATTATCCCAGTGATGGCGTCACCAACAACCACGGGAATGTGCCTTCTTCCACTCTGATGCATGAGGGCGACGAGCTGCCCCAAGTCTGCTTCAGGGCTTACGGTGACCACAGGGGTTGTCATTATATCTGCGAGCACCATCGTACGATAGACCTCCTCTGAGAGAAGATGTGCTCCGATTAAATCACGTTGTGCTACAATGCCTGCTAGCACATCTCCCTTTGTCACAACAAGACAGCCGATGTCTTCTGCAGCCATCACTCGGGCCGCGTCAGTTACTAGGGTCGACACTTCCGCGGTGATGATCATCTTGGTCATGAAGTCACTCACTAGCACTTTGTTTCTCTCCTGCTGATTATTGATGATTTGGTGAATGTCACATGGCTAGGTCACTACGTTGACCCAAGCCTCTCTTAAGAACAATCTCAGCAACTTTAGTGAAGACATCAGTAACCTTGGCTCCGGTCTTTGCAGAGGTTTCATAGTAATTGGCTTGGAACCAGTCCCGTAACATCCATCCGGGCTCTATTGGCACAATCCTCTCTTCTTCCAAGTCAATCTTATTCGCAGCGACGATGACTGCTGCTTCAGGGCATGTTTCACGAAACGCCTCGAACCAATTATTGCAACTCATGAAAGTTTCTGGCCTGGTAACGTCGTACACTATCACTGCAGCGGATGCTCCTTTCATGAACTGGCGTCTCAACTCGCGGTATGTTGCTTGACCCGCCATGTCCCAAACCACGAGACGCACATTGCGCTTCATACCATCTTCGCCAACGACAGCAACATCCTTGGAGGCAAAAGTGGTTCCTATGGTCTGTTTGTATACTTCATCGAACACATTCTCAGCGAACCTTCTGAGAAGTGAAGTCTTGCCTACAGAAGCCTCTCCCAACAATACCACTCTATACTTGAATCCGGTGCTTGTATCATCAGCATCGGCCGCTGATGGCTGCATTTCAGTCATTCGAGTGGTACCCCGTAGCCAGAACTAAATTTCGCGCTACAAAACAAGCGTTCTAGCGTGTTCTTATATCTTTTCTGCGGGGATTCTTATCAGCACCCGATGGGGATTACATTATCCACATGCCATTTATTGGCAACTCCATCTCGAATGCGACCACTGGCATTCCAATACCGAAATTATCCAGCACCTCTGGTGAAACCTCGCCAAAGACACCCACGGGTTCTCCGTTTATCAGGATTTTTCCAGATCTCCCGTCTATGAATTCGGGAGTCTTTTCAGCGGCGAACTCGATTCTGCTGCCAAGACCCAAGTTCCGTAGAATGAATCCCATCTCCGTGAGCATCTCGGTGATATTGACACGAGTATCAACGATCAAGCGGCATACATGTGGAACTTGTTTCGTTCGCGTCCGCTCTTTTGCATTAGGCATAACGACATCTCCCACCTCAAAGATTCGTTGAGGATAGTCTGCATGCTGATTCTGAGAGGCAAAATCGAGCAGAACTGGCAAGAGCGAGTTTCTGAGAACTGAGTAATCTCGGCTCTTTGGGTTCCCAGTGACAGTCAGTGGCTTATTCCTTTGCATTTTGATATTCATAATTTCAGGCGATGTCATGACATAGCTCTTGATTTCTTGGTACCCCGTGCCAACCAATAGGTCTCTAATTTTGTTCTTGAGCCGAGTGATAGGCAGCAGTTTCCCTGATGTTGCTGTCTGTGGTATCGACGGTTCGATTCTATCAAAGCCATATCCTATTGCCACATCCTCTATCAGATCAACTGGGTGAAGAACATCAGTGCGATATGCTGGAACCTTGACTTCTAGATTCCCTTTTCCCCCGATTCGTGCGTCGTAGCCCATCTTCTGTAGGCAGACTGCAGTTTCCGCATCTGAGAGTGAAAGCCCTGTAAGTCCGACAACATTCTCCACTTTTAGGAGCATTTTCTTCGGCTTCAAGTTGGGAGTTATGATGGAGGTGCCATTGGGATAACGTACGGTCACTGATTCCAGATTGCCCCCTCGCTCAGCTAGAGAAGTCACCATGATGTTCAGAGCTTGATCAACTGTCTTCTTGTGAGTTCCTGTTACTTCGATGAACAAGTTTCGGGTCGTCATATCCACTTGGCCCAATGTGTTGCTGTTGATGATGGGCGGAAGGCTCAAGGTTGTGCCCTTGGAGTCAATTAAGAGCGGCCACTTCTTGTGCTTCGATATAATCGGTCCGTACAGAACGCCTTTCTCATGCTCATTGATGATTGTGGGACCATCCATCTCTGCTTCAGTGCCCAATGGCGCAAATCGTATAGACTCCGGTCTTGCCGGACAATAAACCACCGGAAACTCGATTTCATCGAAAACGTAGAGGCCGATGCTGGCCTTCTTGCGGTTCCTTCCATGTGTAGTAGTCAGGGCCTCTTGTAGGTGCATATACTCTTTGATGAGCTCATCACTTGTCTGCACGCTTTTCACAATACCGCAGGCAATGAACTCCCTAATCTTCTTGAGCCCTGGTTTGACAATGATCTCGAGTCCTGACTTCTTAACAGGGTACTCCGTTATCCCCGAACTTACATTCAAGAATGTTCTCAGGGCGCGCGCTATGCCTTCTGTTGACAGCATGTCTGTACGGTCGGGATTGATTTCGATCACAATGATTTTATCATCCGCCTTGTCTATCTCCGCCTTCACGAGGAATAACGCGTCCTCCAGCTGCTCCATCGTCAGTTTCTTGCCGATTAGTTTCAACAGCTCGTCAATTACACATTCAACTAACATCCTAACCACTACCTCACGAAGTATGCCCTGCGAAGCCAAGTCAAGTCCCTTGAGTAAAGATCTCGGATATCCTTGATGTCCATCGACGCCATGTAGAGTCGTCCTGCACCTATGCCCCATGCTAGAACGGGATCGGTTATTCCCAGCGGACGCGTCACCTCCGGTCTGAAAATTCCTCCAGGCGCAACCTCTATCCAGCCAAGCGTGTCGTGTTTCGCAAAGCCTTCGATACTGGGTTCCGTGAAGGGGAATTGTCCTGGCTTGAACTTCACTTTCTTGATTCCCATGCGATGGCACACCTCCTTCAGATAACCCATGAGATCGCGGAGAGTGAGTCCCTTGTCCATGATGATGCCATCAAACTGGTTAAACTCCTGAGCGTGAGTGGCGCTCAATGATTCTGACCTGAAGTTACGGTCGATTATGAACATCTTCTGCGGCGATTCTGGATTTTCCCAGAGATATCTAATTGATACTGGCGTAGTGTGGGAACGTAGGCATAGTCTGGTGGTTACCTCTCGACTGAATGGCGCTTCCCATCCAGTGGATCCTGTATCCCCTCCATTCTCGTGTACAGCCTTCACCTTTCTGTAGTATTTCTCGTCGGGAATGTCACCATGATCGTAGGGTTCGGTGATTTTGAACTGGTCTTGAACTTCTCTGGCAACATGGTCTTGTGGCACGAATAAGACATCGTTGTTCCAGAACTCGGTCTCAACATAGGGTCCATACCACTCATTGAATCCCATGCCAACGAGAACCTCCTTGAGCCAATCAATGAACTCGTTGTATGGGTGTTTCTTCCCATAGTTCACGAATGCAGGCTCAAGCTCCACATTATACGGTCTGAAGGTGCAATTCCTCCATTCGCCGCTAGCAATCAGCTCTGGCGTGAGATCAGTAATACCCTCAGCAGTTTGCGATAGGAGTGATTCAATCTCACCTCTGCGATTCTCCGCAATTGCGGCCTCGAACATTTTGGCGGTTTTTTCCTCTACAAGAGTTCGTTCAACAGCGGTTTCGAGACCACCTGCAAGTTTCGTGGGTACGTTGACATCTCCCTTATTCAGAAGGACTAGGACATTCTTCACACTTGATTCGGCGTTTTCCACCTTTACCTTGAGGACGGTAGTTCCATTGGTCTTTTCAATCTCCAGCCATCCATTCCTTCGCGCCCAGTTAACAGATATTCCCTTAGCCTGCTTATCCAGACCTGCTTCGGCAACAGCCTTGTCAAGCTCTGCTTGACCGCCGAGTCGCGTAACCGCATGAAACAGGCGTTCCTCAGGAAGCCCATCTTTCACGTAGCTGCGGCCCTCATCTGTCAGGCGGTGGGTCATGTGTTCCCTGGTGTCCAGTTTGATGAATCCCTTTTCAGCTAATGAGTTGAGGATGGAGATGACTCGCTCATTCCTTTCTTGAAGCTCGCTAGCGAGCTCTGATGCGGAAACCAGCTTATCATACTCGGCCAGTTTTCCCAGAACTTTCCTTTCGCCTATAGTCAGCTCGGCCATTTGTCATTCAAAACTCCTTCACTTGTGAGATGATGCTTGAGATGAACCACGGAGTACGGACTGAATCCAAGAGAGAAACAAACACCTACTTGGATGATGTAAATTGGTAGTGATCCATGGCTCCTCACTCATTGTTATGTGCGTCTGGCTTCATCCCCTGATTTGAATCTATCGCTGAAGATAGAAGGATGGATTCCTCTTGGAGTCCATATGGCGTGCTCGTATATTGTTTTCCTTCTGCTATCTCATAATTTCTTCTTGAGAAAAACAACGACAAAAACCAATACTGCAATTGCTCCGACTTTTGCTCCAAGAGCAATGATCACCAAAGGGTCAAGACCTTCGGGAATAGTGCCAGTGGGCGTCGTAGTTTCGGTCGTCGTATTGCTGAACCTGCTGTTAATTTGTAGAGAATGCAGAATTACTCTTTTATCCTAACTATGAGTTGCGAAACCCTTAAATCAAACCTCTGGAATAGGTGCATTTTACTGACTCATGCGAATGCTTTGTCACATGAGTTCTAATGTGGAGGAGAGAAATTAGATGAGAATAATAGCTATAATTGCTATGGGGCTGCTTATTGTCATGGGGTTTATGCCCCTACTATCAAATACAGCTCCATTAGCAACCAATATGGAAAATCCAGACGCATTCACTGTTGCCGATTCTATTGAGCCTCCAGCGGGACTTGTCAGCTGGTGGCCCGGAGACGGAAATGCATATGATTACGCTGGCCCAAACCATGGAACCCTGCTCTATGATACAACATTCGCACCAGGAATGGTTGGGGATGCTTTTAGCTTCGATGGGTATCAAGATATGGTATGGTCGACCGGACATGGAATAGATGGCCTACAAGAACTCACCATTGAAGCCTGGGTCCGTCATGAGTCGCCACTTACGGACGAAATCAATCGTTACGTATTATTGGGCGGTGAGAAGGCAGCCCTTCGTCATGATTCTGGACATCTTCATTTCTACATGAATCTCGGTGCTCACTACTATTCAGAAACCTCCAGTCTTGTAATTCCAGATGAAGGATACAGTCCATTCACCGGAAACCCAATCGATCACTCACAGTTCTCATTCATCACCATTACAGGACTGCAGTTCGTAGAGCGGATATCACTCTCAGCAGAGTTCACAAATGTTGACTCGGACTTCATGGCTTGGCCCGGTGACATGAATCCAGCTGAGTATTCCTATGCAAACAACATCATAGGGAACCAAATGGCATCCATTGCATCTCCCGAGCAGGGAAGCATAGGCTGGGGTCTTGAGTGTGACAGTCTTGTTGTAGGCTGTTTCGATTATTCATTAGAACCTGGAGATTGGACCCTGAATGTGGTTACCTATGGGGTGCATCACTTATGGGTTCCAGATGTTCTTGAAGCCTATCGATGGCATCATGTTGTGGGAACATATGATGGAGACTTCATGAGACTGTACTTAGATGGTGTCGAAGTGGGTAATTATGCATTCAGTGGTCTTGTTGCTCCTGGTGACGGGGTGATGTTCAACAGTGATTGGGGGGAGGAACTGAATGGTCTGATGGATGAGATTTCAATATACAATCGAGCACTTAGTCTTGAAGAAATACAAGCAATCTACAATGCTGGTGTAGATGGAAAGACCAAACCAGTGGATGACTATTATGTCTATAGTCATTATTTTCCGGATGCGGAATATGTGTCCAGTGTTGGTGGATGGGTAGCTGACTACGGTGATCCCAATGTGTGGGGCGATGAGGAACAATATTTGTATTTCCTATCCGAAACAACCGCATATCAAGTACGAGTGTGGTTAACTGATTATGCTGAGATAGGGACCGATTCATTGAGTCCCGGATGGATTGAACCACATCAGCATCCTGACAATCCCAATGTTCCTGGACCAGTTGAACCTAGACACTTCGAGATAGTTTCCAGTGCTGACTTGACAGGTTACACAGATGGGGCTAGATGGCATTCCGATGAGTTCCATGTCGATGAGAGAGGAATATTCTTGGGAGCTTGGCCACTTGGCATTCACCGATGGGACCACAGCTGGAACGATGACACTGGTGATGGTATTCCCGATAGACCACCTGAGCAGATTGCCTTAGCACCTCCTGTTCCTCAGAGCAATACCCTCGAAAGGACTGAAACTCTAGCATATGATCCTGACAATGATGTTTGGTATGCGGGTGCACGAGACTTGGGAGACCCCACTCGTGATATCTGGCAAGCTAGCGATCTTGACTCTGATGGTTTCTATGAAACCTGGGAAGTCATCTTCGATTATCCGGGTATGAATCCTCATCACTCGGCTGAACATCATGATGGATTAGATTACGCTGGGGGGTCCATTTGGATCTCCGATATGTTCTCTGACAAGATTGCACAATGGTCGAAGGTTGATGGAGTATGGGTCGAAGAGAATGTCTTCGAGTATACAGATGTGGGGTATGTCGAGGGAATGGGATTTGGTCCTAATAACCACCTTTGGGCCGCCAGTCTTCGTTGGACTGGTGACAATCCTCCGAATCTATACGAGTTTGGAGGCGGAATTCTTCAAGCAGAGATACCACCATATCAAGTGTATGTCGATATCAAACCTGAGTCTTGGCCTAATCCGATAAATCTAGCAAGCGCAGGAGTCCTTCCAGTGGCTATATGCGGGACTGAAGGCTTCGATGTCACGACAATAGATCCAAACACCATAGTCCTTGCTTTTGAAGGAGAATCTGGAGTAGTTTCACCTCTTCGCTGGAGCTATGAGGATGTTGCCACACCTTTCGTCGGCGACCCATATGACGGACATGAGGCTGGAAGTGATGGATATGTGGATTTGGTTCTGCATTTCGATATCCCCGAGGTTGTAGATGCTTTCAGACTCCAGACTTATAGCGGCTTGAACAAACCATTCTATATCAACGCCAATCTCAAAGACGAGTTTGGAGGGAGTGAGATTCAAGGCAAAGACTATGTGTGGATACTTGGTTTCTTTGGTGATATTCCGAGATTGGTAAAGGGTCACTATTATGCAGCATTCTATCCACACTTCAATGAGCCTCATTATATCAAAACTGGAACATGGCTTACAATCGGTTTTGGATTGACGGCGACTGGTGAAACTGCTGAGATTGCCGAACAAACACTCAGGTACTACGTAGACTCATTCATACTTGGTGGAACGTTTAATGGTGAGGAACTCAAAAGGCTCGACTCAGGATACCTCTGGAAAAATCTAGATGTCCATTATGATGAGGCGAATGAAAAATGGGTTTCACATGTCCCATATCGATACTACGTTCTCCCACAAGCGGCAGGAACATATGAGATATACTGGAGTGGATATTTCACATTTGTCAACATCCTATACGAGACAACTGGATATGTGACCTGGTACGAAGGATAAGAATCCTATCTGGTAAACGGTGTGGAGAATTCTTTGGAATTTTCCATGCCACTCTCTTATTTTTCAGAATAGAAATCAGCGTAAGAGCAGCGGCACTCTAGCATACCATATACGCTAGTACCTAAAGAGAAGCTCCAAATAAGGCATGGTCATCAATTCGCCCACGTCGAAGGCCGCAATTTACAGACTGCAGCAGGCAATCTGCCCTGCTAGTTCACAACCTTAAAATACGGTCTAGCCTGCATTTCTTTCAGTTGCCGGACGACAACTAATTCTCTGTTGACATTCGCACTAATCCGACAAAGTAGGTGATAGAACATGGAGGCCGAAAGACAACGCCTGAGGCGCAAGGTGCATCAGCTTAGAGCGCATCAGGGTCGACACAGTTCTTTCACGACAATCTACGTTCCCCCAACGAAGAACTTGACTGACACGATTTCATTTGTCAAGGCTGAACTAGCTGGTGCTGAGAACATAAAGAGCAAGCAAAACAGAAAGAACGTATCTGATAATTTGACTGCGATACTAAGCGAGTTGACGAAGATAGGTTCGATTCCAGAGAATGGTATTGCATTCTTCTACGGCGTCAAAGAGGAAGGTGGTACAAACGAGGAGATACGCGAGATTGTGATTCCACTTTCTCCAATCTCTCAGTTCAGCTATATCTGTGGTCGAGAGTTTAATCTTGAAGAGCTTGAGGACATGACGCGACCTAAGAGCCTGGTCGTAATCGTATTGATTGAGGGTGGCAAAGTCACAGTTGGCTATCTCCGTGGAAAACACATGGAGCTTATCCGAGACGAAGATTTCTTCATCATCGGGAAAACACGTGCAGGAGGCCAAAGCGCCAAACGTTACGATCGCTTACGTGATGAGAAGATGGTTGAGTTCTTCAAATTCGTTGGACGGTTACTGAACAAGCTTCTCGTGGAGAATCTAGAGAACGTTGATGCCATTGTTCTTGGGGGCAACACAATTCGTGCACAGGAGTTCCTAGAGAAGGGAGACCTAGACTACCGTTTGAGAGAGAAGGTTGCTGAGAAAATAATACCCGTCAGTATTATTGACGAAACTGGCTTGTATCAGGCGATGAAGGAAGCCTCTCGAATCTTGAAAGAAACGGAGATCTACGCTGAGCGCCAGGCGTGGGATGCTTTCATGGGGGACTTGATGAAGGGCAATGCAATAGTAACCTACGGTAAGAAGGAGGTCCTTGAAGCCCTTCAAGCAGGCAGAGTGCGTACGATACTGGTCATTGAGGATGACATGGACCTTGTTGACGAGTTCATGAATAAAGCGCAGACTTATGGTTCTGAAGTGATGGTGTTCTCAAGCCAGACCGAGTCGGGTGCACAGTTGAAATCATTCGGTGGTGTAGCGGCCAGGCTGCGCTGGTAACGCGGGCACATCATTTACTTCTTTGGGGGTCGAGGTATCTCACTCAGAGTTTCAATATCGATAATCCACTTCGCCAGTTCCTCACCAATCTTCTCGATATACTCGAGCAGGCTGTCCTGGTATTTGTGAAGGTGATCCTGTTTGAATTTTCCCTTCTTCTTCGTGTAGCTATCGACTCTTCTTGGCAATGCCTTGGTCCACTTGCTCAGTGATAGGACTGCTTTTCGGTCTTCCAACACCTTAGTCGCAACCCGGACCTTCCTTTTCATGTTTAGTAGGTCTTCCAATGTCTTCTGCAAGGATATCGCTGCGACAACCAATTCCTTTGCGTCAGACTTTGTTTCGGAGTCTCTTGTCGTATAGTAGACTTCCTTCAGCGTTCTCTTTGAACTCATCACGCGTGTGAGGAAGTTCTCCAACTCATAACCCATGGTGACTAAGGGTAGAAGTCAATCCGTAAAAAACCTCTGTGTTTCAAGCTGCTGAGTGGTTGCATGACCTGTTTAGTTCTCTAACTGGTTGAGTGAACCATTAAGAAACTTCTGTGTTCCACCCTTCTCACGACCGCAGTCGCCAGCCTGCATCAGGCCTGAGCCAGATGCAGTGTCGTGAGCTTTGCCCGACTTCACTGGGACATTGTCCCTCTGTTGGCACCAGGTTTCTGTTCGCTGCTTTACGAAGCTACGATTACCAGAACTCGTAGCTGCAAACGATATTTCCATAGTATTTGCCATGGTGGGGTCGTTACTGCTCACAGACTCCTCAGGAGAAATCTGGTCATAGCAATCAGCATTGAACCTCCACACCACTCAATCCTGAGCAGTATGTTATAACCACCTACAAAATGCCCAAAATTGTCCAAGTTCTTGGCAGCTGTTGCTACCCCGCACACTTGCATCCGAAGGCAGGTCGCCGTGTACCCTCTTTAGATGAAGCCGGTATTCACATTGGCTCTGTGTTCGCAGGTCCGACACCCGACGGTATCTCCCTGGAGGCAATCTTCTAGAGGAGCTCATACGCCGCATCACTCAACTCTGAATGTCGTAATGCTCCTCAAAAACAGCACACTCTTGGTGTCACTCTAGTAATATGAACATTCATGAGAGCAGAACATCATTTATAATAGAGAGGGTGAACTCATAGAATTGGACCCAGTCAGCGAGGTCACTACTTACTCAAGAAGGCGATAAGATGTCCGGGGACTCCGAATACGAAGGCGCAACAGCAGGAAAAGTTCTGGTCTTTGACGACAGCAAAACAGTGGCGTTTCCAGCTGCATTCAAGGCAGCTATGGGGACAAGCAAGGGACTTATGGTCCTAGTGTTGAAAGACCGGTTGATCAAAATCTTCCCTCTTGATAGCAGTGACGTAACGTTCTTGAGTCTCGAAATTGGCAAGCTGACAAACGATTTCCTCACCAAGCTATCGCAGATATTCAAGAAGTCAGGACTCGTGGACTTGCTTTTCTCAACGGGTGTATGTCTTAGAGGAACGCGTTGCTTTTACGAATGCTACTTCAGCGCGAAGCAGTTGAACACAAGTCTGGATGACCTCAAGAGCGCACTCACGGTACTTGATGGCGTGAAGAAAGTTCGCGTGGAAGATGTCACGAAATAGAGGCTGCAAAACCTCTCGTTTCCATGTTTCTTACATCGTCAGGGATGACGCTGTTCACAACTCTTAAGAGGTGTTCCAAACTGTTTCTAGAGAACTAAGGTGATGACGATGGTCGGAACAAAAACAGTCGAAGTGACATGCGAGAAGTGCAATAAAATGTATGAAGCTGAGGCCATCGATCACATCGACCTGCATGATGATCGCAGTCTTATCAGGAACCTGAAGTCCGGTAAGGCTAATCGGGTGCAATGTCCCAAATGCAAGAAGGTAATGTACCTGAAGAGGAGCATTGTCATCAACTTTGAGCCCGAAAGCAAGATAGTCGTATTCGATGCTTCTGCCAAGACCAAGGCTGCCAAGGAAGAGCTGCAGAAGACCTTTGCGAGTGTAGTTGCATTCAATGAGACACTTGAGGAAACTGGCAATGAAACCGAGTTTATAGTCCTACATGACTTAGCATCGCTGAAACGCCTTCTTGAGCAGTACTTGAAGGTCTACGACTAGCTCCTTCACAGCCTTCTCTTGTTCAGTAGGAACTCCTCAACCCATCTCTCCGCACGATACATTGTCGTGGGTTTTGGCGGTTTCTTGAAGCCATAAGCCGATATGGATTCGAGTGCCCCACCTATCTCTCTCTTCAATGCAAGCTTAGTCCCTCTAATCGCATCAAGGAGGATTGGTCCTGCATTCGGTCCGTCAGTCATTTCCACCCGTATGTCTATTGTGATTGGTGCTCCTCCAAACTGCCTTCCGTGCACATAGAAGTATGACTCGCGTTCATTGTTCATGAATTGAACGTAATCAGAAGAACCTGCGACAAGGGGTGCGTCGTATGGGAGATCTTGACTGATTGCAGAGGTCTTTATATCCCGCTTTCGCAGGCGTCCGCGATAATGAGAATCGAGTGATTCTGCGCCTCCTCCTACGTCGAGCTGGTAGCTCTTGTCCACACGTACACCTCGAGAAACTAGCAATTGCAGAATGTTTCTGTGGAGTACAGTTGAACCAAGTTGGTCCTGGATGTCGTCACCGACGAGCGGGATTCCCCTCTCGTTGAACTTCCTGTTCCATTCCGGGTTTGAAGCGATCTCTATGGGTGTGCCATTGATGAACGCACAGCCGGCCTCAAGACATGCATTGGCATAGAACTCCGTCGCTTCTTGGGCAGAGCCGGGTAATAGATTGATTGCCATCTCAGCCCCTGATTCCTTTAGGGCTTTGGCAGCATCTGCTTCCTTGTCATTGGATATCTTGACAAGGGCTCGAAGGTTGTCATCAACACCATCGAGTAGCGGCCCTCTGAGAACCTTGATGCCTGTCTTTGGTACCTCACTGAACCGCATCACGTTGTTCGGTTCTGCGAACACAGCCTCTGAGAGGTCAAGCCCTACTTTGCCTTCAACAACGTCAAAGGCTGCCACGAACTTGATGTCGCGAACATGATATCCTGCGAAATCCGTGTGATTGAGTCCAATCACATCACCGTTCGCTTTTGCATTCTTATAGAATTCAACACCCTGCACAAGAGCGCTTGCACAATTACCTATGCCAATGAGGGCTACCTTAATGTCATCCATTATACCGCCTCACACTCGATTGTGTCTGCTCCAGCTCCATGATGAGGTTGGTTTTAAAGTTTTATGCCCGTAGAATTCTATACTCATAGAACAATAAGCTTATTTCGTGTTGTTGACATTGTATGGAACGGACGACTGGTCGATGCCCGTTGCTCCGCGAGTAGTTCAAGCAATTGGACAACACTCTGCATTGGTATGCCCAAAAGAATGTCCGTCTGCAGGGAGATTCTACTCTCACCTTATGGTTCAGAGGGAGGCGTTCCAGTGAGAGCGCAGGGGCTTCACGTTCAAAAAAAAGAGGGTGGACCTTAAAGCCATGTCTTGGCTGCCAAGTCAGGGAGTCTGCCAGACGTCCACCTTCTTCTTAATGCAAACTGTGCAGATCAATTCGGACTAGTTGATAATCACTCAATAAGATCCACAATGAGGTCCACAATGTCGGCCACTCCTATCGAGCTATCTATTAGTTTGGCACCGCTTTCGAGATTTTGCTCACAGAAGGGGCAGGCATTGGCGATAATCTCCGCACCTGCGTTTTCAGCTTCTCTGACTCTATCAGCTGCGATTTTCTTGGAGAGTTCTGGATCATATGAGCGCAACCCGCCTCCAGCTCCACAGCACATTGCAGCTCGCCTGTTGGTTTCCATCTCTACGAGTTCTACCCCCGGTATCGCCTTCAGTAGGTCTCTCGGCTCTTCGTAGATGCCTAACTCTCGACCCATGTGACAGGGGTCATGATATGTAATCTTCACGTTCTCACCTAGAGGTTTGAGCTTGATTTTTCCGCTCTTAACAAGTTCTAGGAAGTGCTCAACGAAGTGGACTACCTTGGGCATGGACAGGTTGAATTTCTCAGGATAATCCTTTCTCAGAGTCTTGAGGCAGCCAGCACATGATACGAGAACAATCTTGGCTCCTGACTCTTGGATTGATTCAAGCACCTTCTTCGCATTTTCTTTGGCATCTTGGAGTCGACCTGTTCGAATCATAACGGACCCACAGCATGGCTCGTCCTCTAGAACCGCAAACTCGATACCCGCCGCCTTAAGCAGCTTCGCTGCTGCTTTGGCGGTTTCGGGCAGTTTCATGCCTGCAGTGCATCCGAAGTAGTATAGCGTGTCAGCCTTGGTTGGAGGCTCAAACCCCAGCTCCGCTACCCAGTCGCGTTTTCCTTTCTTGTCCGTGACATACGGATTGTTGGTGGTCAAAATCCTCTCTGCAATGGCATCCCGCACCTCATTGGGGATGTCACTCAGAACCGCCCTAGCCAACTCAAGCGACTTTGTTGGATCAAACTCCGCTGCACATATCTCAGTACAGTTCCCACAGAGCGAACATGAGTATAGGGCTTCCGCGTTGTCTGCTGTCTTCTCAAGCCGTCCTTCAAGCAGGGCAATGGCAATCATGAGTTTCCCTCGCATGAAGCTCGTTTCAAAGCCTGCTGTGTTCTTCCAGACAGGACATATGCCGTCAAAACCCATGTCTTCATACACAGCATCGCGGCAGATTCCACATCTGCGACACTGCGCCAAGTTTTCCATCAGTTCTTCTAGGTCAATCTCAGTCATTTCTCATATGCCTCCAAGTACACCCGGGTTAAGTATTCCGTTAGGGTCGAGCGCTTCTTTGATTGCGGAGAGGAGCTTCATGTAGTCCTCCATTCCTTCCATGCGGCCCTTCCAGTACTCTGCGAGTTTGAATGGAACTGCCCCTGTCTTGTAGAGCGCAGTAGCGAGCTCATCATGCGCAGCGCGTATCATGTGTTCTTCTTCTCTGTCGAGCGGATCAAAATAAAAATGGGGATAAAGGTTGAAACTGGCATGCCCAGAGAGGAATCCGGCGGTGTGCCCAAGAAATCCATGCTCATCCATGGCAGCCGTTATCTCTTCCACTGAGCGATGAGAGTTCGTAGGCGTTTGATGATGGTACAGGGTGCGCCAGTGCCAGCCGTGTATGTAACACGTTCTCACAAAGACCCAGAGGCGGCCGTCCCATTCTCCTTGTGGCAATTCACTGATGCCTATCACGTGTCCACCAAGTTGCTCACAAATCTCCTTGGCTTTCCTAACGTCGCTCTTCAGTTGGTCTTCCCTGAGTCGACCAATTGTCATTGAAATTGTCCTATCGGGCCATTCATGTTCCGGAATTCCGTACTCCTCACCCACCATGTCCATAAAGAAGCTGAGCACCGGGCCTTCGTAGATGGACGCAAACATCGGGAGGACATCATTGTTCTTAATCTCTATAAGGAACTTCTCAGCCTGCTCAGCCGTGTCGAATCCATATGTTTCGTAGTGAAAGTGATGCATTCGCTTGTAGGTCTTCAGGGAAACCTTCGTTATGATTCCAAGACTTCCAAGAGACCCAATGAACAACCCTGTTAGGTCTGGCCCGAAGGCATATCTTAGGAATGGGCCCGGAGCATTGGGGTTCGCTTCTGACCCCGTCTGTATGATCTCTCCATTCGGCAGAACTACCTCCACGCCAAGGACCATCTCTGCAATACTGCCGTAAGCGCTAGATCCGGTACCCGCGCCGTTGACAGCCACATTGCCCGCAACTGTACAGACCAAAGCTGATTCAGGGGCGATGGGAATCCAGAGATCATGTTGATTCAGGAACTTATCGAGCTCACCAAATGTCATGCCCGCTCCGACTGTTACAGACCTGAGTTCCTTGTGAAGAGTGATACCCTTGATTCGCAAGAGCTCAACAACCAAACCGTCCGGCTTGGGGATAGCTTCCCCCTGAAGTGAAGATCCGCCTGAGCGCGGAGTCACCAAGATCTTGTGTTTGTTGCAGAGCTGAAGTATCTGCGATACCTCCTCAGCAGACCCGGGTCGCACTACAGCCCCTGGAGTCACTGGGTCTTTAGCCATAGACGCAGTCTCAGAATACGTGAGGAGAACATCCTCTCTGGTGGATACATATTCCTCGCCAACAATCTTGGCAAGTTCCGAGACTATCCTCTTGTTCACTGAGTTCTGCACTCCTCTAACTAATATCACATTTCCCCGAAGATGCCAGGATTCATGATGTTGTTGGGGTCCATCACCCGTTTCAATGTCTTGATGAGATTGAGATAATCCTTCATCTCCTCGACGTCCTCGATCCAGTAAGGTGCAAGCTTGAATGGAACTGCCCCGGTTTTGAAGAGGCGCTGAGCGAGCTCCTTGTGAGCCTCTCTAACCTTCATCTCTTCCTCTCTGTCTTGCGGATCGAAGTAGAGGTGGGGATAAAAATTGTAGCTCCCATGACCTGTCAGAAAGCCTGCAGTGTGGCCAAGCAAGCCGTACTTGTCCATTACTGCCCATATTTCCTCAATTGAGCGGTGCCAGTTTGATGGCGTCTGGTGGTGATAAAGAATACGCCAGTGCCATCCGTGGAGGTAAGAGGTGCGGGCAAAAGTCCACATTCGTTTATCCCACTCACCTCTAGGAAGCTCACTTATTCCAATGACATGTCCTCCAAGCTCTTCGCAAATCCTTTTTGTTAGTTCGGTGTCGCTCTTCAGCTGATCTTCTCTGACTCTGCCGAGGATTGCAGAGATCGTGAACGGAGGCCATTCGTGTTTCGGAATCCCAAACTCCACTTCGACCATGTCCATGAAGAAGCTTAGGATTTCGCCTTCGTAGATTGATGCGAACAGAACGCCTATCTCATTTTGCTTCAGGTCCATCAGGAATTTTTCAGTCTGTTCTGCTCTATCAAACCCATACGTTTCATAGTGGAAATGGTGCATCTTCTTGAATGCCTTTACTGACACGCTGGTTATTATCCCAAGAATGCCCAGAGATCCTATGAATAGGCCTGTCAGATCCGGTCCAAAGGCATAGCGCAAGAATGGACCGGGAGCATTTGGATTGCCCTCTGTACCTGTCTGGATTATCGTACCATCCGGCAGAACTACTTCAAGTCCGAGGACCATCTCAGCGATGCAACCATAGGTGCTTGAACCTGGTCCGGCGCCATTGACAGCAACATTCCCGGCCAGTGTGCAGACTAATGCTGACTCCGGATAGACGGGCACCCAGAGGTCGTATTGGTTCAGGAACTTATCGAGCCTGCCAAAGGTAATTCCTGCCCCAACCCTGACTGATCTGAGGTCCTCAAATACCGTGATGTCCTTAAGTCTTAGGAGTTCAATGACCAGACCATCAGGTCTTGGAATAGCTTCTCCCTGGAGGCTTGACCCTCCAGAACGTGGTGTCACCGGGATTTTGTACTTGTTGGCAACCGTGAGAATATCAGCAACCTCTTGAGTACTTCCAGGTCTTACGATAGCTCCAGGACGAACTGAGTCGTATCCTATCGATGCCGAGGCGGAATAAGTCAGAAGTACATCATCACGTGTCGACACGAATTCGTCGCCCACGATCCGGGCAAGCTCATCTACTACTTTCTGATCCACAAATTACATCTCCCGTTTCTGAATGTTGTTAGAATATGTGTTTCAATTTCATTAGGTCGGAAGTTGAACCCTTAACTTTCAATTTTCTCTTGAGAATTGCAGTTGTAGCCCCCATCTCCTCCAAGAAGAGCTTCCGCATTGTTTCTTCTGAGGCCTCAACCCGCATGTCCGGATTGTCAATGGGACCCTCGTTGACCTTTATGGTGTTGTTTGCAACGAGAAAATGGTACTGCCTTCCATCCTTGAGGGTCAGCAGCGCCTTGCGTTCCCAACCATCCAGGGCTTCTTGGGTTTTCTTGCGTTCAAGACCGATAGCGATTCTCTCGCGCATCAATTCAAGTAAATCATCTGTCATTTCAGATCACTTCTCTCTCGCGGCACTAAAGGGCACTGCAAAAAGCTTTCCTTTTGGCTTAGGCGCTGGTGTTCACTTCTTACTCCTGTGCTTCTTGACCACTTTGAGGAACTTCTTGACATTCTCTGTTATGATTTCGTAATTCCCTTCCTTGATGGCTTTCTTATCCGTAATGGCACCGCCCACCCCGAGTGCAAAGGCGCCCGCATCAAGAAGGGGTCCTGCGGTTTCAAGGTTCACACCGCCTGTGGGGATTAGAGGTATCTGTGGTAGAGGCGCCCTGACCGCCTTGATGTAGGATGCTCCTCCCACGGTCCCACATGGGAACACTTTCACTGCATCAGCTCCCATGGTGTAGGCTTCAAGAATCTCTGTCGGGGACAGCGCTCCCGGGAACACCGGTTTCGCATACCTTCTAGACATCTCGATGAGCTCTCTGGAATAGGTTGGGCTAACGATGAACTCACTACCGGCCAGAATAGCCCTGCGAGCAGTTTCAGGGTCAAGGACCGTGCCAGTGCCAATTAGCACTTCGTCGCCAATTTTCTCTGAGAGCTGACGGACGCACTCTGTGGCTCCAGGCACACTGAATGTGACTTCGATGATGTTTACACCACCTTCCAGAAAGGCATCTGCAACTTTGAATCCGACATCTATCGAATCCACCCTGATGATCGGGATGAGTGCAGTTTCACTGATTAGATTCATTGCATCTTGCTTGTTCCACATAGTATTGTTCACCTACCTCTCGATACGCAGACCGCGCTTGCGTCCTTTGATGAGTTTCTCGACTTCCTCCCGGTAGACAAATGCTAAATCCCCAGGCACAGAATGTTTCAGAGCTGAGAAGGCTGAGCCGAACTCAACTGCTTTCTGTAGATCCTTCAGCTTGAGATATCCATAGATGAATCCTGCACTGCAGGAGTCTCCTCCGCCAAGCCTGTCGACAACTTCGATGTCGTATGTCGGACTCTTGTACACCTTGCCATCTGAGTAGGCAAAAACAGACCACTTGTTATGCCAAACAGAGGGGGTTTCGCGGAGAGTTATAACGACTGCTTCGAATCCAAACTTGTCTGTTAATTTCTGTGCAACCTCTTCGTAATCTTTGCCTTCGATGCCATAGACGATCTTCGTATCTTCTTCCGTTGTTATCAGGATGTCAATGTACTTGGAGGCCGGTTCTGTGAATTTGCGAGCCTCGACAGTAGTCCAAAGCTTACCTCGATAATTGACGTCATAGGAAACCTTGCATCCTTGTTCTTTGGCAGTCTTCAGAACCTCTTCGGTAGCTCGGGCGCACGACTCACTCAACGCTGGCGTGATTCCGCTGGTGTGAAACAGCTTCGTGCCTTTCAGGATGTTCCTCCACGGAACCTCACCTGGTGTGATTTTACTGATTGCTGAGTGCTTTCTATCGTAGATGACTCGATTTGTCCGGGGTGCAGCTCCGAACTCCACGAAATAAACGCCACATCGACTGTTGGAGTCCCAGAGAATATGCGATGTATCAACTCCGTGCTCCCTTGCCTTGTTGCGTATGAAATGTCCAACAGAGTTGTCACCAAGCTTGGTCACGTATGCTGATTTCAAACCGAGTCTTGCACATGCCACTGCAACGTTCATTTCGGCGCCGCCTGCATTAGCGTTGTAACTCACGGTGTTCTCAAATCGCATGAAGTCAGGGGGCGAAAGCCTTAGCATTACTTCGCCGAAGGTAACGACATCGTAACCCATCAAGTTCAGCCTCACGTGTCAGCTTAATCTGGGTATGGGTGAATCGCGCGAATGTTAAATGTGTCGTTTAACAAGATATCCTCCAGCCGGTTCCGGTGGAGAATTCGGTACGAGCTATGACCTCGTCTTGCACGAATGGATCGAGTTCGATGAAATAAGCGCTGTACCCTGCTACACGAACTATGAGGTCTCGGTGAAGATGCGGATTGACTCTTGCATCTTCAAGGGTCTCTCTGTCAACTACATTGAATTGCACGTGAAGGCCCCCAAGCTCAAAATAGGCGTCGACGAGACCTATGAATCTCTTCCGTCCTGCCTCCGTGTCAAAGCTATGTGGCATGAATTTCATGTTGTAGAGTGTTCCATTGTAACAGAGCCCGTGGTCAAGACGGGCTACTGACTTCATTGCTGCGGTTGGTCCATGTATATCCCTACTGTGTGCTGGTGAGACTCCATCCGACAACATGAGTCCTGCTTTCCGTCCATCCGGCGTTGCACCTACGGTTTCGCCCTGAGGAATATACATTGATACTGAGAATAACGCTCCATGATATGGACCATCACGTGCTGTCATTCTCGATTGGATGGATTCGCAAAATGCTTTTCCAGTTTCCCGAGCGAGCATGTCGACCTTTTCCAAGTCATTGCCGTACTTCTCTGAGTCATTGTCAAGGCGGGCTCTAAGTTCTTCGTGTTCTTCAAAGTTGTCCGCTAAGGCTTCCAGAAGATTGCTCATAGTCATCTGCTTGGTTTCAAACACGTATTTTCTAATCATGGAAAGGGAATCTGCAACCATGGCAACTCCAACGCCCATTATACCGCCTGAGTTGTACTTGGCACCGCCTTCTTGCATTGTCTTCCCGTTCTTGAGGCAGTCCTGCAGGAGCGCCGAGATAAAGGGCGTGGGTTTCTCACTGGCCAGAATGCCAGCAGCAATCCTGTCCGCGCTGGTAAGAAGGTCTATTGCATGGTCAATCTGTTCCTTGTAAGCATTCCACAGCTCGCCAAATGATTCGAAGTCATGTGGATTGCCGGTTTTGGATCCCACCATGTTTCCTGTTCTCGGGTCTTTGCCCCCGTTCAAGGTGACTTCGAGTATTCTCAATAGGTTCACATACCCGATGTTTGCTCGTGGATCGCTTTTCCCTTCGATGATGGGCTCGACACATCCCAGTACGGAGTAATCGTGCGTTTCTTCCTTATCCGTGCCTTTCTTCGCCATTAGCGGGATGATGATTTCATCATTGAACAAGCCGGGCATGCCCAAGCCCTGCGAAACTACTTCGGTGACCTTCATTTTAATGTTCTCGGGTGTGTTCTTGTGCCACCTGAATGACACAGTTGGCTGAGTCACTCTCACGTTCGCAGTAGCTTCGAGGACTAGGTCTGTGACCTCATTACACACATCATTGCCATCCGAATCCTGTCCTCCAATTGTCAGATTCTGGAACATCGGATGTCCTGCAAACGCAGTGCTGTAGTATTCATTCCTCAGTTTAATTATGCTGGAGAATTTAATCCACAACATCTCAAGGAGTTCGAGAGCTTCCTCCCTTGCCATTTGTCCAGACTCGATGTCCCTGATGTAGTAGGGGTGCATGTACTGGTCGAATCTCCCCGTGGAGATGGAGTGACCATTCGATTCGATCTGCACTAGTAGCTGAATGAACCAGAATGATTGCAATGCCTCTTGAAAGCTCTGGGCGGGCTTAGCTGGAACGCGTCTGCACGCCTTTGCGATGGTGATGAGTTCCTTCTTTCTTTTCGTATCCCTCTCGCTCTTCGCCTGTTCTTCAGCCAGCTCAGCGAATCTCTCTGCGAATCCTATCACAGCACGAATCTCAATCCCGACCGCCTCGTAGAATACTGATTTCTCGGAATCGTCTTCCGCTTCCTTGAGAAGCGCAGTTTCTGCTAGGATAGCCTCTAGGCCATCATTCAGCACGCGTTGATAGTCAACAATCACGTGACCTATGCCTGTTCCCGGTGCTCCAATGGTGAACAGTCCGGCTTTGGATGCACGCTGGGCTGCTTCGGGCATTTCCGTCGCGCATATCTCAGCAGTGCTTCTTCCTCTCCAAAACTCGAATACTTCGCGGAGCGTGTTCTTGTCCTTCTCGCTAATGATGAACTTCTCGGTTCGTCGCTTCTCGAATCTGTCTAATTCCTGCTCTATCCATCTCCAGCTGTACTCTGGGAATATCTGACATGATCTCTGCGTTGACCCCATATTCCCTACAATGAGTTCCTCGGGCTCAATCCGGATTGTCATATTGAGGAGGACGTTGGCAAAGCCCTTTGCTAGCCTGAGTTTGGCTGGTTCCTGCACATGGTCTTTGATGTAGGCGGTGAAGAGCTCAGCTCGCTCAGCCGATATCGTGGGGGGCGATTCGAGCATCCTCCGTTTCATGCGCTTTGTTCTGGAGGTCATCCCTGAAAACACTACCAACGCATCACTTTATTCTTCTGTTAGGGGTGCTGAATCATTTGAGGAGCTTTGGCAGGTAGGTATCCAATCTCTGCAAAGCATTTTCTATTCGTTCTGTGGACACAGCATAGCATAGACGGAGGAAACCTTCTCCATATTGCCCGAATCCAGATCCGTGGACTGTAACAACACCAGTGTCATCTAGGAGTTTCTTGGCGAGATCAAACGATTTCAATCCGTAAGCCCTTATATCAGGAAACACGTAGAACGCACCACCCGGGCGGTCTAGCTCTATACCCTCGATACTTTGCAGCCCTTTTGTGATGATGGTCCTCCGCTTTTTGAATGTATCATACATCTTCTTTACACAGTCCTGCGGACCATCTACTGCGGCCTGCGCCGCCTTTTGCGAGATTGAGGTAGGATGAGAAACGAAATGCTCCTGAAGCATCGTCATAGCATGAATAATTTCTGCAGGACCCGTGGAAAAGCCGATTCTCCATCCTGTCATGGCATAGGTCTTGGAGAATGAGATGAGAGTGATCGTCCTCTCCTTCATTCCCGGAAGTGCCCCAAAGAGTCCTGGATTCTCTTCTCCGTAATGGAACTTCTCGTAGGCTTCATCGGATAGCACGAAGAGGTCATGCTGGATGGCTAGGTCAGCGATTTTCTCCATTTCTTTCCTCGACAGAACACCCCCGGTTGGATTGTTTGGGTGGTTCAAAACTAGCAGTTTTGTTTTATCGGTAATCAAAGCTTCAATGTCTTCCGCTCGAACACCGAATCCATTTTCCTTCTTCAACTGCACTGGGACAGGTTTCCCTCTTGCTAACAGGACGTGGGATCGATGACTAACGAAACCCGGGTCTGGATAAATCACCTCGTCTCCCGGATTGACCAGCGCCATGTTCGTCAGGACGAGTGTGCCCATGCCACCCACAGTACAGAGAACCTCGGTTTCTGGATCTGCGACGATGTTGTTCTCGCGCTTCAGCTTTCTAGCTAATGCCTCCCGGACCTCAAGGAGACCTGCATTGTGCGTGTACTTGGTGAATCCATCATCCATAGCTTTCTTGGCCGCCTTGATTATGAAACTGGGGGTTTCGAAATCGGGAAGACCCACCGTCATGTCAAGGATGTCTTCCCGACCGAAGGCCATGTTGTACATCCTTCTGATTTCGCTTTGTGGAATCAGTTTGTTTCTATCTGCAAGCATCAAAGGCACCAATGAATCGACGTGGGCAAACTCCCCGTTTAAATAACCTCTTGAAGCGTCCCTCTAAAGGATGGCCTAAGATATATGGGGATGTGCTTAATGTTCGCTGCAATCTCATCCGTATCGAAGAGCCAAGGATGTGTGACGAGTGACCGGTCCATCAGCAGACGATGTCAGAAGAAGTAGCATGGCCACGTTAGCCTCCACGCATGTGGTCTATATCGAGGCCATCCGCAGATTAATGGGGGCCGAAGGCTTGGCGGTAATCGGAGAAGCCAACCGCTTGCACGGTATAGATCTGGGGAAAGAAGGTATCAAAGACGGGGGTCTCAGAGCGGGAGACTTGGCATCCATCTTTGGGTTCTTCGATGGAGCGCATCCATACTTCGGGTTTGACATCGAGTTGCTTGAGGCATCAGATAGGGTTCTGGAGATGAAAGTGACCTCTTGTCCTTGGATTGACACATTCAGGGCAAAGGGTGCTGGTTCTGACATATGTCATTGGGTATGCGAAATCGATGTGGGGATCGGTCAGGCGGTAGACCCGAATACAACGATGACTTTGCCCAAGTGTATGATGCGCGGAGATGATTACTGCATTTACAGGTATGAAAAGCGGAAGTAGGTTGAAGGTGAAACCATGACCAATAAGAGAAGCCAGATTATCGGGCGTTGTTTGAAACTCTATGTGCCAGCTCTGTCTGATGGCGCTGATGAAGTGGGCATAGGGCGTGTCTGCATGGACCGTGGCATCAAACCGATGACCATGAAACAGAAGATGGTTGGATTCGCACGGCCTGGGAAGTTGGTGAGGTCACCTGTTGATCGCCCGTACGACGAAACCCAGCTGGATCAGTTCATGAGTCTTGCCACCAAGGCAAAAACCAACGACTTGATTGTGATCAACATGTCCGATGCCACGGATTGTTCTGGTTGGGGTCAGGTGCTAACGCAAATAGGTCAACCACTGGGGATTCGTGGTGCTGTAGTAGACGGCACTGTCCGCGACATCGAAACCATTGACAAAACGGATTTCGTTGTCTTCGCTAGAGGTCGCCATCCCGCCACGATGCGTGGACGCATGGACATGGAAAGTATCGGCGAGCCAATACTATGCGGTGGCGTGACAGTTCATCCCGGAGATCTAATCTTCGGCGATGGTGATGGTGTGGTCGTTGTGTCTCGGGACTCTGTTGATGAAGTTCTGGCAGCTGCAGAAGGAATAGTAGACACTGATGACTGGTGGGCAAAAAAACTGGACGAGGGTAAAGATCCTCATGAACTACATAAGGAGCGACCGATACCCTAGATGCGGAGCAATGATGGTTATTCCTCATCTAGTTTGCAGAAATCGGGTATTTTCCCTTCTTCTCTGCATGGTCGTACATCTCCACAATCTTCTCTGGGGTCGAGTCAGGTTGTAGGTTATGTGCCGGCGCGAATATGTAGCCGCCTCCGGGAGCGAAAGCTGAGAGTCTCGTTTCAACTTCCTTTCTCACATCATCCAAGGTGCCAGTTGCCGCCATGGCATCTTGCAGGTCGACGCCTCCATGGAAACAGATACGGTCACCGTATTTCCTCTTGAGCAGTGCTGATTCCATTCCCCTTGCCAGAGGCTGAAGGGGGTTTAGAATGTCAACCCCAACTTCAATGAGGTCATCAATCATCGGCTCTATGGCCCCGCAGGAGTGATAGAGCACCTTGACATGCGGAGCGCGCTTGTGGATGTCTCCGTAGATTTTCTTGTGCCTCGGTTTGACCAAGTCACGATACATTTTGGGACTCATTATGAGCCCGTGTTGATGGCCAAGGTCATCGCCCACGAGTACAAGGTCCAAGTAATCCCCCGCCTCATCAAGGAGCACTCTGTTCATCTCAATTGCCAGATTCATTGACTTATCCATCATGGCCTTTGCAAGGTCCTTTCGAGTGGCCAAATCAACAAGGAACTTGTCGAAGCCCCTCATGTAGTGTGCACAGATTTCGAACGCACCCCAAGGTCCGCCGACCATCCCGATAACTGCAAAGTCTGTTTCCTCGTGAAGATACCTTGCTCGCTCCACGACGCCATCCATCCTTGAGGGGTCATCAGGGTCGAGCCACTCGTATTGTTCAACCTGTTCGATCTCGGTGAACTTAGCCCACGGGAAGTGAACGACCTCCAAATAGGGACCAAACCACGCAAAGCGAGAGCCGAATTCGCTGTCAATCGTGCCGTCGCCATGGTCCTTTGGCTCAAAACTTGACGACGGATTCATGTACACGCGTCGGAAATCCACATGGAGCCTGCGAAGCATCTCCTCAGAGATCTTCCAGTTGCTCATAATTCCCCATTCTTGGGTCCCAGGTGCTATGATTCTGAGGTGGCTCTTGAGGTTCTCATATGCCGCCCCTGTTATCCAAAGGTCAATTGGCACTCGGTCAGGTTCCTCATAGTTCATAGCTTTCTGGAATCGTTCGCGGGGTTTCATGTTGTCTGCACTCGTTTTTTATATTAAAAAGACCTGTGAACGTCGCTCCTTTTTGACTTTAAGTTAGTTTAATTAATGCGGATGTAATCGTTGAGCACCAAGCTGCGAGCCTGACCCAATCAGATTATGCTCGAAGGAAGTGGCAAGATATGGCCAATGTTGGCAAGATAACCAAGCTCTTGGTTAAAGTTGTTGGTTCTGACCGTGTAAGTGACAAACATTTTGACTTGATTCCTTATGGGCGAGACCTCAGCCCTGCAAAGGAGAAACTCCCAACTCATGTTGTCATGCCAAAGAGTCGTGAGGAGATTCAGGGGATCCTGAAGATTGCCAATATGCATGATGTGCCCATCTACATAAGAGGGGGTGGGACTTCTCACTGGGATGCATTCCTTGCTCAAGAACCTGGCATCATGCTTGACCTATCCTTCCTGAATGCTATAGTAGAGATAAACGAGCGCGATCTAACAGCCACAGTCCAACCGAACTGCACATGGGCGAAACTGGATTTCGAACTCAGAAAACAAGGACTTACTTACCTCTGCAGCGAAGCAGGCGGTCCTGCAATGACGATTGGTGGGTCAGTTATGAAGGGTGGCGGCGGTCCCCATGGCACAGCAAAGTTTGGTTTCCACGGTAATCAGGACATAATCACACTTGAGATGGTTTTACCCAACGGTGAAGTTGTGGAAACCGGCTCAGCGGCCTGGCCAAGCGCTGGTAAGTTCAAGAGACAGTGCCTGGGTCCTGACTTGGCTGGGCTGTTTATCGGTGCCGAGGGCATTCTGGGTATCTGTACGGAGCTGACTCTGCGAATCCGACCTGCAACAGATTTCAAAGAGCGTCTCTTAGCCACAATGGACAGCCTTGACAAGGTCATAGAGTTCGGGCACTTCATCAACCGCCATGTGGGCGATGAATACCTTCAGGGCGCCTATCTCTGGGTGGACCCCTCAGCCCCAGATGTGTTCTTGCTAATGATGGATGTCTTTGGATATGAAAAGGAAATCATTGAGCACAGAAAAGAGCGTGTGATTGAGAAGGTGAAGGAACTTGGAGGAGTGTTCGGCGATTCTGAACCTGCGAATGGTTACTTCGATGGAATCCTGACAGGTCTCACCGACATATTCGCCACAGGGGTGTGGCACTTCTTTGGCTCAGGGTCTCTGCGGATTGACGATATTGGGGTCATCTACAAAATTTGGAGAGAGGAACTTATCGAGAAACGAGGATACACGAAGGCCGGGTTTGGAGGGAATTTCCTGCCACGCGATTGGCTCGCATTCATGGTCACGAACTACAAGGAGCCAGAAGAATCTGAGATGATAATGAAGCTCGCCGATGAGATCAATGAGCTTGTACTCAGTGGTCCAGTTGTTCCATATGGTATTGGCGGGCGAGAGGGACTCAGGCCGATTGTTGAGGCTCGAAACACCGGATACTATCGTCTACTCAAGGTAATCAAGAAAGCAGTAGATCCGAAGAACATACTGCAGCGCGGCATCTTCATCCCAAAGGAGGAGCTGCTATGAGAATTGAAGAGTACGCAGAGATGATCTATGCGTGCGGCAGGTGTGAATTCTGTCGCGGCTTTGATTTCAATGAGCGCTGTCCTGAGATATTCACACAGAAGTGGGAGTCATCAACTGCGCGTGGCAGAATGCTAATCGCACGCGCCCTCCTAGAAGGAAAGCTGGAGTATACTGAGGATCTTGCTGAGAGAATCTTCGGCTGCTTTCTCTGTGCCAGGTGTAAAGAGGAATGCAAGAAAGCCGCTCAAATTGATATAGTAGAAATAACGAAGGCAATGCGTGCTGATTTTGTGGACCATGGCGTAAAGATTCCCGAAGCTGGAAATGAGATGGCATCCCTGGCTATGGAGAAGGGGAACATCTTTGGTGATAGCCCCGCATTTCATGCAAAATGGGCGGAAGGTCTTGAGTTTAAGAAAGGCTCAGGCATTCTATTCTATCCAGGCTGTCTTGCCAGTCATCGGTTCAAAGAGAAGACGAGAATCTTAGTGCAGCTGCTCCAGGCGGCAGGTTATGATCTGGACTTCCTTGGAGATGAGCAAACATGCTGTGGAACTCCTCTCTGGATAACCGGAAACATGGCAGAGGCCAAGAAGATGGTTTCAGCACAGCTGAAAAAGATGCAGAATCGCGGTGTCAAAGTGATTATCACACCCTGTCCGTCTTGTTTCAGAGCCTTTGACGAAGAATACCCCCGAATCCTTGGGGTCGAGAAGTTGCCAATCAAGGTGCGCCACACAAGTGAGGTCCTAGAGGAGATTGTTGAGAAGAAGAAGATCAAGCTCAAGCACAAAGTGAAGAAACGCGTAACATACCACGACCCGTGCGAGATTGGCAGGTATCGGGATATCTACGAGCCCCCTCGAAAGGTGTTGAATGCAATCCCTGGACTTGAGTTTGTAGAGATGAGTCGAAAGGAAGCGGAGTCATTTTGCTGTGGAGGTGGAGGAGGGGTCAAGCTGATGTACCCCGATTATTCTCGGGCAGTATCTCGTGAGCGCCTTACTGACGTATTGGCGACAGGCTCCGAGATAGTGGCAACCATCTGTCCCGCATGCGAGATGAATCTGACTCATGCAACGTACGAGGCTGATGCAGCAATCAGGGTCCTAGATGTTGCTGAACTCATGGCCGTGTCTGCAGGACTTGTAGATGAAGAGATTCTTGATCCCTACTACATTCCTGATGACTGAGAATTAACTTCGAAGCTGCGGCAATAACCTCAGCCGCCAACCGCGGCTATCATGAATACTATCAGGTCGCCGTCTGACAGGCGCGTCTGCTCTCCCCGATGGGCAACCATATTCTTGCCATTGACAATGACCACAGCCTCACGCTTCAGCGTCCTGGTTTCTGTGTCACCCAGATACAATTCGAATTTCTCACCGTACTCCTCATGAAGCTCGTTGATTAGGTCTCTGACAGTGGAATTCGGTGCCGTTTCGAAGCTGAACTTGTCATGTTCATGGGATTTCAGCCCCTTGTGCATCAGCTTCACGAAGATTTGGGTCATTATATCCACCAGACGGTCTGTGGTGGCATGGTTAAAGTTTAAATTAAGTCTAATGATGTGGGACTAACACCTTAAGGTAATATGCCAGATACTGAACGCGTCAAAAAAGGGCTCGAATTCAGTCTTTGGCAGACGTTGGAATTGGTGGCTAAGCAAAGTGACGGAACCGAGTGAATCAAGACTAACCCTCAAGGAATGGCTTGCCGAGCACGCTCGTGCGGAAGCCATACATTACAAGAAAATCGCCAAAGCACTTCAGCGGGATCCCGGCTCAGTTTCTGCTTCTTTATCTATCGAGAGAAGACAGGCCATAGTAGGTAATCGGCCGCCGTATTTCATAAGAACCGCACCGGGGCTCTACCGTTACAATGACCTATGTGAGGGCGCAATTGATGAGGATCTCATTGTTGAAGTCCGAGCTCGCGCTGACGAGTTCAACCTTGCCACGCGAAGGGAGATGCGCCAAGCTATCGCTAGGTTGGATATGGACGGTTTCGAGAAGCTTGCTAAGATTATCCTGGCAAACATTAGGGCTCGATACGAAGACACGAAAGTGATTCATCGCAATGAACGCTCGGTGGTCATGTTAACTTCGTGGCTTGATGATGGCGGGCGCTCACCTGTCGTAGTCTATGCGAAGAGATGCGCGCTTGATGAGCCCATTGGCCGTGAAATAATCTCTGAGATTCGCGGAATACTGCCAACTGTCAGCGCTAATCAAGGCGTGCTCATCAGTAATGGCATTGTGTCGAGAGAGGGCAAGAACGAAGCCCTTGGCTACGCAGTGAATGATGTGAAGGTCTCAGTGCCCCCGGTTCACATTATGGACATCGATATAGTTCTTAACATATTGTTTGAGAGTAGGACCGGAGTGAGGTTTAGAAGTGTCGACGTCTTTCTTTTGGATGAAGAGTTCTTCGACCAACTTTCGGAATCCGACTAGAAGCTTCAGGCAAGTAAACTTGAAGACAGTTTAGATGCGTTTAGGCATTCTGGTTTAACTTACGCTTAACATTATGTTACAAAAAACGCCCCACAAAGCGCCTCTAGAGGCCGTCTTGATGGGCAATAACCACGCGAATATCAGAGTTTTCACCTTCGCCTTAAGTGTTAAATACGCGTTTACCTTGGCATTCTGTTATCACGGAGAAGTACTTTCGACCGTGAGAGAGAAAACAAAGGAGAAAATACGCAATGAGTGAGGAGGATAAACTCCTATTCGTGCGAGAGAGCTCCGGCCTAGTTAAGGAAGTAGGCACAGGAATGGCATTGCTTCTACCGATAGCCCTCACGCTTGGTCCGTGGTTCCACTTTGCTGGACCACAGATCTCGACGTGGTTTGCTGGCGCACACCTTGTGCCAATGTTTGCAATAGGTGCTGGCACGGTATTCTTTGAAGCACTTGCTCTCATGTGTCTTATGCTTTCAATGCCGAGGTCAGGAGCCTCGTACTACTTCACCGGAAGAGGTCTCAGCCCAATCTTTGGTGTTATGGAAGGTTGGCGAAGCGTAATCACAAACCCCGTATTCAGGGGAGTCGGAAGCTTCTTCGCGGTGCAAATCTTTGCTGGTGGCCTGTTCGTAATGGGAAGTGCTACGGGTGACGCTACGATTACTGCAGCAGCAGTGGCCCTGAACGAACCAATCAATCTGTTCATCTGGGCTACAATAATGACCCTTGTGGGCTTCGTATTCAGCTATCTCAGTGTCAAGTGGTTGGGCTGGTTCATAATTATCGGCGGGATAATTAACATTCTCGCCTTACTTACAGCTGACATAGTGATGCTGATGACTCCGATGACTCCAGCGATTTGGGATGGAGTCTTTGGCTCTGGAGCCTACGCGACAGTAGATGCAATCAATGTCACGACACCAGTGGATTATGTCACTTTCAACCCAGGTGCAATCGGACCGGCACTCATCCTTACTGTAGGTATGATGTGGCCGTATCTTATTATGCCAGTTGCTGGTGAGGTTTCACAGCCCAGCAAGAATATTCCTCTGAGCAACATGGGGGGTTGGGCAGGGATTGCATTCTTCTTCCTGCTGTCAGGATTTGCGCTGAAGAGCTGCATGGGTGACTTCTTGTACAAGGCAAACCTTTCAGGCACAGTGTTCCCAGGATTCGGCAACTACGCTGCTGTAATCCTCGGCACCAATCCGCTTTCATGGTTTGTGATACTTTGCCCAGTCTATGCAAGTGTATTGGACGCCCCGAGCAATGCTCTGTGGGTCACACGGCCGTTCCATTCAATGGCAATGGACCGGTTCTGTCCCGAATCATTTGCAAGCGTACATCCGAAGTACCACGTCCCGCACGTATCCCTGTACTTCTGGCTGATACTCACCATCGGTACAACGGCATATGCCACATGGCTACAGATAACTTACGGCACTGCGCTTAGCGCGCTCGTAGGTGTCGGATACACGTATGTGTTCATCAGGTGGCAAATGGCGTTAGCTGCCGTAGCGTTACCGTACTACCGGCCTACGTTATGGGAGCGGAGTGGGGCATGGAAGATCCTTGGCATCCCGCTGATAAGTATCGGTGGACTCATCGCCGGCATTGTATTCTTCTGGGCCATCATTGCATATGTACCAGGACTAACCTATGAGGTCGCATTCACTGTGTTCGTGTACTTCTGGGGTCAGCTAATGTACATGTACTATGGCGCGAAGAACAAAGCAAAGGGCATCGATATGGGTGCTATCTTCGGACAGCTTCCACCAGAGTAAACTTGAGCAGAAGAGAGCAAACGCTCTCTTCCTCTCTTTTCTTTTAGTGATTCAGCTTAACAGATATAAATGAGCAGCTCTGCATCATTCTCTTTATTCAGATTTCATGGACCGAGAGTTCCGCTCTATTCCTCTTCTTCAAAGTCAAACACTGGGGGAAAAGAGTTTCTAGTGGCCTTACTCGCGAAGGGCTCTAACTTGTCCCAACTCCGATGAAACCTCGATGGAAATGACCATGGCCTGATTAGGACTAGTTCTTGGGGGTCATCGGTGGCCCTGTAAGTGGCAAGTGCATTCTCAGCAGCATCTAGAATCGATTGCCGTTCCGAGTCATCCCATACTTGTTGTCTGAACGTGTAACTGTCTTCGAACCATTGATAGAGAATCTCAGCATCATCCACGAAAATAGCTTTCATCACACGCCACGGCCAAAACGTAGACATCTGTTCCAGTTGTTCGCCTGCGCCGTAGAAGTCGATGGCCATCCCCTCTCTGCAGAAGATATAGTCTGGCCCTCTCTCCCTGAATTTCTTCTCCCGTGGCTCCGTGGAAGGACCCCTGTGAATCCAATCGTGCCACTGAGCCCCGTGCTTCTCAAGAACCTTACAGTGGCTCACGACATGCCTGACTGCCGCGGCAGTGCCGTGGTGAGCTAGTCCCGGCAATGGCGGCGTTTCGAGACGCTCTTCTAGGAGATTCTGAACTTTGCTTACTTCCTCAATAGGCATGTAAGCCCAGATTTGGAAGTAAGCCTCCTGAACTGATCTTAAGTAGAAAAAGAGCATGCCCGCGGGTCCTATTGCTTCATAGCCTTGGGGACTCTTTTCATCCAGGGGCCAAGTCTTGTCGTCTTTGCAGTAGCTGACTTCGCAACATTCGTACGACACAACTTCAGACCATTCAACATCAAACACAGCTTGGTAAGACCGTCCCTTTTTCTTTCTGGGCAATATGAATCTTGCTACATGTGGACTAATCTTAAGTTCGCTCAACCCTTTGCTGTACGGGTCGGTTGTAGTGTACTCGTATTCTTCAGGGTCAAACGTTTCGAACATCTTTCAAGTATCCCCATGTCATTCTTGCGGAAAGGGGCTTTGGCCAGCCATTGCTAGGCTCTCTAAGGGGCTCGGCTTGGGCCACTCTTAAACTGCTCGGTTCACAAACACCATCAAATCAGGCTCTGTTGCGTAACTCATGGGTTGGACCATGAGAAGTAGTTTGCACGCTCTGCATTGTATATCACCACCTTGAGCAGGGTCTCCGCAACCCTCCTGTTGTCAAGCCTTGACCTCAAT
>DXJO01000056.1 GCA_019057475.1 Candidatus Thorarchaeota archaeon | reverse complement strand
GCTACACTACTACAGACGGTCATGCAACAGCTGGATGCGAATGCGACCTTGCTCCAGCAGGTCATCTCGTGGCTCGATGGAAACCACACTGCCATAGAGACACTGTTCACCTTCGTTGAGGGTAACGCCACCCTGCTGATGCAAACCGTGAACGCTCTAAATGCGAATGCAACACTGGTCCAGAACCTGATTGAGTGGACGGATGGCAATGCTACACTACTACAGACGGTCATGCAACAGCTGGATACGAACGCGTCCTTGCTCCAGCAGGTCATCTCGTGGCTCGATGGAAACCACACTGCCATAGAGACCCTGTTCACCTTCGTTGAGGGTAACGCCACCCTGCTGGTGGATACAGTGAACGCGGTCAATGCTAACAGCGCCCAGCTCGTTCTGCTCGCAGCGATTGTCACTCAGAATACTGAAGCACTGAGCAGTATCAATGCCACTCATATCGGTGATATTGATCAGATTCGTGCAATTCTGGACATGCTTGGAGCGACAGTCGGAGACACTGACTATGACGGACTGGACGACCTCGATGAGATTGCCATCGGGACGAACATTCAATGCATCGACACAGACTGCGACAATCTCAACGATGCCTTCGAAGTGAAGATAGGGACCGATCCGCTTGATGACGACTCGGATGGAGACACCTACCTTGATGGTATTGAGGTGATAGCGGGGACTGACCCGCTTGATGCTAATGATTACCCCGGTGCAACTACATCTACGACGACAACCACAACGACTACACCTACCACAACAACAACTCCCACAACCACAAGCAGTTCTCCACCACCCGACGAGCTCACTCCTCTGGTGTTAGTGATTGCCATTGCGGGTTCAGGTGTCGTAGTGACAGTTGTGATAATCCTCATCTTGAAAAGGCGAAGGGGAGTGAGTTAGCGGAATCAGAGAATACATGGATTTGAGGAGCTGGCAGGGGAAGGGTGGAACACAGGAGTTTCTTGCAGTTGAGTATCACTCACATGAAATGTAAGAAATGGGTTATCCGGGGAGATTCGCTGGCCTGTGAATTTGACCCCGTGTGACAACAATGGATGACGCCCACTGCTCAGCGACAATCTGTTTGACCCAATCCCTGTCCTGAGCATGGATTGGAGCAATGGAGTGGCTTCTCATAACTGGCTTATAAAAGGGTGGCCTATGTATTTGATTTATTTGGTTGAATACCTGCCCTCTCTTGGTCATAAGTGACTCAGGATATCCGACTTGCTGCCTGTCCAAATCATTTATGTCTGACAGTGCACGTTATGAATTGAGAACCAAACCACTGGAGGCTTCCAGAAATATACAACTATGCTGAGGTTAAGATTCGTCGAGCTGAACTTAGCGAAGTGGACCTCATTAAGGAAATCCTGAATGATGCATATCAGCCTGTGAAGAAGCAGCTCTCAAGGGCCCCTGCAGCCCTTAATGAGGACTTGGGCAAGATATCTCGACACATTCAGATGGGCAATCAATACGTTGCTCTTGTTGGAAACCAAGTAGTTGGGACAATGCGCGTCACTCTACGGGGTCAGATTGGTGTCATAGAGCGACTAGCTGTATCCTCCAATTTCCGCAATCGCAGAATCGGCACAATGCTAGTTCAGCATGCCGAGAATCTCATGGAAGGCATGGATGCAATCTGCATTGAGCTGGAGGTCTATGGTGGGGTCGAAGAGCAACAGAAATTCTATGACCGCATTGGTTACAAGGAAACAACCCGGCAGAAGCGATCTGGAGAAGAAATTGTCCTCATGAGGAAAAATTTCAACGAGGAAGTGGAAGAAGAAGAACCGCTCTAAGGTATTATTTCGCATCCATTGTTGAATTCAGGATAGACGAAGCTGTCAACTGAGATGACGCCAGATTTCATGAGTTGACGGACCGTAGATGCCTCCGCTTGCAGAGCAGATATCATGTGCTTGACTGTATCACATACTTTGTCGAAGCCCTCTTGTCCCCACAAACGCTGCTTGTTCACAAAAAGGCATCTTCCTCCGCAGATATCGTACTCCTCACAGGTTGGGCAGGGATCTTCAACCGTCATGACATTCTTGAGGTCTCTTGGACTCGTATCCCTGATGTTTCCAACAATCGAGAATTCCCAGTCAGGAGAAATCGGACATACACCGATTGAGCCATCGACGTGAATCGCGAAAGTATCAAGACCAGAGCCACACCGAAGGAGCGAAGGCTCATCTGTCAGAATCGTGTGCATAACGGGGAGGAATGGTACGATTCCAGCAACCTTTCCGTTTTTCATTCCAGCAACCCATTCTTTCACAAGTCGAGTAATCCCCGGATTGTATGATTCTTTCACCCAACTATCAAAGTCAATCCAGTTTCCCTCGGCGTCCCACATCACATTGAGCTGCCAATGAACATGGTCAAACCCGGGATCCTTAAGATTGAGAAGATGGTGTACATCACGATAGATGTCGCTCTCTTGCGACACTGCCATCCTTGCCACGATATCACCATCAAACCCAGTGTCACGCAGCCAACGTACGTTCTTAAGAACTCTCTCGTAGACTCCCTTGGACCTGTAGCTATCAGTCACTTCCTTGGAGCCATCGATTGATACTAACACGGAGTGGATTCGTCCTACATAGTCCTCCGAGATTTTGTTGAGCAAAAGGCCATTGGTCTGCATCATAAATCGAGCATTAGGGAATCGGTCCATCACTTTTGTCATCAATGGTATCCTGAGTGTGGGCTCACCCCCGTAGAACATGAGTTGAACGTTATCGTCTTGCTCTAGGAAGGCTGCCAAGTCATCCAGCGAGTACTGGACTTCTGCTTGTGGGCCTGTTTCTTCACCGCCGTGGCAGTAGATGCAATTTAGATTGCAGCGTCTTGTTAGTAAAAGATGATAGTTCAAGCCAAAGCCGCTCCGAGAGTCTGAATCCCTTTCGTTGTACCTGTTGGATAAACGTTGCCTTTCAGCCCAACAATGAAACTCACGTGAGCTTGATCTTCCACAGTCTGTAGGTTTCGAACCATGCGAATAGCGCCCCCACGATACCTACGGCAATCGCGATGTATCTATCAAAGAGCCCTATTGGAGTTACCATCGTTAGAGCAATGTAGGCGACAGTGTAGACAGTGAAGAATAGCGCTACAAATGAATAGCGTGGTAGAAGAACACCGCGGTAGGCCACGAAGTTCCGGAGAATACCCACTTTGACAACTCTCTTGAGTTCATACGAGTTGTCCGGTTGTTTCGCAATCAAGTCCATGTCAACGAGCTTGTTCAGATGGTGGCTTGACACTGAAGGGCTCGACATCCCTATCGCCCTCTGAACCTCTCTCACGCCGACGGACTGACCCTGCTGAAGCATATACCAATACACACGAAGAGTGTTGCCTCGCAAATCCGGTTCCAGTTCAGTTTCCAGCGAATTCTCTCCCATTGGATACCCAACCGAGTATCGCTGAGGCGCTTACTCGATTAATCTGTTGTCCTTTGAGCATCATGCACTGACCCATATCGAAGATAGTGCCTGTTTGGTGGCTGTTCTATTCGCTGTACAGCAAGAAAATCGCTGTTCTAATCTGTGGTACTAAGTACAAATGATTCCATGAAGAGAGCATGAATCCTGCCGTCCTTATCCGTGCTATTGATAGTCAGACAAAGCGCAAGATGTTAGCAGGTGGTCTGGGTGCCACTCTACTTGCAGCTAGTTTCGTATTGACCCTGAGCTTTCTGGGTGGTGTCTGGAATCCTGCGGGTCCAGCCGCGCACCCGAATGCTCTAGTTTTCACAATTACCGAAACTGTGGAGAATGACTTCGCGGACTTCATTCCATACGATGAGGCGTTCACTCCCAACGCTCTACAGTACTCGATTTCTCCAGGTCTCACCAACATCGCAAACCTAGGTCTCTTCCCGACGTTGACTGCGGATGACTGTCAGTTCATCGAGAGCAACGGGTTTGTGGCTGTGCCCCAATCGGAATTCAAGCAGATACATGAGATTCTCTCGGACAATGACGACCACGACCTGCCAAGCTTTGTTTCATCAGACGCCGTTCTGCACGCATTCCACGTTCTGTACGACCTTGCACTTCGTGAAGCCGAAACATACTCATTCTGGAGCCTACTAGGCAATCTGACGGAATCACTTGTGGATTCATCATATGCTCAGTACCTCGATGCACCAGAGGGAAGATGGCAGGATGCGGCTCTGAGAAATGTGATATTCTTCTCTGTAGCGCTTAGCCTTCTTGACAACCAGACGACCGTTCACGAAGATGTACGGGATGCTGTTGCTCAGGTCCTGGCCTTGATAGAAGCGCACGAAGGGTTCTCAGATCAATGGTTCATGGGATATGATGAAGACTTTAGCCAGTATGTTCCACGTGGACATTACACTCGTACCGACTTGCTGGGACGCTACTTCAAGGCCATGATGTGGTTCGGACGAGTTGCATTTCACCTGATTCCTGATGGTGACACAATGCCAAACAACCGCGGATTGAACGAAACCGCTCAGGCCATTTTGGTGTCCCTTGCCCTCGAAGATGAAGTATCGAATCTTCCTGGAGGAGCCGTCGGATACGAGATTTGGGACGCAATTTACCAACCTACCGTATTCTTCGTGGGTTCAGCTGATGATCTCTTGCCATCAGAGTACCTGTCACTGGTTCTTGAAATCTACGGCGAAGGTGTCGAATTGCAGGAACTCGACGATGATGTGCTTCTTCATGAATTCATTCAAGAAACCCTTACGTTCAGAGACCCGTTGATACTCTCATCGCGCCTAGACGATACGGAAGACTTCAACCAGACCAAGGGTTTCCGGTTCATGGGTCAGAGGTTTATCCCAGACAGTTACATCCTTGGTCAACTCGTGTACGTATACGTTGGAACGCAGTTGACACCCCGTCTGATGCCCAAGGGGCTTGATGTTATGGCTGCCCTTGGTTCAGAAAGAGCGTGGGATCTTCTTGATGATCAGAAGCACTATATCAACTACATCGAGCAGATGGAGATGCTCTGGAATGTAACTGATAACATCTCTGCACAGGAGTGGACGAAAAATCTCTACTACCTATGGTTGTATTCTCTGCTTCCTCTCCTGACAGACCCTGGAGAGGGATATCCAGCTTTCATGCAGAGTGAGGCTTGGGTCGACAAGCAGCTTATGACTGCGCTTGGTTCATGGACTGAACTGCGCCATGACACAATACTCTATGCGAAGCAGTCTTACACTGTGGAGCTAACAAGCATTCCGCCACCGCCACCCATAGGCTATGTGGAACCCATGCCCAGACTCTATGCTCGCCTTGCCTCACTCTGCGCCATGATGAAATCAGGATTAGAGCAACGGTCTCTCTTATCTTGGACAACGAGTTCCAGACTTTATGCACTTCATGATTTTCTCAGGTCCATGCAGGAGATTTCGATTAAAGAGCTTAGTGGACAGTCATTGAACGAAACCGAGATTAGCATCATAAAGAATAGCGGTGATACGCTGGATTACATAGCCTCACGACCAGCAGATGACCCGCTAATGTCCGATGCTGACGAAAAGATGGCGGTCATCGCAGACGTGCATACTGACGTCAACACAATGACAGTACTTGAGGAAGCTGTTGGCAACCCACTGATCATCTATGTAGCTGTATACATTGAAGGACAAGTGGTTATCACTCGCGGGGGAACATTCTCGTACTACGAATTCGCTCAGCCAATGACTGATCGGCTTACAGACGAAGCATGGCAGGACATGCTTGACGCAGGCGAAGAACCTCCTCTTCCGTCGTGGCTAGGCAGTTTCGTGGTCAATACTGGGTCTGAAGGAGCATTTCTCCTAGCTTCAACAGTTGAGCGGCCAGATGAGTAGGGGAAAGATTCCCGGTGGGGGGCTCAAAGCCCTGTGCCCTCACCGCCCCCATCGACACCCTTATGATGCCATCGAATGAACTCACATCTGGGAACACTCACTTGAGATACTCAGCTCTCATCTTCATGACAATCCTAGTCCTTGCGGCCATTCCAATCGCTGCAAACCCGCTAGCAACAAGCCCAGCCAGCGTGCATCAGAGCTCCCAGCTGGCTTACGAAGGTGATGGACTTCTATCTGAAGTTCCCTATGTCTGGCAAGAGATCAACGGCTTCTGCGCTTGGGCGGCCACAGCAATGGCCATGCAGCATGCCGGTGCACCAGTAGAACTGCACGATTTGTTTGCTCTCTCCACTGTGGGTTTCTCGTACGCATACATCCGGTTCAATGATACGATGCTTATGTTCCCAGGAGCAATCTATCAACAGGTTGAACCCACGAAGCTTGCAACCGACCTCTACGGACTTAACCTCAGCATTTACTTGGACGATGGGTTAACGGGAGCGGAGCTTCAGACTCAGCTCTGGACATCTCAGGGAATCAATGCACAACTTCTAGATGGGCAGACTGCCGCCTTCGATTTGATGCGGCAATCGATTGATGATGGCTATCCCTTGATTGCTAGTGTCGACCCCTCTTGGTTACCTCCTCAAGATTATGACATTCTTCGGAATCAGGGATTAACAGGCGGCGGACACGGTGTCCTCATCACAGGATACAATGATACGAGCGGGATTGCAATGATTCTGGATCCTGGAGTTGGCTCGTTTGGCGAGGATTTCGGATACCCCGATAATGGGCGCTACGAGTACAATATAACATACACAGCCCTCAATTGGGCTTGGTCTAAGCGATACTACATCAGCATACTGATCAAACCAGGTGACGGTCCTGTTGATGACCCAAGCTCATTGCTGGGTCCTCACATAAGAGACCGGCTCCTAGGAGTCGGAGCAAGCTACAGTCCGGACGCAGCAAGCGCCTACATATGGCAGTTTGGCGAGAAAGGATTCCGCGCAATGAGCTCTGACATGACCATGGAAGGGCTCAGTTCATTCATATCTGTGTTCGATGGCATTCAGAATGAACGGGAGTTCAAGACATCTCTGCTTCTCTTCATTGGACTGGGTTTGGAAGCCCAGACAACTCTTCAATACTTGTCTTATAGGACTGCATTGGCACGACTTCCAGCCCTGATGCCTGATATTAACATGACCGATTTCACTGCCGCGGGTGAGCAAGCACTTCCGCACTTCGAAGCATTGGCAGACAACTCCAGCCTGATCAATCCGGGAAATGTGACGTTTCGAGATTCTCTTGCATTTGGCACATTCTGGCATATTGCTGATATGTACAACTCGACAGGCGATATGGAAGACGCTCTCGAGCACTATCGAACCGACCTGAATGCCACCTCAGCGGCTCTGCTAGGCATAGCGGATTCGTGGCAAGCTGCTGGAAACGCGCTGACAGAGATATGGCCAAACGACTTCTTCAGTGTCTATGGGCCTATCGTTGCAGTAGCTGGCGTGGCTGTCGTGGCACTTGTCATCGCTATCATATGGTGGATTCGAAAGACGCCTTCTCAGTGAGCTAACTCTGTTTCCCTTTCCTCAGAAACACGATGGCAACGACTACAAGCGCTCCCGCACCGATGATACCTATTACCATCAATGCATCTCCTAGCCATGTTTCGCTACCGCTCGTGGTTTCCCGGGCGTATGAACCCGTTGCTATCACGGCTGAGTTGCCCCATGCATCGGTCGCAACAATCTCGTAGATAACACGAGTAGCTGTCACGCGCGCAGGAATCGTCCCTTCATATCCGGATGCGGATTCTGTCGTCATCACTGAATCGGTGATGTTAATCGTTCCAACTTCGTAGATGTAGCTAAGATTGACATTGTCGATCTTGCTTCTATCATCAACGTGAGTGCGAATAACAACGCTTTCTGCAGGTATCGGGTTCTCAGGAATCAGCACAAGGCTCAGGAGCGTCGGAGGTTCGATATCTACAACAGGATAGTAACCAGAGTTCTTGGCCAGAACAAGTTCCGGATTTGCACCCTGCACGAATGATGAAACCACAAATGGTCCGGAGCCAAGGAATTCCTCAACGGTGGGATCCCATGCACGAGGATCCTTGTCGTTCCAGATATGCTGTGGTAGAATCGGTAACGCTCCAAGCTCTCTGTAGCCAAACATGAGTCGACTGTTCATCGTGACTCCAACAATGAAATCGCCTGTGACTCTGAATTCTTCCACTGTGCCTGTGAAGTTGGTGAGGGAGTTATTGGAGTAATACTCGAAAGTGAACCTGTAGTCCTGAGCATCCAATTGTGTACCGTCACTCCAATTTGCATTGGGGTCGCAATAGAACCTTGCACGAGTCTGGTTACTGCGAAGGTCTGTCACTACACCTCTGTAGTACATTGTCCAAGAAGTAGAAGCTCTCGGCACAGCATTTCCGTCGGGGGTTGTGGCGATTGGCGAGTCGTAGATAAGCATGTACGGATTAAATTGGCTTCTGAAGAGCCAATCGCTATCTATTGGCTGACCTGACAGGAATGGGTTAAGTGAGGTGAAATAATCGCCAAAGAACTCCGGAAGAACAGCTACAATTAGCTCGTCTACCTCTGCGCTGTTGGGACTGAGGGTTACCGGATTCCAAACGCTGTAAGCTCCACCATTCCTCTCATCGATCCAGCCTTGGTAATTGCTGTCAGTGTAGACTGAGAGCCACCTCTCTGCGAAGAGCGGGATGACCGGACAAAGGTCTCTAACAATTCTCAACGCATTGAGACCTATCACAGGGGCCTCATCGATGTAGATGTTATCCTCATAATAGGCTGCAACCTGGTCTAGGGCGGCATCCTCTATGTTGGCTGGATTCTCCCCTACTACTGCTAGATTGTCACTGTGGAAGGTCATCGCTGCCCAATCTAGGCCATAAAGCGGCAAGTCTTGATGGTACAATGCCAAGGAGAACGTTTGGTTGTGATTCTCTATCTCACTTTGCAGGTCTATGTAATTCATCCCAACAAGAGTGTTGTTGATTCCACTAGCTAAAAGGTTGTCAGAAATGATCAACGCCGTTTCGTTAAGCCTTGGAACATCCTGAGGATACCAAACAGTCAATTGCACTTCATTACCATTTGGGGCTTCAACCATTCCATCCTCATCAACATCCAGCATTCCTGCGAGTGCTAGCTCAGCCGCAGCGCTCACATTGTCCGATGCATAGAATGTACCGCCTTCTGTCAGTTCAATTGAGAATTCGTTGTTCAGGGGGAGGGCGAAATCTATCGCGTCAACGATGCCCCCCATTGCTGACGTAACGATTTCATTCTTATCAATCGCGAATGCTATGGCTCTTCTAAGGTGCGAGTTGTCCAATGGGTACACTTCAGCATTCAACACGAGCATGTAGGTTTTGGTGTCGTGTGCCCATTGTTTCTGTACGTTGCTGTAACTGTCGACTGCTGCGTAGTCTTCAGGTTCAACTACGTGACCGAAGATGTCTGCTTCGCCGCTGTCAAGTGCAGCTAGAGCAAGCGCTAGATTGTCATATTCAACGACGCGAACTGTTTCCACATCGCCGCTGTGATAAATCTGAAGTGCGCTTTCTTGCGATAGCGGACGAACCGAAAAGAGGCGAGCATTGGTTTGCTGAGCCAGATTTGGGGGTGTTGCCGGAATGCATAGCAACGCTATGGCTAAAGTGACTAGCGCGATTCTTGCAGTGTATTTCGAGCGTAGCATCGATGAGAGTCTCCAGTCTTTCTAGCATTAAAGCCAGTTCAATCTGCTTCGAAACGCTTTCCAACCCGGAAATAAGGGTTACTAATAGCTACCATAAAATTGTGCAATCTTGGGCATTTTCAGGAGGTGCTTTTATACCCGGGCAAAGAATGTAATGTTGAGGTTGACCCGACACGATTTCGAATCTCGAGGAGTTGTGCCCATTGCCGTTTTATGGGCGGACACCACTCCTGTGTCCAAGAATGTCCAACTTACAATGAACGGTAGTGCATTGAGCAGAAACTGGCGATAGATCATGCCTTGGTTCTAGGGGGGACACATCGCTACTCGGCTTCATCTAGAATCTTTATCATCTGTGATGTTTCTGTTGTAGGGAGCTTGCAGTTCTGATTGATGCAAACATGCACAGTTGCTTTGCCCTTGAGAGAGTTGTAATACTTGGTGTATGGAGCTAGCTGCGTGATCTGCTGTGACTGCTCCTTGCCACCTCTGAGAAGAACAATCTTGTTCGGAATGAATTTCTCCCTCAGCATCCTTAGCATATCTTGAGTATCGTCTGCTTCTGGATTTCCCGCAATGATAACCTCATAGGACGGTCCTAGAGCAAAATCCAATGCAAGAAGCATCATCCCAAAGCCCGTGGGGCTCCTTTCTACTTGCATTGAGAATGCCTTTGCTATGTCTGAAGCCTTCTGCTCGTACTCAGCTTCTCCAAGGAGTCTCGCTAGACGAATTAGGTTCAACATGGCTATCGAGTTGCCAGAGGGGATCGCTCCGTCGTATGCTTCCTTCTGACGAATAAGTAGCTTTTCAGAATAGTCCCCCGCAAAGAACAGAGCGCCGTCTTTTTCATCCCAGAAGTAATCCAGCATATCTTGATTGAGGTCTCTCGCAGTCCTGAGGTATTGGACGTCGAATGTTGTTTCATACAGCTCCAACAATCCCCAGACGAGGAATGCGTAGTCGTCAAGAAACGCAGGGACTGAGACCTCGTTCTCCCTAAATCGATGCATCAAAATGCCATCATCTCTACGCATGGTCTTGAGTATGAACTGAACGGCAAGCTCTGCACTCCGAGCGTATTCCGGGTCATTAAGAACCCGTGCCGCCTTTGCAAGTGCTGCAATCATAAGGCCGTTCCAGTCGGAAAGCACCTTGTCATCTCTGAGAGGTCTAACACGTTTCTCCCTTGCGTTGAACAACTTCTCCCGTGCGCTCTCTAGGAGATCTGAGAGGGTTTCTTCATTAGTCTTGAGGGCACGAGCCGCGTTACTTAATGACGAAGTCACGTGTGGTATGTTTGTACCGGCCTTTTCTCGAGTTGCTTCATCGTAAAAGTTGCCATCTTTTTGTATGTTGAAAACCTTCACGAATGCTTCGGCTTCCTTGTCTGTCAGGAGGCTCCTGATTTCCTCCTCCGACCAGACGTAGAACTTTCCCTCTTCCCCCTCACTGTCTGCATCCTCCGCAGAGTAGAATGCACCCTCAGGACTTCTCATGTCCCGCATGACGTACGTGAGTATTTCTTTGACCACGTTCGCATATTGGTCATCTCTTGTTGCTTGGTACGTTTCAGTGTACACCAGAGCAAGCATAGCCTGATCATACAACATCTTCTCGAAGTGTGGCAACAACCAATGTGCATCCGTTGCATAGCGATGGAATCCGTATCCAACATGGTCGAAGATACCTCCGTCACGCATCTTCTGCAGAGTCTTCTCGACCATCAACAACGAGAACTCATCCCCGGTCTTCTTCCAATGCCGTAGGAGCAGCATCAGATTGTGTGGTGTGGGAAACTTGGGAGCGCGTCCGAATCCTCCATTTATCTCATCGAATCTGTTAGCCTGCGCACTCACCATCTGCTCAATGCTTTCATGTCCGAGTTCTGCATGCTCCAATGTTTCAGGGATTGACAGCGATTGCTTGATTTGGTCGGATATCTTGTCCACACGTAAACGGTCAGACTTCCAAACATCAGTGATTTGAGGGATCATGCTGAGCATCCCAGCTTGTCCGAATCGGTCGCCTTTCGGGATGTAAGTCCCGGCGAAGAAGGGCTCTTTGTCCGGAGTCATGATGATGGTGAGAGGCCATCCTCCCCTACCTGTCATCATCTGTGCGACCTGCATGTACATCTTGTCGATGTCAGGCCTCTCCTCTCTGTCGACCTTTATGCTGACAAACGCGTCATTCATCAACTGTGCAACTTCCGGGTCCTCGAATGACTCATGCTCCATTACATGACACCAGTGACAGGTGCTATATCCGATTGAAAGGAAAATTGGCCTGTCTTCTTTCTCTGCTTTCTCAAAAGCTTCCTTGCCCCAAGGATACCAGTCTACTGGATTGTAAGCGTGCTGGAGAAGATACGGACTCCTCTCATTAACGAGTCTGTTTGCTTTTGCCATGTTTTGACCGCACTCCCTAGTTAACCATGGTTAACTGTATTAAATGTGCGGGTGTGTAGATGTATGGCGCTCTCTGCAAATTCACTCCTAAATAGATGGTTCTGGGACCATCGCGGTTAGCTTCCCATTCACTGCTTCCACCAACCCTTTTTCCATGAGGGAGCTCACGTGATGTTCGACCATCCATTTCTCGAATTGAAGTAGAACCAAGTCTGAGAGAGGTGGATACACAATTGGGTTGACAGAAAGTTCTTCGATTGTCTTCGCACCATCTCTTATTGACTTGAGCACTGCTTCCTCACGTCTGTCGAAATGCTTCTCGTATTCGGAAAGAGCATTCCTGTGGTCAACAATCAGAGGTTCCGGCAGATGCCCACTGATCATTCCCTTGTAGTCACGCTTCTTCAGCATCCGTATCGATTCTCTGAATTCAGAAATGGATGAGTTCTCATGTCCATAAAATGGGCCGAACCTCGTGCAGTCAATATCTGATGCGAAGATGAGGTTGGGCTCGAGAAACTCAATGCACATATGGTCGGGGAGATGACCAGGCGCGTATAGCACGCGGAGAGTGAGGTTCCCCACCGCGAACTTGTCGCCGTTTCGTAGCTCTTCATCTACTCTTCCATTATCTAGGGCTCCGTACATTCTCCTGTTGACCAGATCTTCCCACAGGGGTCTGATGGGATGCTCTTTGTGGAACCCAAGGAACTTCTTCATTTCCTCTTTATCATTGAAGAGGGATGCTGTCATCTCGTTGGCAGCAATTCTGCACTCTGAGAGTCTGTGCAATTTCATTGTATGCGTGATATGATCCGGATGAATATGAGTCAGAATGACTGTGTCAATGTCGCGGAGCTCGAAATTATGATTCTTCAGAATGGAGCGCAGCTCTTCGATAGGACAGCCTGGGTCTATTACTACGAGTTCCTCAGAGTTGATGACTACAACAGTATTGCAGAATGGAAAGGAGCCCCCAATAACAACATGAATTCCATTACCAATTCCAATCGATCTCACTTGAACCTAACCTCATCTTGGGGTTGTGAGAGAAACAGGTGTTTCTCACCCGTCTATTCATCGAATGGACCGGATATTTATCCGGCTGTAGTCCTTACTCTAACCTCTGCTGCGGCTCGGACCGCATGACGCCAAGTTCTGAAACTGCTCATCATCACTGGAATCATTCCCGCTAGGATAAGGAACATGAGCAGCAGAGTGTTTACGACCGGAACTGTATTCGCGATGGCATCTCCAGTCGCTAATAAGTCCCACCACACTCCTTGCAGGAGAAGCAACGTCGCGGGGACTAAGAGAATTGTGAGTATTAAGAACGAGAAAAAGGCTCTTCCGGGCGATGTTTGTACGAACCTAGCGAACACACCCAATTGAGGGTGCTTTTGCCACCGGCTCCCTTCCTTCACGATCCAGAAAATGAGGAACAGTAGCACTATGGATAGAAATGGTATTAGCGACAATTCGAAGAACATTGCTGGATACTCCCTGTAGTTTGAAATTGACTGTTTTGGTCGTACCTATAAAGGCTATGGTTGCCATCATTGAAAATCTTGCTCCCGCAATGGTGCGCGTTTATCCTATGAACAGCACTTGGAGTTTGGTTTCATATACATTGTCCTGTTCGTTAGACCTATATCCTCGATTTCAATTGTTAAACCCGGTGTCTGATGGATGAGAAGCGTCTGGTTCAGCAAGAAAGCATTCTTCTATTTCGGAGGAGTGTTCATAATCATTCTAGGTGGGGCAATTGTCTACTCCGCCCCATATCATGCGATGGGTTACATAGCAATGGCCGGCAATCGAGGGTCATTCAGCATTTGGGACAAAGCCGGGTTTTACCCCCAACTTGAGGTCTGGATATCAGTGCGGCCGTCCAACAGCACGCTTGTTAACGTAGACATTTCATTACTGAACAACGATACGTTTAATGTGTATACCATCAACATGACCTTAACAGCTACACATCAAATTCTGGACAGCAATCCTCCCGTTTTCGAAAATACAGTTGTAATTAATCTGGATCCCGGGAACTACACACTTACACTTGACCGCCTCGATGGCGCAGGTTTTGCGGACATAGGCCTTACCCAGTCTAGCGACATGCGCAACTGGGTTGTCACTGGAGGCACAATGAACATCGTTGGTTTCATCATGGTTGTCATTGGATTCTTCCTACCCGGACTGATGCTTCCTACCGGGGACGAGAGTATTGTTGAGTGGGGATACGAAAAAGAGGACGAATATGTGACTTCGTGAACTGTTAACTAGCAATTGCCGACTTCATGTACTAAAATATGTGTGCGTAACAAAGTATATATTTGAGCTGGCGATGCTGCCTATTGAACTGTAATGCCATTTGCAGGTTTTACTCCCTCTATACACCGCGTTGGTCACATTGACGCCATGGCTCAAATTGTTAGTGAGCTTAGAAATGGCGTTCCGATGTCGATTGGAGAATTATCACAGAAGCTCGACATTGATCGACGTACGGTAGGTCGGGTAATTGACGTCCTGCTTGATATCCAAGAGACCTTCAATTCGCAGTCCATCACAACGGAGAAGAGAGGGCGAAGGTTCCTCGTGGCTTTCAAGGAACGGGGGGCCGCAATTCGTGAGAGTCTCAAATTAGCTACTCAGGTCGTGCGAAGAAATTCACAGTTCGGTCTATGGAGCTTCCTGAAAGGCAAGGAGTGACCGTTATGTCGAAGGTATTTGGACATATACTCGCCGCCATACTCGTCGTACTTGCCGCCTCAACTACATACTTGCTTTGGACAATGGCAGGTTGGAGAGTGGGCGTGCAAATTGTTGCTATCCTGATAGTTGGCGCCATTGGAGAACACTATATTTCGGGACAGGGGTATTACCATTATACAAAATCAAAAACAAATGGTTTCTTTGTAGGACGGGTGCCCCTGTGGATTCCCTTCATGTGGGTTTTTGCAGTTCAAGGTACATTGGTGTTTTCATTAGTAATGGGGCTACCTGCAGCTGGTGCTATCTTGGGTTCTGGGCTGCTAGGCACTGTTCTGGACCTATTGGTAATCGAGCCAGTCCTTAGTCGGGAAAGAGCTTTATGGACTTGGACTCCGGTGGAAAACGGGTACTTGGGATTCCTTCCCGCTGAGGTTGATCGATTCACTGCACCTCCAGGCAACTATCTTGTCTGGCTTCTCTTTCCCGCTATTGCTAACTGGCTTCTATACGGATTGATGATACTCTTCCCGTGATTTGCAAGCGTCCATCAGCAGCAGGCCAACGATAACTCAGTTATTTTCAAACCGAGTGTATGTTACCTCGGAATTGCTCCCGTCTTACACACGCTCTTCAATGGGATTCGTTCTTCATATTGATGAGCACTTATGACGGATGAGAAGATGAAATGGCTTCTGAAGAACAAGCTTGTTTGCGACTTCAGGGGCTTTCCCATAGGGCGCGTGAAGAAAGTCTGGTATGATGAAGGAAGTGGACCGTTTGTTATCGTGGAGAGAGGCAGTCGGCATTGGGAATCAATACCGCTGAGGGCCATCCATTCCGTACAAGAAGAAATCCGTCTTAAGCCCCCCATATTCGCTGAGTGAGGGACTTGCAATCGTGCGGAGTTCCTGTTCTTGACGGGATTATATCATCAAAGCCGAACATCAAGCGTAGCGTCAATCTACGCAATTTGTGAAGTACTGCCGTAAGGAGAATGACCAAATGACACACCGAAGTCGAACACGGGACTGGTTGGATAATTCTCAGATTGATGAATCCCAAACGCGCAGTAATGCAATCAAGATAACTGTCTTCACGAGCGACCACTGCGGTTTCTGTAGTCATGCAGTGGAATTAGTGAAAGAAGCGACGCGGGATTTAAGCTATGGCACGAACATTTTTGAAGTAGTTGAATCACGGATAGAAACGCATTTGAATCGTATCGAATCTGAGGGCATTATCGCTGTGCCAACAATTGTGGTGGGCAAGTCACGCATCATCGGCATTCCCAAGCTAGAAGATGTCCGCGAGCTCATTCATGGTGCCATGCTCACCCATCATATTGAAGACACTTGAAAATGAACAAGACACAGGGTCGGTTCGTTAAGGCCTTGGGTGCGACTTGGTTTCCTAGAGGCGCAGGATGTCCTTGGCGTTGCCTTTCGTAATGATTTGACTGGTTTCCACATTCAGCTGAATCATATTCAGCACAGCTCTTAGGTCTCCGTACTCGGTATAATGCTCTGAACCAAAGACTAGTCTCCTGACGCCGATATCCTGAACAAGAGCATCAAGGAAAACCTTCAGTGGTGACTCGACTAGCTTGATTAATGTCACTGACACCTCTAGCCAGACATTGCTCCTCGCCACTAAGGGCAACAACTTGGGGAAACCGAAGAGCCCTCCCATATGGAGCACAACGAATCTGCCATCTGGATACATCTGCGATGCTCGGTCCAAGAAGGTAATCGTATCGCTGGTCATCTCAGCATTATGCAGATAGACAGCTAAATTGGCTTCAACAGATGCCTGTAGCAGCGCATAGGCTGCAGGATCTTGAGGGTGATACAGTCTGTCATCGAAAATGACCGCTTTGCATCCTTCATCAGCGTAGTGTGTAACCATCTTCCGTGCGTTGCTTAGTGGTCTTGGAATAATCGCGCAGGCGCTCATCAGTCTATCGGGGTTCATAGAAGCAGCTGCAACATGGAGGTCATTATCATAGTTGGGCGATGTCGGACACACAACCGCTTTCTTGATTCCGTGCATGTCCATATGTCGGATGAGTTCATCAACATGGTTCTTCAATGTGTGGTCACTGACATCATCAGCTTCCATTCGTGTACTTCCCAGATGCGTGTGGATGTCGATGGTCACCATTTAACCCCGTTGCAATTGCGTGTGTTATGCTAATCACTTCCTGTAATATTGTTTCTTGGGTTAAACATCATCTCTAAATACCAATGCAATAATGCTAGTTCGGATTACTTTGGCAGAGAAGGAGAATCGAATGAATCTGGAGTGGCACCTAAAGCAGGTGTCGCGCGCGGTCAATCTAGACAAGTTTATGCTCATGGAGTATCTGGGTCCGGTAGTTGATGGCTGCAGAGCGGCATTTAAGGTAAGCATTGAGCGTGCTCGCGATATTCATAAGCTGCCTGAGTCGGAATTCGAGAAATACATGAATGTAACCGAGCATTCGTTCAGAGATCTGACGATATGCTTCAAGGCCACGGATGCTGATGAACTCCTGTCTATTGTTTTCGAGAATGGAGCAACCAGCATCCATGATGAATGTGTAGAACCAGATGTTGTTGTTTCGGGAACTATAAACCATCTGACAGACATAATGAACATTGACTCGCGCATTTCTCCCACAGATGTCATCGGCGTATCAGTTCAAATAACTGGCGCTGAATCTGCTGACGTGGTTGAGGCTTTAGGATTTCTCTGCTTTCCTTCTCTTCTTAAGATGGCTCGATCGGGAGTTGACCCGTCCTCTCTGCTATCTGAGGATGCCGACTCGATAATAATTGCAGCATCATCTAATCTTGTAGCACAGATGGTACGCAAGTGGGTCGATGCTCAGCTGGAGCGACATTGACTTCTACACTGCCATCCGATTTCTAGATGCCATGATAAGGAAAGACCAGCTCCTCGATACGTCTGAATACTCTATCAAGATCCAGAGTGACCTGCTCCTGAGAGAAGTACTGCTGGACTACTTGCTGCTCATCCCTCATTGTTTCCGGGAATTCATTGTATCCCCGCATTTTGCATTCTTGCTTGAATTCGTCTGGCAAGTATCTTGGTACATCCTCGTCTAACATGATGGCTAGAAAAAGAGTCCAGAGCCTTGCGACATTCACAGGATGATATCCGCCCCCGCCTACGGCCAGCCAACCGACATCGCAGATGTCTTCGGATAACTTCTTGATACGCTTGAGGCTGGTTTCGTATCCGTGACTAGTGTAGGCTAAGTGTGCTAGCGGATCAAGGAAATGTCCGTCCACTCCAAGTTGAGTGACAAGTAGATTGGGTTGAAACGACTCAAAGAGTGGGACAACGACCTCTTCGACAATCCGTATCAGTTCAGGGGTTCCTGTTCCCGGAAGCACCGGCACGTTTACAGAATGGCCAATGCCTTCTCCACCGCCAATTTCATACACGAAGCCTGTACCTGGGAATAGGGTCTTGCCAGTCTGATGTGCGGAGATTGTAAGAACGTCCTTCGACCTGTAGAACGCATTCTGAACCCCATCACCATGATGAGCGTCAAAAATGTCGAGGTAGAGCACTCTACTTGGCCTTTTCTTCTGAAGGTACATCACTGCTGTCACAACGTCATTAAAGATGCAGAAGCCGGAAGCCTCACTTCTATGAGCGTGGTGAAGTCCGCCTGAAATGCAGAACGCTTTGGATGCTCCCTTTGCTATCTCCTTCATTCCATCGAGGGTTGCTCCGACATACCTCGCCGCCGCATCGTATATTCTAGGAAATGTTGGATTATCCGCGATCCCTAAACCGTATTTTGCATTGATGTGGTCGCTATCGCCACACTCCACAACGGCATCTATGAAATCAGGAGTATGAAACATCTCCAAGTCCGCTCTCTCTGCCACTGTTGGCTCGACTAGTTGTACCTTGTCCATGAGCCCGAGCTGTTCTGATAGCAGATGAGTCAGCTTCAACCTGTCGGGCGTCAGTGGGTGTTCCTTCTTGAACTTGTATTGAAGCAAGGCATCTGAATACGGGTAGACAAGCTTTCCTTTCATTGTGGGTTCCTACTGAGAGGGGTCTCGCTTATTTCTTGCGAAGCAGGCGTACGTCATAAGAACTCGCGAAGCAACATCCCAACTATGCTCCCCAACAACGATGCGAGAAACACGAAGAGGACGTAAACTGAGGCTACAACAGTAGCGCTTATGAAGAAATCAGCGAGGCTAGCAGGTTGCAGGAAAAAGCTGGGGATTACAATGAACCCCACAATAAGCACTGCAAAGAATATCGACACAAGCACTGCGCCTCCTATAGTCCTTCCCGTGTTTGCCATCAAAAGGCCCACCGGAATGGCAGCGAATAATGGGATGACAAACATGTAGATTGAAGATTCCTCCAGAATCCCGACTATAATCCAAGAGAAAACGTTCGCATCTATGAGAGCAACAAGAAGAGGTACCATTATGAGGAGCAGGTTGTCCCGACTAGTTTCTTTCATTGTCACGCCTAGAAACTTAACCATGGGTACAGGACGTTTTCCTCTTTTCCTATGGGCTTGAGGACCTGGGGGAAGTGGCTTCATAATGCCTGGCAGTTCATCTTCAACTTGATCGGGGTCTTCTACTCTATACTTCGTTTCCTCGTCCATTTTCCTTCCTCGGGTTGAAGTTCCGGTAGCACTCAGAATAAAGTCTTCGCATCACGCAACTCGTGTGTGACCGCAAGTGCTATCAGTGAATTGGATGAGTTTCAAGTAGAAGGGTATTCTTGACATGGTGCAGCATGATTCCGAAGGAAAACCATTGGGCGAAGAAGATGGTTCGGAAGCTTCTCTAACGCGCAGACGCAAGATCGAACACATCGAAATCTGTCTGGATGAGGATGTTCAGTGCAGGGCGCCTAGTATGTTTGCTGACATTGAGTTCGTGCATAATGCATTGCCCGAAATTGACAAGGATAATATCGACCTCACAACCAACCTTCTGGGGCTAAAAGCTTCAGCGCCAATTATTATTGCTGCAATGACAGGCGGTCACCCTCAAACTTTGGAGATCAACCGGAGGCTTGCTCAGGCAGCCGAAGGGTTGAAGATTCCAATCGGAGTTGGGAGTCAACGCGCAGCAATTGAGGATTCAACCCTCGCAAACACATTCAAGGTAGTCCGTGAAGAGGCGCCTTCTGTGCCGGTCATCGCGAATATCGGCGCTACTCACGTGAAGGCAGCTCAAGAAGCCATCGAGATGATTGACGCCGACATTATTGCGATTCATCTTAATCCACTTCAAGAGGCTGTACAACCGGAAGGCGATTGCAACTCCATTGGAGTGCTCGGACACATCAGAGCCATCGTGGATTCAGTGGATATTCCGGTTATGGTAAAAGAAACTGGGGCAGGAATCTCTGGCGAAGTTGCTCGCAGTCTTGAGGAGGCTGGCGTTGATGCAGTGGACGTTGGCGGCGTTGGAGGAACAAGTTGGGCTGCCGTAGAGTACTTCCGAGCAGTGCGGGACGGCGACGAAGTCAAAATCCAATTGGGTAATGATTTCTGGGACTGGGGGATTCCTACGGCTTTGAGTGTCATCATGGTTGCTGATGCTACTGAACTTGATGTAATAGCGACAGGCGGAATTAGAACTGGGCTTGATGTTGCTAAAGCTTTGAGTCTCGGCGCCGTTGCCGCAGGAGTAGCTCACCCACTGTTGAGACCCGCAGCTCGCGGGACAGTTGCAGAGGTTATTGATGAGGTCGAAAAGATCATCGAGGGTCTAAGAGTCGCAATGTATCTCACCGGTTGTGAAACCCTTGAAGACTTGACAACGAAACCGATGAGAATCACTGGCGATCTTCTGAATCACCTACAGGCTCTTGGTATCGATTACTCAAAGTATACTCGGAAGTAGAGAAATCCGCTCCTACGCTACGCCATTAGAGCTTTCCTATTTGCTGAAGGAACCTGGAGCGAACTCGAATTCCATTGAGCATCTGCACTGCTTCTTCTATTGTATCGCCCACAGGAATGCCATTGAGCTCGAAGCCTCTCAAAATTACTTCATATTTATCCAAGTCTGGAACATATGCGACGACGCACTTGTTGAATTGCTTTGTAACATTCGCTACTCTCGCTCCAATCTGAAGGGATATTCCTGGAGCGTACGGCAGGAGCAACAACAATGCTGAATCTATGTAGTCCAAGCTGAGCATGACCTTCAGCACCTGCTCGTAGTCGACATCAGCCGCACTTCCCGTAAGATCGATCGGATTTCTGAATGAGGCAATTCCTCTGTACGCAGGGGTCATTACTTCCCTCATGGCTTCTTGGTCCTCCCTGATGAACGGTGGGAATTCCAGACCATAGAATGAAGCCTCATCACTGGCAATAACGCCGTGACCACCGGACACAGTCATCACTCCAACTCGCGAGCCTTTCATCAAGCGCGGACTAAACGAAAATGCCTTTGTGTAGGCCATAACTTCATCTTCGTCGACAGCATGAATTATCCCGTATTGCTTGAAAGCGGCAGCTGCTATAACCGAGTTCCCAGCAAGGGATGAGGTGTGACTCTGTGTGGCTCGATGTCCTGCTTCCGAGTCTCCTCCCTTTAGAACAACTACCGGTTTTCTTGGCGCGACCTCCGCGCAAGCCTCAACGAACTCTCGTCCCTCATTCGGACCGAAACCTTCGATGTATGCCAGAATGACTCGCACGTTCTTGTCTTTGCCGAAATGCCTGATGAAGTCAGTCACGTTCGTCTGAGCCGAGTTGCCAATGGAAATGGCTGCTGCAATTCCCAAATCGCGAGACGCAAACTCCTCGAGTCGCTCAACGAGCCATCCTCCACTCTGAGAAATAATCGCCACGTTTCCCTTTAATGGTCGAGCAACTCTTTCAGAGGGCAGGAAAAATGTGTCAAGCTTATCGGGCACAAACACGCCAATACAATTCGGCCCTACCATTGTTATGTTGTGTTTCTTGGCGATTTCGACAATCTCTGTTTGTAGACTTGCACCTGCGGGACCTATTTCACCGAAGCCTCCAGATACGACTATGACAGAGGGGATATTCTTGCTTCCACACTGTTCAAGAATTCCGGGCACGTACTTGGATGGAACTGAGATGACGGCAAGGTCGATGCCATCCGGAGCTTCCAGAATCGATTTGTAAACTTTTTGTCCTTCCACCGTTCCTCCTTTCGGGTTGATTGGGAACGTGGGGAGGGCATTCTCAAAACACAATTTCCTGAAGATGACGTTTCCGGGGGAGAATGGATTCGATGTACTAACGCCAACAACAGCTGTCGTTCTGGGATTAAGCATCTCCTTTAGACCAGACATTGTTTACCCTCTCTAGGTTTAATGCGAGATGACATGTCTTACTTATATCAGATATGCTAACGCAGGTGGCTTCACAGGCTCTACGGTTTCATCTGGGCCAGTATCTCTCTGAATCTGGGTTCGGCAAGGAGCGCGTGCTGTAGTTTGCAGAGCAGCTTTGTGGCTTCAGCATAGATGACTTGCCTAGCGGGATCAGTAGCGGTTTCTGCATCATGGAGGGTTTCCTCACACCGCTGATTGAACCGCTTTATGATTCGTTTCTCCAATTCAGGCCCACCCCAATCAAAACCGTCGAAGATCATCTGTGCCTCTGAAACCTTGTCTGCAGGTTTGGGAGTTGCACCACTGAGGACGCCTTCAAGTCCGGAGAAGTACTTTGATACTGCTCTCTCAACACGCTCGGTTTCTGAAGGGTCCAAGTAGATCTCAACAGGCCGTTTCTTGGACAAATCCTGCAAAAGTCTTGCACCTGGAGCTTCAGTCAATAGAATCTTCACAATCTGAGATGCAATCTTCGCAGGTATTTCAATAATCTCGCTGGCGTAGGGTGAGTTTGACTTGTACTTGTGAATGTCTCTTACAACCTCGAGCCAGAAAATGGGCAACAGCACGTGACACCGCTTGGAATACTGTTTGATTAGCCGCTGAGTCTTTCCTATCAAACCCCACTCGTCGTCCTCGACCTGTACCTTTCTGAAAGCTTCTTCAGGCGGTGGGGCTGCCCCCTCAACCAAGGGAACAATACTAGATTTCCCTCCAAAAGGGATTGAGTCTCCAGCAGATCTAGTGCTGTCTTCAAGGAGCGATAGTATCTCTTGAGTTGGGCTTCCTTGGACCTCAGCTTTCTTTGCGATGACTGAGAGCTTCGGAAGGAGGCTCTCTATCTGAGAGAGTCTTTTCACTATCAAGCCCATGATGTTTGCGGTGGAAGAGGGTATGCCTTCTGATGTGGTAGCATCCTCCATCCATTTCCGGGTTCTCTTTAACCCTTGAGTTAGTGAATCTACCCTATCCGGATCTATGCTACCCTCAATCTGGGAACTCAATAGGAAATGAATCAGTGTAGAGTTCAGTGTAGCAATCAAGAGGAGCCTGTCAACCAATTCATCCATCGGAAACGGTTCGCTCATTAGGTCACCATCCACTTACTCGATTGGTGTAGCGGCGTCCCCGGGGGTCATGTAGTAGCTGAACAGTTCTCTGAAATCAGCGATTGCACTGACGAGCTCCTTGCGAGTCGTACCCTTCGACCTCATGAACCAACTCTGCTTCAATGGAGATGGTCCACTGTGGAGATTTACTAGCTGCGTAGCCTCGTTGATAATCTTGGTGAGTTCAGGTATCTTAGGCAAGCCTAGAAGCAGTAATAGATCAGTGGGGGGATTCTCGACGAAATGCTGCACATAGCAGGGAGTTATAGCAGCTCCAGGTGCAATGAACTTTTTTAGTGCATCCTTGAGATGCATACCATACTCAGCTTTCGCAACGTGTTTTGGCCCGGTTAGGACGTAGTAGACACTCTCAGCGTTTGGCTCTTCTCCAACGTCAGCGTAAGAGCACTCTTTGACAGCATAGTCAATCATTGTCATTAACTGCTTAGGCATGCTTCCCGCGTCAGGAATCAGGCCGATATCCTTGTATAGTGCTGGTACGACAACCGGGTCCAGCTTCCTAGCATAATCCGCAAGGTCTGTAGTTGGAAATACATCCTTATTGGCTTCATAAACACCGGGCGAGAGCATTGCTTCGACCACATCGATGGCTAGAGGATTCACGAGCTCCACAAAGGCTTGCTCGGTCCTTACATCTAGGTCTGCGGCTTCATCCAAGGTCGAGGGCACCATCGTCTCAATTTGGTCGATGTTCGCGATGTCGACTTCCAATTCTCTCTGAAGATAGTCCACAGTATCGGCCTTTCTTGATTGGATAATTCGCTTCAACATTGTACGATTACTCAGGAGAATAGTCAGATCTGCTCCTCGTTCTTGTAGTTGCGCTCGAAGGAGTTTTGAAACTGCCCATATGGAGTTCAGAGCTTCGCTAGATTGGCCTTCAAATGGAAGAACACCAATCACGTACACAAAGATGCGACGTCCTTCTTCTTCTTGGAACCTCTGCTTCAGAGCTTCGATGATGGCCGGTGTGCCTCCACATCCTGTACCACCGCCAAGGCTGGTGAATATGCAGAACCCTGATACGCCTTCGAACCCGAGATCCGCTAACTGGTTAAAGATGATGTCCTTTGACTCCAGTACCGAGTTGTATCCATCGATAAACCTTCCACCAACGCCTATCTCACTGGCGCCGTATAGGAGAGTGTTCTCCTTCGGTATACCATACTTCGAGCGGACCTTGGTGATGTCTGCTCTGTCAGTATTTATGAGCATGTAGCCTCTGACTCTTGACGGTAGCCGCTTATCCCGGCTAGTCTTCAGATATGATCCAACAATATTCGAACCACATTCGCCAATTCCAATAGCAAATACTTCTGCGGCTCGTGTTTCCTCAGATTCAGCGTCCTTTCCTGTAAATCTCTGCATGGATTCTATCTCCTGAAGCTATCCTCGTTTCTCAACCATTGTTTCTGCGATTTCTATCAGCGCCCAGCCCAGATATGAACTGATGTCCTCTCTGCTGTAGGTTTCTCTAATCTTTCGAGTTGCATCATCAATGAATTTGTTGCGGTCATCTGTAGAAGCCGCTGGACTGAAGCCAGCCATAAACATTTTCATTGATTTGTGCCATTCATTCATCTTGCTTGCTTTCTCAACCCAGCCCTCTCTCAACTCAGCTATCTTGTTGAAATGTTTGACTGCCTCGTCAAGGGTTTCGGATTTCTCCAGATTCTCTTCTGCTTCCTGAAGTTCCTTTAGAGGATAGATTACCTTACTGAAGTCCTCGGGATGGCTTTCGTATACACGTGTTATGGTAGAGTGATACTTGCTCTTTTTCTTGAGCTTCTCCAAATGATTCTCCCCATCTTTCCGAGATATCCCCTTTACAATGGAGAGCATCTCATCTTGGATTGTTGCAAGAGTGAGACACACATCAAGTGTCTCGTTTACGTGCTGAAACTCTGCAGAGAGTTGTTCCGGAACCTTCTCCAGCAGCGTTTTCAGACGTTCCACGGTTTCGGGCATCCCTTGGTCTTCAAACAATGTGATTGCATTCTTGAGTTGCTCATATGCCTCGTTGGCTCTCTCTTTTATTTTGTCTTGGACTTTTGGTGATGTAGTGAGAGCCCTAATCCTATCAAAGTACTCAGCGGCATCCTCCAGCTCCTGAGGGGGCTTGGAGATGATCTTGTCAAGAACTTTCAGTTCCTTCTTCAGGTCAACGCCAATCGCTTCAGCGCGTCCGAAGGATGTCTTTAGCTCCGCCGCTTCCGTATCGAGTGCCTCGATAACTTTCGCGGTAATCTTGTGTTCATAGAGTTCGACCATCTTACGTGCAATAGCAGGGAGACTAAATACGGTGTCAGCCGCGATGCTCACAGAATTGAGCTCACCAATTGCTTCTTGTGCTTCCTTTGGGATTTCCACTCCTGCACCCATAAGTTTGGCCGCTGCAAGTCTAATTTTTACACCTAAGCGATAGCGGAGGTTCTCCAGGGCATCCTTTGCCTTGGCTAGAATAGCCTCTTTTGTGCTTCGCATCTCAGATCTTATCTCGCCGAATTCTTCCATCACTGTCATGCGATTCTTGGCTTCGTCGAGCTCGCTAATTATGGGCATGAAGATCTCTGCGTATGCAGGCTTGATTGTTTGCAAGTCTGATATTATCGCATCTATCTCCTGGCCTGCAGCATCTCGGAAGGTGCCTACTCCGCTCTCGACAGCCTTTCTAAGGTTCGCTAAGGATTCGAGGAGAAATACAGTGCCACCTTCTAGTTCCTCGACCTTTGGAGCTTTCTTACTTAGCTGTGCGTAGTCCAGGACTTTGTCTGCCGATGTTGCCAGTTCGTTGAACCTGGTGATATACGACCGGATTTGATCTGTGATATTCTTGTTATACTCATCCACCATGGATTTGGCTTTGAGGTGAATCTTTATCATGCTGTCAATCTCAGCATGCTTCAGTTCTTTCTTGGAGTCTGCAACAAACTTGCGAACAGAGATGATATCCTTGATGCCAGCATCATCAGGGAAGTCCGTTGCTTTCTCTACGTCGTTGAGGGCGTCGACAACCCTGTCCTTAAGAGATATCTTGACCTGTCCGCTCCATTCCACCATTTTCTGGTAAGCAGAGAGAAGGCTCGCGATATTATCAGCTTCTGGGACGACATCAGGGGGTAGAGGAATGACATCCGCAGTAGTAGGAATCCCTCCTTCAGCAATCTTGGCGGTGACCTCATGCTTCATGTTTATGATTCTGTCCCGAAGCATATTTGACATCTTCAACCTAGCAGCGTCAAGTTGATTCTCAAGGCTGATTAGCGCGGTCAAGTTGTTTGCCTTGGATGAGTCCCTCGCAATCACCCGAAGCTGCTTTGTGAAATCCATGGGAAGGTCCAATCCAAGACGTGAGGCGGTTTCAACTGAGGTCTGCAATGACTCGACTTCTGTGATGAGTGAAACACTCAGCATCTTGCTGACCTCATCCTTGCGTCCATCAAGATAGGTTTCATCCAACTTCAACTTCTCCATAATAGGGATCAGGTCAGTCATGGGTAGGTTGGCGACTTCCTTGATGGAGGAAGTTGTGGACACCTCTCCTCTGTCAATGGAAATGTGTCTTTCATAGGTTTCGAGAGTCCTCTTGTTTTCGTCAAGCTTTCCCTTGACTTCTCGCACGAAATCCTGATGAAGGGTCGCATAATGCTGTGAGAACGTTTTCCCGTATTTGTACAACGTTTCGAAGTCATCCAAGTCTCCTGCACCTATTGATGGAAAACTCAATGAAGCTAGCGTCTTTGTTTCGGCGGGTTTGAAATACTGAATGCGTGGCAGCATTGCAGTGAAGTCTCTCTGCTCCTTTCGAAAGATTTCTGCGAAGTCTCTGACCACTCTCATGAAGTCTTCCTTGATGTTCTTAGACACCTTTTCAATCTGGCTAGCAATCTTCCTCTTTTTCAGGACGCTCAATCCTGAAGTATCACTGAGGTCCTTGTCTAAGCCTGTAAGCTTCGCATACACATCATATAACTGACGCACCTGTCGGTCGGTCTGTTGTTCTGTGGATGAGTTGATTGTTGCTAGCATTCCTTTCATTTCAGAGAGTCTATCAAGTTCGCGCCGCCATACGTGACTATCCATGAGCCTTCCTCCAGATGTAGCGTAGCTTCGAATCGGTTTGTCGTTTTAAAACTGTTCTGCGCTTAGGACAATTGCCCCTAGCTTGTTTATACACTAATCGTGTCTGTAAGCTTCTCAAAATCCGTTCGGCACTAGCGGCCAAGCTAGAAACTGTCTTAAGTCACGTCACGAAAACTAGAATTCAACTCCTATACGAGAGAGGCCAACAAAATGTCCGGTCAGCAGGACAATTCTGCGCCAGCATCATCTTCGATAACTCACGAGGAAGTGACTGTACTTGAGGTAGACGCAGTTGACATTAGTTATGATGACCGGTTTCTCTACGCTGCATGCAAGGACAAGTACGTGAGAGTGTGGTCTAAGGGTGATTGGCAGCTTGTTGCTGAACTAGGTGAAACCAACTCTGAACCATTAGCTGTACACGTTGACAAAGACCATGTATACGCCACCTGTGAACGACGAGTGTATATGTGGCGAAAGGGAACTTGGGGTATGATTGGCTGGTTCGAGCTCAGCTATCATGCGTTAACCTCTGATCTTCACGGTGACTGTTTTTACATTGGCACCCGTGAAGGACGTCTATTGTCAATTAAGAGTGGCACTAACGAAACTTCAAGCTGGTCACTTCACAAGTCCGAAATAACAATGCTCTGGTCAAATGGCAGCGTAATATGCTCAGGAACCAAGAAGGAAGCTCCAGTGGTCTGGACCCCTGATCTTGATACAGCACCAACTGAGCTCGCTGTGCTTGAAAAGACAGACCGCGGTACTGCTGTAACAGGCAACTCCCAGTTTATCATGGTGGGTCTGGCCTCAGGTGATGTGAAGCTCTGGGACCGTGTTGGATGGAACCATGTTCGGACGTTGGAATCGCATACTGATGAGCCCTTGGTTTCAATGTGGGCTAATAATCTTTATCTCGTTACGTCTTCGACTGCTGGTTTCCTAACCATTTGGGATCTTAAGAAAGATGCTCAATTGGGTCAGGTCAGGAAGAATGGGAGCAAGTACGGAATGGTTTCAGCTGACCATGATCTGATATATGTTGCATCCTCAGAAGGATTGGCGGTCATAGGCATTTCTCTTGAAGGGCAAGCACTGGATTTGTGCAATGCTGATAATCGAATTCAAGATGACGACCTACTCAAAACATCGCCCTATGATGTGCTAGAGTCCGTGCTGAATCATCAACGCCAAGGCGACAATCTTCTGCAGGAGCGACACTTCTCCAAGGCTATGGAGGAGTATGACACTGCATTACATCTTCTAATCGACAATGTTCACGCTCTGCAAGCCGTTCCTGAGGAACGTGAGAAGCTGACACGAGAAATCAGCGGCAGACGAAGCAAAGCATCACTCCGGTCTAGGATTGAAACGATTCAATCCATCAATAAGGAGATTGAACAGATATCAGACGAGCTTGAGCTTAAAGGCCAAACCCTGAGGGATGAAACGGAGATTGGCTCTCTTTGGAGTAATGCCGAATCAGCCATTCGAGAGTCACGTACGCTTTCAGAGGACAATGCTGACGACATGCTAAGTTATCAGCTAACTTACCTCACTGATAATCTACAATCTGACCTTGAGGCTGCCAAGGAGAAGCTCGCGAATTATCAGCGCAAGGTGAATCAAGCGGTTGCTCTTATTCACGGCATGGAGAATGAGTGGCGCTGGATGGAGCAGCGAAGAACCAGTCTGTCCGAGAGAAAGGACTTCCTTGATCGAACCATCAAGCAGCTCGAAAAGCAACTTGCCAACGCAGAGTCGGACAATGAAGTCCAGGAGATTCTCAAGGGTGCTCTCGACAAGCACAAACAACTCCATGAGCAAATAGGTCGCATCCTATCAGCTTCAGATGACGAGCAGGAAACAGTGCTGTCCAGCAGGGAAGACGCTCTGGCGGCAATTCATAGTCTACTTAGAATAATACCGAAGAAACGTAATGCCATGCTTGCCATCTCCGATCACGCGAAGCGTCAGAAAGAGTTAGAGCGACTGACTACTGCCCTTGAGGAGGCATTGGAGTCTGCAAAACATCACGGATTGAAAGAAGAAACTAGGTCAATCCAGAATGAGATTGAGAGTGTAGCTGCACTCAACGGAGCGGCTCGTACTGAGAACACGTAAAGCTCGGATTTTCTCCTTCAATTCGATAATCCAGTTCTTGAAGGAAGCTTTGGTAACATATTACCCGGCATCAGACTCGATTTCGAAATCATCGTCGAACCCTAACATCGCTTGTCGCACGATGTCTATCCAATCCAAAGTATCGTCTTCAAGTGTTGGGTCCAACGCAAGGGCATGGTCTGCTGCGACGAGTGCGGCTTCGAAATTCTCAAGAATGAAATAACATATGGCACAGTTGTGCCAGCCCATTGCCGAGTTCGGTTCCAATGAAAGCGCCTTGCCAAGCGCATCTAGCGCATCTTTCCATTGCTCATTAGTCATGAAAGCTGCAGCCAATAGATGCCAATCACGACCGTTTCTAGGCTTAAGACGAAGGCTTCTGTGCAAGGCTTCCATGCCCTCGCTGCTTTCATTGAGGAGCAGATGTAGGAACCCCTTCTCACCCCATGCAATCTGCGAGTTGGGCTCGATACGAATTATGTGGTCTAGCGCCTCAATCGCCTTGTCTGGCCTCTTCAACTCAAGATTGCAGGCAAAGACGCCCTCCCACATGGGTTTGTTATTGGGGTCAACTGTGAGCCCCTGTTCCAGAGTGACAATAGCCTGCTGATACTGGGCATTCTTAATGAAACAAGCCGCCTGATCAAGAATGCTGCCTGAGCCTTGACATTCTTGAATTGGTTTACTCAACGATTATCCCTCGGTTAGACTGTGTCTGTGTTCTGCGCTTTGCATTCCAAAGAAAAACATTGTTCTTGTAGCAATTCCAGCTTTACAATGCATTCACTGTTATCTTGACAACAGATTTGATCCAGAGCGTGCTTGTCGTGAGGTATTCGTTCACATTTAGGAATGCAATCCTAAGCGGACCATCTTCTCCTAAACCCTCCCCGTTAATCTCGTAGGCCAGAATCATTGTGCAGTTGATTTGACCAACAGAGTTGCCAGTAGTGGAGTTGTATCCAATGAGTGTTCCTTCCACTACACTTTGGTTGATTGTAGGAACAATGCCATCGCTGGTCAGTATGCTAATCTCGTAGGACTCTGGCAGGTCGCTGACCCATCTCAGCAGGTTGTAGAATGCTACACCGGTGTAGTTGTTTGGTCCAGTGAGAGTGCCGTGTCGATTCTTGTATCCTCCCTCTCCAGCTATTGACGAGAGAGCAAGAATCTCATTCATAGTATAGCCTACCGTTGTTCCTCCAACTGTAATAGTCAGCGCGAACTCATCCAGCTCCCTTTCAACTATTTGAATCGTCGCAACGTTGGACACACACTGTGGCCCAGCCGCACCTGGGAAGTATTCCTCTGGTGTTGTAGTTTCAGCATCCGCGTTTGAATAGTATTCATCTTCTGTGAGAAAGATGATTCTGAATCCCAACTCCCATTCAGGCGTCATGGTCTCGTTGTACGAGTACGCTAGTATCATGTCTCCTTGGAGATCTTGTGTGCTCAAGGACGGGTATACCTTGGAGTACGGAAAAGTGACACTGTAACCGTCCGAGGCGTTGACAACAATCAGGTCTGTACTCTCCATACCGCCAGCTAGGTCTACGAGGTCTGAAACCTTGACTCCCTTGTAGGTTCCATTGCCGCGAGGGTTGCCGTAGGAGTTCTCGTAGGCCCCATAAGCCTCAACTGACTCCATGGATAGTATTCGAGAGAACGCGATTGTTTGTTGCGTGCTATCCTTTTTGATTACATCAATCGATGGACCTGCGGAGGGCTGCTGCAGAAGCATAATCGCCCCTATTGAAGCCCCTGCAAGAACTATGACCCCAACAAGGACTGCTATGAGTTTCCCTTGACTGCCAATTGTGACCATTGTACAACACGCACCGATATGCACGGCTGTGCCAGTCGAGGAATGATAAATACCTTTCTCATCATCCGCCGCGGCCCCGGCTTTTCAGACAATCATTGAACTTAGGCTTGGAAACGCAACCTAGAGAAGCACAATCGCTTCCGCTTCGATGGCAACATCCTTTGGCAATCTTGCTACTTGAACCGCGGCTCTGGCGGGAGGAATCCCTGAGAACCACTTGGCGTATTCCGTGTTCATCTCAGCAAAGTCATTCATGTCGCGAAGGAAAACGGTAACTTTCACCACATTGGCGAGAGATGACCCGGCCTCTTCGATTACTGCTTTCAGGTTGCTCAGCACTTGATGAGTTTGCTCCGTTATTGAGCCTGTGAGGACCTCTCCTGTTTCGGGGATCATTGGAATCTGCCCTGAGCAGAAAAGGAAACCATTCGCTTTGATGGCCTGTGAATAGGGGCCAACAGCTTTCGGTGCCTTCTTTGTTGAAACGGCCTCTTTTGTCATTTGTATCAGGTCAGGCGACATGGACCTCCCCCTTTAATTTGACGGTCAAGAGCTAGCGGCGTTCTGGGGGCGGTGGGATGTTATGGCCTCGCACGATATGAGTGCCTGTTTCTCCTTTCAACGCTCTTGTAATGTTGCGAGGATCTGTGATAATGGCCAGCTCACCGCCATTCTTGATGAAATCAATGCACGATTCTACCTTGGGGAGCATGCTGCCAGCAGCGAAATGGCCTTCTTTGATGTAATTCTGAGCCTGGATATGATCCATCTTATCGATTGGCGCTTCGTCTTCCTTTCCGAAATTGAGATAGGCCTTCTCTACGGACGTAGAAATGATAAGGACATCCGCCCTCAGGCCCGTAGCAAGAAGACTAGATGCTCGATCCTTGTCAATAACAGCAGCGACACCTTCTAGGTCGCCATCTTCATTCTGTACGACAGGAATCCCACCTCCACCAACGGCATAAACAACAACATCGTCATTAAGCAACGCATGGATTGCTGGAAGCTCAATGATCTCTATTGGAATTGGCGAAGGAACCACTCTTCTCCATCCTCTTCCTGAGTCCTCCATGATGCTCCAGTTCTCATCCTTTTCCCGTTTCTTTGCTGTCTTCTCGTCCATGAAGGAACCAACAGGCTTTGCCGGATTCTTGAAAGCGGGGTCTTCAGGATCGACGCGCACCTGAGTTACCAAGCTGGCTGCATGTCTGTCCATGCTCCTTTTCTGAAACTCGTTGTAGAGCGCCTTCTGTATCATGTATCCAATGGCTCCTTGAGTATCTGCACCACAAGAGTCCAGAGGCACTTCGTGAAGTTCATGCGCCGCAAGTTCTGAACGTCGGAGAATGAATCCTACTTGGGGTCCGTTTCCTGAGGTGATGACGACATTCCAACCATCTTGGATCATGTCTGCGATATGCTTGCAGGTTTCAACCGTTGCAGCATACTGATCAGGAACTGTCCTGTGTTTCTTATCTTTTATCAGCGAATTTCCACCAATCGCTACTACAGCACTGCGAGCCATTGTAATCACCTATGTTTGAATAGAGGTCCTTTCTGAGACTCAATTCCTAAAAAAGAGAGCTGTTCAGAGCACTGGAAGCCGGCAAGATGAGCAATGAACACATTGAGTCTTCAATCGTTCTCTTCGAGTTCTCTCAGCCATTCATCTGTGTACATGGTTTCAAGGTCTGCTGCCTCGGCATGGTCCTGACCGGTCATCATGTCAATGAGATTTACCGTCCTCATGACAATTTTCCTATCCTTTTTGATGATGTCTTGCACGAACTCCTCAACCTTGGACATAAGCTCGCCATGAGGCACTACTCTGCTAGCGAGTCCGATTTGCAGCGCCTCCTCCGCTGAAACCAGCCTTCCAGTCACAAGGATATCCTTTGTTCTCGCAGGGCCTACAAGATCCATTAGGTTGGCTGTAGCTCCCGCGCCGGGAAATATCGCAAGTTGCACTTCTGGCAGTCGAAATGCAGCCTTCTCAGAGAAGAACCTAAAATCACAAGCGGAAGCAATCATTGCCCCAAAACCTATTGCATAGCCATTGATTGCAGCCACAGTTATGCAATTTCTATTCTCTTTGATGCACCGGATTGTGCTCTCAAGGAGTTTGAAAAAGCTCGTTCGTTCATCACCCTTCAAACTCGTTACGGTCGTCAAATCGAAGCCAGCTGAGAATGCTTTCTCTCCCTCGCCAGTGAAGATGACCGTCATAATCTCTGGATCGTTTGTCAACTGGTTGACTTTGTCGTCGAAGGCAGTCAGCATCTCTCGTGTGACAGAGTTGAGTTTGTCTGACCGAGATATCGTCAGGGTGGCTACGGGACCCTTCAGCGTAACCTTAATTTCTCCATCCATGAGTTTCACCGAACTAGTCGAACACTAAGAAGTAGCTTAGTGTGAATAAAGCCTTTCTGGGAAAAACGAGGAGGATACGTCGCAGTAATCCTCAATCAATCGTCTTAGGCAAATCATTTGCAGCAGGACAGCTGCCCTACCCGCAAGCCTTGCAGCCCTCATGAACACCCTCACAGTGCTCACGGTGCACGTCGCAAATGACCCCAGCGTCTCTCAAGATTTCGATGAGATGGTTTACCTCTCGAGTCATCATTTCATAGATATTCTTGTCGCCATTCTGTTCATAAGCTTCGATAATCACGTCAGCAGCCTTCTCGATTTCCACAAGAATCTCATCTGGAATGTTAACCTGATCACCTCGGGATCGCTTGGACTTCTTCAGTTTGTACTGTGTAATCGCTGGTTCTGTGACACCAAGCATCTTGGCAATCTGCTTCTGAGGTTTATTCCTCTTTATCATAGCGCGAGTTAGCTCTCTTCTGATTGCTGGGAGAACGTACCACACCACTACTTCTTGGGGCATCAGCCATGTCCTGCGCTTTCCTCGTTTCTTGCTTTTTTGTTTCGTGCTTGACATTGCTGTGACCTCGAGAAAACAATCGTTATTCTTGAATTCCTTATTCACTATTGTGAAGAATGGTCACTAATAAGCATGATGGAGATTGCATTTCGTCTTGGGCTAAGCACTCTATGTTACAGTTTGGAACCGTAGAAGCGATTGTCAAGCAAAACGGGCCATCCTTAAGAGGTGTCAATGTTATGCAAATCCTTGTGTCCGATATGTCAGAAGGGGAGCTCGGAGAAGCAGCAGAGTTAGTTGCACATGCCAAGCACCTGATAGCACTGACAGGTGCAGGTGTGTCGAAGGAATCCAATGTGCCAACTTTCAGAGGTGAAGACGGTCTCTGGAGAAACTACAACGCCATGGAATTAGCGACGCCGTCTGCGTTTGCAAATAACCCCGAATTGGTTTGGGAATGGTACACTTGGAGGCAGGGACTAATTGCCGAGTGCGAGCCAAACCCCGGACACCTGACGCTGGCCAAGTGGGAGGAGTCTGGGCTCCTCAAATCACTAATCACTCAAAACGTTGATGGCCTTCATCGGCGTGCTGGGTCTAGCAATGTCCTTGAGGTTCACGGAAACCTCTGGGCTTTGAAGTGCATATCATGTGACTACCATGGCAGACTGAGTGTCCCTGCTGAGGGGATACCGGAATGCCCGGAGTGTGGCTCAATGCTTCGTCCCAATGTTGTGTGGTTCGGAGAGAGCCTTGATTCAGAAGTGATGGCAAGGGTATACGCTGAGTTGGAGAAAGCCACTGTATGTTTAGTAATTGGGACCTCTGGAATAGTGCAACCTGCTGCGATGTTTCCGATCATGGTCAAGCAAAGAGGTGGAACTCTAATCGAGTTCAACGTGGAAGCATCACGATTGACTCGCAATGTTGACTACTACATTCAAGGTCCTTCAGGCGAAACCCTGCCCGCTCTGGACTCACTGATTTGACAGCCTATTCATTAGTGGGGCTCTCACTCACGATAATAAGGAACAATTAAATGAGGGGCAAAACAAGCCCGTGAAAGGTGGCCGGCATGAGAGTCTTAGTGACGGGAGCAACCGGGTTCATCGGTCGGAAATTCGTAGCGCATTTGGTCGAGAACGGGTTTGATGTCGTTGCGTTCGTGAGAGAAACTAGCAATACCGCTGGGCTGCCAGAGAGTGTGACCTTCATAGAAGGAGACCTCTTTGACAAGCAGTCGTTGAAGAAAGCCGTGCAGGGCTGTGACGCGGTAGTTCATTTTGCGGCCTATTTCGACTTTTACCCCAAGGATGTTGACTTGCTGTACAAGGTGAACGTCGAAGGGACAAAGAATATGATGAACGCTTGTGTTGGGACATCAGTTGAGAGGTTCATCTACTGCTCTACAACGGAAACAATAGGGCCCCTTAGGTTTCCTCCGGGTGATGAGGACACTGAGCTCAATCCACAGTTTGACTACTCAAAAAGCAAGATTATGGCTGAGGAGGCAGTTCGGGAAATCACGAAGGAAACCGATCTTCATCACATCATTCTGCGTCCAACTGGAGTACTAGGTGAGGGTGACCTCTATTCCGCGTTTGAGGCCATTGAGGCAGTGAATAAACGTGAGCTGCCTGTTCTTCCAGGAGATGGCAAGAAACGCATCATGTACACACATGTGGATGATGTAGCTAGTGGCTTCATGGCAGCCCTGTCGTCGAAGCTAGCACTTGACAATACGATCATCCTTTGTCCTGATGAACCCCTTACGTACAATGAGTACTTTGCTTTTCTGGGAGAAGTTCTTGGTGTGGATCCCCCTAAGCTGAAAATCCCCACCGTTCTCGCGAAGATTGGCATTGGGCTCTTGAGTCCAATCAAGAATCGGAAACGAACCACATTTCTGTGGCATATGCAGTCGGTTCAGAGCATGGATGAGGAGCGATGGTACTCCAACAAGAAGGCCAAGAGCCTCCTCGGTTGGGCGCCACAGGTCACTATGCGTGAAGGTCTCAAGAGAGCCATTGATTGGTATTATGAGAATAACTATCTAGAGAGGATGGCTAAGTAGAATGGATCCCCTCATCGGTGTAATCTTGATAGTGTTCCCCATAATTCTTGCTTTCGTTTTGCTGGTTTTTCTACATAAGGCAGCAGATGTTACTGGCGTGATTGTTTGGCTTGTGACCTTGTTGATAGCCATTTTCGGGTTTCAGACGGACGTTGGAGTCGCACTAGTGGCCAGTCTTGCGGGAATGGTGAAGTCATTTCCGATTTCTCTGATGGTTGCAACTTCGATACTCATGATGACGTACATGCAAGAAACAGGCGCGCTCCAGAGAATCACCGTTTTCTTCAAGACCCTTGGCGGAGGCAACCGGCCCATGCAAATCCTGTTCATCAGCCTTGGTCTCGGTCTGTTCTTGGTTGGTATCGGCGCTACCCCAGTCACAATGTTACCCCCTGTGATGCTAGCACTGGGGTTCTCTCCCCTTGTCGCGGTAGCACTACCTTCTATTGGCTACGACCCACTCACAACGTTCGCTCTATTAGCTGTGCCTGCACAGGTATTTCAGAAAGCATTCAATGACGCGTCAGGACTCAACATTACTCTCGCCCAGTCAGGCTCTGTCTTTGCTATGTTCATGCCAGTCATATCAACTGGAATCGCCATATCGATGCTTTGGATTGCGGGAGGTCGACAGATGCTCAGGGATCGTGAAGCACTGTTACTGGCAGTGACATCTGGTCTAACGGCAGGCTTTGTTGCGATAATATGCAATCTCGAAGCAGTGAACATGACCAGGCTGACCAACGTGTTCGCAGGAGCTGCAGTTGCATTCGTTCTCATCCTGTACACTAGGATTCGGAAACGCCCAATGATTGACCGCAGTCAGCTGAATGATAAGGATTTGGAAGTCGAGAAGAATATGAGCTTGGGACGAGCGAGCATCCCATGGGTTATCCTTGTTATTCTGAGCCTCTTAACGACCCTTGTTGAACCAATCAAGTTCTTGCTCGCAGAGCAGCTGAATGTCGCTATTCAGCTTGGGGCATATCCTCAGGTCATCAATACTAGAGTGCTCTGGCAAGCCTACACTTTGATGCTGGTTGCAACACTAGTGTCGATACCATTCTTCTCGAGAGATAGAACGATTATGAAGAAAACGCTTGTTAAATTCTCGAAGCGTGCACCAAGACCAGTACTTGCTGCAGCTATTTTCTTCGCAATGGCTGAGGTGATGATTTACAGTGGATGGTTTACTGGCTCCGGGGGAGTCTGGGCGTACCCGCTTGATCCATCGAATAACATGGTGCATCTCCTTGCAACTTTGACGTCTGAAAGTCTGGGCCAAGCATATCCATTGACTGCTGCTTTCTTGGGCCTTCTAGCTGGTTTCGTTTCAGGATCCGAAACGTCCGCCATAGCCATGTTCACTGACTATCACTACCAAGCCAGTGTAGCTATCGGTGCAAATGCCCAACAAGCCCAGATAATCGCTGCCTCCAGCGGCATCGGGGGTGGCCTCGCCAGTGTTCTCAGTCCGGCGAAAATTCAGAACGCAACAGCAGTTATCGACAAGATTGGCATAGAAGGAGAGGTCATCCGTTACGGCGCAGTTGTTGCCATCCTCATGACGCTGGTAGTTGCAATTATGACATATTTCTGGTTCATTATTTAGCCATGCAGCTCGTCAATCTTGGCTGCCAGAATGAAGTCATTATCGAATAGGCCCTTTATCACATGCGTCCAGAGTGTCTAGTTAAGCACATCCATCATGATCTGGTTGTATACGTCGTTGTATTGTGCGATGGCGGCAGTCATCCATCTTTCCCTAATCTGCTGGTAGTAGGTGAAATTGCTCAGGAAAATAACGCTTACATCTCGGGCGTATTGAAGAGTGAATTCCTGTGCTGAACCATTCAGAGGGTCACTAATGGTGATGGGCGTTGCCATGAGCTCGGTATAGTATTTGGCCTCTGAAGCGTTGATGTGGCCATCCTGAAGCGCGGCAACTATGGCCTCCCAGCAAACAGCAAGCTCATTGTGAGCGTTGAGGAGCACAGACTCATAATACAACTTGATTGCGGTGTGAATTTCCTCAAACAGATCTTGGTCGAACAAGACACCTTCGCCGTGGACAGTTCGATTGAACGCCTCGTAGGAGCTTTGTGCCTGCAAACCCAGCGGTTGGTCGAATGCATCTCTAATGAGTGGCAGACGACCTATGGCGGGGAGAAGAAAGAGTGACTGGCCATTGTCTGAAAGGATGAATTCTATGAACTCCTCGGCCAGCTGTTTTTTAGTGCTGTGGGTCGGAATGCCCATTATGTCTGGAGTAACCAGCGGTCTCATCCCTATCCGAATGAAATCTGGTGAGATGCTTCCGTACTGAGGCTGTAGTCCGTTCGTCAGGTATGAAAACGCGAAACCGCTGTCGCCATATGTCACTGCGTTAGAAGCGTCTCTTGAGCTGTTGAAGATTCTCGCACTTCCTGCGATACCAATTAGGTCCCGCCAGGCTTGACTCCACCCGTACATTTGGGCGGCATACGACGCAATCCGCACTTCTGAAAATAGGGAACTTGAAACAGCAATGGATGGATTGTCTGGGAGTGTGCTACCATAGGACAGGTTTGCTAGGTCCGGCAGCTGATTCGGCACTGGAAGCCCGTGTTCGTCGAGGAACGCGTGACTTACGACGAGACCTAACTCCAAGGAGTTAATCGACGACGAACACCATACAACCTGTCCTTCTGAGTTGCAGCCCTTGACAAGCACGCCGCCCATGGTGTCGTTCACTCTCGATAGTGCTTGCCGCATCCTAGTGCTGTTAAGCGGTTCCAGCAAGTCAGTTGTTGTAATTTGGTCGTAAAAGTCCGGACTTGGTCCCCAGACAAGGTCCACTTCTCCTGAACTGAGATAGTCCTCCCACAAGTAAGTGGATGCTGTACGCCACACGATGTCAGTGATTTGGTTTTGCTGAGCGTAATCGCTCCCAAGGAACTCGGTTTCAAATGTGTTGAGGAATACGACATCATACCGAGTCAGGATATCGAGTGTCGCGCCGGGTTCATTAGTTGTAGTTGTTATCAGCGGCAAATGCGGAATCGTTGTGAAGCTGGCTAACCCTACAATTCCAGCTACCACTATGATGGCAACAAGGAATATGGCGTCTATCGCCTTCTTTCTTTTTGGTCCGGAGTCAGGCTCGGACATGATTTCATCCTTTCACATAAGTTAACCAGTGCGCTAATCCGTTCCTACTATATCTACAGACAGTATGGAAGTCCTCCTAAATGAACTAGGCGTTGTTGGCAATCTAGTCCACAAATGTGTATTGAGCTCCTCCTCAGACAAGCGAAACCTTAACTCCAGCTCCTTTCCATCCTCGGGTCGGTGCAGAAGTTGGAATTTAGAATCAGCCCAATCGGTGTCATCCATACGCCTTTCGCGACCAGTGACCAAGTACCTATCCAGCCGGCATTCTCTGTTACGGCTGGTGAGGCATTGGTGAATGAGGAATACGTGGATGGATTGGAGTCCCTGGATGGCTTCTCGCATATCATCTTGCTCTATTGGTTTCACAAGGTCAAGCCCCCCCAGATGATGGTCCGACCATACCTCGACAACAGGGAACGCGGGCTGTTCGCGACTCGTGCCCCTTCCCGCCCAAACCCCATTGGTCTATCAGTCGTTGAGCTGATTAGAATCAAGAGGGACAAGATTGTGTTCAGGGGTGCTGACATGTTGGATGGAACTCCCCTCTTGGACATCAAACCCTATGTTCCCGGATTCGACGAGATTTCCAATGCAAGAGTGGGGTGGCTGGAACGTCATCTTTCAGATTCGGAGAAAGAGAATAAAATCGCCGATTCCCGGTTCACAACTGACAAGTGAATAGCCAACTATATCAGACAGATGGAACGAGAACGCTGACATGGCTTTGCAGAAGGTCAGCGATAGAATCTACGCAGACACTGATGGCAAAAACGGCGGCAACTTGGGTGCAGTTATCCTTGATGACGAAATTGTTATGGTAGATTCCGGAATGGTTCACAATCTTTCTCGCAAGGTGCGTCAGTATGTTGACGAAACATTTGCCCTTCCGATTCTGAAGCTTGTCATCACGCATTCGCATTCTGACCATGTATTCGGCGCACAAGCATTCGACCCGACGAGCATCATCGGCAGCGTGGACATGCGGAAGGTTTGCGAGTCGAATCTCTCTGGACAGTGGAAGATAGACGCGATAAGGGAATATGTGAAACCGGTAAAGGACGAGCGACCGGAGCTCTGGACTTCACTGGATGATCTTGAAATTCGGATACCAGACATTGTTTTCGACAACAGGCTGCTCCTTGGTCGGGAGAAGGAGATGACTGTACAACTTGTAGGCGGCCATACTATTGGTTCTTCCATTGTGGTCATTGAACCAGAGCACATCGTTTTTGTGGGGGACTTGATATTCAATGGTTCATTTCCATATGCTGGAGACCCTACGTGCGACCCGGACCGATGGATCATGGGTCTTGAGCGCGTCGAGGCCGCTGAATACGAACAAATTATCCCGGGGCATGGACCAGTGTGCGGGCAAGATGAGATTGCTCGGCATCTGGATTTCCTTTCAGCATTGAAGGAACGTATCAAGCACGCTCTCGTAGAAGGTTTGACTCCTGAAGAATTTCTTGAGAAGGACCTACTGCCCGATCACTACGCAGAGGGTGCAGATAGAAGAAGCTATTCTACAGTCGAGCATTGGTTCGATTTCTACAAAGCGGTTGGTGACTCTCATGCTCCTCCTTGAACCTGCTGCTATAGGAAACCTCACCCTTGAGAACCGACTCGTATTCCTCGCGACTCATCTGGGTTACTGCCAAGACGGCGTTGTGTCAGACCAGCTAGTTGAGTTCTACCGGGCTAGGGCTGAGCATAGGCCGGGTCTGATAATCGTCGGCGGCTGTTACACCGAGCATTTAGGCATGAGCAGCCCCACAATGCTAGGAGTCAGCAAGGATGAGCACATTGAAGGGCTCTCCAGACTTGCTTCACAGATACATCAATACAAGGTGCCGGTGGCCGCTCAGCTCTATCACGCAGGTCGATATGTGCACTCAATCATGATTGGGGAACAAGCAGTATCTGCATCCGAGGTCGCGTGTAGGCTCACTCGAGAAACCCCCCGTGCTCTGGCAGAGGATGAGATTCATGAAACTGTAGAGAACTTCGGAAAGGCAGCTCGTAGGGCAAAGAAAGCCGGTTTCGACGCTGTAGAGCTCATTGGCTCTGCAGGATACATCATCAATCAGTTCCTTGCGGCGTGTACGAACAAGAGAACTGATGGATATGGCGGAAACCTGAAAACTAGAGCAAGATTTGCCCTTGAGGTCGTCGAGAGTGTGAGGGCCGCTGTCAGACCTAATTATCCCGTGATGTATAGAATCAGCGGCGAGGACTTCGTGGAAGGCGGCAACACCATGGAGGACAACAAGAAAGTAGTTCAATGGCTCGAAGATGCAGGGGTTGACTGCTTCAATGTGACTGGAGGGTGGCACGAAACTCGTGTTCCCCAGATAACAATGAATGTACCCCGCGGCCACTTCGCATATCTTGCAGAGGGAATTGCAAAATCTGTTGATGTACCAGTCATCGCATGCAATCGAATAAACAGCCCAACTATAGCTGAGAGAATACTGGAAAGAGGAAAAGTGCAACTTATCGGTATGTCCCGGGGATTCATCGCGGACCCGGAGCTGCCTCAGAAGATACGTGCAGGTCGTTCTAGAGACATTCGGACGTGCATAGGATGCAACGCCTGCCTTGATCAAGTTTTCACGTTGCAACCTGTGATTTGTGCAATCAATCCAATCGCTGGTTTCGAGCTCAAAAGAAACATTGGGTCTCAGGGCTCTGGAACGATTGCGGTGATTGGTGCAGGGCCTGCAGGTCTCGAAACTTCAAGAGTGCTCCGTTTACGAGGCTTTAATGTTACTCTGTTCGAGGAACATGCCGCACCTGGCGGACTACTTAGGCTAGCCGCTAAGATTCCTGGTCGAGGGGAATTCGCCTCCTACACCACTCACATGTGGAGAGAGATGCGCAGGCTAGGAGTGGATCTAAGGCTAAGCACAAGAGTGGAAGCCAGTATGTTAAATGATACGAAATTTGATTTCGTTATTTGTACAACCGGAACGGTTTCCGGAAGCCCCGCGCTTGATGGGGTTGAGATGCCGCATGTGATGTCTGCAGTTGATGCGATTGAGCTCCTGCCTCAAGACCTTGGAACCGTGGCAATAGTAGGAGGCGGCGCGCTTGGATGCTACACAGCTCTGCGTCTTTCATCAAATGCTGAGTCTGTGCACATATTCGAGAAGGGTAGATCTCTAGGGAAGGACCTTGGTCGGACCTCGCGTTGGGTCATTATGAAGGACCTTCATGAGCGGGGTGTGGAGCTGCACAAGAACGTGGAGGTGAAGCAAATCACACGCGAATACGTGGTTCTTACTGAGAATTTCCAGAAGCAGCTCTTCTCCGCAGATACAGTCGTGCTAGCCACGGAGCCTTACCCCCGACTACGATTGGTGGATAAGCTCCGAGCGAAAGGCATTGAACTTGAGCTTGTTGGCTCTGTAGAGCGAAAGATGAGTCTTCTTGAAACTGTTCATCGAGCCTTTCAGTTTGCTTCAGGATTTGAGCTGTAGGCTCCGTGCCTGAAACACCAATCTTATGGGATGCCGACTTCCCAAGTCACAAGCATATAGGGTTCTATTGCACCTATGCACAGGACACTTCGGCATTTAAGGATTGAAACTGTGGACTGACGTTCAAAAATGGCGTTTAATAGTTCACGAATATGTCCTCATCTTTTGAATAAGGATTGAACCGCTCAAGTGGATTACTTCTTTCAAACTCTTCTTCACTCATTGTCTTACACCTGTCCATAGATGTCTGAGTATCTTCCATGCAGTATCTAACGGACGCCGACGAGCCTTCATCCAACATTCATTACCATAGAGTTCCACTGTTGGCCACGGCTTGACTGACTTGATGTAGACTATCTCATCCATTGTCATAGTCCTGCCGCAACCAGCACAGACGAACTTGTTCTTCTTGATTTGATTCTTCAACCCACGGGATTCTAGAAGTTCCTCCAAGTCCCTTTCGTGAATCGCATTAGTGATTACTTCATTTGACATCCATAACTTCCTCCGCTAAAATATCGCGGTTATGTAGTCGGTTAGATTATTTCGGAACGGGATGAAAAGGTTTATGGTATTGCAGTGATTACCAGCAGTGGTTTTGATCCTAGCCCTGGGCTTCTTGTAAGAATTGTTGAAACGGATAGAGGCTGTTACATTTATGTTAGATAAAAAGAAAAAGGATAGAGAACAATCTAATCCAATCTAGCTATGTGTCCACTTTTGCATTTGACACATGCTGGAATCTGTTGGTATTTTTCGCCATGTTTGCTTACTTTTGGTGGAGGAAACGCAGCTTCTCCAACATATCCACAGTCTAGGCATTTGACTTTCATAGTATATCACATGGAACTGTTTCTGTAGATATTAAAATGGCACTCTTTGAAGTGCTGAGGGATAGGGATTCCATATTTTATTTCCAATATACTTACAGTCTATTAATACAATGACCTAGGGTTCTCGGTGCCTGAGACACCAATCTTATAGGTGGTTCACTCGGAGAGAAGTCATCCCGCCATCCCTTGGAGGACACTTGTACTGTGTCAATATCTGACGATTATCCTAGCGTTATTAGCTATCCCACATTTAGTGAACTTAGCGACATACTCTCAATCAGATTCGAGGTCTTAATGAGCGCGATGGAGTATGGTGCACCAACGTTCGCAGTCAGATGGCCAAATGGAGTCGTGCCAGAACCTGAAGAACAGGATCGCGTCTTTCAAGAAATTAGCGAGCAGACAAAGAAGCTCCGAGTCTGGCCCCTTGTACGCTGGAGGAATTACTCGGCTGGAGAATACTACATCCGCTTCGTACCGGCCCAGAAGGCAAAGAAGTCCGATGTAAAGATCAACTACGTTCTATTCATAGCTACCCTTGCGACTATTGCCATTGCAGGATTCATGCAGGCAACATCTCCGGTATTCCTTACCCTCTTCTATCCTAATGGCTGGACGTTTCTCGACATAGCGCTTGTAACTATTGGGTTCATGGCGGCCTTGATGGGGATTATCTTCACTCATGAGATGGGGCATTTTCTGACCGCTAAGAGCAGGGGCATCGAGGCGACACTTCCCTACTTTATTCCGGGCCTTCCCCAACTGGGTGGTACTTTTGGCGCATTCATCCAGCAGAAGAGCCCTCCAATGAATCGTAAAGACCTGTTTGACCTAGGGCTTGCAGGACCTTTTGCCGGCTTCGCGGTTACACTAGTTGTGCTCGCCATTGGCTTTTTCCTGTCCGTCCCCGTGACGGCTGAACAAGTGGATGCTCTTGATAAGGCATTCCCAGGAATGTCAGGTGAGCTTGCAGTTCCTCTTCTATTCACGTTCTTTGAAATGTTGTACTCTGATTTCATACCCACTGGCGGAACTATATACATGCATCCTCTTGCATTTGTCGCGTGGGTTGGAATGCTGATCACCTCTCTCAATCTCTTCCCTGTTAGTCAGCTTGATGGCGGTCATGCATTGCGGTCAATTGTCGGCGAGAAGTATCACAAGTACATTGGCTGGGGAGCAATGGCTGTGATGTTCCTGATGGGATACTACATGATGGCGATTCTCATCCTTCTCATGTCGAGGGGTGGCTCTCATCCAGGCCCTCTCAATGATACAGTACCGGTTTCAAAAACAAGAATTGCTATCTTTCTGCTGGCAATGGTGATTCTGGTAATTTGTATTCCACCCTTGTACGCCATGTTTTGATGTCGTGGCTCAGATTGACGTCTTGGAATTGTGTACTGTCAGTTCGTATTCAACTCTTTTCTCGTTACCGTTTTCGCCTTTTGGGATGGTCGCTAGGATTCGGTTCATGAAGGAGGTATCATCCGCATTCGAGGCTTCTTGGCTAGATACAGCTCTGAGGCGCTGTAGTGGTTCACAGGTGGAACCATGACAATGCTTTTATGCGCAGCGCAGTTTCGACCGCGCCAAGACACGCGACGGCCTTAGAGAAGACTATCGTTAGTTTGCGAGAGTGACACCATGAAAAGAGTATTTGCCCTCCTCTTTGTGCTACTGATTTTTGTCAGTACGGGAACTACAATGCTTCACAAAGGCACAGCGATAATCGAAACCGGTTCAATAGAGACCCCGCACCTCATTGCTGCCACGAATCTGGTTGTCGACACTGAGATATTCAATTACGGACAGTTGTTCAACGACGATGATTTCCGGTTTAGTGTTAAAAATGACACTTACGAGATTGCAAACGCTACTGTTACCCTCTATAACTCCAGTCATGCATACTACGATTCGATAGCCACTGAGGGTGGCTCTGGCTCCGCTATCTTCTACAATCTCCCCCAAGATACTTACATCTGGAATGTGACCTTGGAGTATGCGATTGGCGACTTTGATGTAAATCTGTTCAAGAATGGCACGATGGTGTCTGATGGCCCTGATGCATATCCGACTATTGAGATTGGGAACTTGGACTGGGACAATGACGATGACGACTTCAACGCCACCGTCATAGATATCGACCGCAACCCTGGAGAAGGACTCAATGTCTCCATACATCATCAGGACAACAACTCCATCTGGAGCCAGATAGTGCTGGGTTCCGACGGTCTGGCAGAGTTTCTCGACATCCCCGCCGGCAACTTCACGTGGAAAATCACCGTGGTTTCCGGAGATTATGCCAATTATGTGATTGATGCAGAGAACTTCACAACCGATGGCACGACAATCGAAGTTCATCAAACAATTGGACCTTTTGCAGGCGATCCTGGCTTCTATGACCTAGAGGTGTTTACTTACTTCGAAACCAGTGTGGCTGCGTTCCAGGGGGCACTGGTGAATATCACGTACAAAAACGGTACCGTGATTGCCACCCAGACTACTCCAGCCAATGGGACAGTACGATTCCTCGACCTGCCTATTGCCTTCATCAACTGGACGGTAACTCAAAACGGCGAGACGATAGGACCTGGCGGATACCATGAGAATCTCACGACCGCTAGCACAGATATTCGCGTTCCTGTGATTACATCTCCCGGTAATCAGACATTCTTATTCGAAGCAGAGAACATCACTATCACCTGGATCGTAGAAGATGAATATCCTGATGACATACAGATGAAAGTTGATGGTGTTGTTGTGGAGTACTTTGATTGGATCAACACTACTGAATACACATACAACTTCACTGGCTATGATATTGGCGTCTATGACCTCGTACTTATTGTGATGGACCAGAATGACAATATCGAGGAAGACGAAATCACTCTAACAATTCATGAAGTAGATGTGCCGGTAGTAGTGGGTCCTGAGTCAGTTGAGTACTACTTCACAGAAACCGGCAATACAATACAGTGGAACATCACTGACGAATACCTGAATATGTACACCGTGCATAGTGGCATTGAGGAAATCGAAAGTGGCGACATTAACCCCGACGAGCCATTTGTAGTTATCAATGTCGATGGACTGCCCGTAGGTATATACGAGTACATGCTGTCTGCAAATGATACTAGTGGTAACACCGCCACTCACAACGTAACCGTTCATGTCAACGGTGATGACATTGTACCAGTGATTGTCTATGCCCCTGATGATGTGGTCTACGCAAGGGGTGATGGCGGGCTCGTTCGTACCTGGACTGTCACTGATGACTTCAAGAGTCGGTACACAATTGTCGTTGATGGCTTCGTAAAAATCGACAAGGATTGGACCAGCGAAACAATCGACTTCGATTTCGCCGGGCTCGATGAAGGAATCCACTGGGTCGAGTTGACTGTTTATGATATTGGAGGGAACTCAGCGAGTTCTGCAGTCATGGTAACTGTTACGCCCGCAACCACGGTCGTGTATTTAGCTATGGCTGGACTAGCAGTCGGAGCTATCATAGTATTCGTATTCGTCATCTGGTATCTCCGGTACCGGTAGTGTGCGTTGACGGTTCGTAGTGGCCGTCAGCCTTTTATCCGTGTTCGGGATTTCCCAGCAGACTAACCCGTGGCGGGCAGTCGCTTCCTTTGTGGTGATAAAATGGGATTCATCCACATACGAAATGTGCTTGAAGGTAAGACCGAGGGCGAGAAGGTCATGCTTCGAGGCTGGGTTCACAGAATCCGTAAGCAGAAGAAGATGGTCTTTGTGCTCCTGCGCGACCCTTCCGGTGTCGTTCAGACAGTTGTCAAGAAAAGCGTTGTCAGTGAAGAGGAGTATGCTGACGCAGAGAAGATGCTTATCGAGTCCTTAGTAACTCTCAGTGGTACAGTCAATGCCGACTCCAGAGCTGAAGGTGGATATGAGGTACAGGTGGATGAGATCAAGGTGCTCCATTTTGCAGAGGAGTTCCCAATCACCGAACACCAGAGCACCGAATTTCTGAATGACAATCGACATCTTTGGATGAGGTCTCGAAGGATGACCAACGTGCTTAAGGTCAGGGATGAGGTCTTCCACTCAGCTAGAGAGTATCTCAGAAAGAAAGAATTCTATGAAACCACCTCGCCGATGTTCGTGTCCACCCTTGGTGAGGAAGGTGCAGATCTTTTTGAAGTAGGCTACTTCGGACGCAAGATTTTCCTCACACAGACATCACAGATGCATCTTGAGCCGCAGCTTTTCGCGATGGAGCGTGTGTTCACTCTTGCTCCCTCCTTCAGGGCTGAAAAATCTCGGACGCGGAAACACCTGACCGAGTACTGGCATCTTGAGGCTGAAGAGGCATGGTGCGACCACGAGTGCAACTTGAAGCGGCAAGAGGAGCTCATTTCCTACATGTGTCACGCTGTTGCAGACAACAGGAGAGAGGACCTCGATGAATTGGGTGTCGACCCTGAGCGTCTCTACGGAGTTAAGCCGCCTTTCGATAGGATGACTTACACCGAGGCAATCGAAATTTGCCAGAGTGCAGGACTGAAGATAAAATGGGGGGAAGACATCAGAACAGAGGCTGAGAATATCCTTACTGACGAAAGAGACAAGTTCCTCTTTGTCGAGTGTTATCCGAAGGAAATCAAGAGCTTCTACATGAAGAACAATGAGGCAGACCCGCGGACCTACAAGAACAATGATTTGCTCATGCCTCAAGGCTTTGGAGAAGTGATAGGTGGTTCTCAACGCGAGGATGATGGCAACATATTGCTTCAGAACCTTGAGCGAATTGGTGATGATCCTGCTAAGTACAAATGGTACATTGACATTCGCAGATATGGTAGTGTAGAACACTCTGGATTTGGAGTTGGCATGGACAGGCTGATTACGTGGATGTTGGACTTGGAGCATATCAGGGATTGTGTGCCCTTTCCAAGGACAGTGAGCCGTGTTTATCCATAATGTTCTGACAATCCCGCGGAGCGCCGGTTCCTGTGTGGTTACTCATTTTCTTGCTGTTCGCTTTCTTCTTTGTCAGCTATCATCTGCCGCTGGTGCATACGAATCATTCGAATTGAGTACAGAAGTCCCGCACCACCTACTACAATACCGATGAGCCAGAGATCACTTGCCCATGGATGTGAGATGAGCTTCGTACCTATGTATACATTCAACGAGAAGAAGAAGATGGCAAACGTGACTAGAAGAGCTGAGAACGACCATGGCATCTTTGCTTGACTCATGAGGCTCACAGCACATTCTCCTGAAGAGCGCAATAAAGACCTTGTCCAAGGCTGCCTAGAATGAGGTCTGAAGACATAGGTCTACTGGGTCTCAGAGTTATCATTAGGAAATTCATCAGTATTTGTGTATGAGTCTCAGCTAGTGGATCTCTGGGGGAACGAGGGAGAAACGGAGAATCGATTCGTGCTTCTGAAAACCATCTTGCTCCAGGCTGAAAGGTGAAAGGGAAGCATTCTACCCCTTCTGATTGGATTGAAAGCAAGATCCTTAGCATCCAACCCTCATTGTAAAGGTCCGTAGATGGAAATACTGCGGCGTCAGTATGTGCTATCTCCAGCATCTTAATGATTTCTTCAAGTCCTTTGTTCACCACTGGAATTCACTCCAATCTAACGAATACATCATATCCATAGAACTGTATTTCAAAGATTCGAAATGATGAAAGAAACCACTCGGGAGCCTTTTCTAAACGTTGAAATATTCAAGACATTACTTGCCTTATATTGAATCAAATGGTAATGACAACATTTAAGCGGTTATGAGCCCCTCAATGGTGTAGCTTCTCGTGGGGAGCTATACAAGTACCAAGAATGAAAGGAGAAGGAAAGAATGAATAGGAAGATATCGACACTCTTTATGCTTATGACTAGCGCAGTATTTCTGTCCGCACTATTGATACCGACAGTGCTCGCAGAAAAGCCTACACCCGTGACTGGAACTTGGTCCTGGTGGGCAGATGGTTTTTCGGTTAGGTTTGCCGACGGCAATATGTTCGTCTCAGCAACTGAATATGATACGTTTAGTGGAACCTTTAGTGGAGCCGGTGAGGGACCATTCACAATGACGATACATCCCGCGGGCTATATAACTGGTATCGGTCGAACCACTTTTTCAGGTTCTGTGGGCGAAAAGTCGGGCACCTTGGTTATCCAGTGGACTGGTAACACAAGGGCACTGGGCAAGTGGGATTGTAAGTGGGTGATCCTAAGCGGCACAGGTGATCTGGCGAATCTCCGTGGATCAGGAAGAGGTGTGGAAACAGAGCCCGGTAGCTTCTTACTAGATTTATCGGGGACACTTCGATCCTAGTTAACAGGCTTTAACCGAATCTGACATGCCAATTCCCCCCTTTTTTCTCGTAAGAAGGTATGGAAAAAGGTCACTTGCTAAAAAGTAGGGGGTTTCATGGGTGGGGAAGGCCCTGCTTAAAACTGGTCCACAACGAGACCGATCGTAAGAATGGGCCACATCCTAAGCGGCTACCTGATTGGTCCCTAGAGACCGTATGCCGTTCGACCAGTTTCCCATTAGGATGTTCGAGTCTGTCAAGACCTCTTCGATAATGGAGCAAGCTGGTTTCATCAGGGAGTACCGACTGGTGAAGGGTGCAAGGCTGGTCTGGTGGACTCAGTAACGAATTAAATACCACGCCCCTTGGGGTACGATCTGAAAAAACACTAAAAGCATTAGCTATTCATATTCATCAGTATTCAACGGACTTACCAAGAGACCTTCGGATGTGACTTTCAAGATCACACGCCGACCTATGTTCGCCAATCTACGAACGGTCTCCGGAATCACCATGCGCCCTTTCGCATCAATCTCGGTTATATCCCCGTATAGGGTATGACGCTGCCCCTCGATAAGACCATCTCTGATGTGAAGAATCCTGTCGGCGTAGGATGACACTCTTGGGTTATGTGTCACGTTCACGATGGTCGTATCGAACTCACGGTTGCTCATCCGTAGTGCGTTCATGACCATTTCCGTGGTTTCGGTGTCAAGCTCGCCGGTTACCTCGTCAGCTAGCAGAAGATCAGGCTTATTGGCCAGAGCCACACATATCGCAACTCTTTGATTCTCGCCACCGGACATTTGATGGGGCTTGTGATTCATCCTATGCTGCATCTCGAAGGTTGTGAGAAGCATCTTGGCTCTCTCGTCTGAG
>DXJO01000055.1 GCA_019057475.1 Candidatus Thorarchaeota archaeon | reverse complement strand
TCAGGAGCACTAGAGAGAGTTCCAACGGTCTTGCCGTTGTTTCCAGCCATCTAGGTCTATCTCCTGAAGTAGACAAGAGCGATTGCCTTGGTCGACACCAGAGTCTTCTGGGTGTTCTTCTGTAGTGAGCGGTAGTCCTTCGCAAGAGCCATATCCTTTTCACCTCACAACAGTCATGTAGGCGTAGCTAAGAGCATCAGTTGACTGAGTCTTGACCACGGTCTTGTTCTTCAGCACAGACGAGTTCCGGTTGTTTGTTGCCAGAGCCATCATATTTCACAAGGAATAACACTCAAAATCAGTATATAATGCGGAGCCACATCTGAGGGTCACAGAATAGAGTCACATCTTGTGACTAGTGAATATGCGATTTGCGCTCTGGTTATTGCAGGATTTCTATCCAACCCTCAGTATTCTTGATCAAGAGTGTGCTTCCCATTCGTTAGAGAACGGATCGATTGATCGTACTGCATCAGCCATAGCTTGAATGTTTTCTCTTGGAGTATCAACGGTTATGACACACCCAGGGGCAATCATGAGTCTAACCAAGCCTGCTTCACGGGCAGCATCAAAGATCTGCGCCTTGACCTCGTCGGGAGTACCGGTCCGTAGCGTACCCATATGGTCTATGCCTCCGAGAACTGCTTTCTGAGAGATTATCTTGCCTTCTCTCAGCGAGAGAGCAGCGGTTTGATCCTCCCAATTTATTGCATCTACACCGGGTGTCCTCGCAATCTTTTCGAAGCGAATCTCTTCATCCTTTTCCCTGGCGTGGAGGTGCAACGCAATGAAATCGGCCTTTCCACGGAGCTTTTCTACTATTTTCAGGTCATAGGGGAACACGAACTCCAGATACTGCCTCTCTGATATGGCTGAGTGAGTAGAATGTTGTGATGCAATGAAGATGCCATCAGAGCCTGCATCAAGAACAGCTCGACCAAAGTCAATCATGACATCGGTTATCATGTCGAGGGTGCTTCGCATAATCTCAGGACCATCAACTATGTAGTCGGTGAACTTGCCCATGCATAGTTTGTCTGCCACTAGGGCTGTATCAAATACTGTAGCCATTGTTGGAACCAAACCTTCAGTGTACTTGCTGACCAATTCTACAGCCCGAACTTGATTGCCAAGTTCTCCCGCATTGACATCTAGGGGCTCCAGGGTTTCCCAATCGCTTAGCCTCTCAACAGCACAGCTTGCACATGTGGTAGAACCAGAGATGGCCCCATCATACACTGCAAGACACCCCCAATCGACCACTGCATAGCGGCCATGGAAGCTTATCTTGAGTAGGTCATGATCGAATTCACGATGAAACGCAATCTCTTCTTCCGCAAGTCCCTCTGGAGTACGATCTTTCTCAGGATGATGTTTCCACACGGAGAAAGGTATCTGAGCTCCCAGATTCCCCAATAGCGTCTGTTTGAGCAGCTCAAACTTCGACATGACAAGATTACGGTAAGTACCGAGGAATAATGAGGCTTTCGCACAGGCTCAAATGGAATATGAAATCAGGAAAAAGGCAAATTATGGCGTATTTTTCCAATTCTTAACCAATTTCATTATGGATATTAGGAGAGGTCATTAGGAGAGTTGCATCAGTCCTAGGCGTAGGACTATATAGCGACGTGGAGGCGTCAAGAACGCGCATTCAGTAAGTCGGGAAGATGTATGGAGGAAATGCATTGTCGGAAAAGACTGCTCTCTATGGACCAAAAGAATTGTTGGTAATGGATGGTCTCGACGATCTAGACAGAATGAAGACAGAGCCCAATCCATTCTGGAATCGTGCTAGACTTGACATCACCTGGAGTCTGCCTGTCATGTCCGGACTCACCAAGTCTGACAAAATTTCTCTGCAGCCAATGCGGCAGGCGACACGGGAGGAACTCTCTCTTTTCCATGATTCATCGTACATTGAAACCCTTGAGCTATTTGGAAACACGGGCTCAGCGTTCTCTTCACGATTTGGACTCGACACGGATGAGTGCCCCGTATTCCAAGATGTCGATAAGTATGCCAGCCTCCCTGTTGGAGCAGCTATAGATGCAGTGATGGGAGTGGCCGAAGGCCGATTTCGAAATGCCATGTCATTCGTGGGTGGCTTTCATCATGCGATGGAGAGTAAGGCTGCAGGATTCTGCTATCTCAATGATTGCGTGATTGCTATCAAGAAATACAAGGAGAATTATCCCGACAAGAAGGTCCTGTACCTCGATACAGATGTCCATCACAGCGATGGCACACAGCAAGCATTCTACGATGACCCTAATGTCTTAACAATTTCAATGCACGAACTCAGCATGAGTTTCTTTCCTATGACCGGAAGACCTGAAGAAGTGGGAGTTGGTGCGGGCAAGGGCTATTCCGTGAACATACCGTTGCCACCACTCACAGATGATGTTGAATTCTGGAGGGCATTCGAGAGCGTTGTCGTACCTATATGGCTGGCTTACAAGCCTAATTTCGTGTTCTGGGACGTTGGCGGAGATGCTCACATGGGGGACCCACTTGCCGATTTGATGCTGACTTATGATACATATCATCGTCTCTCATCGACTGTACAGCAGCTGGTGCATCTGGGCAACAAGAAGCTTGTAGTAGTAGGAGGAGGGGGCTATAATCCCGTGGCTACGGCCAAAATATGGACCATTGTACTCGCAAACTTGGCCGGAGTCGCTCTGCCGCCAGTCCTCCCAGCTGAGTGGATAGAGCTGTGTCAGAGCTATGGATTCGAGGTAAAGCGTGGCGGATGGACTGATAGACCAAGGCGGATGAATGATGAGCATTATCCCAAGGTCAAGAGAGAGTTAGATGAAACCATTGAGAAGATTAAGAAGCTCATATTTCCCACCTTTGGACTAGAGTAGTCAGCTACCACACATTTGTGAAGGCGTGCTGTTTCACTTCTTCACACCCAAGAAACATCTGTGTTCTGTATCGTCCATATACAGTTCCAGAAGAGCGAAAGCGCTGAACACCCTTGTCAGCTCTGCGGGTGTGAAGTAGTGATGAGGAATTCCACTCTCTGGGCCTTTATGCGGGATGTATGTGCCAGCCTCCACTTCCCGGTGATCCCAATCATGCTCCTTCTCCACAGGCCCCATATGCATTACAGGAACTGAAACAAATAAAATGCCGCCTGGCCTTATCACTCTCTCAACTTCTCTTACCGTGGCTAGTATATCTGTCATGAGATTGTGGTGAATCACTTGGATGGAGATCACTGCATCGAAAAAACCGCCCCCATACGGAAATGGTTCTTCCATCCGATGTATCCGAATGTCAGCTGTCAGCCCTTCCTCATCCAACCACTGTCGAGCAAGCGACAAAGCTCTGGGGGAAGCATCAAATCCATACATCTCGAAATCCATTCCTGAAAGAAAGACAAGATGACGACCAGTGCCACATCCTAAGTCAAGTATCCTGGTCACATCACGGTTTCTGAAAAGCTCAACCAGTCGGGTCATATCTCGATGTGGCTCTTCGAAGACGCGGCCTTGTTTTGTGAATATGTTGTCCCAATCAGGCATTTGTATGAGAAAACAGGAGCGTTGGGAGATATTAATTTCGTTTCATGAGTAGAAAATGTCAGAGAGATGCGCAAATGCGGCTCATTGGCGGTTGCTATTCCTGCATTTTGGTGTCGGTTCCTAGGTGCCTTTCTCTCGGACCTTAAATTCCCCGGGTCTGCAACAACGCCAGTAGAGGTCTCAAGGTGGAATCAGGAAGATGATGCAAGTAACGTTAGACACAACAATTATGCCGAGTGTAGTCGCTGCCATAGTATCCATCGTGCTCTCGATGTATCTTTTCCTCCTGTGGTATAGACAGGAGAACCGCCTTTACAGCGACCTCCCATTGGCGTTCAGTATCGTGTTTACAGCGCACGCTTTGAACCAGATGCTCCTGTCGCTCACCATGATTGGATTGATTCCGACAAGTTTGGAATTCTTCCGCGTGCGTGCCCTTGTCGTTGGAGGCATTGCTCTACCGATGATGGTGGTGCTTCTGAATATATGGCTACACAGGTTTCAGAAACACCATCTTCGAATTATGGGACTGATGACTGCATACTGGGTTGCGATTGCTCTGTTTGGACCCACTCAGGATACCATTATGATGCTGCATCTGCCATTGATCATAGCGTTCATAGGCGGGATGGTATTGACATTCATCATTACTTGGAAGACGGGTCGATTGAAGGAAGTAAGAAGCGACCTCATGGTCATCTCCACACTTCTTTCGCTGGTCGGTCAAGTTTCGCGTATACCCCTGTCCACAGCGGGGCTCGGCTTCGTATCAGGGGCTATCACTGTAGCGGCAACGCTTCTCGCAACCGTCGCGCTGTCAAACCCATGGTATCGAAGAGAGCAGGCCTCTATCCCAAAGGCGAGTATCGCTTCTGAACACCATCTCTAGTGTTGCAGAGAAAAAAAGGTAGAGGGAGCCGCCTCTTGGCTAGCTCCCTCAAGTACGAAACCATCACGTTTCGTCAATATTGTCAGATTCTTTGTGCCCATCACTGTAAGTAGTCCCATCATCAGAATGCGCTTGATTCTGATCCGAATCGCGATGAAGGAATGGGAAGCGATGACGTCCGCGCCCCCAGCGGCCCTGCCACCAGAGTCCCTTATCCTCCTTGAGATACATCGCGATCTTCATCGATGAAACCAGGATGCTCCACATGTTAGTAACAACGACTATGAAGACACCGATTGCCCAGAGCAATGCCAAGACTTCAAATCTGCCGAAAAGTTCTACAATCTCAAATGGAAAGTCCGCGAGTCGAATCAATACCCATTCCGCTCCATCGAAAGCATAGACCTGCTCAAGTGGCCACTGTATATTGATAAGGAACATGCACAGGACCACCCAGATTCCTCCCAGAACCGCCTCAAATAGTAGATTCAAGTTGTTCTCCCCAGCGATGAAGAAGAGAAGGCCCTTCGATGCATCCATGAGTAGCAAGACTGCAATCACGTTCATGAATAGCAGGAAATCTTCTCTGAAGAGAATCCGTATTGGTGACAGGAGAAGGACCATTGCAAAAACCACACCAAGAACAACTTCGGCTGCTGCATCCCAACGACCTTTGGGTTTGAATACATCGCTGCCAAGGCCAAGGAAACTCTCAAGCACAGTCTTCTCGCTAGGAGGCGCGTTTCTCTTTTCAATAGCTGACAGGCCGGCGATGATGATCGCTGCATAGAGAAGTGATAGTGCAACCATTACGGGTATGTTGAATGGAAAGTTGGTTATCCCAACGACGTCGAAAATTGAAATGCCCACAACATAGCTACCCATGATGAATGCAGCACCTAGCGCTACAAGCAGGAGAACTATTCGAATTGCCGGTTGAACATACTCAGCAGGAAGAGGACCCACTCGTTTCCCAATGCCGGCATATGCATTGGCTGCTTCCTTTGGATTGCCAAATCTCTCTATAGCGAGCATGACAGAGCCATGTGTAATCTCGCCCTGACCGAGTGTTTCGGCTTCCTCTATCAGATGTGTTCTTATCTCAGTCAGCGCATCTTCGCTATCAATAGGAAGGTACACTCTGACTCGTTCCAGATACTTCTCAATCATGTTCATTGGACTTCCACTCATTGTGAATCATCTCCTTCGATTAATCTCTTCAACTCATCCGATAACACAGACCATGTCTCTGTCATCATCTGCAACGCCATCTTGCCGTCTGCAGTGAGCTTGTAGTATTTCTTGGGCTTCGTAGGATCATCATAATTCCATTCACTTTCCAGCAGCTTCCTTTTCTCCAGGCGCCGCAGGAGTGGATAGACCGTTCCCTGTTCGAGCTGCAGGAATGATGCTCTCTCACCCAGTGTTTTCACGATTTCATAACCATATGCAGTCTGTTCATCCAGGATTGCAACGATTGCCAGCGAGGCGGCCCCGCGCTTGATCTCCTTGGACCAGCGCTCAATCTCTTCAAGTACGTTCTTTCGACTCTTTTCCAAGATTAGGCCACCTCGTTGTGCGATTTGTAGTTAGTGTCACTTATCATTGTACATCACTTTGTACTGTGTGCTATATAGTACTGAGTATTAAATATATATAAAGCTTCCTCTCAGGGCGATTTCAGGACTGGTGAACAAACAGATGTGGTCGTCCAAACTAGGTTTCGTTAATGTTGAATCGCCTAACTACGGGAATAACAAGAAAGCGAACCAAATAGAGGACGAACCCTAGGAAAAAGCAGATTGTGCAGAACTGATAAACAGCTGCGGATGAAACGAGCCCCAGAAACGGGTTGCCCATCAGGGGAAAGAGGGGGTTCATCTCGGGATATAGAAATGAGTCAAGGAAAACATGTAAATACGTTCCAAGAAGGCTAGTTCCGAAAATTCCAATGAATGAGGAGTTCTGATCGATCTTGAAAATGGCCAGAATCCGATGAGTCCAATCTCTCAGAAACCATACGATAACTGCATTTAGGACCGCTATGCCAGTAGCTCCAACATACGTATGCAGTATTCCGTGCAAGGGTAAGCCGGGCGCAAACATAATGACGTACAGTGGTTCAACATCAACGAGTACGCTGGACAGGAAAAGAGCAGTAATATCCACGATTGGAAAGAGGAGGACGCCAAATAGGAGAGCAGGACCTAAGTGGTATGGAGTGAAGGGCATGCATCAGTCACCTCAGAGTGAAGTACTATCTATGCGCATTATTCCACCATGATATCGATTGACTTGAGTGTTTTGGGAGTAAATTGCTCATGCGGGTGAAAACATTGACTCACACTGTTCCGGACTGCCCATCCTATCGCTAGTGGCGAATGGACACGCCAAATCAGGTGCAATTAGATGCCGATACAGGTCTCGGTGCGTTCGACGCCGTCCACATCATGTACGGACTTCATTAAACGCCTGAGCCCTTCTACTGAGGGTAGTTCTGCCGTCATGATGACATCATAAGGACCAGTCACTACCTCGGCTCGTGTGACTCCGTCAATTTCCTTAACCCCAGTGACTGTTTCCCAGACCTTGTCACCATCAGCGCGAATAAGCACATATACACAAACCATGTTGACTCACCATTAGTAGCGTTGCTAGGTAATTCTAAGTCAGTGAGGGTTTTTAAAGTCATTCTGTCCGCGAAAAAAGAGGGGTTTGGAGAGGGCCTTCCGGCCGCTCTCATAACCGATTCGAAGCTATTTGATCCGCTCTTCAACCAAGGTTTCGACGACTGTTGGATCTGCCAGAGTGCTAGTGTCACCAATCTCGTCAATCTTGTCAGCAGCTATGCGCTTCAGAATTCTACGCATGATCTTGCCGGACCGCGTCTTCGGAAGTGCATCAGCGAATTGGATTTTCTCAGGAGTTGCAATTGGACCAATCTCTCTTCGCACATGCAGGCGTAGTTCCTGCCTGAGGTCCTCTGTCTTCTCCACGCCAAGCTTCAAGGTCACAAACACGTAGATTGATTCTCCCTTGATTTCATGTGGAAAACCGACGACTGCAGACTCTGCGACTGTTGGGTGCTTAACAAGGGCAGATTCAATCTCTGCCGTCCCCAAACGGTGCCCTGAAACCTTCAGGACATCATCAATCCGGCCCATAATCCAGTAGTAGCCATCTTCGTCAAAACGACCACCATCGCCCGTCATGTACATGGGAAGTCCTGTGTCAGGATTCTTGTACTGAGAGAAGTATGTGCTGACAAACCTGTCATGGTCACCATAGAGAGTCCGCATCAGGCCCGGCCAGGGCGTTTTCATGCAGATGTATCCACCTTCGTTTGCGTTGACAGGCATACCATCTTCACCTACAACTATTGGATCGACCCCGAAATATGGTAGTGTAGCAGAACCAGGCTTCGTTGGTGTGGCACCAGGCAAGGGAGTAATAATCACTCCACCTGTTTCTGTTTGCCAGTAGGTGTCAACAATCGGACAGTTCTCATGACCAATTACCTCGCGGTACCACATCCATGCTGCAGGATTGATTGGTTCACCGACAGTGCCCAGAAGTTTCAAGCTTGAGAGGTCGTACTCATTAGGCCACCTATCGCCGAACTTCATGAGCGCACGGATGGCGGTTGGAGCAGTGTAGAACTGTGTGACCTTGTACTTTTCGACTATCTGCCAGAATCTTCCGGCATCAGGATAGGTCGGAACTGCCTCAAACATAAGCGTAGTAGCGCCGGCTGAGAGTGGCCCGTAGACAATATAGGAGTGGCCAGTAACCCAGCCGATGTCCGCGGTGCACCAGTAGATGTCGCCCTCATGCCAGTCAAATATCATTTTGAAGGTGTGGGTCACATAGGTCAGATATCCGCCTAGAGTGTGCTGGACACCCTTTGGCTTGCCGGTGGAACCGCTGGTGTAGAGAATGTATAGTGGGTCCTCAGCATTGAGCCACTCGGTTTCACACTCTGGGGAGGCGTCCTTCATCATCTCATGGTACCAGACATCACGACCGTCGGTCCATTCGATTTCGGCGCCAGTCCTCTTGATAACAAGCACATTCTTTACACTTGGGGCTTTCTCAACCGCGGCGTCTGCAAGCTTCTTCTGAGTGATGGTCTTGCCACCACGGTAATAACCATCAGCCGTGATCAATACATTGGCATCGCAGTCATTGATCCGGTCCTTGAGAGCATCTGAACTGAAACCCCCAAACACAATGCTGTGAATGGCGCCAATGCGTGTGCACGCAGTCATTACGATAGCCAGCTCGGGAATCATTGGTAGATAGATAGCAACTCTGTCGCCCTTCTTCACGCCTAGCTTCTTCAGAACATTTGCGGCCTTATTGACTTCGTCACGGAGCTCCTCGTAGGTATAGGTCTTGGAGTCGTCCTCAGGCTCACCCTGCCAGATAAGGGCCAATTGCTTGCCCTTCCCAGCCTCAATGTGCTTGTCAAGACAGTTGTAAGCCATGTTAGTAACGCCGTCTTCAAACCATGTGAATTCAGCCCTCTCAGGGTTCTTCCAAACGAAGCCCTTAGTGGGTTCTTTCTTCCAGTAACATAGTTCTTTTGTCACATCAAGCCAGAAGTCATCGGGGTCGTCAATGGATTTCTTCCAGAGCTTAGTTCGATCTTCGTAGCTCTTGATGTATGCCTTGTCGGCAAAGCCCTTTGGAGGATCGAACTTCCGAGCTTCAGTTGATGTGACTGTAATCTTCTTTTCTGACAAATTTGTCACCCGGAAATCTTGAACAATATCAATCGATATTTCGGTCGAGGGCCTGAATTAATCCTATATGAGCTTATCTCTCTCTCCTAGGCAGAAAATCAAGGTCAAGCCAGAAAAGAAGTGGGAGGGCCAAGGGCCGAAGCCCTTGACCTCAGTTGAATATACTACTCCTTGCGAGTGAACCTCAGGATTACTGTAAGAACCACTGCAATGATTGCAAGAACCCCTGTAATCAGGAAGGCCAAAGAGTAGCCGGCCAGTTGACCAAAAATACCTGCTACCAGTGCACCCACAATACCTGCAATACCATATGCTGTGAACACGACTCCATAGTTCTTGCCCACATTCTCTGAGCCGAAGTAGTCAGCAGTTGCGGATGGGAACAGTGCGAAGTTACCACCAAAGCAGAAACCGATGACAGAGGCAACTGCTGTCACCACAATCCATGAGTTCGGTTCCAGGGCGATGGCAGAGAAGCCAAACATTGCCAGTGCAAGGATTAGGAACATCAGAATCATTGCAGTAACGCGTCCGATCTTGTCTGACAGCGCACCCCAGACGATTCTGCCGGCGGCATTAAAAATCGACATAATTCCGCCGATTAGAGCTCCCAGACCTAAAGCGTTCACAAGGGGATCGATTTCTTTGGCTGCCCGGACAACATTGCCCAGAGTCATGAGACCAGCAGTAGCAGCGAACACGAATATGAGCCAGAGCAACCAGAATGAAGATGTCCTAATCATTCCACCTGGAGTCATTCCAGTGCCAGCGCCATCAGCGGTTGACTGAGGAGGTGTCCAACCCGGTGGGGTCCAACCGACTGGTGGGTTTGAAAGTACTTGGGCACCCAAAATAACGCCTACAAGATAGACGATACCAAGTACTAGGAACGGCATTCCAACATAACTGCCTGACAAAGCCAGGAGGTATTGTTCCACATAGAGAAATATCAACGCGCCACCGCCAAATCCAGCCACGGCTACTCCAGTGATGGCGCCCTTCTTGTCAGGAAACCACTTCACTAAGGAGGCTATTGGACATACATATGCAAAGCCAATGCCTGCACCACCGATTATCCCATAGGTGATGACCAAGTAGACAGTACCCATTACCGAATTCGAGGCCAAGCCGAGCATATCGACTAACGATGCGAGGATATACCCAGTGCCCAGGAGGATACCACCTACCGTAGCAACTTTTCTTGGTCCAACACTATCTTGCCAGCGACCAGCAAAGATCATGAACAATGCAAAGGATGCTAGACCGGCGGCGAAGGGCAGCTGTGTGTACAGGCGTTCCCATCCGTACCCGGATCCGGTTTCGAGCACATCCTGAAACACGGACCAAGCGTAGATGGTTCCAAGGCACAGCTGGACAATTATTGCACCAACAATAACAAGATACCTATTTCCAACGTTCTCAGACATGATTGTCGTCACCTAGAAGGCTGTCTAATATTGAACTCGGCGCAACGCACTGAGCACAAAAGGCTTCCGACTAACTGAGAGATATGGAAAGGGGTATACCGCGTTGCTTGGAAATCCCTATATGCTTGGAGGTCGGTTCTGAGCTCAACGGAGAGAGGTATAATTATGCCAAGGACTAAGTGGACTGAGAAGTACAAGAAGAAAGTCCTGACAGCTAATGACGCCATTGGGAAGATTGGAAGAGGCTCTCGTATCTTCCTGGGAACTGGTTGTGGCGTCCCCTATTATCTTGTGCAAGAACTTGCTAAGTGTGCAGATCAGATGGCTGACAATGAGATTGTCCATCTCCTGACCCTTGGAGATACGCCTTCCGCGGATCCAAAGTTCCAGGCTCAATTCAGACACAACTCCTTCTTCGTCAGTGCCAACATACGCGATGCAGTTGCTGAGGGGAGGGCAGATTACACGCCCATCATGCTATCTGATATTCCTAGACTCTTCCGCCACAAGAGAATGCCACTTGATGTTGCGATGATTCAAGTGAGCCCCCCAGACGAACATGGCTACTGCTCTCTCGGTATCGCAGTCGATATCACGAAATCAGCTGCAGAGAGTGCGAATCTTGTCATAGCTCAGGTTAACAACAGAATGCCTGTCACACACGGTGACTCTTTCATACAGGTCAATGATTTGGATTACTTGGTGCCCCACAACGAGCCCCTGCGAGAGCTTGAGGCGCAGGAAGTGGACGAAGTAATAGACCTCATCGGCTCGTTTGTGGCGAGGCTTATTGAAAATGGGTCCACATTGGAGCTGGGGATAGGCGCCCTCCCACAGTCAGTCTGTAGTAATCTAATGGAAACAGGCGTTAGAGACCTAGGGATACATACAGAGATGTTTAGTGACAGTCTGATTCCGCTAATTGAGAGCGGCATTGTCAATAACAAGAAAAAGACCATTCACCGGGACAAGGTGATCGCCAGCTTCGCAATGGGTACAAAGAAGCTCTATGACTTCATAGATGATAATCCAATGTTCCATTTTCATGACACTGCCTATGTCAACGACCCGCACGTCATTGGTCAAAACAAGAGAATGATAGCAATCAACTCTGCGCTTGAGATTGACCTAACAGGACAGGTATGTGCAGACTCGATTGGTCATAGATTCTACAGCGGGATTGGCGGCCAAGTTGACTTCATCCGCGGCGCATCTAAATCCCCGGGTGGCAAAGCCATCATCTGCATGTTATCAACCGCAATGGATGGGGAGGTTTCAAGGATTGTGCCGCGCCTCAGCGAGGGAGCGGGGGTCGTCACAACACGGGGTGATGTCGATTATATCATCACCGAGTACGGCCTTGCTACGCTCCATGGAAAAACGATACGAGAACGTGTTCTGTCACTGATTGCTGTTGCACATCCGAAGTTCAGGAATGAGCTATTGGAAGCGGCGAAGAAGATGCACTATGTGTTCGAGGACCAAGTGCCATTTCAGGTCCAAGGCACATACTTTGCGACGGAATACGAGTGCCAAGAAACGTTCAAGGGCCCTGAGGGGGATGTCAACGTGCAATTCAGATTGATTCGTCCAGATGACGCAGACCGAATCAAAGGACTGTTCTATAATCTAAGTGAGGAGTCTATCTATTTCCGGTTTCTTACTCCATTGAGAAGCCTCAGAAGGCAGACACTCCAAGACTTCTACAATGTAGACCAAGACCGCGACATCTCGATTGTAGCAGTAATCAGTACCGACGACGAGAAAGAAGCTGAGAAAATAATTGGAGCAGGAAGATATCTGCTGGACCGAAGCAAAAACGCAGCTGAGTTTGCTCTACTTGTAGAGGACGATTACCAAGGTCGAGGAGTAGGGACATTCTTGCTGAACCACCTCATGCGAATTGCCAAGAGCAAGGGTGTCAAGAGATTCATTGCATACGTCCACCCCCAAAACCAGAAGATGGTTCGCTTCATACACAAGACTGGGAAAGTTGTAGAGAGTAATCTGGCCATTCAAGATGAGGAATATACATTCAAACTCCAGCTCTAAGGGAATAGATGGGATCATCGTTTCTCTAGCTATTGCACCACAGCTCAGAAGTGATCCCGGCATCGATGTTCATTGGACATAATGGATGTTGAGGCGTTGAAAAAAAGAGTTGACAATAAACATATTACCCGTTCCAGGGATTGTAATCATAGAGGGCTTTGATTGGGAGCAGATGAATTCGATTCTGTATACCCAAAACAGGGTCAGTATGGGTATGCTGGACAGCGCTGCAAGTGGTGCGGAAGACATACACCAAACTCTCAGATCTGGGGCGTTTATTGCACGCCATTGTGTGGGGCTGCTGACAACTACGCTAGTTACATCTGTTTTGAGCTATTTCTGGTGATTATTGCAGTCATCTTCTTCTGGATGCTCTCGTTAGGTACAGTACCTCCATCCCAGGTATTTGAAACGACCGCGATTTTCGTAGTACTTGTGATTTTAGTCCTGATAACGCTCTGTTGTCTTACGGGTGCAAGAAAGATGAAGAAGAAATCCGGACTATGGTACTGAAATACCAGAAGGCGTTCATGATGAAACTCAAAGATGACTCCAAGAAGATGGTGGGCCCGACGTGATTTGAACACGTGACATCCGCCTTATCAGAGCGGCGCAATCACCAGTCTATGCCACGGGCCCATGGATGGCAAATCGACAAAGTCACTCATGATAAAAAGATTTTGCACTATCCGAGGGCTTCTGGAACAACTTCCTTGATCTTCCGGAGCGATTCTATGGTTTCCGCCGACGTCAGTTCGAATATCACCGGACCGTTGAATTTGTCCTTGACGACCTCCATGAGGAGCTCCCTAATTGGCATCTCACCCGTACCTAGTGCTATGTGATCGTCATGAATTACAACACCCTCTCGCTCCTCATAGATTCCATCATGTAGATGGAACTCGATGATTCTGTCCTTATGAGCATTGTAGAACTCAATTACCGATTCATCACCAGAGTAGCGTGTCAATGCATGTCCTGTGTCAAAGCATATGCCAGTGTCGTACTCATCCACTATCTCACGGGTAAGTGAAAACGGAAATTCGATGTTTTCGATTGCAAACTTCTTGGGGTCTAATTCAGACTTGGTGAGAACTTCCTCGACACTCTTTGCTGAGAATATGGACATATATCCACAGACCATTGCAACCATGTCCTTGGAGAAATCAAGTTGAGAGAACTCGGTGGCGAGTGCTCCAGTGGAATGGAAGACGTAGGCCTCAGGTTCCAAGGGCTCCGCGAGCTTGATTGAGCTCACAGTGGTGTCGACTGTTGCCCTTCTTACAAACTCGTTGAAGCTAGCTGGCTCAGTGGACCAGAGAGGCAAGTGAACCGAGTATGAGTGCTTGAGTTCATCCTTCAAATCGACCAGCCGATCAATGACCTCGGGTGTCAATGTACCCGGAGCGATATGCTCAATGTCCATGGAGACCTCGATCACGCTGATGTGTTCCATTCCAACAGCTTCCCGTACAATCTCGACAATGTCGAAGCGACTGAAGTCAGGAACCCCGTTCACCACGATGCGGTCGATTGCAGGCTTAAACTCTAGAGGAACAACACCAAATCTCATTGTCATCAAGTCCAAGTTTTGGAGATGTGAGGACGCTTCAGCCTCTTGAAGGGAGTTTCTGTAGTTTCTGATTCTCTATGGCGGGACCTACTTCCAAAACATCAACCTTGAGCATCTTGCCGCCTTGTCTGATTTTCTGAACTACATCAAAACCCTCGGTGACCTTCCCGAACACTGTATGCTTGTTGTTAAGGTGTTTGCAATTGTTCCCGTTCAGAACTATGAAGAACTGAGACCCACCGGTGTTTTTTCCCGCGTGAGCCATAGAGAACGACCCGTCCTCATGTACCTGCCTTCCTCCAGTCGTTTCACAGGGGATTGCATATCCAGGGCCACCAGTACCATTACCAAGTGGATCGCCACCTTGAATTACGAAATCAGGCACAACACGGTGAAAAGCGAGGCCATCATAGAAACCGCTCTGGGCCAACGTGATGAAGTTCTTGATCGTATTGATTGCGTCGTCATTCCAGAACTCCGCCATTATGTCACCCTTGTCAGTAGATATCTTCACTCTGGTCGTCATTTCGAACACCTGTAGTTATACATGCAGGCTCAGCTTCACGCTCCCTTTAGAGGTTACGGACCAGCACTCTGTTGTGAGCGAGCCATGGCTATCTTCTTATTAGCGCATCAGAATGAATTGAATCGATTACATGACTGTCATCAAGGAGTATTCAGAAGGCAGGACCACATTCCTGTGCGCAGATGTAGAGCATTACAGTCGAGGCCAAGGACTGGCCACGTCAGACCTGCCAGTTTTCTACAATAAGCGCATGCAATTGAATCGGGATTTGTCAGTTCTCTTCCTCTCCACATATATGAAGAAGAATCCCGTTGACCTGATGTGTGAGCCTCTCACCGGGTCAGGCGTTAGAACTCTTCGTTATCTAAACGAGTGCGCGGGTGAATTCCATGCAGAGATGTTCGATGTCAACCCACTAGCTGTGGAAATGGTGCAGAAGAACATAGAACTGCTCAGCTTTGGAAAGCGGGCATTAGTGAAGAAGGGCGATGCCAAAGTGCTGTTGATAACCGAGTCACGGGGTAAGAGGTTTGATTTTGTGGATGTTGACCCGTTTGGTTCACCAGCACCGTACTTGAACGCCGCTATTCAATCGCTCAACCCGCGTGGAGCAATGCTGGGTCTAACTGCGACTGATATGCCAGCCTTGTGCGGAGTATATCCGCGTGTCGCCCTGAGGAAGTATGGAGGATCGTCCATAAGAGCGCCGTTTTCACATGAGATTGCAGTTAGGTTGCTGGTGGGACTCACATACTCCGTGGCAGGAATGAATGATTACTCCATCAGTCCATTGGCTGCTTTGAGCACGAATCACTACATCAGAGTCTGGTTCGGAATCAAGGCGGACAGAATCACATCCAACCGGCAGGCGGATAGTATCGGTTTCATGCGTTACTGTCCGAACTGCATGCATACTGAATCAGTATCCCTCAGAGCTATTTCACCGGATTCTGGATTTCAGCATCAGAAAGAGAATTGCGATGGTAAGGTGCGGGCTGCGGGTCCTTTGTGGATTGCTAACCTATATGATTCCGAGTTCTTGAACTTAGCTGGAGAAATGCTTCCCGATTACGAGGATTCATTCCACAAGCGTGTTCCTCGATTGTTGGACCTGATGAAAAAGGAGTGTGGCCTGATGAAATACGCTTATGTCGATATTCACGAGCTGTGTGATTTGCATAACCTTGTACCGCCCAAAACCTCAGCAGTCATGGAGGAACTCAGAAATATGGGCTATAGAGTGTCACAAACGCACTTCCGACCTACTGCAATAAGGACCAATGGTCCGGTCAGCGAGATGGTGCACATCATCAGGAATCTCACAGGAGCGGGATAACACATTGGGAAAGCCTAGAGGCGGTGAAAAAGACCGGAAGAAGGAACGTTACTACCAAGCCGCCAAGAAGCATGGATACAGAAGTCGGTCTGCCTACAAGCTTAGACAGATTGCGAAGAAGCACAATCTTCTCCAAGGCGTTGACAAGGTCCTAGAACTCTGTTGCAGCCCAGGCGGGTGGACTCAGGTCTTGAGAGAACTTGATCCTGGACTTAGAATCGTTGCCGTGGATTTGAATCTCATGCCGCCAATTCAGGACGTGAGGTTCATCCTAGGAGACATCACAAGTCCTGAGATTATCGAAGCAATCGAGGAGGCAACCGAGGGGGCTGTAGATCTGGTGCTTTCAGACTGTTCACCTAAGGTTTCGGGAACATGGAGTCTAGATGCAATCAGGCAAATCGACCTCGCAGAACACACAATTGAACTCGCACTCAGATTTCTCACGAAGAACGGGAAAGTTCTAACCAAGGTTTTCCAAGGTCAGGGGTTTCAGGAGTTTCTCAAATCAACTCGTGCAAAGTTCAAGTCTGTAAAGCTAGTGAAACCCGAAGCATCAAGAAAAACTAGTGCCGAGATCTATCTTGTGGCGAAAGGCCCAATCTGGAGGAATATCGGGTAAGATGTTGACTATCCAGAAAACGCGAACACTTGCTGATGGCGATGTTACCTATGAAAGCAGTGATAGTCTATTCCATTGAGATGAAGATCTTTTTTTGTCCGAATCCGGTTAGGTCTAGTTCTTTGAGTGGTTTGGCGTAGATGCGTTCTGTTGAGGTTGCGTTCATGAACTTTGACAGGACGTCTGTGATGGGTTCTTCTACTCCCAGTGTTGTGAGGACTCTGATGTCGTTTTTGAGTGCTATGTTGTTGACGTGTTTTACTAGTTCGTTTAGGTATTCGGGTTTTGTGAAGCCTATATCTTGGAGGAAGTATTGTGTTAAGTGTTGTCCGGGTTTGGGGATTCTTGGTAGCTTGGTGAATATGCCTAGGAAGGCTAGTGCAAGGTTCATGAGTTGATCCTTTCTTGCGAGCTGGAGGACTGTCATCTGTATGACCTTATTGTAGTCCCAGTATCCGAGGCATGCTTTTACTTCTCCTTCTTTCTCGTAGACATGGATGTTGTTGAGGTCGTAGTGAGCTCTTTTCTCTATGAGTTCCTTGAACTCGTCAACTTTGTGGGGTTTGTAGAGGTCATATTCACTATAGGTGTCGTTGATGAGGTCCGCGATGCGTGGGAGGTCGGGTTCCTCTGCTGGTCGAATTACGCCGTTGGTTGATGGTCTTTGGGGTTTGTAGACCATGAGTACGTAGCCGGTGACGTCTTTGACATGTATGAAGTTTCTCTTTTCCTGTATTCTGATGGATGGCATGTTGTCCTGCATGATCTGACAGAAGATCATGTCGATGTCGTGTTCCGTGGCTATCTCCTCTCTACGTTCAGTGAGGAGTGTGGCGATCCCTTTACGTCTGTGATTGGGGTCAACCATGAGGCCGTAGTTGTATGCTGTTCTGAGGGTTTTTCCATTTACTCGTTTTTCCATGAAGGCGCAGGAGGCGGAGCCTACTATGTTTCCTTCTTCCATTGCGACGATGATGTGGTTCTCGGTTTGATGTTTGGAACGGTTGAAGTAGCTGGGGGAGCTGTCGAACTGGAGGATGAGGCTTCTCCCCATGGGGCATTTCTTCTGGAGCTCTATTAACGCGGAATTATCCTCCTCTACGGCGTTTCTGATCTCAATCAATAGTTCTCACCATGAGAGTTATGAGTTTATTTAACAACTTTAGATACCTTGTTTATCCTAATTACTAAGTTACTATAAAAAATAGAACCTTTTTATTTTCTAGAGAATATTCGATAACAAACCAGATAACCCATTTCTTACATTTCATGTGAGTGACACTCAACTGCAAGAAACTCCTGTGTTCCACCCTTCCCCTGCCAGATGTCACCATCCTCCATTCTCCGCTGGAGTCAGCAGGGGCTTTGTCTGTCATCATC
>DXJO01000054.1 GCA_019057475.1 Candidatus Thorarchaeota archaeon | reverse complement strand
CACGCAGACCTTCACAATCTACAATCCCACGCTGGCGACTAGTACTTGGGATGTGGCAGTTGTCACTGTTGATCTGACAGTCACCTGTGTCGACACCAACAAGTACTACGACTCCGCCTCCAACTCCTTCAGCATCACGATCCGCGCACACTTCACTTCTGTGACCATATCGGCGAACCTCTTGGTGCCTTACGGCAACGATACGCCACTCACTGTGGTGTTCTGGGATCTAGACACTGATTCACAAGTCCCCATTGGCAATGTATCGAATCTGGCTTTTACTCCATCCGGTTATCCTGTACAGGACTTCGGGACGTATAGCCTAATCTTAGACACTAAAAGCTGGAGCGTAGGCACGACCAGCATCAACTTGACAGCCACCTGTATTGAGTCAAACAAGTACTACGAATTAGCAATGCACAACTTTCAAGTGATTACTCGAAGTCTGTGGACCAACCTTTACCATGAACCCACAGACCTGATATTCCCGTCAGGTGACGACTTCGTGATTGTCCTTCGAGTAAATGTGAGTGAACCTGGCACAAGCTATGGATTTCCAGTCAAAAGCCTGACACAAGATGAGTTTTCAGTTGATCCGTATAGCATCTCCATTGACACTACAGACCAATCAGTCGGAATGTACAAGCTCACGATAGCTTGGTCCAACTTCGGAGGTGGGGACTACACAATCACCGTCCACGTTGACCCGAACAATCAGAGTCATGCAAGTGCAGTGCTTGTGATATCGTTCACCTTCAGGCCTGCTAGGAGCTTCCTGTCGTCACCAAACTATCCTCAAGTGACAACGCCTTTCGAGACCGATGTTCAGATCACACTGAACTACACAGATGTTGATAGAGATCTGGGCATAGATGGTGCGACAATCGGAAATGAGAGTATAAACATCTACACTGTTGTTGATGTTGGCGATGGCACCTACACACTCTGGATAGATGTCACTGGTCTATCTGAAGGACCACACGAGTTCAATCTTACAGCAAATAAGGGTGGATATGAACTCAAGTACCTGACCTTCACGGTGTTGATACGAGTCGCCTACACCTATGCTATTCCCACTGTTGGAGTATTGGATATCCCTGTTGGGAATGACCCCCAATTCTACGTGGAATACTGGGACATTGATCATGATGTGCCGGTCGAAGGTGCCAACTGGGTTTCCGACTGGGATCATGCCCTGACTGTCGTCTATATCGGCGGAGAACAGCGCTATCAAGTAACGCTCCCAACTCTGGACACAGACGCCCTTCGACAGAACTATGTCGTGAACATAACCTTCTACAAGGGCAACTACCAGAATGGAACCTTCACGATCTCTATCACAATAAGGATGCATAACACTGACTTCAGACTTGTCAGTGCTGTGGAACCAACTAGCTACATCGGAGTAATCAACATCTCGGTGTACTACGGTGACCTAGATAACCCTGAGGGCATCATGTCCCATTACGCTGAGTTCCGTGTGAAGAATGCAACGAACGATGTTGCATTTACCCCCTACAACGATACAGCCCTGGGGTCGGGCTTCTACATCTTGCGGATTTCCGCTTCACAGTTCCCACAGGGCATGCAGACATTCACCGTCTATGTCAACTGGACTGCGCCTGTCTACACATACCAGAACAGGACCCTCGTTGCCACGGTGAACATCATCGGGGTGGAGTCGAGCCTTACTCTGCTAGTCGCATCCGAACCTACGCCGTATCTCGGCAATATGAGCTATATCTTCTTCTACAGTGATGTCACTGGTGGTCTGGGGATAGACAACCTCACTAACCACGTCCATATCTACGTGAGTTTCCAGGGTGAGTCAGTGGACCCGTCACAGATCACGATAACGGACTACTCGGCCACACAACCGGGCAACTACTCGATTGAGTTCAACACGACTGTGTTCGGGCATACTGGTCTCATTTACATGAATGTCTACATCAACTGGTCAAAGGGTGTTGCACCGTTCTATGCTAATCGTACGGATGTCATCTCTGTTAGAGTCCTGACTAGAGATACGCTTGTGTCAATAGTCCCACCAACTCCAACATCCTATGGCGAGAACGCAACTTTCTCGTTCTCCTATGACGACGTTACGGGCAGCAGCAGCGTGTCAATTGAGGATGACCTCGCACTATCAATCTCTATCAGTCTTGCAGAGCACGCTCTCAACTACAACTCAACCACCAGACTATTTACAGTGTCATTTGATACAAGTCAGTTCGGAGTCTCACTCGGTCAGAAGCCCTTTACTCTAGACGTCAAATGGGCGGGTGCGCCATTCTATACCAATCGGACAGGACACACGATAACCGTTACAGTCATTGCCAGACTAACAGTCCTTGACTACCAGTCCCCTGCACATACACCCTACATGAACAATGTTACATTCCTGCTCAACTGGACTGATGTCACTACAGCACTCATAACAGGAATCACGGGCGCGACAGTGACCCTGTACGATGAAGGCACACCTATTCCTGGCATGTACTATACCTGGACTTGGATTCAGGATGGTGAGTACAGTGTCGAGTTCAACACGACATACTACACCACTCCGGGAATATTTGATTTGGAAGCACGACTGACGGTTCCCGAATCTTATATTCTTGATATATCAACGGAACGTTCATTCAATGTCAGATATCGAGTCACGCTGCTTTCATCCGAACCAACTGACAAGCAGCCTTACAACTTATCGCTTCAGTTCGTACTAAACTTCCAAGACTTGCTCACTCTGGAAGCAATCGGCAACGGGTCCAGCCACGTGACTCTTGAACTACTCAACGATTCCAGCTGGTTCTACAGCATCGAGTGGAAGCCTGCATTCCAGAACTACGAATTCATTGTTGAAACTTACAACCATCCTGAGCTTGTCATCAACACAGAATACACGTTCTGGCTGAGGATGAGATACGCGGACCTGAGTCCATTCTACGGGCCGGATGACACATACGTCACCTTCGAGCTTAGACAGCGAACATCCTCGCTCGACCTCGAAGAGCCCCCCGATTCAACCCCGTATCTCGACTATGCAGTGTTCCAGGTGTTCTATCGCGATGTAGCCAGCTCCGTCGGCATTGTGATCGGCATCGATGACATCAGCTTGCAGAAAGGCGTTACGCCACTGGTGGAGGGAACTGACTATCTAATCACTAACGATGGCAGTGGGTACTACACAATCTCTGTTAACACGACAGCACTCGATGGTCTCGGCATCACTGAAGTTGACGTCTTTGCTACTTGGATAGGGGGCTGGCCTTATCATGAAGCCGCAGATATGACAGTCAGCATCCGGGTCACAAAGAGAGAGACCAATGTCGAGATAACTGTGCCTTCGCTATTCACGCAATACCTGGACAATGTCACGTTCGCATTTGCCTACACAGACCTTCTCCGGGGCACAGCAATAACGTCCATCACTGCTTCTAACATTGAGCTGTGGGCTGATGGCGTCCTCCTCTTAGACACGGATTTCATAATGAATCAGGTGGGTAGCGCATTCTTCGTTTCAGTTAACTCCACGATTCTTAGTCCCAATTTGGTGAGCAACTACAATCTGACGGTGAAGGTTGATTGGAACGACGCCACGCCGCCCTTCTACTTCGACGATACAACAATAGTGAAGGTCAAAACCATTACGCGACTCATTGCTTATTCTATTGACGTAGTTCAAGACGCTAGGCTTGGCGAGAACATCACCTTCTCTTTCACTCTATCGGACGCTGATTCAGGGGCTCTCGTAGTTGGCGCTCTCATTGGCTTTGATGGTCAAACCGTTTCACTCACACGAGATGTTGATTTCTGGATAGTTGAGGGATTAGGCAGTGACCTTGGCAAGTATACAATCCACGTTGACTCCTTGGCTCTGTTTAATATCGATAGATATCGCTTTGATCTCGATGTTTCGTGGAACCCCTCAACGCAACCATTCTATGCCAACATGACTACAATCGTGCTGACTGCCTCAGTCCGTGAGATTGAAACCGAACTTATTCTCTTTGAGGATCAAGTCTCAGTCTTGTGGACAGAATTGGCAAACATCTCCGTTGACTATCGCAATTTCTTCATGGGCAACCTGACACCTGGTGCCACCGTGACCTGGGATTGGCCAGGGGTTGACCAAGGGTCCTTCACCGAGGTGGGCTCAACAGGCACATATGTTGTATCAATTAACACAGCGCTGGACGATATAGGCACGAAAATCCTCATAATAGAAGCCCAGAAAACCCGTTTCGAAACGGCTATCATCTACGTGACAATAATCGTGCGATCCTTACCTTCCGCGATGATTGGCATCAACCCCTCGGCGGCCGTGATAAGCCTCGACCGAGGCGATGCTGTAGATCTCATTATGTATCTGGAGGATGTTGTCAACTCCGCGCCGATATCAAATCTATACGTAACAACAGAGGTATGGGCAGAGCTGGAAGGCCAGTTCTTCTACCTTTCGTACAACGGCACACTTGGCTATTACACTACTACCATTCCTGCTGGAAACGCCACATTGCTTGAAGTTGGCAGCTACGATGTTAGACTTGCCGCAGTGTTATTGAATTATGAACCTGCAGCACACTCATTCAAGATTATGTTGGAGCAATCTAAGACTCAGTTACTGCTTACCGGGGACACCACAGAGGATATGTCAAGAGACTTCACGGAGGTTGTGGAGTTTAGAGTGAACTTGGTTCTGCCCGACATTGGCAACACGCTATTCTACAACGCAACAGTTTCGTGGCTTATTTCTGAGCTTGGAACAAATGGAAATTTCACGAATATGGGCAACGGTACATACTTCGTAGTGTTCAATACGACCGACATCGGATTCGGTATATGGCCTATAAGCTTCAGAGCTCGTCCGTGGGTGAATGCATCTGACTATGCTTCGTCGGCCACGCAGATAACTCTAAACATCAAGCGAATCGCCACAACAGTAGAACGCGAAGCATCAGAGCTTGATTTGGTGTGGGGTTGGAATGGCAACATTACATTTCATTTCAATGGAACATTCGGCCTGATACCCGCTGCGACAGGCGCGTATACCGTGGGACCCTACCGCGACAATGCAATGGATCTGGGCAATGGAACCTACCTGGTACCATTTGATACACGGGCACTTAATCCTGGAGCATCCTATATACTGAACATCATCTTCACAAAGGAGAACTACCAAGAGGGCCCCTCCTCAGTCAGGATAAATGTCCTGTACATTCCAACGGAGCTTGTACTCAGTATACCTGACATCTACATAGACCCACTTGTCACGACACAGTACGTGGTCCCATACGGAGAAACGCTCGGCATAGCCCTGTTCTACAACGATACTGATTCCTCGGAAGGATATGTCGGAGGACTGGAGAATGCGAACCTAACACTCAACGTCATATCTGGGCCATCGATTCCTATTGCCAAACTATTCACAATTGAAGAGTTGGGCGGAGGTTACTATAGATATCTATTTGATACCACAGACATATCGCTGCTCTTTGTTGGTAGTCAACCTGGGCCAAAGGACGACCACTACACGCTGATACTCAGGCTGGCACTTGCGAATCGAACCACAGCATTGCAGGAGATTAGGATTACCATAATACCTCTCCCGACTAGAATTGAGATAGTCAGTGTCGATACGTCATTGGAGTACGGTCAAGCCGGCCAGATGGTCGTGAAATTCATAGATGAATGGCCTGGACATGCGGAGGGAACCCTTGTCACCGGAGCCAACTTCACGATTGATGAAACTACGGTTCTCGAACTGCTGGAAATCCTTGACACTTACGAAGACCCGACACGGCCCGGCTATTACGTAATCGAGTATCGTGGTGCCTCCATCCTCTTCGGCGAGGATATAGGAGTGTCTAGCGTTGATATTACCCTGAGCTTGCCCAACGTGGATGACGGCGAGCTTGATGCACCGTTGAGAGTAACTGTTAACCCCACAGAAACGGCCCGAACGCTAAACACAGTATTCATGTTTGGCACGCCATCCCTATTCATCATAGTCCTGTTAGCTATTGCCTACGTTAAGATTTGGAGTGTGCCAAAGCGACTCAGGCAAATCAACAGTCAGGTCAAGAGCCTTAGCAAGGGCAAGATACCCAAGCCAATCGATGAGGTGAAATCCAGACAGGAGATGATTGCAGACCTCTTCAACAACACTTTCCAGGAGCTTGAGCTCACACGGACCGCTTATCAGATGCCTGCCGAATCTGTTGAAGTCGATATTCCTGAGATGGGCGAGCTCATGATTCAACTCTCAATACTGACCAGGCTGACTCCTACGGAACTCGATGAGTTCAAGGATGATGTTTCAAAAATGCGCATGAGTGAGCAAGCGGCGTTCGTGAAAGAAGTGATTCATCAGGAATCAATTCGAGTGGCCCGCAGAGAGAACAAGACCCCTGAAGAGGTCGTAGAAGAGATCGCTGAAGAAGCCAAGAAAAGACTCGCCGGCGAAGAGGCTGTCGACGTGCCAGGAATCGACCTAGGAATCGCACTAGACGAGCCTGTGATACTGACGCCCGAGGATGAGAAGACCGAGGATGTGATTGCTGCCATAACTCAAGAGGCGGAGGAAGCCTTTATCCCAGAGGCCGAAGGGATGCCCCCTTCATCCGACCGGCTCAGTGACTACGAGATCAAGGAACTGAGAAAGCATCTTGAGCAACGTGGGGTGCCTCCACACGAAATTGACACCATATTGGAGCAGGCCAAGAGCCTCCCACGAGACCTTGTGGAGGAGTTGGTTAAGAGTCTCGGCGGCGAGGAGGAATAGGGGCATCACCGCTCCTTCTCCTTCCCTCCAATAATAGGCCTGTTTCTCCAAAAAATCGGCATCAATATGCCTTATGCGAACGTGTCCGCCTAGCAATGATTATTATGTGATTTTTGTTCAAGACATTAATTGTCTAGAGATGGTCCCACGCATGTAGGTGGGACCACGTAGAGGATGCAATTCGTCAGAAGAGTTTCGAAGTGATACAGATGATGAAATGCGGCACAATCACGGTACTAATGGCTAGCATGTTCTTAATACTTCTAGCGAATCCAATTGGAGATGGCACGATGGCTTCCACTCTGGGACCATCCGAGTCTGCATTAGTTTGGGGTGTTGTCGCAGACAACGGGGCTACATACGCAGGGAATGGAGCTGCATTAGATGTCGCCTTCTCAGGCACTTTCACGAATAGTTCATCCTGGACCGACTCAACAACGACTTACTCTGAAGACATGACCTCGGGATCCTCCTTCACAGTCACAAACGGTAGCACAGTGTCATGGACTGCATATGTCTTGGTATCACCTCCTCCTGAGGTTGAAACCCTGAGCTTCACTGTTGACTATCCCCTTGACGAATGGACTCCAGTTTCGTTGACGAACCCCTTGAATGTAATCCAAACTATCCCTGATGACTGGTGGTATGTAGGGGGGCTCATCACAGTAGAGTCGAGCGCAATTGACTCCTATGGGCTTTGGAAATTCGAATTCATGGGTGAGAATCATCTACGTGACCTGCAATTGGGACCAAGTGACGGAGCTCTGTCCTCTTCAGCCACACTCGATGTTGACGACGAGCTAAAGGTTCAGACTACAAGCTCTTGGGTTACGGGTGCGGTGACAAGATTCGAGCTTATTGATCCAACCGACTCCACCTGGGACACCGCAACAAACTCCACCTCGGGGGCTTCTTCTCACTTGCTGCGGTCATTCAGATATCGCAAGAACATAACTGTTCAACACACGAGGGTGTCCGGAGACCTCACTGACTATCCCGTTCTAATCGACATCCTTGACTACGACCTGTACACGGGCTGTCAGAGCGACGGGGCAGACATCATCTTCGTATCTGGCAGCAACATTCTTTCCCATGAGATTGAGCGGTTTGACCAGGACTATGACATAGTTCTTGGACGAGCGCGACTCACAGCGTGGGTCAAGACGAACCTATCCGCCTCAGTTGATACTGTCATCACAATGTACTACGGCAACTCACTCGTTAATTCCATAACAGACACGGAAGCGGTTTGGACTCAAGATTACTTGGCTGTCTGGCATCTTAATGAAACTGTAACAGATGAAGCTACAACTGGAACCCACTATGACTCAACTTCGGGTGACTACGATGGAAACCAGGATGGCAATGATGAAGTCAACACCCTCTTTTCCTACGGTCAAAGGTTTGATGGCACCGACGACATGATCAATGTCACATTGGATAAAGGTCTTGATCCGACCGGTGATGTCACAATCTCGGGATGGTTCAGGCTAGACAATAATTTCGGTGCCTCTTCAGCAACATCGCAGGTGATAATGGCGAAGTTCTTCTCGCCTGATGATGATATGCACATTGTTCTTGTGGGTAGCGACTACACGAGAGATCCCGTTGCACCTGGTTCTTTTGTGTTCAAGGTCGAGAATAACGATAATACCAAGTACATATGGACTCAGACGACCAGCTGGACCGCGGGGCAATGGTACTACTTCGTTTGCACTATGGATGCAAGCAACCCCTCCAATAATCAAATCTACATAAACGGGCAACCTGATATGAATATCACTACGACAGGTGCTGCAGTCTATTCGAATCTTACATACTCTGCACACTGGGGAATCGGTGGTGGAGAAACGGATAGTCAGTTGCCTTGGCTGGGCGCCATGGCCATGTATGGCGGTTGGTTTGATGGCAGCATCGACGAAGTACGCATATCCAATGTTGACAGGACGAATCAGCTCGGGTGGATTCCTACTGCATATTCAAACCAACGATTCAGCAGTACGTTCTACAATGTCGGCAGTGAGTCTGAGAGGCCCTCGCCCGACCATACCTTCAAGAAGGTCATGGACTCATCTGCGGCCGCTGGACTTTGGACTGCACGAGCTCTCTACAACGACTCTGGAAGCTCGGTCAACTACCGAGTCGGCATATACGAGCGCGAATTCACCGTTCAACATGGTTCAAGCCTTACTTTTGATTCTCCTGGAGATGCTATCGGCGATGGTGTATCAACCAGGGTTATTGGAGAAGGGCTGTTCATTGCAGTCAACCTTACCGATGATGAAACCTCTGGCGGGGTAACAGGCGCTACCATCACTATGAACTGGACGGTATCAGGTGTTCCTACGCAACTCCAGTTAGATGATCTCGGAGGAGGTCGATACGGTAAGGAAGTGAATACTACAGATTTGAGCACGGCAACGAGGTGGCGAATCAACATCCAATCCTCTCATCCCTACTATGCCGATTCCTCCACATTCTTCGATCTCGATTTGTATCATCCTACTGTCCTCACCTACCACTCAGTATCCTCAACTCCAGTTGGATTCGATTTCACTGCCACTCTAGTCTACACGAACATCTACACCGGTTCTCCGATAACAGGCGCTACAATAACGCTTGATGATGGATCTCCGGTGACCGTTGTCTGGGAAGGCGGTGGAGAATACAACATTTCAATCCCAACTGCGGCTCTGAACAGGGGCAACCATTTGTACACTTTCAACGCATCAAAACCCAGCGATTACGTTCAGATGGCAAGTGTCGACATCATCTTCACGTTGAGACCACATTACACGACAGCATCCGTGTCGGGAGATCTCATTGTTCCATTTGGTGAAGACACTCAAGTGACCGTTAACTTCATTGATCTAGACACTGGTGAACAAGTCACAGTCAGTGACGTTGCATCTTTCATATTCACATCCAGTGAGGGCACTCAGACAGATAATTCGCCTTTGGACTATGACGTGACTCTGAGTACAAGTTCATGGAGTATTGGCTCCTATGCGGTAAACCTGTCTATCACCTTGGCGAGCTCTGACTATTATGCGCCAGCACAATACACGTTCAACATTGACATCCGAGAGCACTATACGTCAGTCAGCGTGACGGGTGTCTTGACCCGCCCCTATGGCAACGACACACCGTTAACAGTTGTTCTGACTGATCTTGATACCGGAACCCTTGTGGATATTACCGATGTTGCCTCATTCACATTCTCATCTGCCTATGGGGAGCAGCCTGACTCTGCTACTAGCTACGACGTGATACTGACCACGGACAATTGGGATGTAGGAACCACTGCAGTCACCATTACGGTTGTGATGTCCGGGTCAGACTATGCAGCGCCTGCCCTTTACGATTTCGATGTCACCATCCGTAGTCTTGCAACTTACCTGCATCATGAGCCCACAGACCTGATATTCCCATCAGGTGACGACTTCGTAATTATCCTTCGAGTGAATGTGAGCGAACCAGGAAACTCAAATGATGGCAATCCCATCCTCGGACTCGCAGTGGGTGAGTTCTCTGCAAGGAATGCCACATACACATTCCCGATAGCAATCGCCGCCCTTGGCAATGGACGATATCGCCTCACAATCGACCATTCTCATCTGACAGATGATGACTACACGATAACGGTCACAGTTGATCCGAACAGCGCGAACCATACACTGGACACGCTTGTCATATCATTCATCTATCGTGCTGCGCGGAGTTACCTCTCATCACCGAGTTATCCACAGGTGACAACGCCATACGAAACGGACGTGATTATCTCTCTGAACTACACTGACGTGGATCGATTGCAGGGCATCACAACTGCCACAATCACCTCTACTGGAATCCCAATCTATGATATCACCAACCTTGGCAACGGTATGTACGAAGTGACGCTTGATCTCAGCGGTCGAGCAAAGGGTAATTACGAGTTCAATCTGACAGCTTCTGCTCCCCAGTATGAGAGCAAGACTCTGACCTTCACTCTAACAGTTAGGTATGCATACGCCTATGCCCTCCCCACTGTGGGCGCACTGGGCATTCCTGTTGGAAATGACCCCGTCTTCTATGTCACGTACTGGGATACGGATAACGATGTACCAATCGCAGACGCGACAGTCGAACTCCTCAACTGGCCGCACCTGCCAACCGTTAAGTGGATCCAGGGGGAACAGAGGTATAGGATTATCTTCAACACTACTGATACTGATACATTGGAGCAAAATCGCATTGTCACCTTCAACTTCTCGAAGGGCGAGAACTATCAGCTTGGTATCTTCAACATCACTGTGACTATTCGGCGTCACAACACCGATTTCAGACTCGTCAGTGCAGTGGCGCCCACCAGCTACAACGGAGTCATTAACATCTCTGTCTATTATGGTGACCTAGACAACAACGTGGGGATTGACCCCAAGAGCAGTATTACCCACACGGTTGAGAACACATCAGGTCTGGTTATCTCAAGTCTAGAAGATGGTCCGCAAGGCAAAGGATACTATATCGTACAAATCAATGCGAATCAACTCGGCTTGGGCCTGCAGACCCTCAATGTGACATTCAGCTGGACTGGCATTGGTGATAAGTATCAATCTAAGTGGCTCACTGCCACAGTCAACATAGTTGGTGTGGACTCCAGGCTCACTCTCATGCTCGCATCCGAGCCAACGCCATACTCCGAGGTCATGAACTACACGTTCTTCTACAGCGATTTGGCCGGTATTGGCATCGACAACTCCACCGGGGATGTGCATATCTACGTCAGCTTCCAAGGTGTGTCTGTCGACCTGTCTGAAGTGGACATCAAAGAGATAGATCAGTCGGGTCAACCTGGGAACTACTCCATTGGGTTTAACAACACAATCTTCGGAAAGATTGACCGCTTCTACATGAACGTTTTCATCAACTGGACTGAGGGCGTGACTCCGTTCTACACCAACCGCTCCGACGTCATCTCCGTTGGAGTTCTGGCAAGAAACACGCTTGTGTCAATCATACCGCCAACTCCGACATCCTATGGTGAGAATGCGACATTATCCTTCACCTTCGATGACGTGACGGGCGGAGGAAATGAGCCAATCGAAAACAGCTCCTCCATGATAGTGAGTCTGAACCTTGCGAATATGTCTATGACTTATGATCCACTATACCGGATATTCACAGTATCCTTCAATACAAGCCAATTCGATGCTCCTCTCGGACAGAAGTCTTTCACATTGGATGTAACTTGGGTGGGAGTACCCTTTTATGCAAACAGAACTGGGCGTGTGATATTCATCACTGTAATCCAAAGGCAGACAGTCTTGGAGTACTCACTGGCTCCCACTCAGTACCGCGACAATGTCACATTCTCAGTCATTTGGACCGATGTCACGGGGGCTGCCGCCACGGGCGTAACTGGCGCAGACGTTGCGCTCTACGACGGCTTCACATCAATCCCCGCCATCTACTATACAATCACGGAGCTTGGTGGTGGCGAATACGAGATTGATTTCAATACTACCCACTATGAGAATCCAGGCCTTTACAGTTTGAATGTGACTCTTACAACTACCCGCTTCTACATGCCAAATGTAACTGCTACACGGTCTTTCGATGTTAGACCACGAGCAACCATTCTCTCTTCTGTGCCTGTTTATCGAGTTGCGTACAACCTCTCATTTGAGGTGATAGTGTACTACCAGGACCTGATTACATTCGCCAACATAGGCAATGGCAGTGGTTACGCGTCTCTCGACATACTCAATGGAACGGACTGGATCTTCTCGTGTGAGTGGATACCTTCTCAGGGGTACTATCTCCTTACGCTGCAAAGTTACCCAGTGCTTGAGGTCAACAGAAATTACGTGCTCTGGATAAACATGAGCTACGCTGATGAAAAGCCATTCTATAGACCTAACCAAGTCTTCATTCCATTTGAGCTACGCCACAGAGCATCCACTATCTACGTTACAGGTGAGCTTCCTCAGTCTACACCGTATAATGAGAGCATAAGTTTCACACTCTTCTATGAGGATCTAGATTCTTTGAATGGCATTGAGAATGGTAATCTCACTGTGTACAAGGGCGGTTCTCCCCTAACGTTTGGGGTTGATTACCAAGTTTCCGAGGTGGGCTCCGGCTCGTATCTAATCACAGTTGAAACAACAGCCCTTGATGGAATTGCCATTACGCAGATCGTGGTGAAAGCCAACTGGACGTTGGGTACGCCATACCACAACAACGCCACAATGAGTCTTAGTCTAAGGGTTGTTCGCAGGGAAACGAATGTAGAGATAGAGGTGCCTCCTTCGCAGACGAGGTTTCTAGACAACGTGACATTCACGTTCTCATTTATTGATGTGGGTACAGAATGGAGAGTTGCAATTACCAAGGCCGATATCGTCATCTATAACGATACGCAGGTCTTGGCGCCCAGTTTGTACTCATTCATTGATCAGGGTGGGAACCTCTATGTGATAAGCATAAACTCCACATTCCTGAGCTCCGGCTTGGTTGATGATCATAACGTTACGGTGTTCGTAGATTGGAACGACTCATTACCCCCGTACTACTCCGACGACCAGACTTCCATCAAGGTGACCACCGCAAATCGGATAGGTTCTGTCAGTCTGGGGCAAGTACTTGTCACACCCATGAATGATAACATGACTCTTAGCTTTGACTTTGTGGATGAGGCAACAGGCGTAGGGATAGGAAATGCGGAAATTCAGTTTGACTGTGTGGAGGTGCCAGGACTCATCAAGGATGTAGATTATTGGGTATTTGCTGGAACTGGTGCTGATGCTGGGAACTACACAATCCTCGTTGATACGGCAGTACTTGATACCGAATTCCAAGGAGGAATAAGTGCCTTCAATTTCATTCTGGACGTTACTTGGAATCCTTCTCAGTCTCCTTACTATCAGGATATCACTGGCTTGAAGATGATTGGCGGAGTCCGACTTATCCAGATTTCACTCACCAATGCTCCGCCGACACCTGCGACGGTACCATACAACGATAATGTTTCGATTGTCATCACGTTTATTGATCTCGACCATGCATCTCCAATCAACGGTGCTGGAGCAAACATCTCCGTCAGATACAAGAACGGGTCGATTCCATCGATTTGGGTCTGGGAATCTGTAGGCGCAGGCGTGTACAACGTCACAATGGATACTCATGATGCGGGTGAGAAGGGGATTAAAACTCTCATAATCGAGATAGATTTCTATCCCTACCAGTCCCTGCAGATCCAAGTATCATTCCAGTTAAGGAACAGATACGGACTCCTTGACGCAACCGTCCCTCCAGCAATCTATGCAGGCGACTCGGCCGTTGTGATGGTGACCTTGGTGGATATCGACGCCGGGGATGCTTCACTACCTGGTGCAGCATTAAACATTACATGGCCTGACAGCTTCGGCATTACAGATCTGTTGAATGGAAGCTACAGGATTGATCTTAGCACACTAGTTCTCAACTACGGTGTTGAGCAGCTCCTCATAGAAGCCGCAGTGCTTAACTACGACGTCACCCCCCTCAGTTTGGATCTTATCCTCAAGGCAATAACTACTGACATTGTACCCACGGAAGCTGCAATCGAGCTCTACTGGGGCAACAGTACAACAGTGGAGATTTTCTATAATGACACGCTTCGCAATTTGCCCCTCACAGACGCAGTGGTGAGCTACACTTGGGCAGGCTCGCCCGGGAATTTGTTACCGACTGGCACCGACGGATACTACACAGTCACTCTTGATACCTCGTATGTCAATGCGACAACAGTAGTTGTGTTCATAACTGCTCAGAAGCCGAACTACATCACAGTATCGACCCAGGTCACTCTCAGTATTTTGCCTGTTCCGATGGCTGTGACTCCAATCGGTGGCATCTTCGTTTTCTCTCTCCCGAGAGGGGAAGCGGCCAATCTGAACGTTTCAATCATAGATTCCGTGAATGGCATTCCGGTGGAAGGTGCCACAGTCTACGCCTTTTGGTCATTCGTAAACCCCGAGAATGCGACCCTCACTGATTTGGGTGGAGGCATCTACCAGTACACATTGGACACTGACTTAACTGAAGCCGCAGAGTCGTATATTGTAACGGTCACAGCGCTGAAACAGAATCACCAGGCTGGGTCTATCTCGTTCACTATTGCCATCATAGCCACGGAAACTCAAGTCATATTCGACGAACGTTCTGAATCCTACGTGGATACGTTCTTCAACTGGTCACAGATCATTAAGGTCGGCGTGTACGTGATTGCACCCGACTTAAATGGCACTGACGATTACCACCAGTGGAACTCCACGGTCACCTGGCGGCTCGGGACTGAGGAAGGGACTTTCGAAGAGAACTCATCATTCCCACTCCTCGGACACTTCTACTTCTACTTCAACACAACCAAGTATGATGCAACTGTCCACAGTTTCACAATCACTGCTACACCGAGAAACCTAGAGTATCAAAGATCAAGCAACACGACACTCCTAAGAATACTTGATATTCCCACTAGTCTCGACAACCCGCTTACCGTTGACAAGATATGGGGGTGGAGCGGCTGGTTCAACTTTACTCTATGGGATTTGTACCACGACACTGGTGTGGACAATGAGAGCTACGGAATCGACATGGCGGCCACCTATTCGTGGGCTGGCGGAACAGATATGGCCAAATATGTCGGCAACGGAGACTACAGCATATTCATCAACACCACACTAATGACCCCAAGCAGAGAGTATTATCCAATAACAATCTCCTTTGACAAGGATAATTTCGCACCCCGATCCGGGACCTTCAATCTGAGGATTACCGCCATCGAAACCGAGATTGACATCTTTGCACCTTCAGTCAACCAGATTGAAGGCAGCACAATAAACCTCCAAGTGCCCTGGTCTGACACTATCGGAATTACTCTTTTCTACAGCACGGCAGGAGTCACAACAAACGACACACCGTATGTTGGTGGTATCAGTGGTGCCACTATTGAGAACGCGAAATTCACTCACGCGAAGTTTCTGGAACCCCGTAACATCTCGCTCGTGGCCCTCCTTGAAGGCAACTACACATTCAGCTTCGATACAAGTATGTACGATGTGAGTGATGATCCATACATCTTTGCCATCACCTTATCCTATGGCAACCGAACGGAATCAAGCATCATTATTCGGATAAGGATCGTCGATATTCCCACTCAACTCGAAATGGTTGACGATATCCGAGCGATTCAGGTTGTGAACCAGGGTTATGTGACCTTCGACCTTCTCTTCACTGATGCTTGGGAAACACACGGCTCGTCAGGTGTCATGGGGGCCTCCTGGGACTACAACCGAAATGACACAGCAGCCATCTCCATTGACATTAAGTCACATCCCACTATAGACGGTCGCTATGTTGTTACCATCTTTGGCAAGGAGATTGACGAAACTGGTGGGTTCTTCATTATCACGATGTTCAAGGAGAACTACGAGTCGCGGGTTACAATCGCTATATCATATGAAGTCAATCCAAATGACAACGATCTACTGGTGGCAACGACTGTAACCTATGTGTTGCCTTTTGCCGCCGTACTGATCATGGGCGTTATTCTGTATGTCAAGGTTTTGAAGATGCCAAAGCAGCTTCGCAAGATAAACGGTCAAATCAAGGCACTACGGAAAGGCAAGATGCCCAAACCTGTGAAGGATGTCCGGAGTCGACAGGAACTTGTTGCAGAACTCTTCAATGATACATTCATCGAATTGGAAATGACTCGACAAGCATCACAGATGCCTGAAGTCGCGATTATAGTAGATATTCCAGAGCTTGGAGAACTGCTGGTTCAGCTCTCAATACTCACACACTTGAACACACAGGAGCTTGATGATTTCAAGGCAGATATCTCAAAGATGCTAGACAGTGAGCAGGCAGCCTTCATCAAGGAGGTCATCCATCAGGAGGCGATTCGAGTGGCGCGGCGTGAGGGCAAGTCCGTCGACGAGGTTAAAGAACTGGTGGCAGAGGAGGCCCAGCACAAAATTCGTGGAGTGGAAGTGCTCAAGGCGCCAAGTGCCGAGCCCACGGTATTGCCGTCCGAAACCGTGATACTACCACCTGAGGATGCGGAAGCTGAGGATGTTGTCACCACCATTAAGCGAGAAGCCAAAGTGGAAGCCGCCCCATCATCTGAACGACTCAGCGACTATGAGATCAAGGAACTGAAGAAGGACCTCGAGCAACGTGGCGTACCGCCCCACGAGATTGACACCATACTAGAGCAGGCCAAAAGCCTTCCACGAGACCTTGTTGAGGATCTGATTAGGAGCCTCGGCGGCCAAGAGGAATAGGGGCTTCACTGTTCCTTTTCCAGGCAAGGGAGCTACCGTGAGGTTTCGTTGATGAGCTTCTCAAGAGCTTTGGATTGGGTGAAGAGTAGAAGGCTCCGAATTCCCTCTCACTTCTATTCTCCGTCAGATCCATCTAGGAAGTGTGAGAGCGGCAATGTCGTTCCGAAGTCCGAAGGCTTGACTCGTGAGGTTCGCCTGATAGGATACTGTGGATGCTTTGCCAGGGTATACTTGATGTGGGACTCTGACTCGGAGACGTGAATGTGTACCTGCGCGCAGCTTGAGAGGGCCTTTCCCCCTGCTGGTAGTTCGCGGTTCTTCTGAGATGACGGTGCAGAAACCAGAGTGACTATTTCCCTATTCAATGTGAGAGTCATCAACTTGGTCGCCATGTGGGTGAGCTGTTGGAGGCCCTCTCCAGTCATCATCCTCTCGGAGATGTACAGGTCCGGCAGGCCTGCAATAATCAACAACCGCGCGGGCACTCGCTCAAAAAACGATGGCAGTTGCTCCATCACGAGAGCGTACGTCTGACTCGAATTGAATGCGCGCGAGATGTAGATTCGTTCCATGACTTCCTCGGGCTCAAGTTCAAACTCAAAGGAATAGTCAGTGAGCTTGTCTATCTTGATTATGTTGGCACTGTCAATGATTATGGTCGGGCTATTCATTCCCTTGCGTTCCGCAGGAAGTTGCATTTGAACAGCAATCCGAAGTAGGTCGTCATTGAGGCAGCGGTCTCCATAGAACAGATACATCAGGCTGGTTTCTAATCCCCCTCCTAGTAATTTGTCAAGGGCAACAATTCCTGTGGGTATGACGCTGCGTTTGACTTGGTCTGCAGTGGAGAATCCCAATCTGAAACTAGATTCTGTCCCTTTCATCTCAGAGATATGTCAGTACCAATAGTAATAATGACCCCCCGAATTAAATCGCGCCATCTCCTACTTCCGGCAGGTGATTTAATAGTCGGAACGCCGTTGCTCATCCCGACCTGTTCCGCCGGGAGAAACGTCATGACGAGCAAGAAGATACGAGTATGCCCTAGGTGTGGTAGTCAGCGAATTCACACGGCCAAGAGCGCAGTCAGCGGCTGGCTCGTACCGGATACTTACTACTGTGACGACTGCAAGTACTCCGGCCCTGTGTACGTCGAAGTTGAAGTCGATGATGCCGAGCAGCTCCGAAAAGTAATCAATGGCGAGTCTTCGGAGGATTAGTTCCAAGCAAAGGACCTAGACGGTGTCGGTCCGAAATTCTCTTAAGTGAGGACCGGACCGACATCAGCTTGGTGACTAAGACATGGTTACAGTCGATGGCTTTGATTTTCCAGAAGATCTTTTCTACCTTGGAGGTGGAACCGACCAACTCTGGATTAAGAAGGAGAATGGAAAGGTACGTCTTGGAATGACTTCCCTCGGCTCTTATGCTGCAGGAAAGGTCAAATTCATTCGCCTGAGACCTCCAGGCAAGGAGGTCAAGGCTGGCCGCAGCGTTGGTACTCTAGAAAGCGGCAAGTGGACCGGGGCAGTCAAGAGCCCTGTAACGGGCACGATTATTGAAACGAATGAAGACCTTAAGGCCAATCCTGGGCTGCTCAATGATGATCCATACGGAAAAGGCTGGATTGCTCTCATTGAAGCCAACAATTGGGATGTAGAGGTCGGCGCACTGCAGGGTGCTGACGGACTCGAAGCCTGGGCCAAGATAGAGGTCAAGGAAAAGAAGGCACTAAAGGGCGAATAAAGACGTGCTTGTGCGGGCAGAGCTTCCGACCCACACTTGACTACTTCCTTCAAACCTACGCCAAAGTAGGCTATTTTCTGCTAGCCAGCTCACGTCTTAGATTCAATGCAGTGTCATAGAGTATTTCGGGTGGCACCAACAGATAAAGCAGGTCTCGAGTGTAACCTGATTCAAAGACAACGCTCTGGAAGATGAGTGTCTGCAGGCTCTTGTCAATGTCGTCTACTGAATGCTTGACTCCTAGCTCTTCGCACTTGATTAAGACAAGCTCGTTGAGTGTCTGTCTATCAATGTACGTTTCAGTCTTGTAGCGCATTAGATGCTCGCTCAATGCCTCAAGCACAAGCAGGGTCATGAAATCGTTCATGCTTATTGTGTCTATCAGGTCCATGTAGTCGTTATCCCGACCGAGCGTCGTGATTCTGGATGTTGCAGATCTGACAATATCTGAGGTTATCTCCTGTCCTCTCTGAGCCAGCGGCCAGAGTGCTTTGAGTGCCTCAATCGATGTCCTGGGCGTCGATGCCTGAAACTCACAGACCAAGTCGGCTATGTACCTGATAATCTCGTCGGTGAGCCCCAAAGGAAACGTGTCTTCCACACGCAACCTCACTATGTCATAAAGCTGTGATTGGGTATAGGTATCCAAGGGCACCTCAAAGTCGTACGCCATCTGTGTCGCCGGTGCCTTCGTGAGCATTCTGTAATCATGGCTGTTTAGAATGCCAATCGTACTTGCCTTGATCTCCTTGGATAGCATGGCAACCTTGGTGTAGACCTCCTCGTTATTCTCATCTATGTTATCTATGACGAAAACTCCTCTTCTCGAGGATGTAGCCGCAGTACGTTTGAACTGCATCCAGAGTCTATCCAAGTCAAAAGCTACGGTGATGGGCTTGTTTGACAACCTGTGAATCTTATCGTTGAGCTCTGAAACAATCTCAAGGACCTCCTTGTGCTTGGCGTCCACGTAGATTGTGTACGAGTCAAACTGCTCCGGGATAATCTTGGTGAGAAAATACCTTGAGAAGACAGTCATTCCCACTCCTGTTATCCCATGAACAAGGCAGTTGATACCGTAGTCATCTTCGTAACTGTCGCGATAAACGCTGTCAATCATCCGCATCTCGCGTTCCCGATGGAGCAAGCGATCAGGAATAAAGTAGGGGTCAAAGAGGCCCTTTGGGCTGATTCGTTGAGGTCTGACCATTCTCATCAAAGCTTGATTTCGAAGAACCCTTAAAAGCACCCCTCGGAGATGACCGAAACTATTTTTCACCTTCGAATCGCTTTAGACCAGAGAGCTCAGTGTGTCATAGGCTCCATTGGGGTCGAGGATGAAATCATTGAACCCAGTTCCCATAACCTCCCGAAGCTCTTTGATGCGGGTCTTCTTCTCCTCATCACTAAACGGCCACTTATGCTCGGGCTTCGGCGTTATGCCTAGCTCATTGCATTTCGCGACGATATCGGTTATCGTATCGAACATTTCGCGGCTGGTCTTGTCCTCTGGCTTTATCTCACGAGAGTGGAGTATGACACCGTACGCTGGACTGTTGTCGCCGAGATACCACTTGCTTGGTGCATGGCCATACCTAGCGAATAGTGCGAGACCATGTCCTATCAAGAGGCTGTTAATCTCATCGATGGCATCTTGCATTTTCAATAGGTTATCGCCGTGGTATCCAAATCCCTCAAACAGGGCAATCTGCAACCCTTCATTTGGATTCCTCTTTGGCAGCTTAATTCTGACATCCTTCATTTTGGCAAGCCCTTCGGAATCCAGATCAGAATAGTCCAATATGTCCTTCAATTCTGATGCAAAGTCCTCGGGGAATTCCAGAGTTAGGAGTGGCAGGTCGAGGCCTTCTCTTATGTCCTCGTGAGCTGCCGCGACGGTTTCGCCATACCTTATCGGGCTTTTCCTCTTGATAAGCTCACTCAATGCCCGACCCATTGCATTGCAGTCCTCGAACTTCGCCAGTCCTCCCACGAGTTTCTCGCTGGGAAATGGCTTAATCTTCACTCGAAGCTCGGTGATGAATCCAAGCGTGCCGTGAGCACTTGCGACATCGCTGATAGTCATACCTTTCTTATTGAGTTCTGCCTCAAGTTCTGAATCATCTGAAGTGACACCATTCCAATCCACAGTCAGGCGTCTTCCATCATACAGGACCATCTTCGCTCTGATTGTGTTATCCCTCATGGTGCCATTGACCCAAGTATCGTTCCCACCGCCATCCGTGCTGAGGATTCCAGCTGCTGAAGCAATGTCCCTACTGCTGGGTGCTACCCAGAATTTCATTCTTATTGGCTCAATAAGGGCATTAATCTCGTCGGGCGTGGCGCCGGGCTGAACATCTGCATAGCCTTGGTCCTTGGAGACTGTGAGTACTTCCCTCATCCGGAGGGTGCTGATCATAACTCGTTCTCTGTTGCCACCAGTGCATGCCCCTGAGAGACCTGAGCCTCCACCCTTCGGGGTCACGCTGTATCCACCATCGTGTGCCGTTGCTATTGCGTCTATGATTTCCTGCTCCGTCCGGGGATAGAACACACCCTTGATCTTCTTGAAATCCATGCGCAGGTAGATTGATGCATTTGCGCCAATGGCTATGTCTCTGAGCTTCATTCTATTTTTCTCCTCCTTCAAGGGCGTCCGCAAGAATCTCTACAATGTCTCTAGTACGGAGATTAGCTCCTAGAAACTGTTCGCGGCACGAGGGACAGCAGGTCAATACTAACCTGTCACCAAGCTTCTCCTTTTGAGCGCGTATCTGGATTATTTCGTCACTGAGGTCTGGGTCTGTCATTCTCAACAGCCCTCCACCCCCACAACAACTCAAGTCCATCTCCTCAAATTCCACGCCCATTTTATTCAGCAAGGACCGTGGTTCAGTCTTCACATTGCAGATTCTGTGGAGTTCACATGGGTCATGATATGAGAATTCCTCTTCCTGTTTGTATTTGGGGATGGTTTCCAGCAACCGGTCGAACAGCTGAGTATGATGTAGGACTTCAATGTCTTCCTTCAGGTTGTGGTTTGTTGATATCTGAATCAGGCATCCGGGGCAACAAGTGATCACGCGCTTTGCCTTTGCGCTCTCCATTACTCCCTTGTTGTGTTCTCTAAGCTTGGTTGCACCGTCATCGTCGCCCATCAGGTGAAGTGGGTGACCACAGCAAAACTCCTCAGCACCCATCACGAGGTAGTCCACGTCGAGCTTCTCTAGAGTGAGGAACAACGAGCGCAAGACATCCATCTGACTGGCTCTGAAAGACATCAGACAACCGAGGAACACCATGGTGTCGGCTGTCTTTCCTTCCTCATAGACCCTGTCTGCGATACCCGGGATTTCATCTTCAAGCTCGTCAAGCCAGAATTCCGCTCTATCTTCAGGATCGAGTCCATAGATATTCATCATATTCGCCAAGGACTTCCCAAGTGCATCTAGATACCCAAATTCCTCAGGTGCCTCACTTACTGCCTTGCCTCGCTGCTCGTGCCACACCTTGAGAAGGTCTACATCAGACGCGCAGATCTCTGAGCATCTTCCGCAAAACGTGCACTGAAACAGAAGCCTTCGGAACTCCTTGCCCAGTTCCTTATCTTCCTCAATCAGGTCCATGACCTGTAGAAGGTAAGTCCTACCTCTTGGCGAGTACTGCTCTTCTCCAATCGCGTCGAAGACTGGACAGAGTATTATACAAGACCCGCACCTAACGCAACGATCGTACGACAATCTACATGACTCCATCACTGCAACAGATTAGTGCTTGCGGTTTCATTGGTCTAAATATGCTTGCCGATAGGTGCGCACACAACCAACAGCATTGGTCAGGACTAGAAATGCTCCTTTCGGCGCATATTTATGGCAAGCTAGGGCGCAATTGTCTAGTCGAAACGGACAATTTAGGAATCGATTGCTTATGGAACGACGCAAGCTGGCTGCCATTGTTGTGATTCTTGCAGTCATCTCTATGGCAGCTGTTGCTGTCATGCAATTGCTTCCGCCCCCAGTTGAGCCTGAGGGACCTGAGCAGCCTGAGCAGCCCTTCGAGATTGTTCCTGACCCATACAACGCTTTGAACTGGTGGGACATCGCATTTGACATGGGTGAAATAACCCACTTCCTTACACCCCTAAGCCAAATCACTGGCACTGGCAATCGTTTCGGGCCATCTGAGGGGTATTACGCCGCCGGTGATAACATCATTGAACGATTGGCGTCGATGTCAATCTCTGCAGACTACTGGGGAGCGCATGACTCAGTGGTGGGATGTCAGCCCGGATACGGCGTTGATAACCGTTCCATCGTTTTCGGCGCGCATCTGGATAGCTCAGAGACCTCCCCCAGAGGTGTCGAGCAGAACGGTGCCGGGTGTGCGGTCGTCGTGGCAATCGCTTCCATTCTGTCACAGTTCCGACTGCCGATTGATGTTTACTATTGCTTCTTTCAGGCCAATATGGAGTTCGTGGATTCCGAGAGGACAATTCGTGCCATGTACGGCTCCAAAGAGGTGGCCCAAATACTCGATAACGAGCAAGTAGAAGTCATCGCATTCTACAACTTCGATGAGGTTCTCTTCTATGATCCACTTCAGCCAGAGGGGGAGCGAATCGCAATTGAACACGACATGGCGAGTAACTACTTCAAAACAAAATACCTCGCAGAATTACTGGATGCCTTTATGAAACGGTCTGGCCTGGACATCGTTACTATTCGGCAACAGTGGCTGACTCAGACTGACCACTGGGCCTTCTGGGATCATGGATTCCCTGCTGTAAACGTGAAGAGTGGCCACCAACCAGACCCCGAATTTCCTCCTCCAGACAGGATATCCAGTTTTGCCTATAATCTGACGCAAGCTAGGTATCTTGCTCAAGCCGCGGCGTCCGTTGCTGTGTACTTGGGAAGCAAGGGCAACGGTCAGCGGACAACGCAGAAGCTGCAGCCTATGCTAGGCGGTTTCGATTCTGCGCCCCTCAGGGCGGTGATGACCGTTCCTCAGACTCTCACAGTCTATGGCACAACCCCTGACTACGGCAACATCACTGTTAGAGTACGACATGGCGCGACAGACTTGCTTCCGACTACCGTCATCACAGAAGAGAACTTCACGATTGAGTGTAACGAACCAGCTCCCATCGGCCCGCTCGAAGTAATCGTAACCAATCTTGAAAACACAACCTCAGATGTGGAGCTCTACGTAGACTACTCGTCCGATATTGATGGCAATGGCGTTATCGATTCTGAGCAATACTCCTGGCCAGAACCTGTTCCTCCTCTTGATTGGGACGGAGATCGTCTCAGCGATGAGGACGAGGTAGAGGCCGAAACAGACATCTTTGTGCCAGACACGGACAACGATGGTATGCGGGATGGGCTCGAAGTTCAATTCGGTCTTGACCCTCTGCGTAATGACAGGGAGGAAGACGCGGATTCGGATGGCCTAAGCAATTTCGAAGAAATCGGGCTTGGCACTCATCCATTGAATAACGACACCGATTCGGACCAAATTCCAGATGGCTGGGAAGTTGAGTTCAAGACGGACCCTCTCACAAATGATTCTTCATCGGATCCAGATGGCGACACCCTCACGAATTTAGAAGAGTATCAGAATAGCTCAGATCCATTCTCTGAGGATGGTGACTCAGACGGGGTGTTGGATGTTGAGGAGATTGCTCTGGGAATGGACCCTTTGAATGAAGATTCTGATGGCGATGGTCTTCGAGATCAACTGGAGCTCTTTGAAGGTCTAGATCCCCTTACTCCCGACTATGACGTAGACCTCAGCCCAGATGGTCCTGATCACAATCCCCGAATTAACGCAATTATCGTCATGGTGCTCATAGTCGCCATACCCTTTCTATTGGGGTCGTTCTACTTCCGGCGTAGAATTCGCTAGACTGCGCCAGCACTCGTGTTCTTTCAGAAACAGGCATAACAAAATAAGAATGCGCGGCGGGAGCGCCAGCCGCATATGTGTTCCTTGACTATCTACGTTGGTGGAGCCTTAGGAATGCATCCCTTCTCGTAGAGGTTGTCTGTGCAAGCACGGGCGACCCTAATGATGTGTTCTGCATGTTTGTAGAGCTCCTTTTCTTCCCACTCCTTCCCAGCGATTCCCTGTTCTATGGCTTTCATGCCCACTGCAGTAGCCTCGAGCGGGTAGAGCTCCCAATGGTCCATTGTAGGGATGACCTTCTTGTCTGACGCTCCCTTTGCTCCGATATCTGCAAGTGCTTGAGCGGCTGCAATGCACATCTCATCAGTGATAGTCGTTGCTCTTACATCAAGAGTGCCACGGAATATGGCTGGGAATCCAAGGGAGTTGTTGATCTGGTTGTCGAAGTCTGATCTTCCAGTACCAATAATCCGTGCTCCAGCATCTCTTGCGTCCCATGGCCAAATCTCCGGAAGTGGGTTTGCGCAAGCGTATACGATAGAGTCTGCAGCCATCTTTGACACCCATTCCTTCTTTATCGTGCCTGGCACTGGTTTCGCGGCAGCGATGAGAACGTCCATTCCCTCAATGACTTCGCCAAGATTGCCAGTCATCCGTTCCGGATTGGTCTTCTGTGCAAGGTCGTACTTGAACCTGTCATAGTCTTTCTGCTCTACGATATCGTCACGGTCGGCGTAGATTGCTCCCTTGCTGTCTACCATCACGATGTTCTTCGGGTCGACTCCGGCTGCAATAAGAAGGTAGGCCGTGCGCGTGTTAGCAGCACCCACACCAAGCATGGCTACAGTGATGTTCTCCATGTGCTTCTTCACAACACGAAGTCCTCCCATTACACCTGCAAGGACGACTGTTCCAGTGCCCTGTGCATCGTCGTGCCAAACGGGAATGTTCACATCAGGGTCATTTCTGAGGATTTCAAGGACGTCGTAGCACTTTGGCTTGGAGATATCCTCCAGGTTGATTCCACCGAACGACGGTTGAATTAGCTTCACCGTTTCGATAATTTTGTCAGGGTCTTTGGTGTCAAGACATATTGGCCAAGCATCAACGCCTCCCAAATACTTGAACAGGATTGCCTTCCCTTCCATCACGGGACCCGCTGCCAAGGGACCTATGTCGCCGAGTCCGAGGACTCTTGTCCCGTCAGTCACAACAGCAACCATGTTTCCTTTATTCAGCATCTCGTAGGCTTGCTCAGGATTCTCCTTGATGGCCAGACATGCCTTGGCTACACCCGGCGTATACCAGATTGCAAAATCGTCAAAGGTGCGCACTGGGACCTTCGAGGCTGTGGCAACCTTGCCCCGATAGAATGGATGCAGAATCATTGCATCTCTGCCTGGTTTCTCAGCTTTCCTCTTCAGATACTCAACAGTGGACTTCTCAACGTCTCCGTGTTTATCTTCGGTTTCGGGCATCGTATCAAGCTCCATGAACTCTATTTCAGATGTGTCAGTGGAATCTGTCTGCCTGACAGGGGGGTCGTACTGAATTCCAAGATAAAGTTTTATCCCTCAGATACAGAAATGCCTGATTTCGACAATGCCCTTTTTATTGACAGGACGTACCGAGGTAGCCTAAGTGGTGATAGAATGACCCCAGACATCGGTGATGAGTTTTACGTAGGCACAAAATACGAGCGCGGAAAGCTTCCGAAACATAGCCTCGATTGGTCAACGAAACCTCCTGTGTACAAGGAGTACCCTAATGCTCACCGAATTCCACTGCCTTCACCTGACATTGAGAACGGACCTGGCCTTTGGGAAGTTCTTAGTAAAAGGCGGAGTAAGCGTGCATACAATGTACAGCCAATCATTCAGAAAGAACTCTCACAGATGCTATGGGCATCTCAAGGAATCTCGGCTAAGGTTAGCGGAAGTGCCCTTCGTACTGCACCATCTGCAGGAGCGCTGTATCCAATTGAGACCTACCTCTTCATCAATAGAGTTGTGGGTATTGAACCTGGATTATACCATTATTCGATTGAAACGCATGAGCTCGAATTGCTTAAGGCGGGCGATATGGTCAAAGCAGTACGCGCTGGGGCTCTTGACCAACAGATAGCAGAGAATGCTGCAGTTGTGTTCATCTGGGCCGCAGTCTTTCAACGATCGAAGTGGAAGTATCTCCAACGCGCGTACAGATACGTGTTTCTTGATGCAGGTCATATCGCGCAGAACCTAGCCCTTGCCGCGGAGGGCCTTGGGCTTGGAAGCTGCCAGATTGGAGCCCTGTACGATGATGAGCTCAACAACCTGCTTGACCTAGATGGCGTCGAAGAGAGTGTTATCTACATGAGTAGCGTGGCACACACTCGACGATAAGCACACTCTCGACGATACGCTTAAAGAGCAAGCATGATGCGAATCAGAGGAGGGCTGCCTCGCTATGACGGAATCACCAGTTCGTTACCGCTCACTCAACGTGGTCATGGCCGTGCTAATTGTAGGGACTGCGCTCAGCCTGTTCGGCGGATACTGGGCTGGTTCAACATATGTTGGACGCGAGCCGATGGACTTCATGGCGATTCTGTTGTGGTTCCTAGGCATACCCGTGTTGGCTACATTGATGGGCGCATTTGTGGGTTGGAAGGGCAAACAGGCTGTCGAATACAATCGACCTGAGTGGAAGTTCGAACCAATTCAACTTAAGCTTGAAGAATGCAAGTCCTTTGCGCAGAAGCACAATCGGGCTTACACTCGGCTAGCGGCTTCTGGTAATTTCTGGTTTTTCTTCATCCCCGTACTCTTCATACTCGCCATGTTTGGGTTGCCCCTATGGACACAGTACGAAACCCCTTGGCTAGCTCAATACGCAGCACTGCTTGAGGCTGCCTTGCTGACACTGATCTATCTTACTTCATTCGCTGCAATGTATCTGGGCTCAGCGAACTTGGCATCTGATGATTTTACGATGCCACTGGTCAGGGAGGCAGCATGGTTGGCCCGGAAACAATCTAAGGTTCCAGGCATTTCGCACATCCGCGTGGTAGTGGACGCCGCAGAATTCACCGGATTACATGTTTACCGAAACCCTCGTGTTATAGCACGAATCAGCGGTCACGAGAAAGACTCGTACATCGAATCTTGGTCTGACGATTTGGGAGCAATTACGAAGATGCTCTTCAGGCTTTATCTGTCAGACACCTCTCCAGAAGTGATATGGTGGTGGTTTTCTGGAGACCGTCATTTCAGGAAGTATGTTGGGGACGATAAAGGAGGGTACTATGTTCGTAACCCGGTTCCCTCTCGCATCAATGAGCTGGGTGTGAAGGATGTTAAGCTTGTGACTGAGAATGCGGTTGGATTAATCCTCTTGGAATCGCTTCGGATAAGAGGTGACAGCGAAGCAGCCAGAGAAACGCTGTCCAGTTTGGGAATAGCGGTTGAATAATCCACAAGTGCTTAAATCTGGCAACTAGCTCCTTCCCAAGGAGGCGCCTAGTTCGTGTCAGAATCCCCGCTGACATACAGATCATTAACAATCTTCCATGTCATACTAGTTGTTGTCATTTTCTTATGGGTCGTCTTTGCAATCGGATCGACCCAATATGTACTCCTCACACTGTACTTTGGTCCTCTGAATTGGATTCTCACTACAACGGGACTACTCGTCAGCATGATGATTCCCATCCTGTTTATCACTTGGGTCATGAAGCACCAAGTATCATTCACCGCCCCTGAATGGGTCCACCGCAACCGCGAGATTGACTACAGGGAGTTCGAGGGTGTCATGCGTGAGTACGCAAAAGAGTACTCGCATATCATTGCACACATAGATTACAAACTGGTTTTCCTTGCGGTTATCTGGTTTGTTGCTGCTGTGTCATCCGGAGCTCTCGTGATGGTACTGCCCTTCCTTCTAATACTCTTCATCCCGCATGTCTTTGGTGTACTACAGGTTCTCTTCGGCGTGACATTCTCAGTCTTGGCATACAGAGCTGTGCCAACTGACGCGAGCCAACAGTTTCCTTTCAACACCCCTCGGAAATTCAGAAACGCTGTCCGCGTTCTTTGGAACACTCCCGGCATCTCTTGGGTCGGCGTCAGGATTAGCATTGGTGAATCTGAGGGGTACTATACGATACGTGACCCAACAGTAGTTGCTCGCATCGACGGTATTGAGAGCGCAGCTAGGATTGAAGCCGAGCTCGACAGACGAGGCCGTTTCATCAAGGCGATATCTGTCATGAATTTCGAACCAGCTGAAGGTAGATGGACAGTGGAAACCGACACCCCAGGCGGCGTGACTTCAGAGAGTCTGCAAGGTCTCGTGAAGCGAACCCTCCAGGCTTACGTGGCTGCAAAGGGCGCTAATCCACTCCTCGAAGAGATACTGGACGAGCTTGGAGTAAGTGTGACCTCGCGCCCCAATGAAGATAACCTGGAAAGCATCAGAAGCGATGAGCTTATGACTGAAGACGGTTTACCAGATTACACAGGAACGGGTGATGCTGATTGACTCAGGGTAACTTCATAGATTATAGTCGGCAAAAAACAATCAACAAGGTCTTTGCTTTACTGCTGGTCGTAACAACAGTGGTTGCTATCTGGTTGAAGTTTTCAGAACCAGTAAATGAAGCCACAACCATTGCCGTGTTCATTGGGATACCCTTGGGCCTGGTCTTGCTGTCGAGTCTTTTTGGTGCTGGGTCGAAAAGGGCCATAGATTACAAGGCCGGCAAATGGAACTCGCGCAAGGTCTGGATGAGCTTCTCCGAGTACGAAAACATGACTGAGGATTATGAAGATGCGTACGGAGTTCTCTTTTCCCATCCAAGAGGTACATGCGGGTGCTGCCTCTTGCTTCCTGTAGTCGGCACTCTGGGAGTTGCAGGCTACATCTATGACCTATCGCTGATACGTGGTTTGATGGTTCCACTCTTCGGTATACTATGGGATTCAATCTTTCTGATCATGATTATCTATGCCATTGCATCTATCGGCAGTTTCATTGTCGGTTTTCGGATTCCCTCCATTGATGCAAGCGAGTTCTTCAAGCCACTCTTGAGTGGGGATGTGTACGAGTTCGCGAGCGAGCTTGAAACTGTTCCAAATATCCGTGCTGGCATGAATGTTGAGATTGGTGAGAGAGAGGAGGTGCTTACCATTCTTGAAGCCGAAAGCAAGGCTTATGTTGAAGGTCTTCCGGAAACAGTCACGATACAGGTCCAAGTATCACACTCTGGCTTTGCATATCCTTACCTGGTCGGCACGGTGTACAAGGGCGCTGAGGTCCTACCAGTACACAAGTACCCGTCGATTAAAACAAAGTATCCGGCAATGCTGGAGTTCTCGATGGACGACGATGTGACAGTGATAGTCGCGCGATTTGACATCCCCAAGCGTACAAGTAGTGTGCCTAACATCTCGAAGAAGGATTTTCGTGCCTTAGCAAGTATCCTTGCAAAGGAGCTCAAGAAGAATTACAATGAAGCCCAGCAATAAAACATAGGCATCTTTAATTGCTAGACTGAATCCCGGTGGCAATTGCACCGAAATTTCGGTTCGAGGGTCTGTGATACTAATGGTTTCAAAGAACTGGACAAACAAATGGGTCTTGATGATGATGACTGGAATCGCGATCCAGGCGGTCGCATACCCCTATGTCTGGTTCACACAGTTATTCGAACACGAATTCTTTCTTGAAGTCTTCCTCATCGGCATTGTTTCTGTTATAGTCCAAGTTATCGGCTTTGGCACAATAATGTCGAAGACTCGCGATGCAGACCCGGTAATTTATGGTCAAGGCAGGCCGTTCCAGCACAAACTGAGAGAGGAAGACGAGGACGTAGCAACGCGAAAGCCTACTTTTGATGATGCAGAGTAGCATCACAGCGCATCGCAGTTTTGGTCCATGCTGACTTGACATACTCGCTGCCGCAATGTTGGACCTCAAGTTGTCAATGCTCTTATTGCTTGCTTAGTATGTTGTCACCATAACCGGGGTGGCACGTGAGGCGGAATAAACCCTGGATACCACAAGTCTAACAGAGGAAGGTATTGCGCAAGGAATAGTGTGACAACAACGAGAATCGCGAACGTCAGGGTATGAACTGCTGTTACATATGTGTAGTACGGTCTTATGTAGGAGTAGAACGCAAATGCCGGAATCGAAACCGCCGCCATCGCCATAATCTCAACTGGGTTAAAGAAGAACGGCATAGAGATGGGGAAAAGGAAGTAGAATATCGCCGTAATCTTCTCGCTTGAGGTTTCATGATGAGCGATCTTGTGGATTCCATCGATACCTTGTGATAGGAAGAACACAGGAATGAACAGCCACCACTGCAGCCCTACAAAGAACACTGGGCCTGCGTAGAATAGGAGGTCTCCAAGGCTTTCAACGCGTTCCCAGAATGGATTTCTTGATACGAACTCAGTTGCTTCCGTCATGTAGTAGCCAAGCATCTGCATTAGGACCAAGCCGGGAAGAAGAATGAATGACACGACAATCATAACCACGGCTGCTTTAGGCAGGTCAGATATCTTGCCTTCGTGGTAGTTGTCCAGAGGATAGATGCCATGAAGCGTGAATGCGGTCACGAGTACGAGTAACCCGCTTGGAACCATGTATAGAGGTTGAAGGATTAGACCCCAAATGCCTAGGCCTGCGTACATATTCGTGGTGAGCGATTCTTCCGCCAAGTAGAAGACGCAGAACACAACTATTAGCTCAGGTATTAGCATCTTCATTCTGTAATCTTGGATGAACTTCATCACTTTGCCTGGTTCTTTGCTCTCTTCAGCCATCAAATCCACCTACTGACGATAAGCATCAAATCGACGCATCCTTCTCTTAAGATTATCCCAAATCTCTGTATCAGTGCATCTACAGGAATCGCGCCACGGTTTCTCTGAATACCGAGGGATACTCCTTGCTTCTTTCATGAATCTCTTTGCTCAGCTTGGGAGTGGCTCTCGAGAGTCCACACTGCGTTGATAGCATTGAGTTGACGCTCAGCAATTCAAGGTTCACACCGCTGTTTTGGAACTTCAGAAGAGACTGCTTCAGATTCTCTCTCAATGTTTCAATCACTGGCTTTGAGTAACCGTCATCCACATTAGGCAGAACTCCAAGAGCTAGACCTCCACCTTTCTCCATGAAGACGTTGAGCATTTCAGCCTGCCCTGAGCTGATATCTGGTGGATAGGATACAAGATCAAGATGGGCAATTTTCGGAGTGCTGGCCCACAAGATGTGAGTTCCGTCCCTCTCCAAGAGCCTCCAGTCATCGCAATAGTGGTAGCTGGGAATTGTATTCGCTGGATATATCCCGTCAGTGGCACGAATGATGCTATCTACTGTAAGATCTGCAACCTCTCCACTCTCGACCTTCTGAATCACGAATCCCAGTGCCGGGTCGTCCTGGCAAAGGACTATGTTGTCGCAATGCGAGCTCAGATGTTCAACTTGACCTCGTGCTATTCTGCTCATTAGGGCAGTGTAGAACTGGAACATGTTCTTTGAAACAAGCCTTTTCCCGTCACTATCCAAAGTACTGAAGCACATTGTCGCAGGCGCTGTTTGCTGAGTCTTGAAGAACTCGTAGTGACCACCGTCCATCATCATGTACAAACTGTGCGCGTGTTCCTCATCTGGAAGTAGAGAGCTGTCATCCTCCAGCATCTCCCGGAAGGCGAACAAGTTCACATCAAGAATGTAGTCGTCTTCTTCCTCAAAACCGTCGACTAATGCGCCGAACTGCCGTATCATGTCCTCCTCCCGAAGGCCTGTCATCTGAAAGGCATAGGGCAGTTTCAAGGGCTTTACGTACTCAACCGGGGTTTCAAAATCAGAATCACCAACACTCCCCACGCCGAAAAACTCGCCGACTAGAGCTTCCGGAAGCAGGGAATCGGCCACAACTATCTACCTCCTCGCACGAGGCTTTCTTCGGGCAACTCTATTGCAGGTCGCTATTGCAGGACACCCGACACAATCCTCAGGCACATCAGCTGTCGTTTGGTCTCCGTAGAGCAAGACCTGTTCGGTGATCGCTGTTCCTTTTGAAACCTCACTCTCGATACTCTGCTTGCCCGCAATCTTAACGTTGCACTTGTGCTTGCGCAACTTCTCGCCAAACTTCTCCATATCTCCAGCTATGATGACAGCAGTAGGCCCTACTCTTCTTACAACATTGCTGCCGAAGTCGCGGATTAGAAGCAAGTTCTCAAGCTCACGCTCGTTCTCCGTTTCGAAGAGCATCACGTCAGACACTGTTGCGAAGGTTGTTTGCGAGGTCCAGTCCTTGATGGACCTGATTACATTCTTGGGCACACGTTTGCTGCTCTCTTTCTCTAAAAACTCCAGTATTTGATGCTCTCGCAATCCCACCTCAATAGCCTGAAAGATGGACCTGTCTGTAATGCGAAATGTACTAACAACATCCGTCTTCACAGGCATGGTGAAGAGCATCAAGTTGTAAAGCTTGTAGTAGTCCATCTCTGAACTGAAGACAGTAATTTCGAAATTGGGCAGAACGATGAAAGTGTCTCCATTCTCGGTCTTGGGCTTCCGCTTCCGAGATATGACGGCTTCTCCATTCTGAGTCAGGCGTACAGCTTCCAGCTTCTTCCCCTTGTAGGCAGCTTCCAAAAGTCCTAGAAGGACGGGCGTTTCGAGAGCCAGCCTCACGCGACTATCATCAACCTGTATCCACTTGAGCGATTGTCCTTCAATGAACAGCTCGCTTCGTATCCACTCACGCATCTCGGTGATACTGATCCACTCTTTCTGTGTGGCCTCCCTGAGGCGGCATATGATTAGATTGAGAGTGTACTCGGTGGGCTGGTCAGGAGTGGCCCAAATCGCCCTGCTCCTTCCAAGAGCCGAAAACAGTACTCTTCGCGAAACCTCATCTTGCTTCCCTGAGAAGAGAGCTTTGACCTTTCCAGGTACTGCTCTGTTTTCACCCACAATCGCGTACGCACCTGCTTTTCTTGCCATCTTTTGGACGAGGTCGAACCTGTGCTCAGTGGGTTTGGACATGGCATTCTTGATGTGGTCAATCTCTCTTTTTGGAAATTCCCAAGAGCCGGTCAATCTAACTTCATTTTTCGCCAAGTACGATACAAGGATTAGCGCATCGATGAGAAGGGTATCTCTTTCGTCCACAAGCGACCTGATGTTTTTTGGTTTCTCAGGGCTCGGCGTTGGTTTTCTTGAGAAGTACTCTTTCAGATGAACTTGAAAGAAATCAAGAACCTTGAACTCCGCGACTTCCCTCCCATAATCCGTAAGCCTTGCCATCATCTTGCGGATTATGATTCCCTTCTTGCGTAGGTCTCTTTCTGTCTGGTTCAGCTGACCGTAGCTGTAAATCTTCCTGTATGGTTTCAATCTGTCGTAGCTCAAGGCTCCGCCACTGAGTACAAGCGTACCGAGAAGGTCTCTTTCACCATCAGTGAAAGTCTTGAACACCTGGTCTCTGGAATCAGGGTCGTTCATCTTCTCGGCGAGCATCTTGGTAAGCGAGTCCCCGGTACTGCTGCCAGAAACTTCAATTCCCCAAAACTGGTATGCTTTTGTAAGGTCCTCTCTAAACATGTGTTCTATTTCACGCTCGAGACTCTCTTTACGCATCTTGAAATTTCGGCCCCCGTAAACAATCCGCTTGGAATTAATGGTTTATGATGCTTTTGGTTCTAATCAATCCTTGCTGAACTGCTTTTTTTTGAGCGTTTCACGGACCATTGTCCTAAGTAGGGACAACCTTATTTTGCCCCTCCCCGATTTCAGGTACGGTGCTTATTGTGGATTCTCCTCTCTGGTGTGTGAAGTACAGGCCGGACTCGTGGGAGAAGTTCGTGGGTCAGGAACAAGCCATCTCTCACCTCAGAAGTTTGGCTGCATCCAGCACCTACTCCAACATGATATTCCTCGGTCCATCCGGCACTGGCAAAACGAGCGCAGCCATTGTCTTTAGTCGGGAGATTCTTGGTGATATGTTCGCAACAAACTTCAAGCACCTGAACGTGAGGGACCTCAGGTACTACTCTGTTGCAAAAGCTAAACGTTCTCTTCAGTCATTAGCCAAGCTAAATCGACAAGAGCGCACCGAGCTTGACGAGTATATGTCGGTTGTCTTCCAGGCAGCCAAAGCCCGGCTTAAGGCCAAGGGTCAGACCCGGGGTCCCAACAGGAGCCAGCTCTTGCAAGAAGCAATCAGGCTCTTTGCATCCACAATGACGGTAAGTGATGAGCTCGTTAAGATTCTGGTTCTGGACGAGGCTGATGCATTAGATATGAACATGCAGCAAGCGCTACGCAGAACCATGGAGATCTACAGTGATGCCAGTCGGTTCATTTTTATTACTCCGTCGATAACAGGCTGGAGTCCCGCTGTGATATCGCGTTCTCTTGTAGTAAGGTTTCCCAGTCCTTCCGTGGAGGTAATCGAATCTCTAGTAGCCAGGATAGCCAAGGCTGAAGGTGTGAAGATAGATAAAGATGCATTAGTGGCAATCGCTCGAGAGTCTTCGGGCGATATGCGCCGAGCAATCAACATCCTCCAAGTAGCCGCCACAGGCTCCGTCACAGTGACAGAAGATGGGGTGTACGAATGCTCCGAGACCCAGCTTGTTAGAGAGGTCCGCCGGGTAGTTACTCTTGCGATTGATGGCCAATTCATCAAGGCTCGGAAATCATTGCGGAATCTCATCGCCATAGAAAGTTACACGCCTGAGGAAATATGCTTGGAGATTGAGCGGGACATCACTAGGCGCCCGTTTGACCCTGCCGTTCTAAGCCAGATCTTGGATCGAGTGGCCACAATCAGTCACAGAATGCTACAGGCTAAGAACCCCTTCATTCAGCTTACAGCTTTGCTTACCTCGATTGGTCGTGTCGCAGCATCTGAAACGACCTAGTGGATTGGTTCTATCTCGCTCCCTAACTGAACTTTGCCAGCAAGATAGTGTGCAAGATTTGGCGAGATCTCTTGGTGGTCGAACAAGAATTCCGACTTGATATTCTCTCCTTCCCTTGAGATGAGTTCATTATTGAGAGCAAGAGTCAACATTCGCCGGATGTTGCTCGGTGAACCATAACGCCATCTGAATGAAAGACATTCGATTGCATTCTCTATCGAAACGACGGGTCCCCTGCTTCTGAAGAGGTGTGCCAAAACAAGAAGAATGTCTTTTCCATTCATGAGCGACGCACCCTCAGGTGCTCTTTAAGTACTTTGAGTGGTTTCAGGATGCTTGGCGCTAAGATGAAGGACAGTCTAGACCTTGCACATGGACACACCATGGATGATTTGCTCTCACTGTTGAAGAGTGAGTGGCGCACTGACGTCGAGGATCTACATCTGGACTCGTGCAGACTAGGCGGCATGAGCAACCTGAATATCCTGATTCATAGTGTTGTCGCGAGCTACGTTCTGAAGCTTCCAGGTCTCACGACTGTGTTTGAAACCAACCCTTTTGAGAGCGAGTTCCACATAGCACTTCGTCTGGCTGAGAATGGTCTTGGTCCAACACCACTATGCATAGGCCGTCTTCAGGATGAGAGAAACACTCCTTTCATGATACGTGCCTACGAGCGGGGTGTTGTGCATGCTTCTCTCAGCGAGATCAGCTTGCACGAGTTGGACCTTGTTGACACTAGCCTCGACCGTCTGGCAGCACTTCGTATTCCCGATATTCCTTCATATCCTTCTGCAAGGCATTATGCTGCTAGATTCACCACCAAAATGAATGTGCTACTTGATTGCTGGAATGCAGAAACGTCCAAATTGGACTCTTTTGTTTACTCGTTCAGAGAACTCGAGCAGGGGGTTGCCACTCTGATGAGGAATGCTCCAAGCTGGAATAGCAAGACAATGCACGGAGACCTTCGTCCTGACAATATTGTCTTTCAATCGGATAGAGCACTGCTTCTTGACGTCGGCGCTTGCTGTGTAGGCAGTCCTCTATACGATATTGCCTACTTATCTACCGAGCCTCTCGATGCGGTGGATTTTGAGCGCATAATTCCTCTTCTTGCAGAATCTGATGATTGGGATATTGTCACAGAACTGACTCCACTGGCGCTGTTCTCTGCACTTGCATGGACTCTTGAGCGCCTTGTTCATCTAGAGAACAATGAGGTTGAGGAAAACCTCTCGGGAGTCGATGTTGAAATATCACTACGGGCTTACTTCGAATCCAAGGCGAAACAGTTGCATATGCTTCTTGATGGCAGCTCGCTTACTTAGTTGAAGAACGTTTCGGGTGGTTCTTCCCAAACGTTCTCTTCGACTGCTGCGATAACATATTGGTAGCCCTGTTCAGTTAGGAATAACTGGCGTTTTGCGGCGAAGTCCATGTCCCGAGTATCTCTGGTCACCACGGAGTAGAATCGCGCGAAGCTACCATCACTCTTAGGTCTGAGTATTCGCCCTAGCCTCTGAGCCTCCTCTTGACGCGAACCAAACGTTCCTGATACCTGAATTGCCACGTTGGCGTCAGGAAGGTCAAGGGCGAAGTTGGCAACTTTGGAAACCACAAGAATCTTCAACTCACCAGTGCGAAATAGATTGTACAGTCTCTGCCGTTCAGCATTGGGTGTCTTACCTGTTATTAATGGTGCATCTATCTCTTCTGCGATAATATTGAGCTGATAAAGATACATCCCGATGACCAAGACATTGTCATTCTTATGATACTTCACTAGCTTCTTGACGAGTTCGAGCTTCCTTGGATTTTCCGCTGCTATTCTGTATTTCTTCCTGTCTTCAGCCAGAGCGTACTTCCGTCTCATATCGTCTGGAAGTTCAAGCCTGATTTCATAGCAGATTGCCGTCGCAATCCATCCTTGGTCCTCCAGCTGTTTCCAAGGCATGTCGAATCTTTTGGGCCCTATCAAACTGAAAACGTCTTCTTCCCGTCCATCCTCTCTCACGAGGGTGGCCGTGAGACCTAGTCTCCTAGTGGCTTGGATGGCTGCTGTCGCTCTAAATACAGGAGCCGGGAGAAGATGGACTTCGTCGTAGATTATCAATCCCCAGTTTCTTGCTTCGAATATCTTGAAATGCTTGAACTTATCATCTCTTGACTTGCGCCAGGTCAGAATCTGATAAGTGGCAACAGTGACTGGACGAATCAATTTCTCATCTCCAGTGTATTCTCCAACCTGCTCTGGCGTTAGAGTTGTCTTGTCAAGGAGCTCTGTTATCCACTGGCGAACTGCCACGACATTGGGACACAGAATCAGAGTGGATGTCTGAAGATTCTCCATGGCTCCCATACCGACCATTGTCTTTCCAGCTCCACAAGGGAGCACAACGACACCAGAACCGCCTCTGACTCCTCCACCTGCATGGAAGATGGCAACCGCGTCTTTCTGATATCCCCTGAGATGGAATGGCTTGCTGCCAAGTGAGGTTTCTCTCAACTCGAAGTGCAACGCTTCTCCTTCTACGTATCCTGCAACGTCCTCCACAGGGTGACCTATCTCGATCAGCGCAGTCTTGACAAACCCTCTTCTTGTGGGGTAGACACGCATGGTCGTTGAATCGACCCTGTCAATCAGATACTCCCTAACCTTCTTACTACGCCAGATTTCTTCCGCGAGGTCTTCGTCTTCGCATATGAGTAGTAGGTCAGGCCCCTCCTTGTATAATGAGATCATGCCGTACCTGCTCATGTAATCGATAATCTCACGTGTGATGTTACCAGGAATCGGGTACTTTGCAAATTCCTCAAGAGCCGCAATCACCTCATTCGGGCTCATCCCCATTGCGGCAGCGTTCCACAGGCTCAAAGGCGTGACTCGATACGTGTGCACGTACTCTGGACTCTTCACGAGCTCCGCGAATCGAGCTAGGGAATCACGTGCATCTTCGTAACGAGGATTATCCACCTCGAGTAGCACTGATTTGTCTGACTGAACAATTAACGGGTTTGCAGGATTAGCCATGGGTGATTCCTTTTCTTATCTTTCAATTCGTAACTCCCCTCATTTTCAACGCGGGGAATCGTTAAGCAGAGGTCGTGGAACCGCGCGATGTTTCAGAGATAAATGCTTCCGTCTGTACGACGTGTTCGCATCTGCAACTATATGTGGGGCCGATGTTGATTTGCGTAATACGGATGGAGAATGGAATAGATGGAAGCAGAGCCAGCCCTGCAAGAAACGCGGAAGCTCTACACAAATCCTCGCGTGATGATCATCGCAATCGACGCAATGCTGATAATGCTTGGCTTCGGCATTGTAGCTCCATCAATGTCCTTCTACCTCATTGCCCTTGAAGGAGGCCTTGCCCAGCCGCCAGGACCTGGTTACATCGTGCCTGAGAATGTCGTGGCCGAATTCGCAATCATCCTTGGTGTAATGATGGCAACATTCATGGGAACACGTACGCTTCTAGCTCGCTACTGGGGCAGCGTTTCTGACACGCGCGGTCGCAAGCCACTTATGATAGTTGGCCTGCTTGGCTACACACTTTTACTTGTTCTTTTCGGATTCGCCCAAAGCTGGATCCATTTGTTGCTTATCCGTGCAATGCAGGGTGTGGTTTCCGCTATGGTCTGGCCCGTGGCCGAAGCTGCTCTGATGGATATCGTTGGGCCGAAGCGTCGAGCTGAGGGACTTGGCCTCTATATGATGGTATCGAATATCGGGTTCATTGTGGGCCCAGGCCTTGGTGGACTGCTCTACAACTTCAGCAGAGACATCCTTCTGCTGCCAGTTCCTGATGTTTTCCGTGTTCCCTACTTTATCGCCGCTCTAATTGTCTTGCCTGCGGCTATTTTCACAGCTGTCCTGCTAAAAGAAACCGCGCCGGGCAAGCTGGAGGAAACGCAGTTAGTGACTCAGACCACACGAACGGAATCGGTTTCGTCATCGCCAGAGATGGAATTCGAAATGTCCCCGAAGACCAACAGAATGATGCGGGCCTTGTACATAATGACGCTCGCCAATGGTCTTGCTATGGGTCTTGGTCAACCAGTCTTTCAGTTGTTCCTCATGAGCAAAATCACAAGTGATATTGGCCTCATCGGTTTCATCATCTCAGGAGCTGGTGCAATTGGAATGCTCTTTTCAATCCCCGCAGGGCGCTATGCCGATAAACATGGTCGCAAAGGGCTAGCAGTATATGGGGCACTAGGAGCCCGAGCAAGTCTTGCAGTTATCCCGCTTACTACAAACGTCGCACAAGTAGGTGCTACTTGGGTCACTCAGACAGCTGCAATGTCTATATCGCAGCCTGCGCTGAGAGCGATCCAAGCCGATGTTGTGCCTTGGCGCCTGCGAGGCAAGTTATTTGGCACCATCCAGGCATTCTTCAATGCTGGAGCTACGGTTGGTCCTCTGGTTGGCGGAGTTCTGTATGCCATCTTCTCCTTGGTGGTATTTGAAATCGGCCCTTTCACAATTCCCGGTTTCGTGGTTCCATTCTGGCTGGCCGCTGGGCTGGGAGCTATTGCCGTCTTCATCTTGTGGGCGTATGTTGACGAAACTCACTTTGTCAAAGTCGCGCCGCACGAAACGGATGAAGCCATGACTGACGTTACATGACCATTTCCGAACCTACTGGAAAAGCAAATGTTATATGCAAACGAGGGGGCGAGGTGGATAATCGAAAGCATGGAGGTGCAGAAAGTCAATGATTGTTATCATGGTGAATTTTACAGTAGACGCCTGCACCAGTGCTGATAGGGTTTTCTAGAACCCTTCTATTTCTGTGTGCAATTTCAGTCATTGCGCGCGTCGTGATTGGACTTACATTGAGGTCCAGTGCTCGTGTGTTGGGTTGTCTGCTTTTCTGAATCTATTGTGCCACGAATGCAAGGCGCGCTAACTTAGTCAACGAGAGTGCAAGAGAAGTTGCAAACACAGAATCAAGACCTCCCTGAATCAGAGTCAAGTTCGAAGAGCGCTTGCGCCCTTTGCGATAACGACAATGAATCTGGAACCAACAAAGAGACGACTCTCCGTCTAAAGAAAGAGCGCAGCAAGAAGGTTTCGTTGAAGCGCTACAGTTTCGCGATGGAGGTAATCTAGGTGCCGTCAGTTGTGGAGAAGTACAACCCGAATAAGGGTAGTGCCCTTTCTCGCAAACGGGACCTTCAGCGAGGCGCCAGAAGAGGACGATCGGTAGCGATCAAGGAACTCACACTTCATGAAGTACGCGAGGATGCAGTACAGTTTGGACTAGCAACTGAATTGCATTATCAGTTGAAAGCTGGAAAAGAAGCGTCGATATTCCTTGCATCCTGGAAGAGTCATCCAATCATCCTGAAGGCCTATCGCTTCTGGCACTCCACTCATACGAGCAAGAAGAAAGGGTTCTTTGCTCCGGGTGCGATGGAAGCGCTAGCTGCTAAGGAGTATGATGTTCTTCTTGCTTGCTTCAAAGCGGGAGTGCCTTGTCCCACACCAATCGGCAGGGTCGGCAATTATGTCACAATGCGATTCATTGGCGATGGGCACGAGGCCGCTCCCCAGCTGAGGGACGCAGAGCTTGAGAATCCAGAGGTCGTCTTGGACCAGATTCTTGATGACTATTTGGTCATGTATCGGGATGCGCATTACGTTCACGGAGACCTCAGTCACTACAACATCCTCTGGTGGAAAGAGCGTTCCTGGATCATAGATGTGCCTCAAGCCAACAAGGTTACCAAGTGGTCAGACATGAGGCAGATTTCATCTCTTATTAGGCGTGACATCAAGAATGTCCTGTCTTACTTCGAGAGATACGATGTACACCGAAACCTAGACCAGATTGTTGAGGTCTTCCTGTCGTCATATATGCCCGACAATCAGAAGCATTTCCGAGAGAGAGTTTCGGTCCTTCCGAGAAGTGAATGGTAAAACGAGCTAGGCTCTTCTGTCCCGGTAGAAAACAAGAAAGAGAAAATGCGACTCCGCCTTACGCGAAGTCGTTTCATATCGAATGTGCCATTTGGGTGAATAGCTTTTCCCTAACCCATGAGTGAGTTGTGCGGCCTGCAAAGGCGAAGAGTCTACTCGACCTTCCTGAGCGTTACCCTTGAAACTCCGGGGATCTTCTTGAGGTTATCCTCAAGCTCCTTTAGGGAAATCGTAAGCTGTTCCGGAGCAAAGTGGCAACCACTCCGGCAATGTGAAGAATACTGGTACAATGGAGAATAATGTTGCTAATCTTTCGATTCTCTCTTGCTGGTCAATAGCTGTGATGCTCGCTCCTTCGCTTTCTTCGCAGCTATCTCCAAACTGTCAGCGTTTTCAATCCCAAAGAGTATCTTATCCATAGAGATGTTGTATTTGACGAATTCCCCCATGTTGAAAATCTCAAAGAAGGTGTGCTGTGCTTCCTCCATCTCTTCTACCGTGACATCGTCTTGTTCGAAGAGATATTCATAATGAGCATATTCTCGTATCAATGCCGCGCGTGTGAATTTCCAGCCCCTCTCTTGGATGAGTTGGTCCACAGACCCCTCAACGCCCTTGATGCTTGAAGCACGACGCCTCTTGGCCAGCAAATGCCAATCTACCCCGAAATAGTCTGATATCCACCAGAAAAACATCTCTTTTTCCGTCAGAGCATCAAGAGCCGAGTCCCAGATTCTAGTGTTCTCTCTAAGCTGAGGGATGTCAAGTATTTCGTCAAGAACACCAAAAACAGATGGATTTCTAATGACCTCCACAATAATGTCTATGAAATCGTCGCTTACTAGAATCTCCGGATACTGTTGCATGATTTTGAGTTCGTAGGAGAGTCCACCCTGTTGCAGTTCATTGTCTATGCTTTGGTACAGACCCTTCTTGTTCTTCATAGCAGCATTTCGAATGGTCTTGCTTGCTCTGAGTTCAGGCACATCCAGTATCAGTCCCAGAACAGTGATGGTAGAATAGCAGGATTCAATCATATCTGCAAATGACTTGTCGTCGGCTAGCACATTCAAGGAATCTTTGGAAGCATTCAGTACAACCGCCTCAACAAAGAAATCGATTGCTAGGCCTCCTAGCTCTTTCACAGCCTTGTGAATCCTCCCGTCTGTGACCATGGCTGGAATGGCGCAGACGACCTTAAGCATTGGCCATTTCAGGTCCGTGTCCTTTCTGATTATGTCCATTATGGCTGATTGAATCTCATGGCTCTCGGAGAGATTCGGATCTTGCTTGATTTGTTCCAGGATGAGCCATGGTTGTTGTGAGGAAGCCAATGCGGCAGCAATCTCTAACGGATTCTCCGACATCTTCATTGCCCACACACCGAACTGTTTGAAGGAGTGAGAGTACTTATCGCTTGCGACGATAGCACACACACTGTGAAACGGGACTCGATAAGTCGGCCCACGAGCTTGCGCCCCTCGCGAACCACCTTGCGGAACGCGCTCTCTGCCTTGTGCTGGCTGGTGAACTTGGCGCAGTACCACTCCTTGTTACGGATAAGCAAGACTCGACTGTACACCCATGCGACGGTGTGACCTGGAATGTCTATGACATCCAGAGCCCCTATGAACTCTTTCTCTGCCCACTCAGATTTGATGGGGTGGAACTCGACCCCCCCAATCTCCTTGCACTGTCCTACCATGCGTCGTCACCTGAACATGGGTGCTCATGGGCCATTCTAAGCTCCTAGCTGATTTCAATATCCTGCTACAACCACCGAGAACGACCCCGCTACATCTACGCAGGCACACCCCGCTCTGCACACACACCCATAGGCCCCTCGTGCTAGACAAGCAAGTGCTTTCTTACCAAGCATGGCCACACACTCATAGGTGAGAGGGATTACCCGTAAGGCTGATGACCTGTTCCGACTGGCGAAGGAAGCAGACTTGGAGAAGAGGTTCAGGGTCATGGAGGAACTAGGTCGAGTTGTGGGGGGTCAACACATGGGCCAGTTCGAGGCACTAGTGAGAGAAACGGTCAGGTCGGGCACGGTTGATGTGACTGGTTGGAGTCGGGATGCAGTCAGTGTCCTGCTCGTTGTGGCAGATGCACGTGACCTTCAAGAACGGGGATAGGTTTGCAACTCCTGTCAAGTACCCAGAGGGAGCGATGGTCAACCTGTTCGCTAAGAGGATTGCCAGCAGGGAATGGCAGAATGTCCGTCTGCTAGAAGACATCCTTGAGCAGAAGTAAGGAGTGGCAATGCCCAACCGTTAGTTCAATTCTCTAATCTCCAAGAACTGTTGGACCAGAAACCTAAGGTCGTCAGGAACCTGCATTGGGAGAATCGTGCATTCTAGCCAGATCGCGTAGTTTTGGTCTTGTACCCTTCCAGATTCTTGGTGCCTGTCACGTAAACCTTTAATGTGTAGTTACGCATATTCCCGTTAGCCATCAATCGAGGACTTAAATTTGAGTCAAGATTTGCATAGAGCTTGGTTACGGATGGGTCTGGTTTACCTAGGAACCGGCGGGGGTCTTCTAGCATATCTTGCCTATGTGGTTGCTGGGTGGAGTAGTGCTCCTCCCTTCACCTATACACCATTTGAGGAGTTCCTCATGATTCCCGCTGTGTTTTTCGGTGGCGTCGTGATCTTCGTCCTCTTTGGTTTAGGGTTCTACTACATCATCAAATCCGCATCCCACTCGCAATCATAGAAGCGACCTTCTCCAAGATCCAACGCTAGGATATGACTCCATAGATACACCTGTAACGATTGGCCGCGTACTCATGTGTGTTATTCCAACGGGCTGGGATTCACGGATGAAAAAAAGGCTGACCTATTCGACAAGAGCAGTCGGTTTGGGGGTGTCGGGCTGCATCGGTTGCTCAGATAGTTGAGATATACGGAGGGGGTGTGGAGGTACTCGACCGATGACTAGGGGATTCAAGTGAAGGTGCTGGCTTTCGAGTCTGGTTCCCAAGAGCTTGACCGGAAGCTGTGAATGACACATCATCTTGATGATTATCGAATGTCGCAGGGTTGCCAGATACTGAAACAAGGGGAGCCTGCCACTGTGTCAGGAGGATGAAGGGATACAATGCTTTCTTGGAGTTATTCGGCCTTGAGAGTGAGTCCCAACTGGTTGAATATCACCCATCCAGAATTGCCACCTTTAGGTCCCCACTCTACCCTTCATTGACTCAGAACATTGTTGCTCTCAGAAACAGACCCGGAGAGCGTTGTCGCAAGTGGCTGAAGTGATGACAAAGGCAAAGGTGGGTGGCAGGGTCCAACAGAGGTTCGTGGTAGGAGGGGGGAGTTTCGTAGTTGAGGGCATATACGAAAAATAGGGCCCTGTCAGACGCCGTACCACCCGGGCCTTGTGCACAGTGGCAGCCTATAAATGATTGTCACGCATATCCTCTTGGTTGTGGCTGGATGGGGCACGCATAGGTCGTGGCGGATCTACTGCCAGTTGGTCTGAAGTGATTGTCAATTAAGACCCTCGTATCCGCTGGGGGCTGTGCTCACAATCTAGCACAGAAGGGGGGCATTTGCATTGGCGTCGTCCAACCAGTTTCAGCATCCCAGTCGGAAGGTGCAATCGGCTTCATCATCGTTTCAGTTCTTATCGTACGAGGAGTTGGTTGGGGTTTGTATACTACTGCAGACTCCATCTTCTGGAGTGTCTAGCCAAGCTCACACACAAGGTAAGGACAACGAATTAGAAGAGAAGCCTGATTTCCTTTCTTGCACCCCTAGCCACTCATATTGCCTATGGCCATCTGTTAAGATGCAGTATTATTCCATAGTCATCATTTCAGTTTCTCATCCAGTCAGGACATAATCGCAAGAGACCATGAAAAGAAGTCAGAGAAAGGGGCGTCCTCGGGCCTCTAGAGGGCATCTAGGACGTGGACCATTGAGCAAAGGTGGCACCCTTCTTCTTGCGCATGATTATATGCTACTCAGCACTAATATATCACAATACGCAGCACTTCCTCCTGTTGTGTCACGCTAGGAACCTAAAGGAGACCATAGTCACGTGATTGATGTAGGCATCTTCCATGCTCTAAGCTTATCATACGGAGTATTCTCATGCAGGACGCCGCCGGTTCCGAAACAGTGGGACTGTGTAAAACGTCCGCATGTGGCACTGCTCGTACCCATCAATGACGAAGTCTTTCCGGTCTTCCTTTCTCAACCTAAGCAGACTGGCGCAGGCGGAACGTTGGAGGTCACAGACCTTGACTCTCTTCCTCCCACCTCAATGATAGAGGTCCGACACAATGGCACAGACTACAGATATTATCGTCGCGACAAGGCCATGTGGACAAAGGTCGGCGAGTCACGGGACCCATTCCTCTTTGAGATTGAAACTTTCCCCCATGCTGGGGGGTCGGTCATGCTGCGAAAGGAAACCAGTCTGAGGGGCGGGGTCTCTCCGTCAAGCTTGGACAACATGACCCATAGGTCGGCATCCTCCTTGTGAGCAAAGAGCCGCAAGTACTCCTCATCCGACTCATCGCTCTCCGCAGTGGCAATGAAGTGCATGTCCTTCTCGATGTCGATATCACCGTACATCCTTGTGTTCCTTGTCTTTTTGAAGACCTCTTTTGCGACCCTTGCCTATTCCCTGCGATGGGACATTCTCACCATCCACTGCATGACAACATCCACATCCTGACTGCCTACGTCGATTCCGACTTGGCCAAGGTGGCTGTCACATGTAGCGGCGTAAGGAATTGCTGATCCGAGTGGTCCTACTCGACATGGAACGGCTCAACTTCTTGGAGTGCGCTGGGAGGTGTATTATCTGACAGGGCTCCTCTCACCAGAAGACTTAATGATTTTCTGGTGTAACATGCATGAGAAACATGCACGATTTGCTGTGTGGACGAAAACTGGTTCTCTCAACACTCCTGATACTTGTGGTTG
>DXJO01000053.1 GCA_019057475.1 Candidatus Thorarchaeota archaeon | reverse complement strand
TTCTTGTTAGCTGAATCATAGGCTGTGTCCACGACCTTATGGGCCGTAACTGCATCTCTGAAGCTAGGAAACGGTTCAGTCCCAGATTGGACTGACTTGAGGAATGCATAGCTTAGAGCTGTGTATCTTTCAGAGCCAACAGAAGTCAGGGTCTCAACAGATTCCACAGACAGATTCTTGGAATGCACACCTAGGGTCTCGAGAAGTGCTAGATTCGCGGTTTCCTCCCAAACTCGCACAGGACCCGCTCCCCGTAATTGATAATCCAGTACACGCTTGCCAGACTCAAGCCGAATACTGATGAACCCGTTCTCAAAGAAGAGCTCTATCATTCTCTCATTTGGCCGCTCAACCCAATGCCAGATTGAATCCAATGTGCTGACAGTGCCTCCCTCATGTGTGAGAACTAGAGACGCTTGATCCTCGACTTCCTTTCCTGCGAAGTAGTTGATTCTTGCGTACACACTCTCAATGGTGCCGAAGAACCACCCGAAAACGTCGATATCATGAATGCTATGCTCGATGAGAGTTCCGCCACCAGCAACGGATCTATTCCCTCGCCACTTGCTGTATTGAACATAGTCCACCGGAAACCGTTGATCATCTCTTATATGCGCCAGCATCGGTTGACCAAAATCGTTAGTTTCTATGAGTTTCTTCGCATGTAGCAGAAACTGATCGTAGCGGAGAACAAGACCCACACCGCTGCTCACGCCGGCATCCTTTGTAACTCCCATGAGCTCACTCGCCTGTGGCCAACTCCTGGCAAGTGGTTTCTCGCAGAAGAGCGGCTTCTTTGCCTTCGCGGCTGCCTTCACCATGCTTCCGTGCTTGTTTGTAGGAGCGCAGATATAGACAATATCAACGGTTTCGTCCGCAACTAAGTCCTTGAAGTCTTTGTAAGTGACTGGCACATCGAAGAGTTCAGCTGCTCGTTGCATCGCATCTTCATCAATATCGCAAACTGCAGCAATGTCTACGTCAAGTAGACCTGAGTGGCGAAGCGATGCTATGCTTGCAAGATGTGTTCTCCCGATATTCCCAGTCCCAATCAACCCAATACGTAACGTACTCATTTTGGGTTTCCACTGCCAAGAGTGGTTGGATCGCACAGATATTTTAGTCTTCTGTGATGGTTGCGGTCATTGATGTAGCGTTGATAATGACAATTGTTATGAGGATAAGGCAACTGAAACAGAAGCTATAATCCAAGGCATTTACAGGAAAGGCAGGATCGATTGATTTGACCCCTCAGAAAAACTTGTTAGAGCAGGCTAATGCCAGACTCGACGCGGGCGATAAGGCTGCGGCAGCTGAGATTCTCACTCAGGCAGCCAAGTCATTTGATTCTGAGGGGATGTATATAGACGCTGCACAAACATATGAGAAAGCAGGCACTATCTATCACGATCTTCACAGGGGAGATGAGTCCATCTCCGCGTTCAACCAAGCTACACTAATGCTGATTCGTCAGGTATCAAGTCCGGAGGTGCATCGCGAGATAGTTCGCGTGAATACTCAAGCGGCCAAAGTAGCTGAGGATGCTTTGGAATACAAGCAGGCGGCAGGCTTCTACTTCAGGGCGGCTGATTTCGCGGAAATGGAGTCAGAGAAGCAAGGCCTCACAATCGCAGCAGCAGACGCGCTTGAAAACCTTGCAGACACACATGAAGAAGCGAAAGCCTTCGACAAAGCGGTTGCTCTTCTCAGGAAAGTGGGTGGACTCTACCACGCATCCGGCGATGAGGATCTTGGTTCGAGAATCAACGGCCGAGCAATCAAGATGGCCCTTAGATGGTCGGAAGAAGCAAAGAGGAGAAACGATTTCCTATCAGCGGGCAATGCATTGGCTGAGGCTGCCCAGGTGATGCATTCTGAGGGCGACACTCCTGAAGCTATTCGAATGATGATGGAAGCAGGAAAGCAGTACGAGAGGAGTAACCTGTTTGAGAAGGCAGGCAACATATACGATGCAGCCCAAGAGGCCTACAAGCTGCAGAGACTAACCTCAGCAAGAAAACAGGCAATCATGAAAGCCGCCGAAGCATACATGAAGATGGATGGAAAATCGGAGGTCGTCGCACCGTTGCTGGTCAAGGCAGGGAATATGCTTAGTGAGATTGGAAGTGACATGAAGGCAAGATGGGCACTCAAACGGGCCAATGAGCTGTTTGGTCAATTGGCTGAGAGAGCAGCGGCAGAGAAGGATAGTCAGTCTGAGATGAGCTATCTGAGATATCAAGCCATGTGCCTAAAGAAGTGGGGAAAAGCAGAACAAGCAGAGGCAATCTACGAAACGGTGATCAGCTATTTCCTCGGCCAAGCAAAGGCAGATGAAGAGAGGGAAAACAAGGAGTTTCAGGCTCAGTCCTTGGAAGAGGCCGCTGATGTGCTGGAAGAGGCTGAACGGAGCACTGAGGCGAAAGGACATCTTGAGCGTGCTCTGGAGATATATGTCCAGTTGGCTGACGAATGTTCAACTCAAGGAGAGGCAGATGAAGGTTCGAAGTACTACAGCAAAGCGGCCAACTGCGCACTCATGCTTGGAGATGAAGAGAGGACTGCCTCATTCCATTTGATAGCTAGCGACAAAGCTGTGGCAGCTGCGAAGTTCTACGAGGGAATGGGTGTTCCAGAACTTGCAGCAGTGTGGGTGAGGACAGCAGGAACTGAAGCCTTGAAGACCAACGAAATCGAGATGATTGAGAAGGCCATAGAGCTACTCAACAAGTCTGCGTTAAGCTTCAAGGGCATCAACGAACCACGAGATGCCTTTGAGGATCTTCTCGTTGTCTATGAAACACTCTACGACCGTTTTCCGAGGCGAACAGATGATATCTCAAGGGTGATTAAGAAGATGGATGATCTCGCCATGACGACCCGCGACGATGTCTTGATATCGATTATGTCCATTCTACATGCTGTGGAAAGCGGTAGTCATATCGGAGCATTGCTCATCCTCCAAGAGAATGAAGAGGACCTCCTCTCGAAGCGAGATCGTCTTCATGAACTTGTAGAAACTGCGAAGTTCAGAAGTAGGTCGTAGAGTTCCAATGCCAATGTCACACTCGGGAGTGTTTGTAAGGTTTTTAAAAATGAAAAGGAAGCTGAAAATTGATGGGAACATACCATTCCACTCTGACTTTCCAAACCAGTGGCAACTGCGATATGGTCGATATAACATCAGAAGTTGAAGGTGTTGTTCGGGCCAGTGGCTTCAAGAATGGTATCTGCACAGTATTCTGTGTGGGGTCGACCGGCTCAATCGTAACCATAGAATACGAAGAAGGGCTGTTGAAAGACTTTCCTGAAGCTATGGAAAGGCTAGCACCAGTTGAAGCAGTTTACGCGCATCACTTGCGGTGGCAGGATGGCAACGGTCACTCTCACATCAGGGCATCTATCGTGGGACCCAGCCTGACAGCTCCTTTTGTTGACAGTCAATTGACACTTGGAACCTGGCAGCAAATAGCCTTCGTTGATTTCGACAATCGGTCCAGAAACAGGAAGGTTGAGGTGATGTTGGTAGGAGAGTGATTAGGAGAGTTCAATATTGGGGTCTAGTGTCCAGCTAAGTTCCCTCATCCCTGTCGGGACGGGAGCTGCTTCTCTAATTCTCATTGCCAAGTAATGAATGCGCAGAGTCCTGCGTAATCTATGAAGCTGAAATGGCATGGCCCAACCGGGAGGGCTGTTACGATAGCTGTACAGGTTCATGAGATCCTTAATTGTTTCGAGTTCACGCTTGACCTGTGCTTTGACATCATCAAGGTCCCGGTTGATAGTAAGAGTTGATTCGTCAATCATGTCGTGAAGCCTCTATTCAGGAACTTGCCAAAAGATAAGATAACAAGGAGTATTACCAGAATAACACTTGATTCAAGCGATTCGTTTGCTTTTCTTACGTCTTCTAGTTAGTTTCGTCCCACATACAGGACATTCAGATTCCTTGGAGCCTTGCTGCTCATTGTGCCCACATGCGGGACATCTAAGAACCCAGGTTATCTGATGACGCATCTTGGCTGTAAGATCGACGATTCCAAATTCTAGTGCTGTTGAGGTGTTCAACACAGAGAGATCCGAGGATACTATTGATACTGTTCTCCCTGCACTTCGAATACTCAGGGCAACGGCAAGCAACGATACATCGTTGTCTGAGAGGACTTGGAGGTCGCCCAGCTTAGAAGCTGCAAGACCTACAGCCCTCACAGAGTCAGGATCAGAATCTGCAACACGCATACGTCCAATAAGAACGAGGCGCTCGGCTCTCTCACGACTAGGCCTATTGTGGAGCTCATCCAAAATGCCTTGAGTAGTAACAAACTCTGAATCAGGATTTTGTTGTGTCCAGTTGGAAAGCAGTGCTGCAGCATCCAGTACAAAGACTCCTTTCATTGAAGACACCTAGAGCGTTCTTGGCACAAGCCTCGTGTTCAGACGGTCGTAGTAGTTGTCTTTTTGACGGATAAAGCGAGTGACTCCCTCAGCCTTCTTAGCCCAGACGGTTTCTTTGGGCTCGACCTCCCATCTTGATTGGCCGTCTATAACCGCCAGACCAGGGGCATCTCGCTTCACGAGCTCAATCTCTACTAGACTATCATCGGGAATGACAAGGGACTTCAGCTCGAATCTTGGAGGGCAGACTGGCACGAATATGAGCCCGTGTACACCGGGCGTAAGGATAGACCCTCCTGCAGCAAGTGCATATGCTGTTGACCCCGTGGGTGTAGCAACCATGGCCCCATCTGCTCGGCCAAAGTCCACACGAATACCGTCTAGATAGATTAGAAACGTAAGAAGCCTGCCGGGCGTGGCTGAAACCACATAGACTTCGTTCAGTGCATCATCAAACGATCTATCTCCAACTCCAGAGGCTATGTTGATATTCTGTTCAATTACACATTCATTGTTGATTGCCTTCTGGAGGTGACTCACAGCTGTTTCAGGACCACTCTCAGTCAAGAAACCTACCGTACCGCGATTGATGCAGAAGAGTGGAGTCTGTCGGTTCTTAAGCTGTGATAATGTGTAGAGTATTGTGCCATCCCCCCCAATGGTGACAACAAAATCGACGTCCATCACAGAGATTTCGGTCCGCTCAAACCCATTACTGACTCCCTGACAAGACCCTGTGTCCATACAGACGTTGATTTTCTTCGACAGAAGGAAGTCTACAACCTTTCTTGCTATGGGCTCAATCTCGGGGCGGTCCTTCCGGCATACAATACCCACCGCTCTTCGGTCGGTCAGAACCTCTGGACTCTCCTCAATCATGGAAACACACTTCTCATCTCGGCCTCGGAATGCTTGCCTTTTACTCTTGCTGTTGGGCAGACACACTGGGCCCCACCAATCATCCCCCACAAAGTATTTGAATACAGGCAGGGGTCAGTGGTCATACACGGTCTGCTAGACTGGATTGGTGAGATTAGTTGAGCATCAAGAAGACAATCGTGAAAAGCTTGAAACCGGGAGGTTACTTCCTAATTGACGGTGAGCCTTGCAGAGTAATATCAATTGAGAAGTCCAAGCCGGGGAAGCACGGATCTGCGAAGGCCAATATAGTTGCCGTGGGTTTCTTCGACAAGAGGAAACGTAATGTGATTACGCCCGCAGATCGGATGGTGGATGTTCCGCTGATTGATAAGAAGACCGCCACAGTTATCACAGACATGGGAGAAACCCTCAACCTCATGGATAGCGAAACCTATGAGACCTATGAGGTATCTAGGCCTGCTGATGAGGAACTCGCCTCCAAGATTACAAACAATGTTGAAGTTGAGGTCTGGGATTTGATGGGACGGCAAATCATCGTTAGAGTCAAGTCATAACGGAATTGCTTGAGAATTCTCCTGTTCCTCAGTAGACACACCAACGATTTATCATGTGGTTGTGGACACGCTGTGAGCGCCGGAGGAGCGCTTCAAGTGGGTTCTGTAGACAGGATTGATGAACGAGACCGTCAGATAGTGGCCATTCTCACAAAGGATGCCAGAAGTTCCTTGAGAGAGATTGCCAAGGATGTCAATCTGAGCCCCAGTTCAATAAGGACTAGGATAGCACGTCTTGTTGAGAACGGCTTTATTGAGAGATTCACTGTTGACGTTGATAGGCGCAAGCTAGGCTTTGAGATCCAAGTGGTAGCGATGATTACCTGCAAGCCCGGATTCTCGGAGAGCATCTGTGCAACTCTCAATCGCTATGAACAGGTATCGAGAGTGTACTGGACCGCAGGACCTGCACATCTCATCTGCATCTGCCACTTCCGTGATATGCTGGAACTCTCCGCGTTCATCACCGGCAATCTGGAGAAGCTTGAAGGAATAGACAGATTGGAAACAATGTTCTTGATGTCCAACATGGAATAGCTCGACAATGAATACACGCCAGCAAGAAGGAATGGTGCGGAGGGCGAGATTTGAACTCGCGAACTCCTACGAGACAGGGATCTGAGCCCTGCGCCTTTAACCTGGCTTGGCAACCTCCGCAAAGTTGCGTGAACGGCCCCTTTGGAGCCTTTTAACCATATCGCCCAAACAGACGGAATTTCTCTTACCCATTTGCAGAAAAGCCAATCTCTCGCACCCGGGTTCGGGAAGCTGCCATCTTCTGAGCGAGGTGATTCCAGTTGCCAATCTGTTCCAGAACCAAGGGAGTTTCCAAGGCTTCATCAATCGGACCATCGTAGACGACCCGACCATTGTTCAGGACAAGCACGGAATCAGCCCAGTTCTCAAGGAAGAATCTGTTATGTGTAGTGTACAGGACACTTATACCCGCACCCCTCAATTCCTCGATGATATCTACAATGCCCGATACCATCGGGAAGTCCAAGCCTGTAAACGGTTCATCAAGGAGAAGAATCTGCGGGCGCATAGCCACGACCCCAGCCAGAGCTACTCTCTTAGCTTGTCCATGACTCATCTGATTCACGGGCCGATTAGCAAAATCAGACATACCAACGATACTTAGTGCCCACTCGGCTCTTTCTTCGATTTCATCTTCTGATAGGCCTAGATTCCTAGGACCGAAGGATACATCTTCCCAAACAGTTGGTGAGAAGAGCTGATCGTCAGGGTTCTGGAAGAGGAATCCAACATTCTGACGAACCTCCCAGAGGCCCTCTCTGTCAACCTTTCTATCCATGATGTGGATTTCGCCAGATGTCGGCTCAAGCAAGCCCAGAAGCAGTTTGAACAATGTTGTCTTGCCCGATCCGTTGAGACCCACCATGGCCTTTTGCTCACCAATGTGAAGCTCCATGTTGATGTCTTCCATCGAGAAGTTCTCATATCTGAAGTATACGCCACACACATCTATTGCACAGGTCAAAACACAAGCACCCCCATGATATCTGGCAGGATGAAGACCAGAGATAGCACAAGAATTAGCAAGAGCATCAGAAGAGCTGCATCATTCCTTCTTAAGCCAGCACCTTTGCTATGCATCCCTCTCCCAAAGCCCCTGAGAATCATTGATTCATATACAGCCACACTACGATTGAAAGCACGATCTATCATCGAGCCTAGAAGGAACCCCAATGACTCAACCCTGCTTCTTCGGACTCCGCGCTCATACCCACGGAGAGCCTGAGCATCCTGCATGCGAGTTCTCTCCTCGGTGAACAAAGGGATGTACCGCAACATGATGAGCATGGAGCCTACGAAACTGCTCGGAACCCTCAACGTTCTCAAAGCTCCAATGAAACCAGCGAGCGACATGTGAGAGAGTGTTGCGATGAACATGAGGAGGATGCAGAACATCCTCAAGCCCAGAAGAATTCCAAATGCAATTCCCTCCGAGTACACATGCACAGGCCCCCAAGGCATCGTGAACACCGCCACTACGGTAGTGCCATAGAGGAAAGGCTCAAGCAGTATCCAGAGAAGAACAAACACTTCCAGCTTTGTAGCCAACGAAAAAACTGATCGCCATTTCGTACGAGCTAAAGTGCCACCAAGCAGAACAACTGCAATCAATACCATGGTAATAGCTGGACTTGTCTGAACTGACACAATGACAGCAAAGGCTAGAGCTGTCACAAGCATGGCGGTCGGAGAGAACGAGCTCGAGTCCGACCGGCCCTCAATGAAAGGAAGTACGAACTTGGCCATTTCGATGAGGCTCCTTCAGCTCCGAATTCCAACATGCCGGATTAGTTCCTGCGAGAGGTCAACCTGAATAGTAGATAGCCCAATAGCAGAACACCGACAATTCCGACCACACCGGTTATCACATCAACAACTAGACCTTCGCCTAGGAACGACCAGATGCCTTCGAAGCTACCTTCCGGCTCAGTAACTTCAGCATAGTCAAAGAGCGACCATTCGAAACCGTCAGGGTTCCCTGAGGCCAGACCACCTAGAATGACGATGCTAACTATCGCAATTAGCACTACGACTATCGGCAATACGAACTTGGCACTCTCATTTCGCTCCATCAGGTGGATCCTCCTACTACGGTAACTGGTATGACTTCTTGCGGGCTTGCCCATGGAGCTTCAGCAACCTTAGCCATCTCTGCAGTTTTGCTTCCTGACAGGAATGAAATCAGCTGAGGTTTTGCACGAATGAAGTAAAGCAGAATGAAGAATGTCAGGACTGCTTCCCCCACACCAATGAAAGCATGCACAACCACTATCACAATCAACGCCTCCAAGCCAAAACCGGGTATAGTCATCAATTCAAGACCAAGCACAAATGCTGAGGCCACAGTCGACACAAAGGAGGCAATTGTGGTTGCAATCAACACCGCAACCTTCTCGTCGACTGCTCTCTTGAGGACCTTGAACAGCACTAGGGCAACGAACCAGCCAAAGAAGGATGCAAACACCCCCATGTTGAACAGATTCAGGCCGTAAGCGAGAAATCCACCATCCCCATAGAACGCCTGAACGAGGAGAACCTGTGCCATTATCACGACTGCTGCAAATGGCCCTACCATCACGGCAAGCAACGTAGACCCCACCAAATGACCACTTGTGGGAGGAAGCGGAAAGTTGACCAGCTGAGCAGCAAAGATCACTGCGGCTAGGACACCAAGGTACGGTACCATCCTATCATCGAACTTCCGATTTATGCGACGTATAGATATTCCCAAAATTGATAGGCTAACCACTAGGAAAAGCAGGTATACCCAAAGTGGTAGAGGGCCGTCAGGAACATGCAATTCATTATCACTCCACTGGAATCATGATTTGCCTTACAGCACGGTTTATGTGTGTTACTTCTCTTGAATTCGTGTTACTATTGAGGTGAAGTGTGTCATGGGTCTCAAGAGATTCGGAGTTTCGGTTCCTGAGGACCTCCTTGAGAGGTTCGATGAGATTGTAAGAAAGAAAGGATACGTGGGTAGGTCGGAGGCCATCAGAGATGCAATGCGCGGCTACATCTCACAATCAAAGTGGGAGTCAGAACAGACTGGGGGCTTAGCAACACTGAACATAGTGTATCAGCATAAGCCAAGCCTGATGGCGAAGCTGGTCAGAACACAGCACAATGGCAAAGCTCATGTCATATCCAGTGTTCACGTTCACGCCACGCATTCGCACTGTTTAGAGGTGATAGTACTGAAGGGCAGCAAGAAGGAGATTGAAAATCTAGCTGATGAGATAAGTGGTATCTCAGGCGTGGAGCATGCCAAGGTGTTCACCTACTCCATCCCGATGGAAACGCAAAGCGATCATACTCACTGATGCCGTCTTGTCCGCATGATGATTAGTGCGAAGACCATTACCGCAGTCACAATGGCGACCCCGGCAATGAGCAATGAATAATCATAACATGTCTGACTGGGGAGTTGTGAGTGTTGTGTGTCAAGCATCTGTCCCGATCTCTCGACGAAGAGGGTATGTAACAGCTGCAGAAAACCTGTACAAAGCTGGACATCTCTTAGATGAATAGCGAATCGAAGACCTTTTTTGTAGGTGTTAATATACTCCAGAGAAGAACCTGTACATGTAGTGTCAATCCAGGACGAGAACCAAGTCCAAGGATGACTCTATCGTCACCGTCAGTTGGCCGGGGACGTAAAATGCCCGTGGAGAGGACGTAAGACTTTCAGTTAATTCTTCAGAATTAACAAAAAGCAACCTCGATGAAGCAGGA
>DXJO01000052.1 GCA_019057475.1 Candidatus Thorarchaeota archaeon | reverse complement strand
GCCGCCAGTTGGACGGAGACAGGAAACGCCTGTGGAGAGGACGTGAAACTAGTCGCAGATTCAGCAGGATCTGCAGAGCGGACCTCAATGAATCAGGAACCGAACATCAGTCAAGGACATTGATGTCTAGGGTTGTACAAGTTTCGGGCAACGGCAAGCATATGTATAATCAACTAGCGGGAAGGGGTGAGTTCAAGAGCGACAGAATTTTTATTGACCTCTAGTGATTTGAAACACAGAGATGTAGGAAATATGTAAGACTCTCAGAATACATAGGAGCCATCATTCATATGCCTACAATCATAATTGTGTGGTCCCTATTATTAGTGGAGAGCCACTACATACTATGATAGGACTAGGCAAGTGGACTAATGCTGTTTCACGCAGCACACGCTCACTCCCGAAAGCCCGAGGGAAGGTCTCTTCTCTAGGGAGGTCCTTACTCTCCATGAAGAGTTGTGTATCGCACTCTGGAGAGTCCGCGGCTGTTCACCATGCTCAAACGAGTCTTCTCGGTTTCAGTGATGAATCTGGGATGGGTGATAATGACCCCGCCGTGGAAAGAACTGTGAAGACCCTCTCTGTCGCTGGGAGTGATACCCCCGCATCAAGACAGGAGAAGGAAGCCAGGTCTGTGGGAGGATTTCCATCCCGATGATGACAGACAAAGCCCCTGCTGACTCCGGTGGAGAATGGAGGATGGCGACATCTGGCAGGGGAAGGGTGGAACACAGGAGTTTCTTGCAGTTGAGTGTCATTCACATGAGATATAAGAAATGGGTTATAGGAGTGCAGTTAGCAAAACAAGAGCCTGAGGCTTGATAGAGAGATGAAAGTCGCCAAGAAGATATTCAAGACTGCCCTTGCTGAGGGTAGGACCTTTGTTCTAGAACATGAAGCGAAGGACATAATGAAGGAATACGGAATACCAATTCCACCATACGACACGGCGGCCACAGAAGATGAAGCCGCAAAGAAGGCAAAAGCGATAGGATTCCCAGTTGTCTTGAAGATTCTGTCGAAGGATATTCTACACAAGTCAGATGCTGGCGGCGTAAAGATCAATCTCAAGGATGAAGCGCAAGTGAGAGAGGCTTACCAAGAGATAATGAAGAACGCAAAGAATTACGGGAAGAAGGAAAGTATTGATGTGGACCTAAGTCGTGGAGTCTTCATCTCAGACTTCGCTGATATGGGAACAGAGGTCATAGTCGGAGTGACGCTCGACCCCCAATTTGGTCATGCTCTGATGTTCGGGCTTGGAGGCATATTCGTGGAAGTTCTGAAAGATGTTACATTCAGGCTCATTCCGATGACGGAGATTGATGCTCGTGAGATGGTAAGTGAGATAAAAGCAGCAAAAATCCTAGATGGAGTACGAGGCGAATCGCCACGTGATGTTGATGCGCTCGTAGACGTGATTCTGAAGGTTTCCAAGATGGTAGAACAGAATCCGGAAATAATAGAATTGGACTGTAACCCTACTTTTATCTACGAGAAGGGTAAAGGTGCACTCGTGGTTGACGCCCGTATCATCATTGAGAACGGAAAGGAATAGATTCTCTAATCTTCAAGTAATGCGTTGAACAGGATCAGACCTCTCTTGAGATCAGCATCCTGCAATCCGTACTCTGATGACGTTTTGGTGCCACTTGCCAGAAGAAGCAGGAGGGCAACAAGCCGTGGAACTAGCCGGGAATACTGAAGCAAGAAGTCTCTGTTACCGGTTGAGTCTACAATGAGCCCTTCAAGCCTGCGAATCATCAAATTGAGTAGCTCAGGAACCCCCTCTTCCGGCCTGAGTCTATTGAAGAGGTTAAGGGCAGCTCTCTCATCACCAAGTAGTGTAGGAGAAACCCCAGTCCTCTCAAGTGTCCCAATTGCCCCCATTATGATTGAATCATAGTGTTCTTCATCGATGCGAGTCAAGCCCTTATCGGCCGCCTGAAGTTGACCAAGAAGCCTCAATGAATTGGTCAGAATCGTTCGTGACGAACCAGGTGCGGACAGCAGTAATGGTGCCAAGCGACCCCCATGCAGACGCTCCAAGCGTGCGGCCACTGAGGAATCTAGCTGATGCTCGAATCCAGGTGAGAACCCAATCCTAGCTGCCGCTGGAAGCTTTGGATTGGTTGCCAGGGTTCTGATGGCCGTAAGCGCTCTAAAGTCATTCAATGATATGTAGAACAGAAGAATGCGAACAATGTCATAAGCGACCTCGAAATCCGCCTCAATGGTGATGTTCCGTCCCTGACTCTTGCACATAAACGCGCTCGAAAGGGTCCACGCGGATTTGATGGTTGCACATAACTCTGAACGCGCATTTGCGTTAGCCAAGTTATGTTCTTCAAGGAAACTGAGGAGCTTATCTGTGGCACCAGATATCCTACCTAGAGTGGGAGCATCGACTTGAAGGGAATCAATAGATTTCATAAACTCTCGGGGGTCGCGCGAGGGCGGCCTCATGATAAGCCACGGCTTCTCTCGAGTCATCGTCCACCACTTGGTTGTCGATGTGAAGTAGTCAAGAACATCAACAGATACTGTGAGATCCTCAAGACCAATCACATCTCTTGAATCAAGATAGGCTGCGAGTCTGGACCATAAGCCCAAGAATCTCGTAAGATGTGTTGAGAGCCTCTCACCTGCAAGCTCCTGATCGGAGAACCGCCCAATGACAGCCTCCATGCGCGTGGGTGCTTCACTATCGAAACGAACCATAAGCAGACCGCGATAGACTTCGACTGGTTTCCTAGCCAAGACTCCACATTCTCCTATCAATACGTGCATCGTGCCGAGTCAAGTGTGCACTAATCGCTTACTATGGTCTTGATTAAATGAAACCTTGTAAGACCAGTGAACAACTGAGGAGAGTTGTGCGTGTCACTTGCCGTATCTTCTTGACCTGCGTTCATAAGATCGCAGAGCGCGCCAGATGTCTATCCGTCTCACTGCCGGCCAGTATACCTGTGCGAAGTACAGTTCCGAGTAGGCTGACTGCCACAAGAGAAATCCGGATAGTCGTTCCTCACCAGAGGTTCTAATGATCAAATCCGGGTCTGGAATACCATTTGTGTAAAGATGACTCTCAATAAGATCCTCGTCAATATCAGAGATACTCATCTCGCCGCGCCCGATTTTCTCACCGATGGCCTTGACTGCATCGACAAGCTCTGCCCTTCCTGAGTAGCCAACTGCAACATTAAGCGTGTAGTCGCTGAAGTCTTTGGTCCTCTCTTCGGCCTCCATGATTACTACCTGTAGCTCCTCAGGAAGAAGGTCCATCCTTCCGATTGCTCTGATTCGCACCTTGTAGCGCTGGATATCGGGGTTATCAACAACCTCAGCGAATTTCTCTTTCAGAATACGCATGATTTCATTGACTTCATCCTCACTCCTCTCGAGGTTTTCCACAGAGAATGCATAAAGCGTGCATACCTTGACTCCGGCCTCCCAGAGGACCTTTAGGACTTCCATGACTTTCTGTCCGCCCTTGTGATGGCCAAGCCATGGAACATCATACCCGTGCCGCCGGGCATAGCGACGATTGCCATCTAGTATGATTCCGACGTGTCGTGGAGCTTTCTCTTTTTTCAACTGCCGATAGAGAATGAACTCATAGAGCCTGTACACGGGGCCGGCGAAATTCAATTGGATATTCACTCCGCTGTATGATATTTGTCTGGATGCTCTAATTAGCTTAGTGCTGGAGAGTCATATGTACTAGCACTAGATCATGGCCGCAATCTTATCAGCTGCGCGTTTCATGTCGAGAAAGATGAGCCCAAGCTTCGCATTGGCTGTGGTCGATACTGTCAGGCATGCATTCAATCCTGCCGAAATGACTAGCAGCCATCCATCTACACCTTTAACATTGACCTGCTCAAGGATTCCCTTTCCAAGCTCAATCGCAGCCTTCTCACCTAGGGTGAGCATTGCAGCGGTCATTGCAGCGACCTTTGCCTCATCAACGTCCGGTGGCAAGGCCGAGACAATCGGAAGGCCCTCTACACTCACTATGGCGCAAGCTTCAATCTCAGGAATGCTGCCCTGCAACTCGTTCAAAACGCCTTCGAGTGTGTCACCACGTGTTTCAGCCATCTAGCGTCACCTTACTTGTACATGCGTTTCAGAATGACCTCTCGCGCTATTGCTTGAAACGCTCTTTTAACTCCCACGCCCTGTACAGCGATTGTTTCGTATATTGGTACATTGCCTCCAAGTCCCAGGAGATCCAGCATCTCATCACGGGACATCCTGTTTGGTAGGTCTCGCTTGTTGAGCATGACCACTATGGGAACCTCACGCCCCAATGAGTCCCCCAAGAAAAGCTTGAGCTCCTCAAAGCTCTCCATGTTCTCATCCCTCTGGTCAGGAGCAGAGTCCGCGACAAACAAAATGCCGTCAGTGCCTTGGAGAACCACTTTTCGCTGGTGTCTGTGCCTTTTCTGGCCTGCGACTGTAAACACGTCAAATAGCACTCGACCACCCGCACTCATCGGAACGTAGTCAAAGAAGAGTGTGCGATTGGTCTCATCTTCGATGGCTGTGAACTCTCCCTTTTGCAAGCCCTCGACTTTTCCGTAGAGCCAACGAAGTGCGGTTGTTTTGCCTCCAAGGGATGGCCCGTAAAAGACTAGCTTGAGATGTATGCGTCCCTTGTCGTCCTTCCTCAATGTTCCAACACCCTGAACGAATCGTTAATGTCCTAGGTCACCCTCAAGTTCACCTGCCGGGTGCCCTGCCTAGGGAGGCTAAATGGATAACATTCAAGTCTCATAAAAGGCTTTGTGGCACGATGGATGCCTTGGCCCTTAATGCAAGTCGAAGTATGGACATTCCTACACGCGCTCGAGCTCAGCCAAGGCAGACTTCAAGTCTTCCTCATCAAGCTCGCGATCCTTAGCTGGTGCGGATGCCTCTACTGCCAAGAATTTGTCAAGTTCCTCAGCCAACTGTGCGCCCTGCTTCTTCATAACAAGACGGATCAAACCTATGTTGACCTCAGCTTCAGATACAACACAGAGAACACCCTTGCCGCATGCTGAGGCGAATATCTTGCCTTCTGAAAACTCAGATGTGACTATCTCCAGCGTTCCAATCTGGAGGTTATTGCCCTGCTCCTCACTTGCAGCAAACACCGCACTAGCAATCGCACCGATGGAATCCACATCGACTGGGTAATAGCTCAGCTTACTGACGTTTGCTATTGTGAGCCCTGTTCTGTCAACGAGAATCACCTTCTTGATTCCCTTATCTTGACGAATTATCTCGGTCAGAATCCTGTCGAAGCCTTTTGCATCGGTCATGCTAATACCCTCTTTCACTTCTTTCTACTTGAGGACTACTAATATCAAACCCTCTTCTTCGTTCGGTGCGATGTTAATTTGACCCTGCGACGTATCGAGAGTCAGGAATGATAGTGTCCCCTCTTTCATCTCACTTACGGCATCAAATGCCTTGCCGACGAGAGAGGTTATGATTGCAGCTACATTTTCAGTTGTTGCCGCATCCAAGTCACTGCTCAGCGGGAGACCCTCCATTGTTGTCACTACCACCCCTCTGAACCCTTCTTGTGCTTTCAGCTTGGAAAGAATCGCTTGAAGTTTCTCTTGGGTTATCAAACTATGGAGTCCTCGCTGGAGTTGTCCTTTTTGCACTCTCTACGCCGCAGTTTGCTATTTGAGAGTTGTGATGATGTGCTCTGCGTTATGATGACGTTTTGCGCAATTGCACACTCATTTAGACTCTCGGAGAGGGTATGCAACAGCTGCCAAGAACCTGTACAATCTTGGACATTTTGTAGGTAGTTATAACATATGCTCAGGATTAAGTATTGTGGATGTTCGATGCTGGTTGCTAGGGCCTCCATGCAATTTGGTCGCCGCCAGTTGGACGGAGACAGAAAACGCCTGTGGAGAGGACGTGAGACTTGTCGCAGATCCAGTAGGATCCGCAGAGCAGACCTCAATGAATCAGGAACCGAACATGAGTCAAGGACATTGATGTCTAGGATTGCACAGGTTTCGGGCAACGGAAATAAGACTCCGTATAATACCGGATTGGAGTTCTGAAAAAGGGGGATGCTTGTGACGAGGAGCAGCAACCCCCATCACAGCTAAGGACCTATTCCTCGTCCTCAAAGAGGTCCTTTGAGCTGCGTTTCATCTGTGCCAAGTTCATAGTTGACACCTCGTCCGCTGCAGCTGAGGTGCAGGACTTAACATAACCATAGTGAGAGAACTGTCTGCAATAATAATACGATAGAGTCTGATAGCACAGAAGATATAAACGATTCAAGACAGCACAAATCGGCAAACACCTGATTGCCTTGATGGAGTATGGTCAACCATGGACAAAGCCAAACTTGAGAGAATTGTTTCGGAAACGATGGCATCAAACGCTGACATCCAAGGCATGATAGTCTGTGACGCAAAGGGGAAGGTTTTGTTTGGTCACACCATAACTGGAGATATCAAGTTTACAGATGTTGCGAAACTGGTTGTTCAGATAGCTTCTAACTCCTCTCAGTTGGCCAACGGTCTGGACAAGGGCGGCCTCAAGGAGGTCAGCATTGCATCCGAGAAGGGCTTCGTTCTTATCCTTGGCGACGTCAAGATTGTCCTCGCTGGATTGGCAGGTGAATCTGCAAGAGAGTCGATGGGACTCATCCGGATGGCGCTTAGGCGCGCATTGCTAGCGATACTTGAGTAAGAGAACGAGTGATGTCTTCCCTAGAGTTACCTTTTTGTAGAGTAGACATAATACACACGCCACCCAACAGAGCATATCTGGGTATCATCTGGGTATTACTTACGCAAAAGAAGGCACTCGGATTGTCAATGATGGGCACGCCATAGTAGTTGGTTAAGCTATACAGCATTTGTTGGATGGGAATCTGTCTTGGTCTGGATTGAAAAGCTTGTATGCAAGGGCTTCAAGTCATTCGGTCGAGACAACGTCACCATCAAGTTCAGACGAGGGTTCACATGTATCGTTGGTCCTAACGGATCTGGGAAATCCAACGTTGTTGATGCCCTTCTCTTTGTTCTTGGACAGCTGAGTGCAAAGACACTCCGAGCAACCGTATTCTCGGACCTTCTTTACTCGCCTCCGAAGCCAGGCATGCCTGCAAAAGCCAAATCTGCAGTAGTGGAGCTTCACTTCAATAACCGAGACAGGGGCCTACAGGTTGACGCGGACAAAGTTGTTGTCGCGAGGCGGCTTGATGACTCTGGCAAGTCGGTGTGCAAAATCAACGATAAGACCGTCACGAGAGCCTCTGTGTTGGACGTCTTGGGTGGCATCGGAGTGGACCCGAATGGATACAATCTGGTCCTGCAAGGTGAAATCGCACAAATGGTCAAGGTCAACCCCAATGACCGTCGTAAGCTGATAGAGGAGATTGCAGGAATCTCGGCCTACGATGAACAGAAAGAGAGAGCTCTGAAGAAACTGACCGAGAGCGAATCAAATCTTGGAAAGGTGGAAATGCAGCTTCAGGAACGTCGTCGTCAACTGGAGAAGCTGCAAGAAGAAAGAACGGGCGCACTGCGTTATAGCGAAGTCCGAAAGCGAATTCAGGAAATCCATGTTGATAGCCTTGCATGGAATATGATTAAGGGCAAAAGCAGAACTCAGACAATAAACGAAACCCTTGCTGAACGGGTAGAAGAGGCGGAAAAACTCGCTAGAGATCTAATCGAAGTAGAGCAGGGTCTTGAGCAAACTGACGCCGAGATAGAGGAAATCGATACTCTGATCGACGAAATAACCGGTGGCGATTCATCCAGAGTTTCAGAACAGTATGGTATCGTTTCGGCAGCGGTTAACCATGCAAAAGGCGAGATGGATAGAAAAAGAGAAGAGTTTGAGAAGACTGGTGAGGAATGTAAATCCCTTGAGGAAGAGCTCGGCTCAGTCCAGAATGAGATGCAAGGTTCAGAGAGTCGGATGAAGGAAAGAGATGGCGAATTAACCGAACTCGATAAGGAAATCAAGCAGGTTTCAGGAACCATTTCAAAGCTGGAGGAACGCCTTGAGAGTGAACAGGATTCCTATTACGAGAACACACTCCGACTTCAAGATTTCAACAATCAGATGCGATTGCTTGATGAAGGAGTTTCTGAGATTCGCTCAACCATCAAGAGTGACTCTAGAGAGCTCGGTATTGCGTACGAGGAACTCAGAGATGCGGAGGATGGTCTGACAAGAACAGAAAAAGAACTTCACGAGCTAAACCAAGTCGTGCCAGCAAAGGAAGCTGAGCTTCAAGAGGCAGAGAAAACTGAGGAGTTGAAGAGAGCAGAACTCGAGCAAGTAACAAATCACCTCGTAGCTCTAGATGCGGAGGTTGCTGAGTCTGGTAAGATACTGGCTGCAACACGAGAGGAGCTAGTTAGAATACAGGCCCGTCACGATGCTTTGAAGGAAGCAGAGGATACATTCCTGAAGCGAAGGCGAGCTGTTGCCAAAATCCTAGAGCTCCGTGATTCAGGGACTATTGATGGCATTCATGGTACTGTGGCTGAGCTCGGCACGATTAATCCCGACTACTCTGTGGCACTGGAGGTCGCCGCAGGAAACAGACTCTCTCACATAGTCGTCGCGAATGAAAATGTTGCTACACAATGCATAGACGTTTTGAAGAGAGATCGGATAGGCCGCGCGTCATTCATTCCGCTTACAAAAATACGGACGCGAGCACCAGGAAAGGCCTCGAAGGAAAAAGGAGTTATTGGATTTGCACTTGACTTGGTTACCTTCAAGCCCGAAATGAAACCCGCATTCGAGTTTGTTTTCTCGGACACTCTGGTCACCGAAAATTTCGAAACCGCTAAACGCATGGGCTTCAGCCAGTGGAGGGCTGTTTCGCTCGATGGTGACTTAGTGGAGAGGTCCGGGCTTGTCACGGGAGGCCATTACCAGAGAAGGGCAACTGGACTTTCACTCCAGATAGTAGATACTAGCCCTGAGGTTGCAGAACGGCTCAAGGGGCTCGAGGCGATTCACAACGATCTCAGAGAGCAACAGGATGAAATGCACGAGATGAAGATAGGACTGGAGAAGAATATTGAAGACCTCTCCAGAAGTAGCTATCGGGCGGGAATTGAGGTCAAGGGCCAGAGAGAGAGCCTTGAGGGGAAAGAAGAACGAGTAGAGTCACTGAAAAACAAAATAGAGGTAATCAACCTCACGATTGGTGAGCTCGAGGCTCAGATCAAGGAGCTTCGAGAGAGGGATGATGAAATCACGACTCAGCGTGAGCATGTACGAACACAGAGAGATGAGTGCAATGAAGCCCTCGTGAAATCTGATGCTGCGAAGCTCAATCAGGAGATTAAGGATTTGAAGGAGGTCCTTGAACACAATAAGCGAAAGCGCGAAGCAATCAGTACCGAGGCGACGAAGCTACGCGTTTCGATTGATGAACGACTCGGGCCTAAGGCTATTGAACTGGAAAAGGCCCTTCAGTCATTGAAAGACGCACTACCAGGATTGAATGATGGCGTGAAACGCGTCGAGTTGGAGCTTGCAGAGAGAGAGAACGAGTTCAAGGAGCTCAAGTCCGAGAGGGATAAAATTAACGAAGCTGTCAAAGACAAGAGAGTTCGTCAACTAGAGATGAAGGAAACCTTGAGAAACTTTCGTCTTCAACATGAAGAAATAAGGGAGGGACAGACCTCTAATGAGAAGGCTGTCTACCGACTGCAAACAGAGCAATCACGCCTTGATATTGACCTCGTGGCCCTCAAGGCTGAGCTCGAGAACTTGGCCGATGCAGAAGAGGAAACGAAGAAGCGGGAGAAGATGCGAGAGCTCACTCGCAGAGAGATTGACGAGATGGATGAGAAGATCAGAGAGCTTGAGAGAGAACTCGAAGCAATGGGACCTGTCAACCTGAAGTCCCTGACAGACTACGATGCAGAGAGGGAGAAGTACGACGAGATAGTCGACAAGAAGACCCGTTTAGAGGAGGAACACAAGGAGATACTCTCGTTCATGGAAGAGATCGAAGCTGAGAAAACTCGCAAGTTCCTCCAAGTATACAATGACATAGCTGATAACTTCTCTACGGTGTTCGCAAGGCTATCTCCAGGGGGCGAGGGCCATTTAATGCTTGAAAACCCCGAACACCCACTAATGGGTGGAATCACTGTAAAGACCAAGCCGAGAGGAAAAGATCTCGTTACACTAGATGCTATGAGCGGGGGTGAAAAGACGCTCACCGGTTTGGCACTGATCTTTGCTATTCAGATGTACAGTCCTTCAAGCTTCTACGTTTTCGATGAGATTGATGCCGCTCTTGACAACGTGAATGCACACAACGTTGCTTCGTTGATATCGGAGATGTCGAAGTCATCACAATTCATCGTTGTGTCACTCAGAGATACGACTGTCAGAAAGGCTGATCTCTTGATTGGCGTGACAAACCAAGATGGTATCTCAAGGGTTGTATCGGTTGACCTTGAGGAAGTGGAGGCAATGGCATGAGTGGCAATGAAGAGTCCCCATTCTGGGCTTCACCGCCGTACATTCTACTGACCGATGTACTACAGCTTGACAAAGTGGACCCCTGGCAGGTTAATGTGGGAAAACTTGTTGGTGGTTTTCTCAACGAGATGAAACGCATCGGGGACATTGACTTTCGCATATCGGGCAACGCACTCTACTCTGCATCAGTCATATTCATGAGAAAGACCAGAGAGCTCGTTGAATATGGGATTTTGCCTCCAGAGGTCGATGAGGAGGAAGAGAAGCTTGCCATCCCCCTGATTCGCCCGCCATTTAGGTTAACAAACCGACGAGTCACTCTGCAAGAACTGCTTATCGCCATGGACCGTGTGCTCAGCAAGGGCGTGCGACAACGTGCCCGACCTGCTAGGCGAAGATATCGGGGTGACACTAGTCCGCTTCAATTCGAGCTAGATGCGTCACGTGCCTACGTTGAGGAGAGCTTGGCTGAGGTGTATGGAGACCTCTGCATGATAATGGAGATTGGTGAAACCATCAAATTCATAGACGTGCTCGTAAATCGCACACGAAGGGAGATTGTGCGAATTTTCTTCGCTCTGCTTCATCTCTATGCTCGGGTGTACGTGGATATCTGGATGGATGATGATGCGGTGATTCTTGTCAAACTACTACCCTTGCCAGAGAAGGCAGAAGCGGATGGCACTGAGGTGGAGCTCCATGCTGAGGTCAGGAAGTAGGTGATTTGATTGGATGAAGACCTCGCAACGCTTGAGGCAGCGCTGTACGTTGCCGGTCGTCCACTGACCTTGGAGGAGCTTACAGGAATCATTGGAAAGGCTGAATCCACAACCACAAAGCTGTTGGAGAACCTCATGTATGAATACGATAAGCGCAAAGGTGCTCTTGAGGTGGTCCTTCTTCCGAGAAAGAGATACGTACTTCAGTTAAGGCCAGAACTAACGCCCCGAGTGGGAAAACTCATCCCAGGCGGACTGCTCGCATTCAGCACATTGCAGACGCTGGTGTTCATTGCTCTGAGGCAACCAATTCTTCAATCCAAGCTAATAGAACAGAGAGGAACACACTGCTATGATCATGTACATGAACTGGTGGAGAAGAAGTTCGTTGAGGCAGCTCCTCAGGGAAGGAGCAAGTTACTCAGCACGACTCCCCTCTTCTCAGACTACTTCGGACTAGACACCGATAAAATCAGACTCAAGGCACAGCTAAAACACCAGATGCGAAGAATACTGGATGCACAGCAAGCGGCAGAGAGCCAGCCCATTCCAGGAAAGGTTTAGCACACGCGCGGTACCGGCTCACCATAGGGGACCTGCACAACCTTTGTCCCGCCAATGCTGGTTGTCATGATGACTCTTGGCTTTCCGTCCCGGACGTGTCCGATGATTTGGGCATCTTTTGTGGCCCTGTGTTTTCTAAGTGCCTTGAGGACACCGTCTGTCTTTGTAGAGTCCACTGCCATTATTGCTGCCCCCTCACAACTCATGTGGAGAGGATCAAGCCCTAAAATGTCACACAGCGACCTGACTGCTTGTCTTATTGGAATCTGATTCTCCTCAATCGAGATTTCTGCTCCTGACTTCGAAGCGATTTCATTCAACGCAATAGCTGTTCCTCCCCGTGTGGGGTCCTTCATTGCATGAACTCCACCTACATCAAGACAGTCACGTATGGGCATCCAGAGAGGAGCTACATCACTCACAAGGTCTGTATCGAACTTGAGCCCCTCTCTATGGGCCAGAATTACCGTTCCATGGTTTCCAACAGGCCCAGTGGCGATTATATCATCGCCAGGTTGCGCTCCACTGTCTGAAATGGGATCGTTAAGGTAGACGGTACCAATGCCTGTGGTAGACATCACAATGCCATCGAGTGTCCCGCGGGGCATGACCTTCGTATCACCGGCAATCATCGCTACGTCTAGAGGCTCAATGATGCTGTTGACTGATTGCAGAATCGTCTGCAGCATGTCAATCTCAAAGCCCTCTTCGACTATCACAGTGTTCGTCATGGCAAGAGGCTTCGCCCCCATTACTGACAGATCATTGATGGTGCCGCAGGCGGTAAGTGTTCCTAGATTGCCACCCGGGAAGAAGAATGGCTGCACAGTATGTGCGTCTGTGCATACAATGAGTCCATCCCCATTTGTCTGCAATGTTGCCCCATCGTCCATTTCGTCAAGGCCGATTGTCCCAAGCTTTCTTCGTGTAAAGGAGGGAATTATGATTTCTTCCAGAAGACGCTGCATTATCTTCCCGCCGCCACCGTGCGCAGACTCAATTCTTGCCATCTTTATGCCTCCAGCTAGGAGTGCACTGATGACAAAGAGCCGCATATATGAAGAAGATGCTTTGTACTTGGCCTTGCTCGGCTTGGCTACTAAGCAACATTTAAAACGACTCAGCAGAGTGCGTCAGTGACCCGACCAAGAGGTAGTTCAAGATGGGTGTTTGGCATCGCGGTTCAGGCCGTACATCAACAGGAGCGCGAAAAAAGCGGTTCAAGAGCAAAAGAAAGTACGAGCTAGGCCGCACTCCAACTGAAACCGTAATGGGAGAGCCAAAACAAAGAATCGTAGATAGTCATGGGCGCCACAAGAAGAAACCAGCCTTACGCATACAAGAGGTCAATGTCACGGATCCCGAAAAGAACATCACCTACCGTGCTGTAATCGAGGATGTCGAAGAGAACAAGGCCAGCATGGACTACCAGCGCCGCAAAGTCATAACGCGCGGCACAATCATAAAAACCTCAAAGGGTCGAGCGAAAGTAACGAGTCGGCCTGGTCAAGAGGGCATATTGAATGCAGTACTAATCTAGAGTATTGTTTCCACTTCTCGCAATTGCTGCCTTGCAGAAAGCATGCTAACCAGATGCAGCATCTGCAATCTCAGCCTCTAGGTTCGTTATGAAAAAGTCTTTTCCCCCGGTGATTTCTGTAGCGCTACTTCCACACTTAGGACATTTCATCGGAGCAAACATCGCAATCTGCGGCGGTAGATCTGGATCACTTTGAGCTTCACCCTCGTTTCCGCAATCATGACATTGCAGTCTACCCTTGATCATCATGATATTGAGTTTGGCTCCTTCAAGTATGGTGTTCCGACCTGCAATCTCGAAGTTAAACTCCAGTTGTTCTGGCACTAGGAATGTGAATTCCCCTATCTCCACATTGACTGCCGTGACTTTTATGGCATTGTGCTTCTTTGCAGCCTCAACTGCCGTGTCCACAATTGAGCAGGCTGCAGAGAACTCGTGCATGCTGTGTTATTCCTCTCAACAGGCAACGTGGGAGCCGGTTAAGGCGTTTTTGTTGCGGCATTGGAAGCCGAAACTGTTTATATGGAGAGTTAGGGAATGTTAGATGTTGTACCGTATCGGTCTTGGGATGGGATGTAGGTGCCAAAGTCTTCTTCCAAAGCAAGCAAAGCCAAAGGAACCAAGGCGAAGAAGAAGACTGTAGGCTCCAAGAGGGTAAAATCGAAAAAGAAACCCGTAAAGAAGACTGCCCCCAAGAAGAAAGTTGCAGAGAAAAAGGGTTCAAAGGTCAAAAAGAAGCCTGCAAAGACAAAGAAGAAAGCAGTGAAATCCCCAGTAAAACCAAGGAGAAAACCTACAATGAGGAAGAGAACTGCAAAGGACCGCTCGACTATGATTGATGAACTGGTGCTTGAGCTCCAGAGTGATGACGAGCAGGTACGTCTGGGCGCTATTGGCCATCTTGGTAGAATTGACGGTTCTTCAGCTACATCTCACTTGATTGGTTGTCTAGCAGACTCAAGATACATGGTGCGAATATATGCCGCCGCACAGCTGGGCGAACGTCGGGACAAGAAAGCAGTGCAACCTCTTATAGATGCCCTCAATGATGAATCACTATTTGTTCGGCAATCTTTTGCTAGGGCGCTGGTGAACATCGGCGGCCGCAAGGCTCAGAAGGCAGTCAAAAAGGCTGAAATTGCGGGTTTCTTGCTGGATGAACTGCCTGAAGGTAGACGCCTAGATGGGTGATGAATACCTAGATGTGTGGTTAGAGCTTTTCAATCAGATGGACCATGTTCTCCCTGCCCTCACGAAATCGCCGCACTACTCCTCTTTCCTCCAGATTGTTGAGCATAATGCTAACCTTTGCCTGAGACAGGTTGAGACCGTTGTAGAGATCCTTCTGAGAACACGAGCCGCCCTTTCTACGAATTATCTCTATAACCTCCTCTTCTTCGCTGGTCACTCCCACGAACCGAACCTCACCCATACGCTTGGCTCTTGCGAGCAATTTGGGACCTCCGATCGTCAGAACAACCCCAAAGGCCACACCCAACAGTGCAAGAAGAATGGCATTCAAGGCTGAGAACGTGGGTGAATCTATCTGGGCGCTTGGAACCTGATACTTGACAATGAAGACCTTTTCCTGACCCGGTTGAAGCGATTGTATTTCCCAGATGAAAGCTAGCGATTGCCCATTCGTGAAGTTCAATTCAGGGCTTGGAAAGAGTGGAACAACGGACTCCTGCGACAGCATAGTGAAGGGGGGCAGGATGGCTGTGAATGTGAGGTTGTTGAGGACGGTTAGAGGACGCACGTAGAAAATGAAATCACCTTGAAGGCTAATGCCATCATTCCCTACCAAGAGTTCTGATTGCAGGTCAGCGGCTCTAAGCTCCATGTGAAATAGCAGTGATTCATTTGCGGCAAGAGGACTTGGAAATATGGATGAAACCAAAGAGAACCGATCCTGAGGTGTCACCAAGCCATCTGCCAGTTCACCATCAATCTCCATTTTAATGAGTTCAACGCTCATGGAGTCAACGCGGCACTCAAGTGATGAAACAGCCGTGTCCCCCTTATTGTTCACTATTGCGTCGACTGTGATTGTTGTGGAACCATTAGCGTGCATTTCAGCGACAATGTCGATAGGGCTGAGAACTATGTCATTTGTTTGTGCTAATTGAGTCCGAGCTGCAGCCGGCCCACTAGGAAGCAGGAATAGGATGCATGTCATCAATAGGAATAATGTCCGCTTCATCTGTGGTCACCAGCTTCCGTACGGTTGCGCTGTTTCATTCTTAGTCGGTTCTCATGGTCTTTTGCAGCTAGATTCACAGGTTTCAATCAGTAAAAAAGTGGATGGTAGTGGAATGTATCCACTACCTTCGTCGGATAAGGACCACTACGATTGCAATCACGACGACTGCTCCAACGCCTGATAGAACAAGCGTTTCTGTAGGAGTTAGTCCAACGGATGGTGCTGCTCCCTCGATTAGACCAATGGATGGATCATGTAGCAGCAATCCATCGTCAAAGTTGGGATAAGCCAAGTAAACCGCAACTCCAGTTCCAGTCGGTATGTATGAGGCTGTCACGTTCACCGCTTCAGTTTCACCGCCGGGCCAAGTTATTAGGGCCTTGTCGAGCCAGCTGAAGAAGCCCTGTGTCATACCGGTTTCGGCGTCGACAAAGTCGACCTGTTGGGTATTGTCGCCCACCATGTTTTCAAACCTTGACTCATTGCCACCCTCAGTGTTCCAGTTCATGTCGGAATCGAGGGTCGTGTTCCGGACGCTCTCGCGGGTTTCGACCCTGTGTCGGTGAGTGTGCTGCGGGCCTGAGGCCACATTCTCACGCATCAGCGTCTGAATAGCCATACTTGTGCTCTCGCTGCTGAAGGGGAAGTTACCAATGGAGATGTCCATCTTCAGTTCGGAGCCTCCTGCCACGGTGAAGTTTGCCTTTACACCATGATCATCGGTGACATTACCCTCATAGTCGAAGAGGTATATGTGAGCCCAAATTTGTAAGGTCACATCCGCGAATCTCTGAACATCGGCCATATCTGGCATTTCATCCAGCATCGATTCGGGATGCATTCCACCGTCTCGCACTCCGCCCTTGGTGTACTTCAGCCAGACCTCAGTGACCAAGCCATCGTCATTTGTCACACTGCCCGTCTGCACAGACCATTCGTATGCTGCAAGAGGTGCTGCGTAGAGAGTTTCATTTGACTGGAACGCGTCATCGCCATTCTCGTCCTCAAACTCCACCAGCATTGTGTAGGACATCATAAACTTCGCATTGGTGCCGTTCTCATCTGCCGAGTACCAGAAATGGAATAGGGGAATCTCTTCGTTGGCCATAATCGTGATTATGTCCGTGCTGATCCAGACGTTCCCTTCATCTCGGTAATGGTCTGGCATCATCCCAGGATCTGGCATCATGCCGGGACCGGTAGGATTTTGCGCGCTTACTTGAAGCACTGTGGGCGCAATCAAGAACAATGCAAGAAATGCACCCAGTAACAGGTTTCTTCTGTTCATCAAATTGTGTTCACCTAATGTTGACCGCGAATATTGTTTATATAACGAACATTCTACAGAATGCGTTAAATCGATGTTTTTGGGTATTATGAGGGCGTTTTGCACTATTTGAGGCTTTATGGACCCTTTAAAGCCTTGAAACTTGTCCGTTTTGGCATATGCGTTCTCGCTTAGATGCAACAGAAACAAAAGTCCGTGTGCGCAGTCAACTCTAACATAGGAGAGATGAGTAGAGTGACCCATGACCTGATTGTTGTTGGCGGTGGACCTGCCGGTGCCACTTGTGCCCGGAAAGCTGTTCAGCTGGGTTTGGATGTCTTATTGCTTGAGAAGGCACACCATCCCCGCAGGAAAGCCTGTGCAGGCTATGTTACGTTAAGGGTGAGAGACCAGCTTGACTTTGACTTCTCATCGGTCGTTGAGAGAGAGCAATGTGGCCTTCGCCTCTTTTCGCCCTCGGGGTTGGTGGTGGAAAATACCAGAGAGGAAACCACCGGATTCACAGTTCGCCGCGAAGACTTTGACTATCTTCTAATTAAGAAAGCGGAGGAGGCTGGTGCAGAGGTCCTGCAAGGTGTTAAGGTGGTTGATGTCAGTGAGGAGTCCGACGGAGTAATCGTGACTACTGATGATGGATCGTACAGAGGCGGTTTCTTGGCCGGGGCGGATGGTGTCAACAGCACAATAGCAAGGAAGACAGGGATAAAGCCGCGTTGGCAGGATGATGAGGTTGTGCTATGCATGGAGGCCTCCGTACCAATGGACCCCTCGGACATAGAGCGTATCTTTGGAGGGCCAAATAACCGGATATTGACCGAGATCCACTTCGGAGCGCTCCCCCATGGATATGGCTGGGCGTTCGCCAAGAAAGAGGAGATCAGCCTTGGGTTTGGCGCCCTGATTAGTGAGCTGAAGGACCTGAAAGGTGTCTGGAAGACGTTCGTGTCGGACTTTGAGAAAAGAAACGGTGTGAAGTGCGACCTCTCTGAGGTCACGGCCGCTAGAGTACCGTTGAGTGGATTTATTGAGAACACGTGTTCCAAGAAAATCATGTTGATTGGGGATGCTGCGGGTTGCGTATCTCCTGTGACCGGGGAGGGTATCTACTACTCAATAGAGTCAGGTAAGATTGCTGCTGAGGTCACCAAGGAGATGCTGTCTGGTATTAGCGGCGTGAGTACGAGGACCTATCATCGGAGATGTCGGGATGCATTTGGCAAAGACCTCGGGGTGGCCAAGTTTCTTGCGGGAATGATGTTTCACTCTATCAAGAGCATGGAGCTGGTCTGCCAGATGGCGCATGATGACGATGTGATGAATGATTATACGTTCGACATGATCATGGGATTGAAGTCGAGCAAGCAGTCACGGAATCGAATGGTCAAGAGAATGCTGAGAATGCATCCCTTAAAGGCAGTAAGGATGGTTCTGTGATACACCTAACAATGTCACTGATTGAAGCGACGAAACTCGGAAAAGCCATCCTGCCCATTATATTGTGCTTTGAAGCTTTCTGAATGACACAGAGATGCGTGATTCCAAAATCATGTGATAGAAGTCCACTCAATGCTTATTAGATCGGAGCATTCCCTCTAGGACTGCGTGGCCTTTGATGGTTTCGCTAGTTGTTACCACATTAGAAACCATTTGGCCGGGGGAATCACATTGCCTAGTCCCAAGCTGCACATTGAACAAAATGTCAAACCAGCTGCTGTGAAGGCAATACTCCAGCTCCTTGATGAAGAATGTCTTCTTGACACCACGGAAATCTGGTCTCAGATCGGCAATCAGCTTTGGCCCACACTCAGAACTGTACAGCAAAGAAACTATTTGAGGAAAAACTTGAAAACGATGAAAGCCCTAGGGTTGATCTCAGAGATTCGAAACTCCAGTTCATTCTTGCATGAGCTGACCCTTGAAGGCAAGAGAGTAAGGTACCTCTCTAGATTCAAGCAGAGCCTATTTGCTGAGGCACTTCATTTCCTCCATTATACAGCCTACGAACTAGAGGGCGGCCTGGAGAGGGCGTTCTCTTGGACTTACCAGCAGATATGTGATGTGCTCTGGAAACAGCGGCCAAGACCGATAATCAAGAAGAACATAATCGATCAGGTCCTGTTCAACGCCGAAGAATCATTTGAGGGAGCTGAGGAAATTTCCTTGAGCCATTACGCTATTGATGGGGTTAAGAATTGGGTCGGGCAGCTAACCCCCCCGTTTCTAGAAGTGATTGCTGGTCGCACAACCACAACTCGAGGGCGTCGCTTCTGTTCACCTGAACTACTCACACTTAGCATCAATCTGTTATATGGAAGAAAGAACCTCAAGCTGGGTTCTCCGCTCTTACTGACTGATGATAGCATAGATGAAATCTGTCGGACGGGGTTAGTTTCTTTGGATGTATTTGACGACATACTCACCCTTGTCCTAGACATGGATTTCAATGTGCGATTGCAATCTAGTCAGTGGGGCAGGTCCGTTTTCCTAGACAAGGCCTATACAATGGACAATCCGGGAGGCGAGGGATAATGAGTGCTTTCACCCGTGCAATTGACCTCATAAAAGAACACTTCAATGAAGACTGGTTGACCGATTCCCAGCGGAGCACACTGAAGCAAGTTCAAGATGCTAGAGGCCCCGGTCGGGGTGCTATCTTGAATGTGTACGGGGACTTCGGCGTTGGCAAGACATTCTTGGGTTGGCTTCTTGCTCGGTCATGGAACTGTGGCTATTACAAGTCGTTCAAGGGTGTGCCTATTGGCGCCGAGGCTGCAATTCTGGATGACTTTGAGTACTCGCGGGAGTTCACAAGGAGGATATTGAACCAAATGAGAATTCAGGGAATTGAACAGATTGTTGCTCTTAGCGATAAGAGAGTTGAAGATGATGTGTGGGCGATCCAACTTGAGCTTACGCAAGAAGACGTTGCAATTGCACGCTCCAATCTGTTCAAGATCGATTTATTCGTGCCCGAGAGGAAGTATGATACTCTATGGGAATTAGTGAGAGCTTGTGAGGTGATACAATGAATAATTTTTTGGATAACTTGAAGGTAATCAGGGATAAGGAAACGATCATTGCTACGTTTGAAGCCGAGCAGCTAAGAAAGATCCCAGCGGATGTGAAGAGGATATATGAGGTCCACAATGCAACTCACATAGAAATCGGAGAATCCGATGCCGTTTTCAACAATCTTGTAAAATGGGTTACTCAAAACAAGAGCGCTGCAGTGGGTGCAGTCATTGGTGACTACGGATATGGCAAGACCAGTTTCTTAGTGCATCTCTGGGCGGGCTGTAGGGGGGAGGGAATACTTGCTGTGCCTCCCTTCTCCTGGATGAGTACGGGTGAACTCGTGGACGGAATATATGGATGGTGTCGATTTGAGTTCAGTCGAAAACCAGCACTCAAGAAGAGGCTCGACGCCCTATATGGGAAAATCAGGAATAAGAGCTTGGAATCAATTGCTAGGAAAATAGATGCGAATGCTCAGAAACTTCTCGAAAACCTCACTAAAGCTGAGATTGCACGCTTGACATCCGTAACTCCCGCGGATATTCTCAGATTCATGGATGAGGTGACTAACATAGCTTTGGAGGGAGGGTATTCAGGTCTGGTAGTCTTCACAGACGAACTCCAGAGGACTGTGGATAGCTATGAGAGCTTGCCACGATTCTACGAAGATCTGTATGCCTTGGCCAATGGATTGATTTCCCGCAAGGGCATGTATGGCATCGTCTTTGGAATACCAATGACTACACTAACTTTGTTGTTGGATCAGCGTTCAGATATAGTCGATAGGATGAAGGCGCGCAAGATCTATGTACAGTGTGAAGATATCTACAGCCGACAGTTCCCGACCCAGTTATGGTCTAAGTACTCGGATATATTCTCATTTCCAGCGATGCAGGTTGTCGAGTCTGAAACTCTTGATAGCATTGCCCAGATCTGTTTTAAAAGAGGATTAGGAGCAGGTCCAAGAGGGGTCATCGAGGCATTCAAACGGGTAGCTGAGAATTACATTCAAAAGCAAAAGATCTACACACCCATTGATCTGATCGATGATTTCCTTAATGGATATCTCATTTCTGCAAAGAATTCCCAGCTTGTTTCGGCTACTCGTAATATGCTTCAACTTGATGCGGTTCAAGGAAAGGCAGATCGAGGAGGTCTCATTAAACTTCTTGCGGCATATCCCATGTACGGCTGCAATGGTCAAACAATCGAGAAATACGGATTCAAGAAGACGTTTGAAGAAGTGAGGATCAAATTCTATGGGGAGATGATAGTGGAGCTTTCCGAGGGCTTCACATTAACTGCGTTTGCAACTGATGATACTGCAATCCAGCCTTCGTACGATCGGATGCTCAGGAACTTCATGCGAGTCTATGCTCGGACTGATGAACAGATTTGTCACGCCCTCCAATCTTTTTCAACATGGATTATCCCTCGGCTATTTCCTGAAGCTAAAGGAGCGCAAATATCCAACGCTTGGCGTTCCATCGAAACAGAGCACCTAGACTCGGGAGGATTCCGCACCATTCAAGAGGGCGCGTTTAGCGAAAGGTACCCATTTCGTCAAGCACTTATCACTGTGACTGCCGACGAAGACGACTTAATTGAGGAAAGCTTCGAAGGCATCGTGGTTGATATTCTTCTTGACCTTACAATGGCCAGCACAAGCCATGGCAGCATTGTCGTTGAGAAAAATCGTGTCCGAATTAGACTCAATCCGCAGAAGATTCTAGGATATGAAGTACCAATCCCGATTGTTCGCTTGTATCCGGAAACGAAGATTGATGTTCTCTTCGTGCTTGGGATGATGTATGCACTGGGTGACAATGTTGAACTTATTCCAAAGAGCGAAGTCGGAAGGGTTGAATATTTCTTGCGAAGTCTTGGTGATTTGGTGTTAGCACACCTTTTCAGCGAGTCAATCGAAACGCCCAAATCATTGCGACTTACGATCTTCGGCGATTCCACGCTAAAGGAAATCGTAAACGATCTTTGTTCAATGCTTTACCCCAAGTATGATACCATGATTATGAATAGTCAATGGGAGCGAACCCTCTCTCTGTATACCAATCTGCTTAAAGATTCAAGAGTGCGCCCGTCTGCGAAGAAAGGTGGTAGAGAATTCACAATCACAAAAGATGAGATGGGAATAATAGTGGCGGCCAAGAAATGGCAATCACAGAGCAACCGGCTTGATACGATGGCAGGTCTATTAGAGTATGCTGAATCAGATGAGCCGGATTGCCTAGTCATAACATTGAGAAGGCACCCCCTAGAGGACTTGATTCTGAATCTACTAGAGAAAGGGGAAAAGCGCTCGAAAAAGGGATTTGAAATTCCGTATGTAAGAGTCATTGATGTCTGGAAAGAGAGTAAATCGAGAGGCTACATCAAACGCGAAGTCAATGCGGCTATTGAACTTCTTTGTGCCCGAGGGATGGTGCTGAAGGTAGATGAGATTCTGGAGCGCGTCATCGAGAATGTAGATGAAAGAAAGAACGCGCTTCTCTTGTGGCGGACTAGCCTAGAGGGGCACTTGTCGGAGTCCAAATCAGTGATAGAGAGTTCTGCGATATCTGAAATCCCTGATCTTCCTCTGAAGCTGAACATTGAAGTCGCCTCCACAATCTCTGAAACTGACTCAATCGAGGATGAGTTAAGAGCGGTTGAGGACAAGCTAAAAGAGAAGCTTATCGTGGCCACAACCAAGATTCTCGGAAAGTTGGAGTCAGATGACTCAACAATGGAGAGTCTCATGAGCAGGATTATGCCACGGTATCTAAACTCCGAAGTCAAGGGAACCGTGAGCTGGGTTGGTGAACTAGAGTCATGCAGGCAGATACTGCTTACCGAGTTCCACAAGATAGTCATTGGTGCGAAGAAGGAGAAGAAACGCCTGAAAACTGAAATTGAGGAAATTGAAGAGGTAGACAGTGTTCAAGATAGAATCAGCATACTGCTTGAGCATGGCGAGATAGAAGAATCGAAAACACATACAAGAATGAATGAGTTTGATAGACATGCGCAGGAATTCGATTCCTGGCTGACATTGATGAATAATGCCAACGAAGTGCAGAAAGCAGCCATTAACTTGGAAAATGTTCATCAAGAAGACCGATTTAAGCTCCGCCTCGATGAGCTCAATCAAGATATCGTGGGAGCAATGAGATCGATGAAGCTTTCCATGCTCTCGGACTACGAGATATACATGATGAAGCTCGAGGAAATCGAGAAGGAAGTAAAGAAACACGAATTCGGTCGCAGAGAGGAGTTTCATAAACACAAGGCAAGGATAGAACAAATCCTCTCGGATGTCGGTGTGCCACACCACAAATTGCGATCCATGTACGACCATCAAGGACCAGCTGAGTCCCTTGAGAACATGCAAGTGGAAGCACGTGAGAAAATGGAACACTATGTGTGTGAGCTTGTGACTGACGTGGAAAAAATCAGAACCGATCTTAGATTCGCGGCGATTGTGCTTGGGAAAGATTGCTCTGATCAACTCAATCGTATTGCTGTTGCGGCTGACTTGTTGGATAATACTTCTGACAGTATGAAAAAGCTCATCTTTAGAAATGACGAGATGGTGACTAAGCTTTCTGAATCAGTGAACAATGCGACACGAGCGATAGGGGATGCGAAAAAGGGGTATGCGCATCTAGTTGAGGCAGGCACGGCAACAAGACCAGAGAAACGACTTCTGGACAAGATCAGAGATGTCAGCAAGATAGACATCAGTGAACTAGTTATTTCTGAGATGGAAGAAAAGGGCGATGAATTCAGCTGGGACGAATTCATGAGGAATGTGCTTTCATTATTCAAGAAGAATCTGATTGGGCTTTTGATATCAAGGAGGAGGTAGCTCGAACGATTCAGGATACATTCCCAAACGATCTGCCAATTATCACTGATAATGATCTCCTCTTGCTCTACCTAGAGAACTCCATTCTTGTTCGAGGTGATGTCGATCTCAAAGGGGTGCTTGACGACCCATTGTCGCGGCTTCACGGTCGAAGGATGTTGATAACAGAGCCCGCAGGGCACTGGAAACGCCTCTTTCCGTCAGTCAGGTTTGACCCAGACTGGTTCAACAACCGATTGAACTCCAGCTTATGCGAACGTTACTTCGAGCTCTGTGAGCAAATGTTCACGCAGCTTGATGTGAAGAATCACATAGTCAGCAAGTCACGTGCAGATGTGGTTGTACTCGTTTTGGTTGACGGCCTCTCATACTACGACTGCATTGGCATACCAGAAGTCAGGCCATGTCTGGTTCCGGGTCCGACAACGACCCCAAATGGTTTTAGGAATATAACACAGAATGGGAAAATCGCCCTCGAACTCTACGCGAAGGGCTATCAGAGAAGATTGGGTTTTTCGCACTGGGGTCGCAAAGGTCATGACGAATTGGCAAATAGTATCTTCTATGGTTTCGCACCCAGAGATATGCATCAGATCGATGAATTCGATGAGGTTCTACAGATACTATCCCACCACGAGTTGGACAACTGCTACATCCAGATTCTGCTAGAGGGTTATGACCAGCTCTCTCATCGGTATCATGGGCGACCTCAAGTAGACACAATAGTCAGGCAGATATTTGGAGTGTTCTTATCCAAGTTGATTAGAGAGTTCAATGGGCGAGGTTTATCCTACAACCTCTTCTTGACTTCCGACCATGGGATCTGGTGGCGACCACCTGTAGGAACCAAATCAGACTTTGAAGTATTCAATTATGGCAGAGCTAGCAGAATGCGTCATTTGGTAGGATGCCATTTCGGATCAAGATTCATTGTATGGGAGAGGAATGGCCGCAGTCACTCGCTTCTCAAATACCCATTCGTGTTCAGAAAGCTTAGGAAGAACGAATGGGGTGTTCATGGAGGTGTTTCGATCTACGAGTCATTTGTGCCTTTCTTGGAAATAGAGGTGAGATAAAATGTTGCGCGTTGGAAGAAACCTTGAGAATGATGAGGATGTCTACATTGATGACTCTAAGAGTAGAGTGATAGTGGTCTGTGGAAAACGTGGTAGTGGGAAATCGTATTCTATGGGTACCTTGGCTGAGGAGTTGGTGCTGCAAGGTAAGTCATTGGCAGTGGTCGTGGATCCTATGGGAATCTTCCACACAATGTCACAACCCAATGAGCCACAGAATGAGCTCTTATGGAGTTGGGGTATGAATGCCAGGGGGTTTGCCACTCGCTTGCTTGTTCCAGGAAACCCCGTTGAACGATATGGCGGGGAGGACGTAATCAAGGAAATGGAGAAGCGCGACGTGGAATTCAAGTCACTTGAGCTGAATCCTAGTGACGTTTCTCCCGAGGGGTGGTGTGAAACCTTTGGTTTCGGGGTAAACGACCCCATGGGGATTGCCATCACAAAAGCCCATTTGAAATGTAAGAAGAAGTGGGGGAATAATTTCTTCATTCCAGATCTTATTGACGTAATCGGATCTGACAGCAGGGCTGGAAGCACCACAAAAGACGCACTGTCCAACAAACTCGACATCGCTCAGACATGGGGTATGTTCTCAGAAGGCACTTACCGAAGCCTTCTTGACGTTCTTTCGATGGATCATATCAACGTTCTTGATCTGAGCGTTATACACTCGGGCCGATACGGACGACGCCCTCTTTTTGTTTCCACACTCGTGAGAGACCTGTTTAGTAGACGTTCAATTGCGAGGAGAAGAGAAGAGCTGGAACTTTCCTCAGATGTGCCTAGAATCTGGCTTTTCATCGACGAAGCTCATCAGTTTGCACCTTCTGGCAAATCGTCTTTAGCAAAGGAAGGGATCATTAGATGGGTAAAGGAAGGGCGCCAGCCAGGCCTATCCATGGTGATAGCATCTCAACAGCCATCAGCACTGGACATGGAGGTTCTTTCCCAGTGGGATGTTATACTATCACATTCGATGACAACACGGGTCGATAAATCGGCCCTTAATGCGCTTACGAAAGATTACATGGGGAGTGAATTGAAAGTGTTTATTGAGAAGATTGCCAGAACGGGAGAGGCAGTCTTTGTCGACGACTTTGAAGAGAGATCCTTAATGATCAAGGTTGCACCAAGGAGAAGCAGACCCGGAGGATCCGAGTAGAGGTCACACATGTTCTTGAACTTCAGTTTGAGCGGATACAAGCCCAGCTGTACTTGTTTTAGGGTAGGTGATGTTCATCGGGTCCCAGCATTCATAGCCCAACACTCTCATGACCATTTTCTTCTCTTCAAGTGTTCCTGCCAATTTCACCATCTGTATTTCTTCTTTCAAGGCCTGCTTTGTTTCGAATTGTCTGGAATAGAACGGAAACCCATGTCTTATGCATATATTTTGACGCCTTACATTCCTCCGGAATTGCTTTACCAAATCATCGGTCCACCCTTTCTTCTCGTGGACATAGTACCCTTCAATCTGGTTCCGTTTTCCAGGGCGATATTCATCATAAGCTTGGTCTAGTGGGCGAAACCTGCAATCTGCAATCTGGACCTTCCATTCGTAGCACTTCATCCTCTTCTGTTCCATCTCCTCGAAAGATATGCTCCAGTTGTAAAGCATGAAAACGTAAATTTCCTTGGATGTATAACCGGCATCCAAGAGTAAATCAATCTGTAACTTGATGCTCACCCCCTGATTCAACCCCCAATCCCAAGCAACTCTTGGGTTCTTGAATCCAGCCGTCTTGAGCAACAGAGCCAGATGAGGCTTCTTCTGCATGACTCGACCATCAAAACCGCTCTGAGACTCACACCACCCTATTTTTCGTGTCTTTTTCAGAAATACTAACTCCTCAAGAATAGATTCTATATTCTCATTTGCCAGTAGGTTATTGTCATAAAAAACCAAGTTTTTCTTCTCGATGACGTAATCGTTGGATTTGAGATCAATCTCACAGATTTTCTTACTGCCTTTCTTGGGTTTAGCAATCAGTGGAAGAATGCTCCTTTCGGACATTAATCCGCCTGATTCTATGATGTGAACGCCACAGAACTTGCACTTGTGAATACAGCCTCTTGATGCGTGAACAATCTGGTAGTTGAGGTCGTTTCCGAGTAAGCGATACTTGGGATAGTATTGTTCTGCGATAGGATGCACCCCCTTGAATACTACATTGCAACCTGTATGCTTCTTGCAGTGTTCTTCCATGAGGCTAGCGTATATTCCACCTATGACAATGCGAGGCTTGTTTGAGAATGATTTGTAGTGTTTGGCTGTGTCAATCACATACTTGGACCAGTAAGTGAAGAGTGATGTTATCCAAACCTCATCAGGTTTGAAGTCAAGTGAATCTTCTGGTTTATTGCCGCGCACTAGTTCAACTTCAAACCTCTTATCTTCAAGCCAAGCGCCTATCTTTAGTAGTCCTATCGGGAGGAAGTTGCTGTGATTCTTGCTTTTCGTAGGCAACGGGAATTCTGGTTCGACAAGGAGAATGCGAGTACTCGTGCGTTTGGGCCGTACGGGCCTTTGAGTTACTCCTTTCAATCTCCCTCACCGAGTTATCACGAAGCGGATTTCGCTTAGTTTGATAAGAGTATCGATCGTGTCACATAATTGATTCATGCAGGCAACCGTTAGATTGCTTGACTTTCGCTTGGAAACCACGCATCAGTTAACCTAGATCTAACCATATCGATGGGGGCATTCTTCAGATATGAGATCTCATCTTTCGGCAGACCTTTCCGCTCAAGAATGGGAGAATGAAACCTAAGGCCATGTCGAATACAGATATTCTGCCGCCGGACATTCTTCCGAAATCGCTTCACTTGTTCATCAGTCCACGTTTCGTGAATGAAATAGTCAAGCACTGTCTGGTTTTTCCTAGCATTAAACCGATCATAGAGCTGACGCATCGGCCGAAAGCGGCAGTCCGTTATTTGGACTTTCCACTCCCAGCATTTCAGCCGTTTCCGTTCCATCTCGTTAAAGGAGATGTTCCAGTTGTAGAGCATGAAGACTGAGATGGATTTCGAGCTGTATCCAGCATCCATGAGTAGTTCGATCTGCTCATGTATTCGCTTTACCTCTGCAAAGCGTCCGTCCCAAGCAATCCTTGGATTGATGAAACGCGCCCGTTTCAACAACGACGAGAGTTTCGAAGTCAGCAAGCGTCCATCAAATCCACTTTGACATTCGTAATGAACTACTCTTTGGTTCACACGAACTTCAGCAAGCTCCTCCAAGAGTTGATTGATGCACGGGTTGGCAAGGAAGTTGTTATCATAAAGGACCACCTTGTTCTTGTGGATTCTATCATCAAGGGAACAAACCGCCTTGTACTCAGGTTCGAGCTTCCAAGTGAAACAGAATTTGCACCGTCTTATGCAGCCTCTTGACGCATGGAGTATCTGATAGTCCAGTTCTTCATCAAGGAGACTGTAATCAGCCTCGAATTTTTCTGCCTCAGGATGCACACCAACAAACACCTCATCTGCACCAGTTCGCCTTTTGCAGTCCTCAGGCAGAAGAGATGCATAGATGCCACCTACAAGCAATTTTGCACGTGGAAACAATGATCGGTAGTATCGCGCTGCTTCTGCGACATACTCTGACCAGTATGTGAACAAGGATGTAACCAGTATATGGTCCGGTTCGAAGTCTGTCAATAATTCATTCCCATGAACGAGTCTAACTTTCCATCCTCTGCTCTTGTACCACGCCCCCAATTTCAGCAACCCTATAGGTAAGACATCCTTGTGGTTCTTGCTCTTGCGGGGGGTGGGAAATCTGGGCTGAACAAGCAATGCATTTGGCGTGCTGCGCATCTCCTAGTATGCAATTATATTGATGTGATGACCATACTATTTACCCTCCGCGATCATTCGAGTGCGCTGAATCTCATCAATTTCGCCTGAACGTATCCGAGTGATTCCATTCGACATATATTGAAATGGCACGACAGGTTGGCAGTATTGAACTAGGAGACCTCTTGAAATGACGGAACCACCACATGACGACGCCAAGAAGATTGAAGCAGCCATCAAAGACCTCGATCTCGACTACATGCGTGGCCTTGTATCAGAAGACGACTACAAAACAAGAGTTGCGGATCTAAGAGCCAAACTTGAGCTTGCAGGTGGTGAACCGACAGGTCTTGCGACTGCAAGAGCGACTCTGAAACCAGCTCCAGAAGCGCCAACCATGATTGCCGGCAAGGAAACCATGACAGACCCGGTCACTGCCGTAAGAAAGGTCGTTCAAGACATGCGTAGACTCCCCATAGAGCGCATCGCACAGGACTCTGGTGTGTCAGCTGCCAATGTCACCCGCATACTTCAGGACCTACTAGACGGCCGTGAATTATCAGGCCGCATCGACCACGACTCGGGCGACTTCATGCTTGGCACGGGCACAGGACCGGCTCCAAAGACCATTGCCTCATGCCCCTATTGCAGGACAGAGATGAAACGCATTGCAGTCAAGGGAGAAACAATCACCTGCAGCGTCTGCAACGAGTCATTCATAGTTTCATGAACTTGAGCAGTCCATTCTCACAATCAACCTGCGAGAACAGGCCTGTACTGGCAAAGACATCCTGAACTTCTTCAGGTCGCAGGTGGTCCGAGTCGACTGAAACGAATCCTGACGGCTTGAGCACTCTGTGGAACTCCTGTAGCAAGCCATCTCTGTTCTTGATTATTTGGAGAACATCATAGAGCAAGATAACATCTACACTATTGTCTGGCAGACTTGTATCAATGTTCGAGAGAATCGTGTGAACATTCGAGAGACCAATCTTCTCAGCCCTCTTCTTGACTCGTTCAACTGCCATTGGGTGAATATCTAGAGCGTAGACCTTGCCGCTCGCCCCCACAATCTTTGAGGCAGGAATGGCATAGCTCCCTATCCCGCACCCATAGTCTAGGACTGTCTGTCCCTCCTGCAGTCCAACCTTTTGCAGCCGCTGCATAGGCTTCTTGAATGGTTCACGAACCCTGAGAAAGATTGACATCATCCTGAACATGGAGCCCGGTACCGGCCTGTCTTCTCCAGACACGAATTCATTATTCCTAACCAAGATTATGCCTAGAGCGACTTGAGGAACTGCAAAGAGTGTCAAGACTGCAAGCGGAGCAAGTCCAATAGTCAGAAAGGCTTCAACCCCCGAGTGAATGATTTGTCCCACCGGAAACAGAATGATTGCACCCAGAGGCACCAAGATACACAGGCGATGAATAATTCCTCTCTCAGATCCGCGTTCTCTCAACGCCAGCGCGCCAACCGCTATCGTGAGAATTCCCAGTCCCGTTTCGAATGACAGCCCATCTATGCACACACTACCCACACAGTAGAGTGCTGCCATCACAATCACGCCAAGAGCACCAACGAGTATGTAGAAGGCGTATGGTTTCTTACTTCTAATCATAAAGTCCACCAGAGAATTTATCAGAAAGTACTGCACTATGGGAAGAAGTGAAGTATTTAAAGGAGAAAGTATGAAGTAATGAAGTAACTTCACTGCAATGAAGTAATGTATTGAGGTTGTGACGATGACGAATGAAAGGGTCGAAAACCAGAAGATTGAGTTATGCCCACACGGACAACCTATGCCTTGTACAGACGACTGTTTCTACAGAAGAATTCTGTCGCTCATAGGCAAGAAATACACGCTGAACATGATCAGGTTCTTTGTACACAATCCTGTTGCAAGGTTCAACAAAGTTGTCAAGGAGATAGGAGGCAGTCCAAAGACAGTTACAGACCGCCTCAATGAATTATGTCGCGAAGGCATTCTCAAAAGAGAGGCTTTTGCAGAGATACCGCCACGTGTCGAATACTCCCTGACTGAGAAGGGGTTGGCCTTGAAGCCGATTATGGACGAGATAAGGACGTGGGGCGAAAAGTGGGGCGCTGTGAGGTAACTATGCCTCAGCCTTTGCCTTAGCCGTCTTTCCTTCAGCCTTCTTCTCGTCGCCCTTCTTGTAGGACTCTAGCAGCAAATCAGGCATGTACAAGCAAGGTATGTCTGTTCCCTTCAGGATATCCTTGATTTGTATTGTGCAGAACGGACACTCAGTAGTGACCACATCAGCACCAGTTGCCTCTATGTACTCCTTCTTGGTCTTGGCAATCTTCATTGAGAGTTCGCGCTGGCCAGCACGCAAACCGCCGCCGGCACCGCAGCACCGATTCTTGTACGGGTCGTCGATGTACTCAACCCCCGGAATTAATTTGAGAAGCTCGATTGGCTGATCCACAACTGATTGACCCCTACCGAGGTGACAAGGCTCGTGGTAGGTGACCTTGAGATCGAGCTTGCCTGTAGGCTTCACAATTCGGTCCATCCCGACTACGTCGACCAGATACTCGGCCATGTCGTAGACCTTGAACCTTGGTGGTGTGCCGCGCATCTCTTCAATCAGTGGTCTGTGGTCCTCCTGTAGAGTCTTACCGCAACCCGCACAGGCAATGATCACAGTATCAAGGTCGTACTTGTCCATTGCATCCTCGAATATCTTGGTGACTCGTTCTGTGCACATTGTTGCTGTTTCCATGTCGCCCGTTCTGAAGGCAGGACTTGCACAGCACCATTGCTCCTTCGGGACTATCACATCCACATTGTTGCGGTTCAGCACTTCAATCAGTGCCTTGCCAGTACTCTGCATCCTGTAGTCAATCAGGCATCCCGTGAAGAAGGCAACTCTGCCAACTGGATTCTCAACGAGGAATTCCTCAGTCTCAAGATTCTTGAGAAGCGGTGTTTTTTTCTCAGGCACTGAACGACCAGTTTCTTTCATCGAGTCCACGAATATCCGTTGGCCCTCCAACAGTGGGTAACCTGCTTCCACAGCCTTGGCTCTGAGCAGCTCAACAGCTAACTTCGGAATCTTGATGCTTTTCGGACAAATGTCCTCACATAGTTTGCAAGTAGTACAGCTGTACACGGCCTCATCCATCGCCATCGCAACTCGGTCCTCAACATCGCGGGGATCGAGTTCCAGTCGGGCCAGCTGGCGAATAATCATTGGGCCCGGATAGTCCCAGGTTTCATGCACGATGGGGCAGTTGGAGAGGCATGCACTGCACTCGATGCACTTGCGAATCTCACGTAGTATCTCGATATCTTGAGAATGAATTATCTCGGGTCTCTCCGGTGGCTTATCACGAGCAACGTATGGACGGATTCGTCTAATCCGGGCCTCCGTCTGGGTCATGTCTACAACAAGATCCTTGATGACGGGCATCTTCTGCATGGGCTGCAGGATTAGATCCGCATCGGGGTCTACCTTGGTCCGGCATGCAATCCTAGCGATAGTGTTCACCCTGACTGCGCAGGATCCACACTGGCCACCTCTGCACTCCCAGCGGAAGGCAAGGCTAGAATCATACTTGTCCTGTACATAGAGTAATGCGTCCAACACTGTCATTCCAGGCTCGTACTCCACCTCGAAGTCTTCGAAGTATGGTGCATCATCAGTGTCGGGGTTGTATCTCTCAATGCTAGCTTTGAATTTCTTTGTCATCGCTTTCATCTCCATCAAGGTGGTGCAATCTTTGTGATCACTAGGTCTTCCTTCTGCAGCTTCATCTTGCCTTTCGGACCCTTGCGAATCACGATGTTGTAATAACCATCATCATTGGGGTCACCATCAACTCGATAGTGTGCACCCCTGCTGCCCTTTCTCATGAATGCCGCCTCAGCAACCATTCTTGCAGTGGTGACCATGTGTTCAAACTCGATTGCTTGGTGCCAGCCAGGATTGAAGCGCTTGATTGGCATGTCAACCTTGATGTTGGGAACAACTTCCTTCTCAATCCGCTTCAGTTCCTTTACTGCATAGGCCATATCTTCTTCCTTGCGAAAGATTTGGACCTTTGACCACATCAGGTCAGTGAGCTCTTTTCGTGCCACCGAGGGGGAGATTCCTTCCTTGCGCTTGAGCATCGCCTCAAGACGGTTGAACTCCTTCTGAATCTCCTTGCGATCTACGCCTGTGCGCTCATGCTCCTTGGCGAAGCGCGCAGCGTTTCCACCTGCAAGCGCTCCAAAGACCTGTGTGCCTGCCAGAGCATTGCCGCCGAGTCTGTTTCCGCCGTGGATTCCGCCAGTGCACTCACCAGCGGAAAAGAGACCAGGAATCGTTGTCTGGGCATTGGTGTCAATCTTGAGTCCACCCATGAAGTGATGTGCAGTTGGAGATACCTGCATGGGCTCGTCTCTAATGTCAACCCCAGCATCCTCAAACTGCTCAATCATGCTCTCAAGTCGGAACTCGACAATGCGCTTTGGAAGATGAGAGATGCTCAGGTAGACTCCTCCATCTGGAGAGCCTCTGCCTGCGAGTACCTCAGTCATGATGGATCGTGCAACTTGGTCACGCCCTGCAAGCTCCATGACTTCCGGGTAGTAGTTGTTCATGAAACGCTCGCCTTTGTTGTTGAGCAGGATTCCACCCTCACCCCTGACTGCTTCGGTTACCAGCCGTCCCTTGGCTGATTCAGGGGCTACCATCCCGGTTGGATGGAACTGAATCATCTCCATGTCAATAATATCGCATCCGGCTTCGAAAGCCATGGCATATCCATCACCAACATCCAGTTGTGCGTTACTGGTGACTGTGAAGATTCGGCCTGCGCCGCCTGTGGCCATCACCACTGCCTGAGCGCGAAAGACAAGATAGTCACCGTACTTCAGGTCGATTGCAGTGACCCCTGCTATGCGACCATCGTGAACCAGCAATCGCGTTGCGAATATCTCATCAAAGACACGAACGGATTCTTTTCTGATTCCCTCTACTAGGGTAATCATTATCTCGGAACCGGTTCTATCAGAAGCATATGCCGTTCTTCGCCAACTCTGCTTGCCGAAAACTCTCTGGGCGATCTTACCCTCGGGAGTGCGATCAAAGAGCGCACCCATCTCCTCAAGGTCGAAGGCTCTCTGTGAGGCATCATTGACCAGAATCTCTGCGAGTTCCTGATTGTTTAGGTAGTTGCCTCCCACGATTGTGTCTTTGAAGTGGGTTTCAGGATCATCGTCGGGGTCCACATTTCCCAGCGAAACATTGTAGCCGCCTTCAGCCATGGATGTGTGGGCTTTGCCGATGAGCTCCTTGCTCAGCATTATCACGTCCAGGTTGAGCCTGGATGCCTCGATTGCAGCCCGGCATCCTGCTCCGCCAGCGCCGACAACGAGAACGTCACAAAGAATCGTCTTGTAGGGCAGTTCGTCCAACTGAAGTCCTCCGATGGAGATTTCTCTCCGTTCCTTCCCGAGGGCGGGAACAGGCCCTCGTTTAAGACTTACTGTTGGGGTTGAGTCGGGTTGCTCCTCGGCGGAACCATGGAGCGGCCAGTGGCCTGAGCTATCAGAACTCTGACCTCTGCCATTTAATTTCTCGCAATAGCCATTCCTTGAAGAATTACTCTTTAATGCCAATTTTTGCGTAGACATCAGCCTTTCGAGCCGCGACCTTTTCATCCATATCGTCATGAAGACTCTTGCTATGTGAGTCCATCGTCACAAGTAGGGGACCGAATTCTTCTGCAGTAATAACCCACAATGCTTCAGGCATTCCTAAGTCATCCCAGAGGTATGCGCGAACCTCCTTGAGACCCTTGGCAGCGAGTGCGCCGCAACCTCCTGTGAAGCTGCAATAGACAGCGCCGACCTCCTTCAATGCATCGAGTGTCTTGGCGCCCATTCCCCCCTTGCCGATTATGATTCTGGCCTTGTACTTCCGCAAGAACTCATCTTCAAAGAGCTCCATCCTGATGCTTGTGGTGGGACCTGCAGAAACTATTTCCCACTTGCCGTCCTTCTGCCATGCCACCGGACCGACGTGGTATACAACGCTGCCCTCAAAGTCCACGGGCGGTTTCTCGCCCTTCTCGTACATCTCCAGAGCTCGCTCATGTGCCTCATCCCTGGCAGTATAGACGTGTTCTCCGGTGACGTAGACAATATCTCCAACCTTCAACTTTCGGGCGTCTTCTTCAGAGATTGGTGTCGTTAGATGATATTCAGTCATTTCACTTACCCTCCATTGGATGCGTCAAGTATTTCACGTCAAGATCCTTTGATATGATTGCAGTGCTCTTTCGTGCGGCCCAACATTGTATGGCCACCCCAACGGGGAGACTAGCCGGATGCCTCATTGCATAGTCTACTTTGACACCGAGGACAGTTGTCTTGCCGCCAAGACCCATGGGTCCGATTCCGGTAGCGTTGACGGCCTCCATGATCTCAGCTTCGATCTTTGCCACCTCGGGCTCTGGATGCTTGTCATTGAGCGGCCGGAGCAACTGCTGTTTTGCAATCTTGAGGGCGATATCAGAGCCACCGCCAATTCCCACTCCGATTATGTTGGGTGCGCATGCCTTACCCATGTATGAGATTGCGTTGTCAACCACAAGCTTCTTGACACCAGTTAGCCCGACACCAGGTTTCAACATGCCAAGTATGCAGACATTCTCGCTGCCACCACCCTTTGGGAATACAGTGATCTCCAATGAATCACCAGATACAATCTCCCAGTTTATCCATGGTATCTTCTTCCCAGTGTTATCGCCTGAGTTCCCGCCAACAATCGGATTAACTGCATTTGGCCGGAGCGGAGTGTCAGCAGTGGCTTTTCGAGTTGCCTTCGCAAGAGATTCTTTGATCTCTCCAAGGAATGGGAACTTATCACCGACCTCAACATAGAATATCATGATGCCTGTATCCTGACACATGGGCACGCCAGTGGCTGCCAGTTCGATATTCGTCAGAATGGCGGAAAACTGAGTTTTCGCGGTTTCATCGGTTTCACGCGCATGAGCCGCTTTCAGTGCTTCTTCAATCTCCTTAGGCAACACAGTTGCTGCCTTTCTCAAAAGACGGACTGTTGTATCGTGGATAACTTGACTTGGGTCATTCATCATATCAGCTTCTGAACAATGGTTTTACAGCGGGATGAATATGCGACCCCATATGCGGCTTAATCTATGTTACTATGAACTCCGATGAAACATGAGTGAGGACTATAAGAAACGGTGAGTATTCAAGACTTGTACAACAGGTGATTGCAACAGAATGCAGCTAGACACTCTACTCATGGTTCCTACCATTTCCTTTGCTACTGCGATGATACTCCTTGTAGTGTTCAGCTTTCTTGATGTTAGGGATAGAAAGGTGTCCAATGGTGTTCTTTCTGCGGGGGGACTAGTCGGGTGTGTAGTGTCAATCCTGACTGGGCAGATCTTCAGTCTTCCCGTTCTGTACCTCTCGACACTCTCATTTGTCCTGGCCCTGTCCTACGTGCTATTCAGACTGGGTGCTCTTGGTGGTGCGGATGTGAAGGCCCTTTTAGTACTCGCCCTAACAAGCCCTGGAGTGGTCTACGCCCACTGGGAGAATCAAATCTACGAGGGCGTCATGATAGGTGCAATTGAAATTCTTGTGATGGTATTCGTGGGGTATCTCTACTGGCAGATTCGTCGGCGCTCAGGTAGAACTAACTCAGAAGAAAGAGTAATCCCGCTCATACCCCTGCTTCTTGTTGGATACATGGTCGTTCAGATGATGCCCTTCATCTCACAGATTCTGTTCGTCGGCTAGATCTCAGCCTTGGATGGGCAGACATGGCCACATGACCGTGACTACAGTGTAAACGCATAGAGAAGGGTCCAGAACAGCACCCAGAGTAGCAGGTAGGACGGAAGGGCGTTCGTTATCAGCTTCTGGCGGCCCCCTAGTGCTTTAACATCAATTTCTATGAGGTAGACCAGTACATAGAGGGTCACCACATAAACAAGAAGACCAAACATGAGACCGCGAATTCCGGCGAAGAAGCTGCCACCGACGCCGCAGATTATGGCGGTCATGATTGCGAAAGATATCTTGACATAGTAGTTCTGATCGTTGGGAACCCGCTCCCATCGACCATATACTTGTTTGAAGAAGCTCTGCAGAAAACCCAGCTCCATAATCTATCACCGGACCAGTTAGTGGCCCGTTAATCGACTACGTTATAACAATATCGTTCAGTTGGAGAAGCCATAATGAAGGAAGCAATGAGTAACATCGACATACGACTCATCCTGCAGGAAGTGGGAGCGTCTTCAGCTGGGTCTTTCATCAAGAATATCTACCAGTATGGCGATGTCTTCGTCCTTAAGCTCTATCAACCAGGAGGTGGAACAAGCCAGCTCCTAATTGAGCCAGGACGCCGTTTCCACATCACGGAATACAGGCGAGTGGCACCCAGGATACCGTCTAAATTCTGTAGTGTCCTCAGGAAGTACCTGCGCGAGAAGAGAATTATCTCAATCAGCCAGCACGAACTGGATCGAATTGTTGTGATTGAGGTGGGCGACGAGGAGAGCTCCTACAAGCTGGTTGCTGAGCTATTCGGGAACGGAAACCTATTGCTACTGGATCCCGAGGACATCATCTTCGTTGCGCGTCGTTATCGAAGGATGCGAGACCGCAATGTGATTCCGAAGGCGAAATACGAGTTTCCACCCCCAAGAGGAGTTGATGTTTTTGCCCTTGAGGAGAATTCCTTGGAGAGCATCTTATCCGAGTCGAAGGCCAACGTAGTCAGAACTTTAGCAAGCAGGCTGAATCTGAACTCTCTGAGCTGTGAGGAGATATGTGCCCTAGCAGGTGTAATGCCAACGACCAAGGTATCCGAACTCGATTCTCAAGCACTCAAAGACATGAACTCGGGTCTCCAACGTTTCACTGAGAAACTCAAAGAGGGAGTGAAAGAGCCGCGGGTTGTATATGCTGAACCTGATGAAGAGGAAGAAGAGCCAGAGTCTATTGCGTTTCTTCCCTTCGAATTTGAAGTATACGGCGAAGAAAACGTTGAAACATTTGACACATTCAGCCAGGCCATCGATGAGTTCTTCGGAGTACCAGAGTCAACGGAAGAGCTGGATGCTCAGCAAGACGCCATGTCAAGGGAGCGTCAGAGGCTACAGAAGATAATCGATAAACAGCATGAGAGCATTGAAGCACTGGTAACTAAGTCTGAAACACTAAAGGCAACGGGAGAGCTGATATACAATCATTTCCAGACCATGCAGGATGTGCTTGACACCGTTTCAGGGGCTCGTGCCGGAGGTTTCTCGTGGGATGAAATTGTCCAGAGGATTGAAGATGGTAGGAAGCAGGGTAATCCATCAGCGCTACTAATTGAGAAAATCATTCCATCTCGAGGTCAGATTATTGTATGTCTGGACGGTACTAAGGTTGTCTTAGATATCAGACAAAATGCACAGGATAATGCAGCTCTCGCTTACAATCAAGCAAAGAAAGCACTCTCAAAGGCCAAAGGGGCTGAGAAACAAATATCTAAGACTCGAGCACGACTTGACGATCTCGTGGCCACCGACATCAAACCTGCAAGCCAGAGAATCAAGGTGAAGATTCGGAAGAAACACTGGTATGAGAAGTTCAGGTGGTTTACTTCGTCGGAGGGTTTTCTCGTCCTGGGGGGTCGTGACGCAAAAAGCAACGAACACTTGGCAAAACGACAGATGGGTGCCAATGATGTATTCCTTCATGCAGCGATTCACGGTGCACCTTATGTAGTGATCAAAGTCCCGGACACTGCGCCAGGGGATCAGACCATCAAAGAGGCGGCACAATTCTCTGTGACTTTCTCAAGAGCCTGGCAGGATGGCCTCTCAGGTGGGGATGCATTCTGGGTGAACCCGGAACAAGTGAGCTTCTCACCACCCTCCGGAGAGTATCTCCCAGCTGGCGGAGTTATGCTCTATGGCTCAAAGAATTACGTTCGAAGAGTACCTGTGGAACTCGCAGTGGGAGTGATATTCGAGGAAGAGGATGTAATCCCCATCTCCGGGCCGCCATCAGCAGTAGAGGCGAATACAGAGTTCTTCGTTCGAGTAGCGCCAGGAAAGACAAAGAAGGGGCAGCTGGTGAAGAAGATTCTCAAGCATCTTGCTGGAATTGTACCTGAAGAGATGAAACGCACTATTGAACAGATACCGCAGGAGGACATGATGCGGGTTCTGCCTGCGGGAGAAGGTGAAATAGTCACCCGAAAGTAGGGATTCACCGTGGATTCTGCAGCCTTGAACACAGACACATTTAATAACACACTCCAAAGAAGTGCGCCGGAGAGGCACTCCAAGCCACATACATCCAGAGTGGCAAACCAACCTTCTGCCCAATTGAGGTCATTCCAATGTCCGAACCGACACCAATGATGCCTGTCAGGGAAATCATGTCTGTGAACGTCATTACAATGTCACCCGATGCCACGGTTCTTGAGGTTGCAAAGTCAATGGCCAGCATGGACATCGGATCAATAATCATTGTGGATAAAGAACGTGCCGTAGGCATCATAACTGAAACCGACATAGTCACTCGGGTCATTGCTGAACAAAAGGACCCAAAGACAACGAATGCCAAGGAGGTCATGAGCTCACCTCTAGTTCATATCACTCCTGACACGGCCCTCACAGAAGCAATGCGTGTGATGACACGCGCTGGAATCCGACGAGTGGCAATCCTGAAGAATGACTCACTGGCCGGAATAATCACTTCCAGAGACATTCTGCGCTGGTCTCCGGAGCTCATCGACATCATGGTGGAATCATTACGTCTCAAAAACGAGCAAGGATCCGCAGTAGTAGAAGAGGAAGACGAGCTCATCGCCTATGGAGGCGTCTGCGATGTGTGTGGAGAGTACTCCATCGACTTGGCGCTGGCAGACGGCGAGTATATCTGTGAGGAGTGTCGCAGGTAGTAGAGGAACTATTCCTTGATTTGCATCAGATATTAACTCATCATAAAAGTTGGAGATTCATGCGATGAAGGTAAGCCAAATAATGACCAAACCTGTCACGATTGACAAAGACCAGAGATTGTCGTACGCAATAGACCTACTCGATAAGAAGAAGGTAGACCGCCTTATTGTTGTCGAGAATGGAAAACTGAAGGGGATTCTAACCTATGCAGATATTGCAGATAGACTGGGAGTCAGCAAGGTAGTGGCGGTTTCCATCGGAAGACTTCACGTGTCCAGTGCGATGACTGACACGGTGATCACCGTGGCTCCTGACGATGACGTGACTGATGTCGCCAAACTTATGATAGACAAGGGCATGAGCGGATGTCCTGTTCTTGACAACGAAGGCAAGCTCGTGGGCGTCATAACAAAGAAGGACCTGTCAGAGCTCGTGAAGAAGTTCAAAAAGGTGAAAGTGGAAGATTTGATGACAACGGAAGAACTCCTAGTCGTCAACCCTGTTGAGCGGCTGATTAAGGCAAGAATGGAGATGCTTACTCGAGGTCACTCAGGTATTCCTGTCACTGACAGCGGTCGTGTATTGGGACTCCTTACAGAGAGAGCCGTGGCTAAGGCAATGGCTCGCTTTAGTGTGGAAGTGCCCGATAAATATCGTAAGAGCCAAGTGAGGCAGATACGTGTTGTTGACGCAATGATAAGACAGCCACCTCTAACCTCTCCGGAAGCTTCGTTGGAGGAAGCAGTAACACTCATGCTTGACGCGAATCTCAACACATTGCCTGTTGTTGGCTCAGGGAACAGATTGATGGGGATTATCGGCGCCACAGATTTCACTCGTTTTGTGGCTAACAAATTCAAGGTCACTGAGAAGACTGAATAAGGTATTCTCACAGCGTCATAACGCAGCCGGGATGGCGTTGATTGCGTATGACTGTGGACTACCTCCTGAAGAATGGTCTGGTTATTGTCGAGGGGGAGCCAGCGCGAAAAGCTGTTGCTCTGTATCTTGGCGAAATTGAGGGGATTTATAGTCCGGGGAGTGAACCACCAGCCCAGCAAGTGATAGACTGTGAAGACCTCTATATCCTTCCTGGTGCAATTGACATCCACGTTCATCTAAGAGACCTAGATAATTCTGACAAGGAGGACTTCGCAACAGGCACGAGAGCTGCCGCTGCAGGCGGTGTGACTACGGTAGTTGACATGCCCAATTCCAACCCTCCTACACTTGATCGTGATAGCCTAGAAGAGAAAGTGGATAGAGCAAAAGAGAAGCGATTTGTTAACGTGGGCTTCTATTCCGGAATACCAAGGAAATCATCAGACTTCGATGGGCAGATAGTGCCCGACATTCTGGGGTTCAAAGTGTACCCACATTCGCCAATAATCAAGGGCATTTCATACAATCAAAAACGAATACATGCCTGCTTGAAGCTGTCAGAAGAACATGGTATCCCGCTCTTACTACATCCTGAAACTGGTGGAAAACGTTCCTCATCAAAAACCCTTGATGCATTCCTGAAGCAGCACACCTGCGAGAGTGAGGGGGATTCGATTCAGCAGTTCCTGGCTGCACAGTCAGAAGTTGGCGGCAGATTGCACATTTGTCACGTTAGCTGTGCGTCATCCGTGAGAACAATAGAAAAGCATAGGGCTGAGGACCTCCTGACGGCCGAAGTTGCACCTCATCATCTGTTTCTAGCAGGAGGTGATTTTACACACACTGACGGCGCAGCCAAGATGCTACCACCTCTTAGGTCACCTCATGATAACAAGGCATTGCAGAAAGCCCTCCATCAATGTGTGATTGACTGTGTTGCCTCTGATCATGCACCTCACACGGAACAGGAGAAAAGAGCCACGTTTCTCGAAGCATCATCAGGGATACCCGGGCTAGAAACAACTGTACCCCTCATGTTGACAGAAGTCCTAGAGGGGCGACTTTCATGGGTTGAGTATTTGAGGTGTTGTTGTTCGGCACCAGCCCATATACTCAAGCTTGGCTCTAAGGGAGTCCTCGCCAAAGGCTATGACGCGGACATTTGCATCGTCAAGAAAGAGGAATCGGTAATTTGTGGTGCTTTCTTCCATTCAAAGGCCAAAGTCACTCCATTTGAAGGGCGACAGGTCCGGGCCACACCGGTCATGACGTTTGTTGGAGGCGATCTGGTCTATAACTACGGTCAGTTTCTCATCGGCCCCGGAGTTGCAGGAAGGGTTCCTGTGCGAAAGACATAACCGCGTTTAGAGGATGGGGATACCTGAGTTGATGCTGTATGACCCATGTTTACTCTGATGATGATGGCAAACTCCTAGTCGAACTGGCAAGACAGACTGTGGATGAGATTGTACTGCATCAGAGGAAAGCACAACCTCCCCAGGACGCTCCTGAGCACCTGTGGAAAGAATCCGGGGTCTTTGTGACCCTTAACTCCATCAAAGGAGATAGTGTTTCTCTAAGAGGATGCATCGGCCAGCCATATCCGACCCAGCCTTTAATCGGTGCCACGATAGACTCCGCTGTCGATTCCGCTACACGCGACCCACGCTTCACCCCAGTTGAACCGAAGGAGCTGGACGTGATTCTAGTTGAGCTCAGCGTTCTGACGCCTCCTGTGAAAATTGAGTATGATGATCCAATGAAACTCCTAGAGTTGGTGGAGGTCGGGCGCGACGGCCTCATAGCATCTAGAGGTATGTGGCGCGGACTTCTGCTCCCGCAAGTCCCGGTCGATTGGGGGTGGAGCGTAGAGGAGTATCTGAAGCACACATGCAACAAGGCAGGGCTACTTGTTGACGCGTGGAAAGACTCGCAAACCGAGTTCATGTCATTCCAGGCAGAGATTTTCGGAGAAGAATCACCACACGGAACCGTGATTAGAAACCCCAGTCACCCAAGATGCTAACAGCGAGTGTGAATATGATGAACAGACCATCGCCAGCAGTAATGAAAGCGCTGAAGGAATACCTTGAGGAGGATATCAGATCTGGCGACCTGACCACGAAGGCCATAGGTCAGCCAATGACACTTGGAACGGGCACGATATTCGCAAGAAGTAAAGCTATCTTGGCTGGCGCGATTGAGATTGATGCAATAGCTGAAATTACTGGACTCGCCTGCGAGGTGCTTGCTGATGAGGGTAAATGGGTGGGACCAGACGAGCCTGTCATCCGCCTGAAAGGACCTGCTGGGACACTGCTCACTGTCGAAAGGGTCTGCCTAAACATAATCATGCGAATGAGCGGAATTGCCACCAAAGTGCACCGAATGGTGGAAACTGCGAGAGAAGGAAATCCCGCCTTGATCGTTGCTGCAACAAGAAAGACCACTCCTGGTTTTCGATACTTCGAGAAACGGGCCGTCCAAGTTGGTGGAGGCGATCCTCACCGGTATGCGCTCGATGACATGGTGTTGATAAAGAATAACCACATCGCGGCAGTAGGAGGAGTGAGAAAAGCCGTCATAGCAGCAAGAGGTGCAGTATCATTCAGCAAGAAAATCTCTTGTGAGGTGAGAAATCTCAAGGAAGCTATGGAGGCTGTTGAGGCAGGGGCTGACATAGTTTTGCTGGACAATTTCAAACCCGAGGATATCGCGAAGGTGAACAATGCACTGACCAAGAAGGGCTGGCGAGAAAAAGTGATCCTAGAGGCATCTGGGGGAATAGATGAGAGCAATGTGAAAGACTATGCACAGAGCGGAGTCGACATTGTGTCCTCAGGAGCATTAACGCACTCATACGACGCTTCCAACTTCAATATGAGACTGACTTTTGCATAGTCAAGAAGTACATGGTGCCCCGGCCGGGATTTGAACCCGGGTCATAGACTCGAAAGGCCTAGATGCTGGGCCGGACTACACTACCGGGGCGTCGTAAGGCGTGCAGCCTGCAGAGCAGTTATTAAGATTATGCCGCGGAGCGCTTCTCAGTGTCGACAAGACATCTCAGATGGCTCGGTGCAGGTGCGTTCTTTATCACGCCCCTTCTCGCGCAGAAACGAATTAGCCTTAACCTGTGGTCTGCGTCCGTTGGATTGATGTTTCTTGTGTCTGGCGGACCTCAAAACTGATCTTGCATCCTCATCCTCGTTCAGAGGTCTGCCAGCAATGGACTGAAACAGGAACGAACGAAGATCATCAGAGCAAGGGACACCGGATAGCGAGTGGGACCCGGATACGAGAGTCGGTACCGTCAATACGCCATATGTTTCTGCGATATGCGTATGCCTCTCTACGTCGATTTCGTGTAGTCTAGTGGTTTCCCCAATACTGTCACATTCGGTTTCCACCATGTCCTTGACGACATCACACCAAGCACATTGCGGAGAGGTGAACAGTAGTATCATCCTTTATGCCCCAAGCGACTTTCCTCGTTGTTACGATTGTATCATTTAAGGTCGGAGGAATACAGCGTCGACTTCGTGTGGGTTTTACTAGGTTCAGTCTGTTCATGTGGCGCCAGAGTCAACAGAGGAATGGATGTTCAGCAATCATGACAGTATGGGACGTAAGTCCTCACGACCTGTTGGTCAATCGCATACCTTCTGCTTCATACTCAACTGTGAGATTGCTCTCTAGAGAGTCCACTCGAGTTGAACTTGTGTGAATGCAATCAGCACTAGCGTCATCAACATCCAGTATATAGCAAAGAGTACAACGTACAGTATTAGTTTGTTCTTAACATCCCTAAGTTTGGAAGGAAGTTTCAAGCCAGGAAGAATGAAGGCTGTACGCGATATGTAATCTTCGAATTCCTGTCCGTACACTGTTTTCAGGCGGATTTCTTCCCAATCCGCCACAATGAGAAGCAAGAAAGAAATCAACGACCAGGAGAGTATGTTTCCTGGTCTAATCCCTGACAGATAGGAGGAGTGTGTAGGGTTAAAGAGTGCAGTTGGTAGTAGGAAGAGAATAATCCCAAGATGCTGTGGATGTCGAGTCCATCTATATGGACCAGTTGTAACAAGACCACATCCCTCAACATGCTTCACTACCAGTTCCCTCAACGCCCAGACAGATATGCCAAGCCCTCCTAGGAAAAGTGTCACCTCAATCAACCAGATTGGCAGAGATAGAACTGACGGAAATGGCGATTCTCCCGAAAATGGCAGCCACAGTCCTCCCCAGATATCTGAGAAAGGGAAAATGAAACCTACAACATTCCATGCAGTATACCATGCTGGGAGTAACCACAGCATGGGAGTGACTATGCCTGCAAGTATTGGGAGATACAACCCAATTGTGGCAATTGTAGAGGAGAATCGCACTGCTAACTGCTTTCGGTTCAAGCCATGCACAACCTAAGGTAGAAGTTCACTTGCAATCCACTAAGTCGAATATCTATTTCAAAGGGTTCCGGGCTACATACCTACCAACCATAGTAGTATGCAGTCATCCAGATTTCGCAATGTTAATATCCCAAAGGAATTGCACAGGCCTTGCGGCAAGGGCCCGTAGCTCAGCTTGGTAGAGCACCAGGCTCATAACCTGTATGTCCAATGACTTCCATTGGGCAGGGGAGCGGTCGGGCGTTCAAATCGCCCCGGGCCCACCATAAGAATCCCTTCTGTCTTTTCGCACTTTTATTAGTTGTAGGAGTACAAAAGATAACAAATTCAACTAAATGTGAGAAAAGAAACCTTGCAGGAGAAACGAGATGCAGGAGTGGAGTAAGGGGTTTCCGAAGCTGGAGGATTGACCCTTGTCAGGAGGATCTAGCAGTGAGAATCCTTACTATGACAAATATCCACCAAAAGACAGGAAAAGGAGAATCATTTGCAAAAAGGAGAAGAAGAGAGCAGTACCTATCATTCTTCCCAAACGGGCACCAACAGGTCCAGTCAAGGTGATTCCACTCCCTCCTATTCGCAATTTTAGGGGAGGACGAAATAAATCCTCACTGTTGTGGTATAAGTGTGGTAACTGTGATGACCATTTTCCGGTAAGAACTGGGCGCAAGAAAAAGAGTGAATATGCTTTCTGTGGCAAACGATGTCAAGCAGCATTTCACAGTCAAAGACTCAAAGGACATGAGATTTCAGCGCAAACAAGGAAGAAAATTTCAGACACTAAGAGAGGAATTGGGCGAAAAGATGAACCTCAGACCAAGGATGGTAAAACATGGCGTGACTTTGCATCAAATCCAAAGAATCCCGGTTGGTACCAAAAAGCAATAGATTTGGCTGCAGCCTATAGAAACACTGGAGAATGGAGGAGAAAATCGAAAGAGATTCAAAAGAGAAACAATCATACTTGTCAAGGTTGTGGATTCCACAGAGATGAGGTTCCCCTAATGGGAGTCCACCATGTGAAGAAACTAGCGGACTGGATTTATGAGGGAAATGACCCAAGTGACTATCCAGATCAGTTACTTACTACTCTGTGTCATAATTGTCATACTCCAACTGACTTTCAAAAAGAGGAATACAAATGGCCTGTTTCGTCGAGAGGAAATGAAACAAGACCGGGATATCCAAAATAGTCAAGTTGTTGAAGAATCTCAAAGGACAAAATCCCCTCTGGAATATTTGAACTTGTTGAAGAGTTAATAGAGTATCTTAGAAGTAGGTCCATGGCTTAGGCCATCATTGATTGAGGTGTTGAGAAGCTTTCAAATCTCGCCGGGCTCACTATCGTTTAGGCAGAAGTCTTTTCGGATTTGAATATGCACACAAGAATGCTATTATCGAAGGTTCCATAATCCCCCATTCCATATTGCGTTAGGATGTGATTATCTGCGATGAGGCAGCTGCGGCTAGAAGTGGTTGCATTCCTAGTCGCAACCATGCTTGTCTTCTCCATGTTTGGAATGCTCTCAGCTGCCTCTATCATCCAAAGCGGGGACACATTCACGCCACAGAACGATATCGATGAATCAAAGTTAGAGGTTATAGATCGTGTTGCGGGGCAACCGTCTAGCGTGGTTCTGTTGGACGACTGGGTTCTACTGGCTCTCGGCAACGTGATTGAAGTGAGAACTAGGGGCACTGACCAAGTCAGAGGGTTTCAGCTGCCTGCCTTCATCGTTGAGCTGGTAGCTTCCGAAGACGGACTATTGGTGGGGACTTGCCAGTCACAGGGCTTAATTCTACTTCGAATCGATGAAACCGGTTCTCTTGAACTCTTGGACCACTTCACGAACGGTACTGCATGGACCCAACCTGAGTTTGGCGATGGATTCATCTGCGTGAAGAACGAGGAAACTGGAAACATCCAGATTGTCGCAATTGCAAACGAGAACCTTGTGCCGGCCAATGAGCTTCTCGGGAGCGACTTCTCTGTTGATTCCTGCTATGTCATTACCAACTTCAACTGGAGCTTCAACGTATGGAATCTCTCCAACCCGTATAATCCGTATGTCATAAGGTGGGTTTCATTGTACCCCTTCCCGAACTGGTTCAAGCTTAATGGACCACTTCTCGCGTGGTGGGGTTGGGATGATTTCCTGGAGCTTCACTTCGAGATAACCGACCTGTCGGAGGTGCTGGATGGTACTGGCTCTCAAAGGAGGGCATTCCTCCAACACGGCATGGCGGGTTCTTGCGTGTCTTGGAATTCCAAGTATCTGTATCTCCGTACAACTTGTCTGAACAATCCGGAATGTGTCAGCGGTTTTATCGTATTGAACACAACGGATTCACACGATATCTCAATAGTAAGGGTCTTTGATGAGGACCGCTATTCTGGATTTCTCTCGTACAGGAGAATTTTCAATACTGATCTCGCAATCGCAGGAATGGGTTCAAATTTCGTCGACATCTGGAGTATAGACACATTGGCCCCCAATCTAGTTCAGAATCTCTGCTTCCGTGGTTACATTTCGGACCTAGCATTTGCTCCGTCTGTGAGAGACCCCATTGTGACAATGGCTCACACTTGGGGCTATCCAGTGGTTCACTCAGCCATACCTGTAGTTGGGTACATTGAGGACATCAAAGTAGTTGATTCGCATGCCTTCTTTTTTGAGGGGTTCGAACCGATGCCATTCTACGAGCCTGTACAGGAACGATTGAACCTTCCTCCAGTTCATGGCAATTACGAACTGACTCACCCAGGTTCTGAATATCAGGCTTATGGCGACTCTATCTATAGAGTTCGCGGGGGTAGGCGTTCAGCGACTCTGTGGAGATGGAAGATTGTTGATTCTGGAAATGAGTCGGTTGTTTCCCTCGAGAAAGAGCTAGTATTGAAAATCGATGGCGCTTCTAGTTCTTGGTTCTCGCATCATGAATGCAATGGAGATCTATACTGCGCCGCGAGTACAAGCGACCTGCTCTTAATTAACCTCAGCACATTGAAGTGGGCTTCGTTCAACATGGACTTCTCTACAGACCTCATTATGCTAAGAGTAAGCAATGATAGCCTGTTTGTATTGGATGGTCAGGAGTTGTCTGTGTTCAGACTGTTCCTAGATTGGTCAGATATGCCGCCACCTGAGCTTATTGCGAAGACAACTCTTCTCGCAGATGTTATGTGTGTGGAGGATGATTTACTATATACAGCCAATGCTTCGTATGTCATGAAGTATAGAGTATGTGTCGATGGGTCCATAACTCCTATCTTGAATATTGCAGTTCCAACGGCCTTCACCGGCAGGTATCATTCTGCTGTGTACCAAGAGCCAGGGGACTTGCTAGTCAACTTCACTTCTGGTATGATATATAGGGCTGGAGGATTCTACGGAATCTGGGAGATTGCAGAAGTGGTAGAAACAACTCCATTGCCCAATGACACTATAATCTCAAGAGACCTAGTTGCAGAAGTCGTTTTCATCTTTGTATGTTCAATGGTAGGGACAGTCATCGGTTTTATTGGGGTACTCACCATTGCAGAAAGACGAGGGCGAATACCATAATAGATGCCCACATTCTTCTATCTCCTTTAGCAAGGGTCTTATACCACATTCACACCACTCTACATCTACATAGGAGCAGTTCAGATGCAGCTGATATCCGACGTCGTCACAATGGGAGTATTAGCAAGTCTTCTAGCAGGCGCCGCAACAGGACTGGGTGCAATTCCAGTTCTAATAGGTGGCAAGCCTAGTCGAAGGACTCTGGACATCATGCTTGGATTTGCTGCGGGAGTGATGCTTGCAGCCTCTGCATTCAGCTTACTCGTACCGGCACTGGCACATCCACTAGGAGGGGTCTGGGTTGTTGCCCTAGGCTTTGCACTTGGTGGTTTCTTCGTTCATGTCGCGGATAAGTTCATTCCACATGAGCACTTCGAAACGGGACCTGAGGGCCCTCCCTCTGCGATGTCACGTATCTGGCTTTTTGTTATCGCAATAACAATCCACAACTTCCCTGAGGGGCTTGCAGTTGGTGTTGCATTTGGAGCAGAAGACATGGGCACAGGGATCGCAATCGCTATAGCAATCGGGCTTCAGAACATCCCGGAGGGGCTTGCAGTAGCTGCTCCACTTGTTAGAGAAGGATATTCAAAGTGGAAGGCTGGGGGTATTGCACTGCTCACTGGCCTTGTCGAGCCAATCGGAGGCCTTCTCGGAGTTTCTGTTGTCACATTCGCACAGTTCTTGCTCCCCTATGGCCTAGCCTTCGCTGCTGGCGCAATGATATTCGTAGTGAGTGATGAGATAGTGCCTGAAAGCCATTCTGGCGGCTTTGCGCGAGTTGCGACAATCGGACTCATGGCAGGATTCATACTCATGATGATTCTGGATAACGTGTTTGGGTGAATCGTCGAAGGGCGTGGGACAGCAATCTTAATATTACCACCACAAGGAGGAGGCGACCACAACATGTGCCGCCGTGGCTCAGTTGGTAGAGCGACAGCCTGTTATCGGTAAGAGATTTGTTCTCTGCCGTTAGACAGTTGTTGGTCGGAGTTCGTTACACTTCGTGACGGACGGCTAAAGGTTCGAGCCCTCCCGGCGGCGCTCCTCCTTCTGCTACGAATCTGGTATCGCATTCCGGGTGATTTTGTATACCACTTGATGGCTATAGTCACTACAGCCTACCGTCGTACTATTCCCATCATCTTCAAAACCGTCGAAGTTCCCTCCTGATAGCATGACCAGTATCATTGGCCACATGATGCAGAACGAAGTCGGGCACATCTTGCCCCTGTCTTCAGGATATCTGTAGACATCTCCAATCTTCTGATCCATGGAGCATTTTCCTTCACCAAGAATGTCAATTACTTCTATCTTCACATTGTACTTCGGCATAGGAATCACAACCGGCACTCCGGTTTATCCCCGCTCCCTATTTGAAAGAGACTGCCTGCGCAGAGCCATTAGTTTGGTCCTGCAATACTGGATTTTCCAGCAATTCGAGCTGTGGTAGTGATACAGCTAAGGAATAATACAGAGGATGTCCTACAAACGACTATGTCGCCGCAAGATACTGACAGCGATTTGATTCCCATGCTCTGGTGCCCAATCATTCCACCAGAGGAACTGAGCAAGCTGGGTGAACATGAAGAGGATATTCGCAAGGTCAGAGAAGTCTATGACGACTGGCGAGCGTCCATGAGCCACAAGGAAATCAAGGGAAGCGATGCAGGACTATACCTTGACAGGATACGCATGCTCATGATCGGAATAGGCATTGCCTCAGGAACCAATAGATTGTTCGCTGAAACCGTTCAGTCCATTATATCGCGTCGTCTCAGAAAACAAACCCTAGATTTGGCCTCAGTCCTACCGGAGGATACACCCCCAAAGAAGGCAGTCAAACGAACACTGTCTGAGTTCTTCTCTGAGCTGAAGTTCATGCGGGACATTGACCCAGAAGAGGAGATTAAGACTGCTGCCATATCCAGACCTAGCGACTCGGGAGGCGCAATCATGAGTAGGCTCCGGAGTATGTTCTCGAAGAAAGGTGGCGGTTCAACCCAACTCGATGATGCTACAATGCGGAGAGCAAGTGTAGAAGCCACGCGGATACTGGTGAAAGTCTATGTGCAGCTTCTCAGTCCTGACCCGTGGGGACCTGCAGCTTGAAATCGTATGGATCGTTGTCCGTTACTCTGAACGAAACATGTCGCCATTCCTCTTGTGGAATAGCAGCTCCGATTTCTTCACCAAGTGCCAATCGGTGTTGTAGAGAATCACTCTCACATCGCTGCTGGATATCTCAAGTTCGACAAAACTGGCATCATCACGTCCCCTCCAGCCGCCTGTGGCACCTGAGATTGTGCCGGGGTTAATCATCAGCTTGCCCTCATAGAGGTCAATCGTGGGCTTGTGAGTATGGCCATGAATGCCGATGTCTGCGCCTACGCGGCAGAGTATTTCATGAAATTGTTTGATGCCACCCCTTGGCCGTAGTTGCGTGCCATGAAGCAGGAGAACGTTCAGGCCCTCGATTTGCAGTTGCTCGTGGAATCTGTAGTCGTGGCCGTAGTCCATATTGCCTTTGACGATGTAGCACTTAGGCAGGGGAGGAAGGGCTGCTCTCATTGCCTGCTCGCGTACTAGGTCACCAGTCACTAGTGCTAAATTGTACTGTGTCTGTTTTATTTGCTCATAGAAGCTGGCGGGTATCGAGTCCGTTCGAGTCGGCATATGTGTGTCGCCAAAGACCAGAACTTTCTGCGTTTTTATCCCAACCTTCACGGTTTCCATCATTTGCAACCTAATTGGACCGTTCTCGCGTTAAATTCTCTAATATCTTCGCGTAGACCTCTTGTTTCTTCCCCTTGGCCATCTTTGTGAGCCGTTCGACTATGAGTTCCGGGGTGCTCCTGGCAAGATGACCAAAGCGGGGCGTCCTATCAACAATGAGTTCCAAGTTCTCATCGAGGCCCTTCGCCTCAATGCCATCAATCCTCATGGGCACGTTTGTAGATTCCCGGACTTCCTTTGCCATATGGCTACAGATAACTGTGCAGCTCTTTGGGTCGCTCTGCAATATCTCAACCAAGCCGGCAATGACATTGGCAGCGCTTCCGGGTTCTGTTATTGCTTCAATTTCATCGAAAAGAACTATCTTCGACTTGGTAGACACAACGATCTCTGCGAACTGTTTCAGTGTCGTTTCAAAAGCGCCCGCATTGACTACGCCGCGACTCTTGTAGAAGAAGTAGAGTTCCTCAAATACACGAATATTAGCTTCCCTCGCTGGCACGGGAAAGCCGGTCTGTGCCATCGCCACGATTTGAGCAAGCGTCTGTATTGTCGTGGTCTTGCCACCGCTATTGGCTCCTGAGAGAATGACACAATTTTCGCCGTGGGTTCCAGCCGGTTGGAAAGGCGTCTTTCCTATGGTGTAATCAATTGGCTGCACTTTGCCATGTCTGCCCTTCAGCATACTCTCAACAAGGAATACATTACTGGCCCCTTGGATGCCAACGCCCTCGTAGTCCAATGATAGATCTGGAGTTTGGAGGTTATAGTCCTTAGCAAACGATCCAACTGCTAGGAACAAATCAAACTCAAGCAAAGTCTGCACAGCATTGGTCACTGTTTCTTTGAGCTCATCAAGCTGCGACGCAATTTTCTTGATGATGACGAATTGCTTGTCTGCATAGATTCGTCTGAGCCGATCCTCAAGGGTGTTAATCTGAGTTGGAACCATCTTCACCGGAAGTGCGATTTCCTCGCTGACTACTCCTGTAGTCCAATCGGCCTCTTTTATGCTAAGCCCAAGCATCTGAACAAGCCTGTCCTCGGCTTCTTGCACGCTTGCCGTGAATGTTTCGATGATCTCTGCGGGCAGCATATTCCGCAGAGCACTTCCCTCTGCTCCTTCCATATCTGCAGACTGCAGTATATTGATAATTTGTTGACCACCAAGCTTGATCTCGCTCTTCGTGATTCTTGTCCTAATCTCTTCATTCAGCCATGACTCTATTTCAGCAACAGCAGTCGGGAAGGTCTTGACTGCCTTTCTGAATCTATCCAGTTCGGAGTCCATCCCCTCAGTAATACCTCCATCCTCCTGAAGGTTCTCCAGAATCTCGCTCACCTTGGAGAGATCCTCGAAATCAAGACTGTCCCTGAACCTCTTCATGGATTCGTTGTCTGGAAGAGTATTGAAAGTTTCAGCAAGTTTGCATGCAGCATCGATGACTTTGTAGTTTCTTGAATAGAAACTGACTGTTCTTTCGGGCAGGAGTTTGTCAACGGTCCAGTCCTTGCCAAGCATCTCAACATTGTCAAACATGTCCAATGAGTCATCGAGTACGCCGAATGGTGATATGAAGAGCACCAAGTCGTAGCCTTTGGCATAGTCTGCTCCACTCTCGCCCTCGGATAGAACATAGACCGGGCACCATCTGTCTACTCGCTCGTTTATCAGTGCATCAAAAACCTTGTCGTCGTTCGTGATAATGACCCTGCCCTCAAGCCTCCTAGGTTTTATTCTTCTGTACAGGCCACGCACATTGCCTAGGAGAGTTCCGAGCGAATCGATCGACTCTTGAGTGAGATTGCGAGCAATCTCTGCAGCATCTGCAAAATACTCTTGCCGCTCACGAATAACATCGATTTTTTCTGGAGGCAGCGGAAAATAGAGGAGTAGCTTGTCCTTGCCATAGCTCGTCTTAGCGTATCCACGGATTATTCCGAGCACCTGATCGAATATCTTGCGCATATCAGCACTGCGAAGAATCGTGTTTGCACTCACGCCGAACTCAGCCTCAAAGGCACCTTTCACGATATTCACTGCTTGTCTTGAGCCAATTCCTGGCACAGCCGCCACAAGGTCTACACGTGAGTCTAGAATGACCTTGAGAGCGATTGCTTCACTACCAAAATGGTCTGTGAGAGCCTTCCTGACCTTCTCGCCTACTCCCGGAATGGTTGATAGACTATCTATGCTCAAGCTCACTTCTCCTGTGTTATAGCTGTATTCTGTCGTCAATGGTGGCCCCTTTAAAGCGTTGACTCTCGTGTGCCATGAGTCGTGTAGTTCTCGATTGACCATCTGGAAAAATACCTCCTTCGTGCATACCGCCTTGAGTATTCATTCCTGACATACATTCAAAACCTCGTACAAAATTGAGCTGAGGAAATATCCGGGCAGACTCTGGCGCTAAACGAATTAGTAACCCAGGTTCATGTCAACCACATTCCAAGGTTTCTCTCCCCGAATGAAGCGTAGGATGTTCTCGCCAACAAAACGGATCTGTTCATTCATTATGCCCTCGGAATACGCTGCCCTATGAGGCGACACCACAACATTGTCGAGCTCGTGGAATGCAAAGTCGTTGGAGGGTGGTTTGATTGTGCCCTTCCTCTTGCGGGGATACTCCCACCAGACATCTAGGGCTGCTCCACCAATCCTACCTTCTGCAAGAGCTGCGTAAAGAGCCGCCTCGTCCACGATTGGACCACGAGAGATATTGACCAGTATAGATGATGGTTTCATCCATGATAGGAAACGGTCATCAACCAGACCCCGAGAATCCTTGGTAAGCGGAAGAGCAAGGATGATGAAATCTGCGTCTCGAACTGCGCTCTCTAGATTTCTAATTGAAGATATCTTGTCGACCAAGTCTGTTTTGATACCACTCCCAGTGCGAGTCACTGCATGGAGTTGCAGCCCAAACGGCTTCAATCGTTTCGCAATCGCAGACGCGACATTCCCTAACCCAACGAGCAGACAAATTTTCCCTCGAATCTCTATGTTAGGTCTGGAACCACCCCATCCACGAGACCAGTCACCCTTTCGAAGTTCTCGATCACTCACAATGATGTTCTTTGCGGCTGCTAGGAGAAGCATAATCGTGTACTCGGACACCTCGGCTGCATTTGCATGAGAATTGCATACAACTATGTCTTCATGCTCTCTGACTGCTTCATGGTCGATTTTGTCGATTCCAGCACCAAAAGCTTGAATCATCCGTAGATTCGACGCCGCACGGATGTATTCGCCTGGGACACGGCCAGAGGCCACCGCCACAGCATCCCCCCCGGCCTTAATCATAGCCTCAGGATCCCTTGACGACACCACGACCTCAGCTTCATCTCCAAGTACGCTCTTAATCGTGTTTACAATCTCTGCATCTTCGTAGGGAATAAGCACCTTCACAAGTTTCAACTCCCAAGGGATTGTTAGTTGCATCTCGTTGCTTAAGACAATACGGATGGGGACCTCGTCGGTTGGAGGAAAAAGAGAGTAGAGCCCCGAATCCCGGGGCCTTGACTTTGTGTTGACTAATACGATCGGGCCACGTACACGATTTCTTTGGCAGGTTTACCGCAAACGATACAGACGCCCTCTGGTTGTTCCTCAACGTCCATCCTCGTACCTCTGATCTCGCCGCCGGTCTTGTCTTTGATTTCCTCGTCACAGGCAAGGCCCTCCATCTCGGTGGTACAGAAGGGTATTCGGGCAATCTTCCCCTGATCCAAAGCGTCAGAGATTCCGCCCATGGTATCTGCATCCACGATGAGGTCCTCGAATTTGGCTTCGGCCATGGCACGTAGATTCTTGTCGATTTCCTTGCCAAGGTTACGCACCCTCTTAACCAGTCCATCTAGTTCAACGGGTTCGCGCTCTAGGAGGTCTCTGCGGAAGAGCACAACCTGTTGCTTCTTCATATCACGAGGGCCAGCCTCAAGACGAATGGGTGCCCCCTTCATCTCCCAGTAGTTAAACTTCCAGCCAGGAGTAGCATCACAATCGTCAAGATGGACTCGGATGCTTGATTTGCGCAGCTTGCTCTCTATGCCACGGCAGTACTCCATCACCTCATCTGCATCATTCCCTCTGAAGATTGGAACAATGACCACTTGGTAGGGAGCAATCCTAAAGGGGAGCCGTAGCCCCTTGTCGTCACCGTGTATCGAGATCATAGCACCAAAGATTCGTGAAATTGCAGGACCATAACACGTCTGAAATGGGTGGACAGTTTCATTGTTTTCATCCAGATACTTGATATCAAATGCCTTTGCGAAGTTGTCGCCAAGGTCGTGTGTGGAGGGCAACTGGATTACCTTTCCATCAGGCATCAGGGTATCTGCTGCATAAGTGTTGAGTCCGCCGGGAAACTTGTCCCACTGTGTACGCTTGAAGATCAGAACAGGGAGACCGTAGTCTTCTGTAACTACTTCTTTTGTAGTTTCCAAATCTTCCATTACTTGTGCTAGCACCTCGTCATGAGTAGCAAACACATTGTGAGACTCAATCCATAGGAACTCCCTTCCTCTAAGGAAGGGCCGAGTGCTCTTGACCTCAGAGCGGAACACTGAGCATCGCTGGTAGCGTTTCAGAGGTAGGTCTCTCCAACTGCGTATCCACAGGGAATACATTGGATATATGGCGGTTTCACTCGTTGGCCTGAGAGCCAGACGCTCTTCCAGCTCTTGACCATCACCAAACTCCTTGATCCAGAACACTTGGGGCGTGAAGCCCTCAACATGGTCTGCCTCCTTTGTGAGACTGCTCTCTGGTATCACTGTCGGAAATAGCATGGGCAGGTGCTTCTTGCGCTGGAGGACCTCCTCAAGAAGATCGAACATGAGGTTCATCGTCATAGTGCTCCAAGGCAAGAATGGTGTGAATCCCTTCACCCCGTATCTGACGTCAGCGAGCTCAGCCACCTTGACAATCTCACTGTACCATTCTGGAAAATCATTCCTCTTGCTTATGTTGAAGATGACCTGCTTGCTCTTTTTTTGCTCATCCAATCCGCTCATGATATCAACTTCTTGTCATTGAATTGAACTATAGAGTATTGACTAGGATGAAGAACAAGACTATTGGTAATGCGGAACACATTCACCTAGCATTAATCGTTCACCAAAGGAGTTTTGGCTGTGCTTGTTATTTAAAGTGTACCTTGAGTGTAGCGAGTTTCTATCGTTTAATTTTCACTTCACCGATATCTTTGACCCGCTTGTCAAGGCTGTGCTTCTTGATCAGTTGGGCCACGCCCTTTGGCACCAATGGCTCCCACTCGCCACCCCATCGGAGAAGGTCCCGAATATGTCGTGCACTGAACGTATCCCGCTCCAAGAGCTCTGTTTCGTCCACCCTAATGCCTGCATCCTTTAGAAGCTCTCTGACAAGTGGATTATGGGTGTACGCCTTTTCGAAGTAAGGTACGAAACTCTTGAGGTGTGCTACCCAGATCGGGTGAATGTTGATGTCAGGAAGGGGGATTATGTCAATGCGCTCTGGCGGTAAACCCTCATCCATTATGGCGCGCTTAAGAAACATAACTCGCTCACCACCAGTGAAGGGATTGTCAGGTGTGTAAGCGTACTGGGAGCTTCCAATGACAATCGTCAGGTCTTCGCCTCGCTCCAGAATCTGCTTAATCGTGTGAATGTGTCCCTTGTGAACTGGCTGGAAGCGTCCTATGAACACTGACCGCATCGTAATCGTGATGGGGTGGAATGGCATCCCAGATAAGCCTTGAGTGTTCGAGAAAGCCGACTGAGAAATGACCTTTGAATTGAAACGCAGCGTTTCTTAACAGCGACCCTACATCTACCACCAAGATGGTTGCGATGATTGAGATTGATGGTTCCTATGGTGAGGGCGGTGGACAAATACTGCGGACCTCGATTTCATTGTCTGCGATAACTATGAAACCAGTAAAAATCACAAATATCCGGGCAGGGCGGCGTAATCCGGGACTTAGAAGACAGCACATGGCAGGAATAAAGCTCACAGCCCAGCTTGTCGACGCTTCTGTCAAGGGCTTGGAAGTGGGAAGCACAGAAATCGAGTTTATCCCAAGAACAAGACAGAGTGGTGAGTTTAGCTACGACGTAGGAACAGCCGGTTCCATATCCCTAATCCTTCAAGCCGTGCTTCCGCCTGCGGTGCTATCGCCAGACCCAGTAAGTTTCAATTTCAGAGGAGGTACTGATGTTGCTTGGAGTCCACCAATCGATTACATGCGCAATCTGTTTGTCAATGTCCTGTATCAAATGGGACCTCGTGTAGAAATCGTCCAGCATCGACGCGGCCACTACCCCAGAGGTGGAGGCAATGTTTCGTGCGAAATAATCCCTGTGAAAACGATTCAACCACTCGATTTGGTGCAGTTTGGCGAGCTGCAGTACGTGAATGGCATCTCTCATTGTGTCAGGCTGCCCTCACATGTTGCGGAGAGACAGGCTTCATCTGCGGAGAGCATCCTAGCTGAACACGACATAGAAACAGAACACATGGTTCGCGAGAGCTATCCAAAGAACAAGGACCCGCATCTGGGCCCGGGAAGTGGCATTGTTATCTGGGCCGAGTCTCGCGATGGTATCCGGCTTGGGGCTGACAGGCTTGGAGAGAGAGGAAAGAGAGCAGAGCTTGTCGGCGCAGAATCCGCTCAACATCTCCTGAGTGAACTTTCAACAGAGATGGCTATCGACTCGCATCTGAGTGACATGCTTGTGCCATATCTTGCTATAGCATCGGGCAGGAGTAGAATCGGTGTGACTAAACTAACATCGCACCTAGAAACAAACATCCGGGTAGCAGAACGCATCCTTGGTCTCAAGATGACACTTGAGGGGAAAATCGGAGCACCAGGAATCCTGACCTCAGAAGGAATTGGGCTTTCCTCTGGAGAGAGATGAAATGTACGCATCCACTGACTCCTGAAGAGAAGTCAGGTCAACCGCCTCAACTGCGTCAACCATCAATTCGTCGATGCCCACTCCCTCGCTGGCGATAATCTCATGACTCGGCTGCAACTTGATTCTTGCTGCCTTCAAGTGCTCTGGAGGAGTGATGTCTACCTTGTTGAAGACCACCAACAATGGATTGAGGGGGAACATTCTGCGGACCTCGTTGTATAGATTTACCTGCTCATCGATGCTCCAGCCGCAGGCCTCAGATGGATCAACCATGAAGATGATGACGTGAGCCAGATACTTTAGAGCTGCAATGGCCGACCTCTCGATTTCGTTCCTTTCAGCCATCGGGCGATCGAGGATTCCCGGCGTATCAACAATCTGAACACTATGATTCTCAATAGTTAGGTGGCCCACGATGACTTCACGTGTTGTGAATGGATAGTATGCAATCTCGGGCGTTGCCGTGGAAACAGCCTTGACAAGGGTGGACTTGCCAACATTTGGGAAACCTGCACAGACAATGGTGGGCGAGTTGGGACTTATACCGGGAAGACGGGACATGACCATCTTGGCCTCGATGATGAAGTCCAAGTTCTTTGCTGTAGCTCTCAAGATTGACGATATTCGCCCCTTCGCGGCGCTACGTGATCGCTTCAGCTGTTTGAAATCATTAGCCAGTTTGAGTGCCTCAAGATGCTTGCTGGCTATGTCGTCGATGAGGCTGATGCAATTATACACCGCCCCCAAGGATTGCTTGAGCTTGTCAGTTCCGACGAGAACGTCTGTCAGTTCCAGGTAGAATGGATGCATACGTTCCAAGGACGGGAATTCCTCCACTGTTATTCGGAGCTTCGCTTTCACGTGTTTCACGAATTCCTGAAGGCGCGTAATCTCTCTGATTCGCGTCCTCTCAACTTTCTTTAGCCTGTGCGAACTCTTCATGCTCGCGCGAGTCGATTTGCTATGCGCAAACGCAATAAGCTCCTCTGCAGTCATGATGGTCGGAATGTTTGCAAAAGGATTCATTCGGCGCATTGATGGATTACTTCCTTGGTATCAGTATTCTACTAATCGAGCACTTCACAAACATGTCAGCTAATTGCTTCAAGATTTCCTGAACTTGAGTGCAGATGTAAAGCTTCCTCATCCCCCAACTAGGAGGTTCGTTGGGGATCCTAGCTCACCGATGCACTTCGATTCGTCGAATCAATGGGACAGCAATCATGAGAAGAGTGGAATAGAGATATTTTCTGCAGTGAGTTCACTCATTGAATGTCAGGTATGGGTAATGTTTTAAAAACAACCGGCATGACCAAACGAACCAAAGAGGACCCCATGGAGGAAAAAATGAATGTCACTTCCAACAGGCGCAACTATTGTCGGTATCAAGTGCAGTGACGGAGCCGTTGTAGCAACAGACTCGATGATAAGCTGGGGTACAATGGTCCTAACTGAGAAGGGCGTAAAAGCGTTCAAGCTCACGGATACGATAGTGCTAGCCTCCGCGGGCCTAACCTCTGATTATCAAATGCTCGTGAATCGCTTGCAGGCTCAAATCAAGCTCTACGAACTGAACCAGAAGAAGAAGATTGGCGTCAAGGTTCTGTCAAAGATGGTTGCAAATACTCTCTATTCACGACGAATGATGCCTCTATATGTCCAGACTGTGATTGTCGGACTTGATGCAGATGGACCAGCCCTTTACACACTCGACATGGGAGGTTCTCTAATTCCTGACGAATACACCGCCGCAGGTACGGGCCTACGCACTGCCTACGGTGTGCTTGAGAATGAGTTCAAGGCCGGCCTAACTGTGAAGGAAGCCGAGGAGATTGCCATCCGCGCCGTGAAAGCAGGTATCGCACGAGACGTGCAGTCAGGAGGACCCATCCAAGTCATGGCTGTGACCAAGGACGGGGTTTCTGAACGAATTGTAGAGAATTAGTGCGTGTGTACCAAGTGGACTCACACATACTTATTTTTTCAGTACATTCCTCATCTAGATACAGTCTTGCAGCTCTTCTTGGTGCTGTTGAAACGGACTCACGACTCGTAGATCTGCACGTGGTTGCTCCACTAGAGCTCACTGAGAGTATGCTGGAGAAGACGGCTGCTCAGGGACGGCTCATTATTGCCCACTCAGTGATGTCGACCCAAACTGAGAGAGTCTATCATGAGGTGAAAAGGACTCGGAAGATACTTGGTAGTGGTGCGACGCTTATAGCTGGGGGAGCCCACGCAAGCGCGCGGCCAGGGGAGCTCTTGGATGCAGGTTTTGACTATGTGGTAGTTGGTGAAGGTGAGCAGATATTTCCCGAGCTCTTATGGCGCCTCATGAATGACCAAGATGCTGATACAATAGCAGGAGTGGTTTCAGAGCACTCTGAGAACTATCCTAGGCCACGCGACTTGCCTCGAATACAGCTAGATGACTATCCGCCATTTGCATTGGACATGAATGTCGTGGGCCCAATAGAGATCACCCGTGGGTGTCCATATGCCTGCAAATTCTGTTGTACGCCGTTTCTGACAGGAGGTAGAGTTAGACATAGGTCTGTGGAGTCTATCACGAAGTGGCTCCGCACGGTGGTGGAAAAGAGAGGCTTTCGGCGCACATGGTTCCTGTCACCAAATGCGCTTTGTTATGGAGGACGGGGCCGCGACGTGGTCCCCGAAAAGCTGGAACACCTTCTGAAAGAGAGTACCTCCATTGAAGGCCTTGATGAAGTCTTCTTTGGCTCCTTCCCATCAGAGGTGAGACCAGAATTCGTGAGCAAGGAAATTCTCGAGCTATTACGGCACTACGTGGCAAACAAGACCCTGCAGATAGGCCTGCAATCTGGGAGTGATAAGGTTCTCAAGACCGCAAACAGGCAGCACACCGTCGCTGAGGGGCTAGACGCAGTCAGGATTGCGCTGGATTGTGGTTTCATACCTCATGTAGACATGATTTTTGGGCTCCCAGAAGAAGCGAAAGAAGACGTGGATGCAAGCATCAAGCTCTGTCATGATCTTGTAGATATGGGTGCCAGATTGCATGGGCATGTGTTCATGCCTTTGCCCGGAAGTAGTTTCGAGAATATGCCACCAGGTCGACTAGATGATGAAACTCGCAGAGTTCTGGGAGATCTATCAAGACGTAAGGTGTTGACTGGCGCATGGGGCAATCAAGAGAGCTTGGCTGAGAAGCTGGCTGCAGTTGACAGATAAGATGTGGTCACCGCATCAATCCGCTAATGCTGCCAAACGCTGATAAGAGAACACAGAAGTCCCATCGCGATTGTGACATTGAGTTCGAACATGCCTGACGAGTTGCGCAAGAAGCTGAAACAGCAGGGATATCATCTTCTCGGTCAGAGAGGGGCATACAAGGCATGTCAATGGCAGAAGAATAGCCTTCTCCACGGAAATAGTTGCTACAAAGAGAGATTCTACGGAATCGAATCGCACAGATGTCTACAGATGACTCCAGTTGTAGACAAGTGCACGCAGAACTGTGAGTTCTGCTGGCGTGTAACGCCCTTCGATCTTGGCATTGGATGGGACCAGGTTCATGTTTCAAAAGAGGATGTAATGCGACCGGATGAGCTGCTTGATGCCACAATCATGGCGAATCTCAGGTCACTGGGAGGGTTCAACCCAGAGGCAGGAGCCAGCGTTTCCAGAGAGAAGTATATTGAGGCAAGAAACCCCAAGCACATCGCCATATCGCTCGCGGGGGAGCCAACTCTATACCCGTTCCTAAGCGAGCTGGTTGATGAGGCTAATCGAAGGGGGATGACTTCGTTCATTGTAACAAATGGAACCCGTCCAGGTGTGTTGGCGGACATGTCACTTCCTACTCAGCTTTATGTCACAATCGCTGCGCCAGACGAGAAGACACATGCAATGCTATGCAAACCGTCAATCAAGGGAGCCTGGGAGCGTTTGATCGAGAGTCAGGAGTTACTTCAATCTCTGTCTTGTCGAAGTGTGAATAGGTTGACAATGGTAGCTGGTCGTAACATGCATGATGCGCGGTCTTATTCGGCATTGATTCTCAAAGGCGAACCGGATTTCGTCGAGGTTAAGGCCTACATGTACCTCGGTTCCTCGAGGGGGCGATTAGACAAACAGAATTCACCCTCGCATAGGGAAATTCGAGCGTTTTCGCAGAAACTGGCATCACTGACAGGCTATTATCTGGTTGACGAGCAGAACGAGAGCAGAGTGGTACTGCTCTCACGGAGCAAACAAGTTAAGAAGATTCAACTCTAGATTGGCGGCGAGTCATATGAGTCTAGCAGACATTTTGAAACCTCTTAGAGAAGAGATTGAAGCTGATGATGATGTGCGGGAGAAAGTCCTGCCGCAAGCTCGAAACGCAGTGAGATTGTGCAGTCAATCAATAAAGGCATCTCATAGAGGACAGTATGAAAAGGCAATAGAATCCCTGAGTCAGGCGCATAGCGTCATCCGTGAAGCTGTCAAGAACCTATCGGGTAGTGCCTACATGTCAAGGTCGAGAGCCCTAGACACTGCATATCAGGAATTGGCAGAGGCGGCTAATGTCTTCTCCTTACTCAAGGATGGCAAATTCACTCCGCCCCAACCGTATGAGATTCCGATTAGGGCGTACCTAACTGGACTGGCTGATACGGTAGGCGAGCTTAGAAGAGCATGTCTCGACTCTCTGCGTGCCGATGATGTGACACGGGCAGAGGGTCTACTTGGTGTTATGGAAGAGATTTTCGACGAACTTCATTCACTTGATTTCCCAAATGCATTGATTCCGGATTTGAGGAGGAAATGTGATGTTGCACGCTCACTGATAGAACGCACTAGAGGCGATATCACGTCTGCTGTCCGACAGAATAAGCTTGTAAGCGAGTTGAAGAGATTCGAGAAACGAATCAAAGGTAGTAAGGAATGAATAACCTAGATGGGCTGCTGGCCAAGGCAGGAGAGGAACAGGTTGCACTTGCCAAGATGGTGGTTGTCTATGATGACCCGCCATTCGGAGAATCACTGATTACAGGAATCGACGTTTCCTATTCGGATTCCATTGCAGCAGGCTGTGCGGTTGTGATTGATATCTCCAATCAAGAAACAGTTCAAGTTGTAAGTACTACTTCGGATTGTATGACACCCTACATTCCGAGTTTCTTGCACATGCGGGAGGGCCCAGTTGTGCTTGATCTCATAGACAAGCTTGATGAAACAGGACCGATCCTGATTGATGCCAACGGAATCTTGCACCCACGAAAGATAGGTCTTGCATCGTACGTGGGCGTAACTGCCGATAGACAGACCATTGGAGTGGCCAAGAGCTTGCTCTTGGGAGAAGTGGGCATTCGCAGAGAAAACTCAGCTTGGGTGACTAAGGGGGAGGAAATTCTCGGCGTGGCAATGTGGCTGGGTACAAGGAAGAAGCCTGTCTATGTGTCCATTGGGCATAGGGTGAGCTTAGCAACAGCTATAAGAATCGTTCAGGTGTCAAGCCCAGATGGTTACCCCAGTCCGCTTCGTGAGGCGCATGTCATATCGAAGTCAATCATAAGGAACAAGGGAAGTGTATCGGAGAAATGAACTCACCTGACATCTGGTTCACCCTATTTGCGCTCGCCAAGAAGGGAGCAATACATCGAGGAGTCAATCTTACTACTCGTGAGTTGGGTGAAACCCTGAATGTGAGTCAGCAAACTGCGTCACGAAGAATCTTGTTCTGTTTCGAGCAGGGGTTTGTGGGTAGATCACACACCGCCAACGGCATGGTCATTCATCTGACTGAGAAGGGGCGAAAGGAACTCGTTAGAGTTTTTCACGGATTGGAAGTTGCATTTGCACCTCCTGAGGACGAAATCATAATAGAGGGGCAGGTGGTTGATGGTCTTGGTGAAGGGGCATACTATGTAGATATGTACGCCTCGCGAATTCAAGAGGCATTGGGCTTTGTACCGTACTCTGGGACACTAAACGTACGAGTGACGGACGAGGAGTCAAATAAGGCTATCAGTAGAATGAAACAGACCACCCCGCTCATTGTGAAAGGTTTCAGTCATGAAAGCCGAACATTCGGAGACGTAATCTGCTACAGGATCAAAGTCAACCAGGCTGTTGAGGGAGCTCTTGTGATTGCTCAACGAACACATCACAGTCAAAACATCATAGAAGTGATAGCTCCAATCAACCTGAGGAAGAAGCTTCATCTTCGCCGGGGAGACAATGTGACTCTGACTGTTGTACCACTTCATTTGGTCACCTAGTCTAATGGCCATGCTTGCCTGTCAGCGGCACAAAGGCAACTCCGCCCCATCGTTTCATGGTGACATTCCCATTAGCGTCTTTCTGCACCATCATCAGCTCTTGAAAGAAGCCTCTTGAGCCTACTGGGATTAGCATAAGTCCCTCTGGCGCTAGTTGTTCAATGAGTGGAGGAGGAACTTTCGGTGCAGCTGCCGCGACAAGAATCCTGTCAAAAGGAGCGTGCTCTGGAAGCCCTACACCCCCATCACCATGAATCAAAGTCACATGCTTTGCGTATCCAGTCCGTTCGAGATTCTTCCTGGCGTACTCAATCAAACCCTTGACTATCTCAATTGTGTACACATGACCGGGGTCTGGCTTGTCTTTCTCTGCTACCAGCTCTGCGCACAGCGCGGCATGATAGCCTGAACCACCCCCCACTTCCAAGAGCTTGTGACCATGCATTAGGTTGAGATCTTCACACATTATCACGCACATGTGAGGCGCTGAGATTGTCTGTCCCAACCCAATCGAGAGAGGTGTGTCCCTGTAGGCCTCTTTTCGTGCTTCGGGAAGAACAAACTCTTCGCGCGGTACGGCTCTAACAGCTCGTTCTACTGCGCTGGTCTTCAGATATCCTCTGACCTTGAGCCGCTGAATCAATCTTTCTTTTGCTTCAAGAGCTTGAGCTTTAGACATCCTAATCACGGAAACTAAGCATCGGAAAGATAAAAGCATTGAGAGAAAATCCAAACCCATGCATACTGTAGACTTCCATGCCTACGGCCACCCAAACGTAATCGGTGAACACAAGACTACACTGGAGATTACGACTGAGAAGGAACTCACATCGCAAGGAATGTGCATCATTGGAGTTCGAACCACTCAAACCCTTCGCGACCTTGATGACGAAATTAAAACACTGGCCAAGTCCACGAGATCACAGATACAGCTCACCATGTCAGTAGATGATCTAGTTGAGAGAATTATAGGCAGAGGAAGTCCGGGACTAACATACTCGAACTCGATAAGCATGGTTGCAAGAACGAGCTCATTTGAGTGTGGTCGCACTGTCATGGTAGGTGCTGATAGGGTAGCTTCTGATCTAGACCGGAAGTTCGTTCAGAAGCTGAGAATCCCTGACATTGTCATCAAATGTCAATTGAGCTATGCTAAGAGATGACCAGATCAACTACCATCTGGTATTCATACGGGGCACTGTCTCTTACTCGTCGAACGTGAAGAACCTCAGGAGTGCCCTTACCTGCCGCCCTTACGAGCCTTGAAACCTTGCTCACAATCTCATCCTCAGGGTTCTCGCCGGCTCCGAAATCATAATAGTGCATTATTCCGCCCTCTCTGAGAGATTGGCATGCATCCGCGATGAACTCGAAAGCCCCTGAGGGGTGATTCATTATCACACGGTCCACATCATGGTCGAAATTCGCAGGAGCATACTTGTGCGCATCCGCGACAACTGGTTCAATTGTGCCTACTAGCTTGTTCATTGCCATGCTCTCATGAAGGAGCTCTATTGCCAAGGGGTTGATGTCAATAGCAACCACACGCGCATTCTGTTTGCGTGCTATATGTAACGCAAATGGACCAACGCCAGTGAACATGTCGACAACGACTTCGCCCACATCTACCTGGTCCGATACCCGGTTGTGTTCTTCTAGGAGTCTTGGACTGAAGTAGGCGTTCGCGAGGTCAACTGCAATCTTGCAGCCATACTCGGTATGAACTGTCCTAGTCTTGTCTACTCCGGCTAGCAGTCTGTACTCCCGCACTCTAGTCGCCCCGGTGATCGCTCCCCTCTTAGCTAGGACAGTTGAGAAATTACTATGGACCGACCGGAAGGCATTCCCAATATGGATGGAATGTGCCTCAATCTCCTCCGGTATCTCAAGAACAGCAATATCGCCAATGATATCGTAAGCCCGTGGAAGGAAACCAATCTCTTTCGAACTTAGGACTCCCTCAAGTGCCTCAGCCAAGGTTCTTGGTCCCTCAATAGCGGGCTCGAACAATCTAGTCCCTATCTCAATGCTATCTTCCTCTAGGAGTGCACGTATCTTTTCGATTTTGGTATCCGGTTGTAGCGGAATGAGGAGTGTCACGCCCTCAGCTAGTATCTTGTAATCTTTTGCTAGTAATTGCACTTCTTGAAGCAGTTTCCTGACTTTCTCTCCTTTTCTTGCAGGAATCTTGATGAAGGGCAGCTCTCGTGACATCATATCTGAGTCAGGATGAGTTGCCTAAGATAGTTTTGATAGCTTGATGGAGTACTAGGATTCGATTATTCTGATGCGGTCCGTCCCCACGCCTTGCTTTGTGCCCACCATTATCTGATAGAATTCGATGCCTTTGCCGCCATTCGGTCCAAGGCGTGTAGGGGCAACCTTCTGCAAGGATCCCACGACCTCAACTCGGTCACCTTCCCGAAACAACCCTCTGAAGGAACCATCGTAGATCATGATTCGTGTTACACGCTCTCCATCAATTTGAGCTAATGGAGAGGAAGTTCCCTCGTAAATCGCAGGTATAAAGATGCCATAATCGTCTTTCTGGATGTCCATCTCAATTGTGACTTGCGTGGGTTTCAGTGACTCATACGACTCACTACCGTATTTGATAGGTGCCTCATTAGGAAGAAGTACTGGAGTCACTCCGATGTATTGCTCACCGTAGTACAGCTCCTTTTTCCTACTGAAGAGAGTCCGCAGATCATCAACCGGATACAATGGAATCCTGGCGAGAATGTTTGACATCGTTCGTTTCCATTCTGAGAGGACTCTCAGACGTACATGTCCATTCTGCTCTGCAACGGAATCATAGCCCTCCTGAAGACGGTTTGACATCTCAAGGCCATAGATGTTCATGTTGACATCGGAAAATGCAGTGTCGTGTGCGTTCCATGCGATGCTTCCGGTTACTCCCAGACGATTGAAGGGGATTCCCAGAACGTCATGAAGTACCTCGGACATCCTCTTTGCACTCTCTTCAAGTGCATCGTTGGCGCCATGACTGAGAATCTCATTTAGGCGCTTCTCTGGGCTAAAGTACTTCGTCACATGATTCATTGGCACTTCTAGGAGTGTCGCTCCGAGATGGGGGTCTCTCACTAAGTATTCGGATGGTACTTGATTCATGCCCTCAACTGCAGAGCCTACTCCACCACGAAAAAGACGTCGGTATCTTGTGTTGTCAGCTTGCCATCTGCCATTAGGGTCAGGTACGTACTTCAGAATGGAGAGAATCCTGTTGTAGGGCTGGAGATGTCCCAGTGTGACGTAGACATAACCCGTTCTGTCATGGAAAACATCGCGGTCGCGTACCTTCTCGGGCAAGTTCACTAGCGCAGAGTTAGCCAATACATTGTTCCCCACAGAGTCATAGGACGGTGATGCTGTAATAGCTGTTGCCTAGAAAAAGAGATAGGAAGAGCAGGATGACGCCCGCTCTCCTTGTTTGTGACTATAGCTTCTTTTTGCAGAAGAACCAATCTGCGCAGTCGAAGCCCTCTTTCAATCGCTTCTCTGCTTCTTTCTTGGTCTTGGGGGGAGGTACAATCACATCATCGCCAGGCCTCCAGTTTGCAGGTGTTGCTACTCCATGCTCATCGGATGTCTGGAATGCATCTATGATGCGAAGCATCTCATCCATGTTGCGTCCGTTGCTGAGCGGATAGTAGACTAGTCCCCTCAGTTTGAATTCGGGATCGATGAAGAATACTGCTCGAACAGCTGCCGTGCCGCTCTGAGCCGGATGAATCATCCCATATTTATGCGCAACATTCATGCTCAGGTCTTCAATGATTGGAAACGGAATTTCCTTTCCGAGCTTCTCCTTGATCGCTCTCAGCCACGCTATGTGTGAGTAGACACTATCAATGCTCAGACCAATAAGCTTCACATTTTTCTTCTGAAGGTCCGGATAGATATCTGCAAATGCCATGAATTCGGTTGTGCAGACCGGAGTGAAGTCAGCGGGATGTGAGAACAAAATGACCCAACTTCCCTTTGCCCACTCACTGAACTTGATTGAGCCATCGGTCGTGACTGCCTCGAAATCCGGTACTTCCTCTCCAATCAGGAGCATTCGTCTTTCTTCTTGTACTTCCATTGTTTTACAACTCCAAATCGTTCATCATAATTCACGATTGATATACCAGTAAACGATAATGATTATTATTTAAGTTTTATTATCTACAGAGTCTATTTGGTAACAAAGAATAAGCTTATTAGTTGTGAGTTTGAACCTCTTCATACCATGCTAGCCTCCAGACCTGATACCGCAGAAGCCTTGAGAACCAAGGGATACCGTGCCACACCTCAGAGGATTGCTATATGCGATGCTCTATGGGAAGCTGGGTCGCATCCAACGGTTGCAAAGGTTCACGAGTATGTGGCAAAGAGAGACCCCACCATTAGCCTAGCGACCGTCTACAAGACTCTGCGGCTCTTCGCGGAAATTGGACTTGCTACCGAGATGGGCTTCAGGGATGAGTCTACCCGTTATGATCCTGATACGGGGCCGCACATTCACATGATCTGCAAGAACTGCGGACGGGTTGAAGACTATGGTTGGGAGGAACTGGACGACATAGTGCGAGCAGTTGAAGAGAGAACAGGCTTCAAGACGCTCGGAAAGCGATTCGAACTCTACGGCACCTGCATGAAATGCAGAGAATAGCCCTGGATGAAATGGAGAATCCAAGGTATGCAACAGCTGCCAAGAATTTATACAATCTTGGAAATTACGTGGTGGTTATAACATACTGCTCAGGATTGAGTGGTATGGACGTTCGATGCTGATTGATAGAGCGTGCATGAAATTCGGTCGCCGCCAGTTGGACGGAGACAGAAAACGCCTGTGGAGAGGACGTGAGACTAGTCGCAGATTCAGTAGGATCTGCAGAGCAGACCTCAATGAATCAGGAACCGAACATCAGTCAAGGACATTGATGTCCAGGATTGTGCAAGCTTCGGGCAACGGCTTTGCCCTTGCTCCTATCCCTAGGATACCGATAGATAGG
>DXJO01000051.1 GCA_019057475.1 Candidatus Thorarchaeota archaeon | reverse complement strand
CGTATGAGAATGTTGAGCTCCCATTGCTCATCGCAGGAGTGGAGGAAACCGCCAGAAAGGAACGAGTAGACCATCTTATCGGACTCGTAGGTCTCACAGATAGAGCTGAACACAGACCGGACGAGCTCTCAGGAGGAGAACAGCAACGTGTGGCAATTGCCCGTGCTCTCGCCAAGCCCGAGGGGGCTGCAAGCTCCGTTGTTGTGCTCGCGGATGAGCCAACGGGAGATCTGGATCAGCAAACCGGCGAAGACATCATGAAAATTCTGATAGACCTGACGAAGGGCGAGGGCGGCACGCTGATTGTGGTGACCCACGACCCGGATGTAGGCAAGCAGATGGACAAGGTCTACAAGATGCGAGACGGACAGGTAGAGGGCGTCGTGTAGGAGGAATGGAGATGGCTGCTGTTCCCGTCGGATATCAGGCATTCCACAGCCTGCCGCGCAAGGCCGTAACGCTACTGTGTTTCCTGTTGGCATCTGCCATGGTCATGGGCATTTCAGTTTATGTTGACTCCTACTCTGTTAATGAATGGAATAGCATCATCGATATCGGGCCCATCGCTATGACCGTTGGCGGAGATGGGGTTGCGAATCAGCTCGATAATATACGTGGCATACCAGGAGTTGAGAAGGCAGCCGCCATCGACTATCGACATGGCGTACTCTTTGTTGGTGGGGGCTACGATCTGCTTGAATGGTGGGGTATGCTGCTTTCACCCACAAGCGACTATCTGAACACCTTTCCGGATGTATTCATTCTCGAGGTTGGACGCTTCCCCAACAATGCATCAGAGATTGCTCTCGCGCGGTTTACCTATGAGCATCTTGAGGTCGACATCGGCTCCATTGTGAACCTGACTGAAGAGTGGGGTGAGTTTGGACGGGTAGGGAAGCCCGTCACAGTTGTTGGCGTATATGTGGGTAGTGACTATGACCCGAATGAACCCTACTACAATCCATATGGTAGTATTTCTGGCATCGGAGTCGTACACCCTGACATTGTATGGGCGGAATGGAAAGAAACCGAGGTTCACGTTGATATTGACAGAATAGGTATCACCCCATTTGATGCAAGAGGATCCTTAGCGTACGTCGCAGGCATCGAAGAGAGTATCAGAGCCCTTGACCCCACGTATCCAAGCCCTAACCGATGGTCACGATACTGGGTCAGTGGGCGTCTCTCAAATGCTATAATGGGCTTCATGTCATGGCAGTTCATAATGAGATTGACGCAGGTTCTGAGAGCTGCGGGAGTCGTGGTTCTTGCCGGCATGGTGGTATTTCTGGCAATCAGGCACAACATCAACGAGAGACGATTCGAGTCAAACATGTTAATCTCAAGAGGAGCAGCCAAAGCGAAGATTGAAAGCATTGAATTTAGGGAAACAGTGGGACTCTCAATCCTCAGTTCGTTTGTGGGCCTAGGAGTAGGTGCCGTCGTCAGCAGAGTAGCTATGGCAGCTACAGGGTTCTTCGAGTTTGATTTCTCTCTTCTTTGGACAGAACCATTCCTCATTTCAATCGAGTCGATTATGATGTCTCTAGTCATCGGTGCAGGCTTGCCAGTCAGTACATTCATAGTCTACCGCTCAGTCTATTCCACTAAGAAATCAGACGAGGAAAAAGCAAGCAAACTTGCCAATATCGTGAAAGGGCTCACGATAGTCAAATGGGATGTTCTAGTTGCTGCTCTTACTTCGCTTCTGCTAGTAGCCCTCTATATGGGTGGGACCGCCGTACAGAACGATCCAATCCTAGCAATAATCTTGTCCGTTGCCCCTTTGGCCCTCTTCCTCTCTGTTGCTAGCCTTGCAATCAAAGGTATGAGACGAGGAGCGAATCTCATATCACGAGCGTTCCAAAGAGTTGTGGGCGAGATTCCCGCAATTGTAGGTATCAGAAGAATTGGAAAGGAAGCATCCTCAGCTGGACCGGCCGCTCTCGTGCTTGTCTTGGCCATGAGCCTAGCGTGGAATAATGCAGTTATTGGAGCATCAATACCGCTAACCAAGATGAATCACGCAAGGTTCGCGTTTGGGGCTGATGTCACATTCCGACTGGACGAGTTCGCGCTCCCTGACTGGAACGATTTCATTGAGAATGTCACGAATCACGAACTGACTCAAACTGGAACCTTGGTTTCAGTGGCCAGACTATATCTTTCGGCCACAGGCGGCAGAGTCTATGCGGTAGCAATGAACCCTCTAGAGTATCTGGAGGTCGGGTACGATCAGTTCGGGCAATCCTTGAACGAGTCAGACATGGGTGATATGCTCAAAGAGCTTCAGCTCACACTTGCTGGAGCAATCATTTCAAATGACATCGCAGTCGAATATGAGGTGTCGGTTGGTGACACTCTTCGAGCAGCCACCTCAATTTCAGACGTTTCAGAAACCATGGTATTTACGATAATAGGTGTTGCAGAAGGACTCTCCAACAACCTGTTGCAATCGACCAGCCATGACTATTGGGGGCTTCAAACTGTAGGCGCGGAAACCTTGTGGGTCAACCGCGAGTATGTAGTTTCTCTAATTGACCTTGAGCAAGACGCCCGCAATGTTTACTGCGTTAGGACGATTGACAGCGTAAATGATACAATCCTAGTGGAAGACATCCTCCGCTCCGGGGGAGATTTGGTAGTTGGTGATGATGACTGGGCGTCCGTGTCAAATGAAGTAAGTGAGTACTTGGGTATGACAGCCTACCAGATGGACCGTGCAGTGGATACGATGCTCACTGTTGTTATGGTAGGAATCATATTCGGTGCATTCACCGTCTACGCAGTAGAAGGCTTCAGAGCCAGGAAAAGGGAGATTGCATTGCTGCGGGCGATGGGGGCTAGCTCAGGCCAGGTGGTCAAGGCGCAAGGTGCCGAGATGCTTGTCTTGGCCATTATCAGTACGGGATTATTGATCGGATATGGACCGCTCATGATAATGAATACTTTACTGACCTATCGAGTCACCAATTACATATTCCCCGTCCCCATCTTTGCAGTAATTCCGTGGCTTACGCTTGTAACGATTGTTGTCTTCTTTTTGGCATCCATACTTGTATTCGTACTTGCAATCGCATTCCTCAGTTCGAGAGTGAGCCTTTCTGAAGCGCTGAATGCATCGTGGGCAGAGTCTGGACCCTACGGGGGCGATGTCTAATGTTCCTACTGTCACGCCTAGCATCCAGAGGTCCTCAGCTACTCACAACGCTGCTGGTATTTTCCCTTTCTGCAGGAGTCCTAGGTGGGATTCTCTTCTACATGGACGCCGCAGGACCGTATGTTTTCGCAGACATAACTAGCGACGTAGAGGTTGACATGGAGATTCACTTCACCAATCCATTCTATGCGCAAAATGACATCAGCATGGAAGAGATAGAACAAATGGTGTCAGAACAGGAAGCTGTGCTTGAGCAAGAAACCATTGCTGTCGTGAACGATTACTCTTGGATGATATATGAAAACGAGAGATACTGGAGGAACACATACCTCGGCGTCAACCAGTCATTCTTCACAACATTCAGTCAAGCCATTGAGTTGGATGAAGGAGCTCCTGTCCTCACAGATGATACATGCTACGTGGAACATACAACATTAATCGACAGGGAGCTTGAAATCGGTGACAACTACACAATATCACACTGGGTCTGGGATGACAATGGCACTGAGATTTGGACCAACCATAGTCTACGAATAGCCAGTACGTTCGTGTCCCATATATTCTTCGAACAGATCATCTGGAACCAACCAGAGGACACAACTCTGCGTGTAATCACAACTCGCCAAGGTATTGATGATGTCTTCGGAAGTCGCGGATATTCTGGATGGAACGCCGTTGAAGAGAAAATCTGGGTTGTTCTGGATCACACCGCTGTGATTGCTTCAGACCCCACACAAGCTCTTGAAAACCTGAATAACCTGAGAAAGACAATTGAGAATAGGGCTCTTCCCTATGTGATGGTGGGACGATTTGGACTACTCGAGGGAGTTTATGAGTATGCCATGTGGAGCACTTCAATGAGGGCTATCGCTCTCGCGTTTTCCATCCCAAGCATTGTGATGGGCATAATGCTCATTCAGTATAACTCCAACCTTTTGGCTGATGAACGGAGAAAAGACATAGGGATGCTCAAGACAAGAGGAGCATCAGGGTGGCAAGCGTTCACGTGGGTTCTTAGCAGCGCGATTATCACAGGCATTGTTGGCAGTTTAGGAGCGGTCCTCACGGGAGCTCTTGCTGCACTTCTTTCTAGCACTGTACGAATACTCATGGTCTTTGACTTGACCCAGCTTGCGGACATAACCATTCTGCTGCAGCCTACAGCTGTGGTTATTGTCTTCATGTTCTCATTCATTGTCGGGCTGATAGTTGCATTACCTGCAGCCGTCAGAGCTCTTCTGATGACGCCGACTGAAGCGCACAGTGTTATTGAGCGGGAGGTCCTTGCTGAAGCTGAAGAGTTGGGTAATCCCGTAATTGAATTACTCGCATTAGCGTTGTCAGGTTATGTTCTGATGCCACTCCTCATCATGGTGTCCTTTGGGGGATTCTACATAGGATCTTACATGGCATACATGATGATCGCAGCACCGCTTCTTGGAATCTTCACGATAGCTCTGGCACGTTTGATGTCACGTCCAACATCAAGAATCAAGGCAGGATTCCTGGAAAAGATGGAGAAATCGCGACTGACAGTGGGAGTCCGTATAATGGCAAGAACTGTTAGACTCTTCAAGAAGAGCGAAGCGATGGGAACCATGTTCATTGCGATGGTGTTCGCAGCGGGCATCTTTGCCTCAATTTCCGCCACTACCGGCTACAATCACATGACGGACCTCTACATGTTTCAGGACGGGGCAGACGTTGTCATCGATGTCAAGACAGGTCTTGAGAATGTGACTCTGGATATGCTGGAGAACATCTCCAGTATCGAAGGGGTGGAACACTCAAGCGCTGCTCTTGAGTTCAATGCATACGCCGCATACTACTATACGAGTCGTTGGGGATCCAGAGAATATGCTAACGAATCCATCAACGTAATCGCAGTGCAGCCGGAAGAATGGGTACAGTCTGCATTCATGTTGCCATACTTCACGTTATACAACACACCTCAAGTGTCAATCCCATTGCTATCAGTGGAAAACACCAATGTTGTTACATCCTTTAAGCCCATCAACCACTATCTAACCGGCCTTTTTGGGATGCCAGTGCCAGTCTTCTCGGACCAGATTACGCTCAGTATCAGGGGTCCAGCGTGGAATAATGTGACTGATTGCACAATCGTTGATGTAATGGCTTCTAGCGACCAAGGAGCTACAACCTATCTCCCAGGGGACCCTAGGGCTCAGAATTTCATCATAATCGATTTGGATTACGCTCACAGCTGCCTTAACACAACTCATGTGACGAAATTCTTTGTTAAACTTCAAGACGGTTACAACTACACGAAAGCGATTTCGGACCTGCACGCGATATCACCCAATAGCTTCGCAAGCGTGAAAACACCACTGGATGATATTGATGAAGCACTAGATTCCAAGGCAGCACAGTCGCTATACGGTGTCTACACACTAAACGTGCTCTTCACTCTCATATACCTCACAGCAGGTATGACTATAGTTGCAGCTGTGCGGGTGAGAAAGATGAGAAAACAGCTTTCAGTCTTGAGAGCATTGGGCGAACAATCAAGCAATCTTGCATTGGCTGTTCTTGCCGATACAACATTTGGAGTCCTTATCGGTGCGGGAATCGGCGCAGGAATTGGCTTAGCCCTTACTGCACTTGTGATCAACATGCCCTTGGCCTATATCGGCATGGCTTCGACACTCAGTTGGTCTCGATTACCAGTAATCTTGGGAGTTCCCTGGTTGCTGCTAACAGCAATCCTGGGTGCCAGTTTCCTTTTTGCGCTGGTCACGACCTACGTAGTTGCACGTAGGAATCTTAGTCGTAACATCGCAGAAGAAATTCAATATGTGGAGTGAGAATCATGACAGAAGACCTAGAAAAAATCGCGATGGAGAATAAAGTCGTTGTGCGAGACCTGATGAAGGTTTACAAGCGAGGGATGAAAGAAATCATTGCTCTTCGCGGTATGGACTTTGAAGTCAAGAGAGGGGAATTCCTGTCCATTATAGGACCAAGCGGATCCGGCAAGTCCACGCTCCTGAAGATGATAGGTGCCCTTGACAAGCCTACCGCAGGACAGATACTCTTCGACGGACATAGCCTCACGCTTCTCGACGACAAGCGGTCTATGATGTATCGCAGACAGAAGGTCGGATTTGTCTGGCAGACAGGGAACTTGGTGCCAGGCCTGAACGCATTGAAGAATGTCAAGCTGCCCATGAGGTTGGCAGGAGCACCCAAAGGAGCCTCAGACGAGAGAGCCAAGATGCTTCTCACAACCTTCGAGATGCAGCATAGGATGAATCACAAGCCCCATCAAATGTCCGGTGGCGAGAATCAAAGAGTCGCAATATGCGTGGCTCTGGCCAATAAGCCTGAGCTTCTCCTAGCTGACGAGGTAACCGGCGAGCTTGACACCGAAACCACCGAGATGGTCATGAACGCACTAAGGATTAGCAACCGTGAGTTCGACACGACCATCGTAAACGTGACCCATAACCCAAGAGTGTCATCCTACGCCGACAGGATCCTTCACATCAGAGATGGTCTCATCGAGGGTCAGCGTCACACTCTGTACGGTGACATAACCGAGATTGATGCGAAAGGACGTATGGTGATTCCGGAGACCGTTCGTAGATTGGCAAACATAGGTCGGCGTGTGGTCTTGAAGGTGACATCAGAGGGTATCCTGATCAGTTCACTAAATACTGATGAATTTCTCAACGATACCTCTGAGACCCAGTAGACCTACGTCTTCATACCTCACTCTGCGCAGCCTTGGACAAGGTCTATAATTCGCTCTTCAGAGAATGGGCTGTGAGCCTCATGAGTCAAGTGAAGATGCCATGGTCGTTCTCAGCGCTTCTAATCACATTTGCCATCTTCTTCTTCTCGCTGAATGTATACATACTCACGAATCTCTTCTCACATCCCTGGGCAAGTGATCTCTGGCTCATCGGCGTTGTAGCGGGTGGTGCGGGACTTCTGTTCTCAATTCGAATGATTCGTGTGCACCAGCGGCAGTTGATAGAGGCCAGAAACGAGAGTGAATACCAAGAGAGTGAGTAGCCACACAAGAACCGTTGCGCGTTGGCATCCATTATTCTATTAAGGTCATAAGGCAAGCAAGAACTGTGCCAACGGTCTCCAAGGGATGCCACTTCTCAGCTAGATTTTTGACCTGTTTCGGGGTTGGCATCTCCTCCATCTCGTAGAGCTTCATGACCCCCTTGCGTACACCAAGGTCATTTGGAGCCAGCACATCGAGTCGCCCGAGCGCGAATATCAGGTACATCTGCACGGTCCACTCGCCTACGCCCTTGATGTCAACAAAGAGCTTGACGATCTCATCCGATGATAATCCGTCAAGTGATTCTGTTTTCTTGTACTTCTCAAGGAATCCATTCTTGTCGAACGCTTCAGCTATGTTGCGGAGGTAGGACGCCTTCTGCCTTGAAAGACCCACGCTTCGGAGCTCTTCTTGTGTCTTCGCGAGAACGGACTTTGGTGTCAGGTTGCCAATGAGCTCGAGCATTCGGTCGTGGATTGTTCGTGCCGCTTTTCCTGACAACTGCTGGTAGACAATTGATCTTATGAGCATCTCGAATGGCGGGGCCATCGTAGGCTCTAGTTCCATTCTCGCCCCACACAATCTTGTCATCCCTTTTCTCAAACGGATGGAAAATCCGGTAGATACGGTCCCTGTCTGGATCGTTATAGACACCGTAGTTGGGGGTACGATAGAAATTCGCACATGGAAGATAATATGGTCAACACAAATTATGTGTTAGATAATTTATAAGCGATGGGAGAAATATTACTTGAATGAAACGTAAGTGGCTCTATCAGGTATTGATCCTCACCATCAGTCTATTCATTGGACTGAGCAGCAATCTAGCAATAATCTGTGACCATCATTGGGTCGAATCATCAATCTTGCCACCTGTAGTGACCGTCTTCCGTGACGATCATCAGCATGCCTTCATGCTGGGTTGGGACGATGAGATGGATGATCTCAGATTCTCTTTCATTGAAGATGAGTTCGGCTTCAGGCATACATCATTCGCAGTCACAGGTCGGCTCAATGATAGCGTGTTCTGGGGGTTGGACATGTTGTTCAGAGGACATGATATTCAATCACATTCATCTGAACACCTGCACTTCGCAAGGCTAAACAGCAGCCGCATTGAATTGCTGTTGGGCCAGAGCATCAATGACATAGAGAGGCTGTATGGTTATACACCCATAGTATTCGCATATCCATTTGGTTCGCATAGTAGTGAATCAGACTCAATCATTCCCAACTACTTTGATGTAGGGCGGGGTATTGGTTCTGAAAAAACAAATCGTGGAGCATGGCCCATCACTAGTCGCAGCTGCTGCCTACACTCGGCTCCAACATGTAATGGAATCACTGGTGATGTAGTTGACCGGTTAACGATCTCATTCGAGGAGATGTTGAATAATGAGGGCCACCGAGCGTACAAGTGCTATGGGCACAGTGGATGGTTCAATGCACGAGAGAGAGAGCAGTTCGAGAAAGAACTGTCAAAGATTGCTGAACATGACAATCTGTGGCTCACTACATGGGGTGAGGCTATAGCATATCAAGTTGTGAGAGATCACACGGTCATAGAGGACTATCATACCTACTCTGAGAATATAAAATTCAAGACCGTAGCACCTGAACTTAACATCTCACGTTATCCCGTTCCAGTGACATACAGAGTGGAGATTCCAAGAGATTGGGATAATCTGGCAGTCCTTGATGATGGGAGAATAATACCACACAAGATTGTCGAGAACTCCAGTGGTAAATACCTACTGTTGAACTCAACACCAAGAGGTCAGATCATAGAGATCACCACTCAGAGGGTCGTAGACACCACCGGCCCAGTAATTTCAGGAATCCACATCACATACACAACAGAAGGAGTATTAGTTCTGTTCGAGGTATCAGACTTTCATGGAACAGTCTGTGATGTCAACATGACAATCGTTACTGACATTGGGTCCTTTGACTTTGATAGGATAGTGAATCCAACGTTCTGGTCGAATAATACTTATGGAAGAGTAGTATTCAATGCCAGTGACATCTATGCCATTACTGTGATGGCATCTGACTCATCAGGTAACATTGGAGTGTCTAGTAATGAATGAGATCTTCATAGCCATCTTCTCTATCTCAACCTTGTCATCTCCTATGCAGGGTCTGATGATGGGAATCTCACATATCGCACTTTCCTCTGCAAGAAGATTCCGAGTTGTCTGAGAGGCTTGTTCTCCAATGATCTCACCGGTCACAATCGCATCAGCATTTTCTAGAAGGGCCACTTCCTCAGCTAATCTGTACATATTCCTTCTGCAGAAGATACATGTCATTTTTCGCGGTGCATGTCTAAGCACTTCAGTCAAATCATCACCATGTGGTACAATACACATCTTGATTTCATAACCGTGAATGTATTCAACGAGTTTCTTTGCTTGCCTGATTGCCAGGTTTCGAGTTGATTCATCCCCATATGGAACATTATCGAAATGAAGAAAGACTGGGATGCATCCCCTCTTCATCATCTTATAGGCTGCAATAGGAGAATCAAGACCCCCGACCTTTCTTGTTTCAAGCCTGTGTCCATGGCCCCAACGTTTTCCGTAGATATTTCCGTAAGTTGCCATACCATTCGCAGGACTAGAAACCAGGTAAGATATCCTATTTCCTTGAAAGTCAACTTTCGAGTAACCGGATTATCGGCTCTCATAATTCCCCGTTTGACGGCCCTCTCGACCTTCGTCCGAGATATCCACTCCCTGGGTTGAAGCAGACGACGTATCGGATTCCTAGACCTATGATCTGGAGAAAACGAACATGCATATTCCATACAGTAGAATCACAAGGGGCATAAAGAGGAGGAGAGCGTAGTCTGGAGCAAGGACCCAGTGTGTGATCCCCAGAGGCTCGAGCATTACTTTCAGCATGAATAACGCATTCAAACACGCTCCTGACAAGTCCGCGGCAGTAATGAACCAGTAGGAGCTGGCTCGCTATTGTTTCATTTTGCCCATGCCAAGTTACGAGGTGCAATGACAGCTGTTTCTGTTTCAATGGTTTATGTCAAAAAACAATGTGCGGGTTCGGAATCGGCCTGCCTCCATCAAACGCATCTCTATGCACTTCCCACAGCCATCCCTCGTCAGTTCCCTTAAGCTGTAATGTCCATACGAGTTGGAGTCTAATGGCATAGTGGGTGCTCTCAATCAGCCTCAGACGAAGAAATGCTCCAATATACTCTGCTTTACCTATAGAAGACCAAGGACTCGCGCCTGCTATCATGTAGTCGTAAGCAACATCTGGATTGATGACTCCACCGATTGACAACTCAGGAATCTCCACACACAAGTAGCTGAAGTCCAAGACTTCTCCTGTAATAGCATCCACCCGAGCCTCAACCCCTTGGATTGCTTCATCAGGCAGCACAAGGCCTACCGGCATCGCAATCTTGAAGCTATACGAGGCAGCATGGGTTTCATTGGGCCAAGCGTGGGTCTCAATCAATCTCATCTCCTCAGAAAGAGAATACCCGTAGGCATCAAGAAACTGGACTAGTCTGGTTTCTATTATCGAACGATTTCCTGGATTTCCATCTGGTTCAATTGGAGGCGCAAGAAGCTCAGGATCAACTTTCTCATCCCAGTGCACATGATAGCGAATAACGCGACCAGTGAAAGCATTAACGGAGGTCAGTACCACAAGTCCGTCGTAGCCGCCCGTGTCGTCAACGTGACTCGTGAATCGAATAGTCCATTCAGGTAGATTTGGATTCAATTCTGCCCAATGCATGTATTCCAAGAACTCCCAATAGTGAGCAGGGATAAATTCCCCCGAAATGTTCACTGCTTCTTCCTGACTAATCAAGTTAGTCGCCATTGGGGTGTAGCTCAGCACATACGGTCTGAGGCTCTCCGTTGACCAGTTCCCCCTAAAGATGGCACTGTCCGGTTCCGGACTGACCAGAATGCTGAACGCAGTTTCATTCACAGGTTGCCCCGGTAGCTGAATCTGCGAAGCATCAGCTCGTGTTATCATGTATGTATAGGCAGGTACAAAGATCCCCGCAGAAACGAATAGTATTAGAAGGAACACGAGAAGGAAACCTGATCTGCCCAACCTCATTGTGGAACACGCTACTGCCCTATACCTGCACCCGAAGCGTATTTGATTCTACGTTTTAAGCAGTCTTTTCTCTGCCTAGTACAGTTTTCAGGCAGCGTCAGGATACAAATACGTGGATAGAAGTCAGAACTAATGAGTCAGCACAGTTTCTAGATTCGGTGACACATGCGTGTGAGTCAAGGAAGAAGATGGCACATCTGGTTTGATTGCCAGCCTCATCCATCGTGACACATCATGTACTGGTATCGTGCCAGTGTTTGCCGGCTTTGAGCGACTGAAGCCAAGCTGCCGAAACAGTGGTGTCATTGGATTCTTCCAGAAGAAGAGGATAATGGTCTACACTCCCAGCTGATCCCGGGACTAGGTGGACTCCGGTGCTATCATAGTCGCTCCAGTAGTTGCCCTGATTCACTCCATCATCCCATTTGTTGTCTAGTCCATCATCTATAGCATTGCTCATTTCATTCCAACCAAGGCGATTGCAAACCAATGAGATGTTTCCCGTCTGTTCACCAAGCCTAATGCCTACACCCGTGTTGTTCAACACTGTATTGTTTCGGATAGACCAGTTTGCGCAAAGGATTTGCAGGTCAACTCCTTCCTGATTCTCTGAGATGGTGTTGTTCCACAACGTGCAGGAGTCAGAGAACTGTGCTAGCACACCCCATTCGTTGTGACAGACCCTGTTTTGGGAGAGATTAACACCCGGGCTGCCAATGATAGTAGCACCATAGGTACAGTTGCGTATGTCGCTGTTCTCAAAACGGAGATCGTGAGATTCCGTGGCGTTTACACCAGCACATAATGCTTCGATGGTACAGTTATGGATAGTACATTCACGGGAGAGGAAAAACTGCATACCATCATCATTAGAGTGTACAATACATGATTCCAGATGCGCATTCGAAGAATTGCATATCGAAATAGCCGCACAGTCTGCACTCAACTCAGGTGTGGAACTCAAGAAGCAGTTCCTTACGACGAAGTGGACTGTGGTATCTGAGATGTCTAAGCATTCTGCATCGCTTCTAATCCAGAGATTCTCAATCAGATACGGGTTGCTTGATGTGCCATTACCTTCCCAGCCTTCTTCAGCGGCCTGATTTGCAAATTCAGTGTTGCTCCTGAGAGTGATAGGAGGATGTTGCGTATATGTGTCCCCCTCAATCGTTGTCGTGTCACCCCCGGGCGGCGTGTCGTCAAGGACTGTCATTAGGAAGACGACGGATGCAATTGCCATGACCATGATTACTGCGACGAATATCTTTGCTGTCTGATTCGATGACACCTTCGCCACATCCCTCATAGCTACTCATTGTGAGCATATTAGGTTTGACAAGCTTCAACGTCACGGGCCAGTGGAGATTGTATAGAATGTCGGACTGCAAGCCGCGAAGAAGCTAACTGGGTCGATTTCCCCCGCATGTTCTTGCACACATCACCCTGCTGCCGCCGCGTGTGCAGAAGGCTGACGTCTGCGGCACAAATGACATATCTTCACAAGGTCAGTATGTGTGGTTGTGACGACTATCGTACTTCCAGCACTGCTTGCCATGATTCTGGCACTAGCAGTAATGACAGCTTGCACCATTGGCATACCCGTTGGATTCCTAAAACGAAAAATGCAGCACAACGGTTTCGACCTTGCTTCAGTTTCCACTCTTGCCTTCGGAGTCGCCCTATTCATCATTGTATGGGGGAATGCTTTTGCATGGTGCATTTCATTGGACTCGCCCGGGATCGTCCCCCCGATCATTACGTGTGGGGTGTTCCTGGGGCCATTGTTGACGGGCTTGTTTCTTGGATTGGCCCTAGTTTCGGGCATCGCGCGTCGAATCAGCAGACTTGAGTAGTACATTAAAGCCCAGAGGTTCCAAGAGCAGTCCAGCGCATGCAGACTAGTCCTCTTGTTTTTGTCAACTCTTGGGCCGCAACACACCTCGTTTCATAACAACACCAATTACCACCATCAATATTCCCACTCCAATGAAGGCCAGCATGATTACGGGAGTCGGGTCGGGGTCCGGTCAGTTCCATGCGTAAGAGTGCTGAATGACATCAGAAACACTACTATAACCGAGTGTGTCGTTGGCCACGTACCGGATATCCCAGATATAGACTCCGGGTTCAGGGACTTCGATATGAAGGTAGGCCGCATAACGAGACCTTGTTGAGTTCTCATCCATGTCCTGCATGGTGATGTTAGACCATTGATCCTCAGTCCGGTTTCTGTATGAGGCTATGACAGTTTCGACTCCATCTGGATCTTCAACTGTGAAGGTGATAATGGTTTCAGGAGAGAATCCATCTGCATAGGAATCTACATAGCTTAAAAATATGGGTCCCTGACCGTTGCTCAGTGCATGGCAGGACCTGAGAAAGTATTGTGGCTCTTTGGTCCACATAGGAGAGACACACATCAGGATGACCCAAGTGAGAACGGTCATCCTCAACAAGGAGATCCTTGCCATCACATCCACCATTCTAGAATATGTGTGACTCTCCATTAAACCTCGTGGTCTTGCAATAGTGAAGCAACAGCATCATCCGTAGATAATGTCAGAATGGTTATCATTTCCAGTAGATCCTCATCTCCTTCACAGTATTATTTCGCTTGGTTCGAAGCGGCATCACCCTCAACCGGATGGTTTTGCTGCCACGGACAATGGGCAGTACAGAATGGGATGAGAAACACATATCTCACCGATTCAACAGTATATCTACTGCTGGGATTTCGTGATGCTTGGTCGGCTGACTGGGAGCAGGAACTTCAGCTTCATCCGACCTTAATCACGTTCAGGTACAGTTGGAACAGCTGGTAGCTATGATGACAAAGTACTCCTTCAGACTCTGTTGTGACTGTTTGAATGGTCGCATAGTCTTTCTAGTGTTCATTCTTCTAGTAATCCCACAGACACTCGTCGTGTGTGACATGCCAGACCTGAATGATTGCCAGAGTACATTTGTTTCGGATTCAAGCGAAGGACCAGTATTTGGAAATTATAGTACACGCCGGACGGCCACATTTTACAGTCAGTGCACTCCATCAGTAGATGTAGATGTCTACGATCCTGATGGCGTGGACGCGGTCTGGTTGAGCTATAAGCGTGCTAATGAAACTAGCTGGACGAATCGATCAATGAGTCTACTACCACCAGGCGAGGGAAACACCTACCATGGTCGGTTCACAGTCAACGTCAGCCAAACGGAAACCTTGTTTGATGTCCAGCTCTTTGCGAATGATACCCTTGGCAATATGTCCGTGTCATCGGTGTACCCCTTAATGATTCTCTACAGCCGGCCAAATCTTGTTGATGCATCAGAGTTCCCTTGGTTCTTGGTCGGGCCAGTTCTTGTTGTTATATTCCCTCTTGGATTGTATCTTCTCTGGACAAGATTGAGGCCTTCAGATCAACCTAAGAACACCTGGCGACTGGATTAGGATCTCCACTGGCAACTGTATTATTCACATGATTGACCCGGTCCCCCTTAACTCCAGATTCTAGACTCGCCTAGGTGAGGGAGAACAATACACCTTCACGGCATACCTCGTTGTTCGTCTTGATGCTTGGCATAGACCTCCTCTTGGCGTTTCATCAACCGAAGCCCCCCACATCCCTCCCAGTGGTAGCCCCCTCACTCCTTCCCTACCACAAACTAAGTAGTAAAGAAGCATATCATTAGTCCAACCTACAATGAATTGCACACGATTTTATACAGTTCACAATTCTCCGCCTGATGAATCTCGAAAACTCGTAAGAGTTGTATAATAAGTCTGTTCACCACTGGAAAAGTTGTCTGTATCTCAATCACCAAGGGATAAGAACTCGTTGTTTTTGATAGGAGTTTGTGTCTGCAGGTATTAGCTGGACGAGCATAAGAGGGCACAAAAAGTTCAATCTTCCTTCCTTCTGGCCCTGAAGCCAATCGCGAAACTCTTGTTTCCTGCTCACTTCATTCTCTTATCTTTTGAGAGCGTGATACAGCGCACAAACTCATCCAGATAGAGGTGGCAAAGAAGGACATGAATGATCCGTATAGCATGGACGTGCTAAACCTCCATGTAGCTCCAAAGGCTGCCGTCAATTCAGACCTCACCTCATTGATTCATGAGGGGCGCCTCCATCACGAAGAAGAGCACAGAAATCACTCCGAAAGTTGTCATCATTGCCTTCGAGGAGCTTCTTGAAAAGGCAAGAGGCATGAAATTCATGGAGATCTTCGACGCCCGGCCGAAACCTGCATGATTGCTTGTCGCGTACTCCGCCCCTCTGCCCTACTCAGTGCGGAGATATTATAAGATTACACCTCGGCATCAAAATCACTTAGAAGGACTATTGATGGAAATCGACGATGGACTAGGACTTGAGCCCTCTGCACCCCCCGAACAAGACTTCATGGTTAGCGCATTGGGCCTTGTAACGAGAACGTTGAAAGTATGGGTGCGGAAGCTACCGAGCTATATTCTGATTGTTGGCCTCATTGGAGTTACATTCAGTCTGCTTCAACTCGCGGTGTTCTATGCGCTTTACGGTACGCTTGCATTCGACCTATTGATTTACGTAGGCGCAGACATTATCAACACATTGATGGGATTATTCGTTACCGCTCCAACAGCCATGGCTATTGAGATAATCATCATCGCAATTGTGCTAACTGTCGTGGGCATGGTTGTAAATGCTGTGCTTGCTGGAGGCGGCATTAAATTCGCACTTGATGACTATGGCTCTCACCAAGCTGATGTGGGAACAAGTCTCTCGTTTGCATTCAGTAGGTTATCTACTATGATTGTAGCGCAGTTTCTTCTTGCATTGATTGTCTCCGGATCGTCGGCCCCTGGTACGTATTTCCTTTTTTATGCTTTGTTTTCCGTTGATTCTTCCGCCCTAATCATGACACTGATGGCCCTTCCTCTCATCTGGATTGGACTTATCGTGGCTCTCTACTTCAGTATAAGACTGAGTCCTACTAGCGCAGTCGTTGTCGCTGAGGACTTGGGTGCAATCGATTCGGTGAAGAGGGCATGGGAGCTGACAACAGGTAACTTCTGGCACATCTTCGGCGGCCAGATTCTACTGGTCATCCCGTTGGTAGTCATCGCATTAGTGCTCGAGTGGCTGCTAGTTCCTCTTGTTTTCTATGACCCAGCCCTCGTGTTGTACGTTTCGGTACTCATCAGTTCGCTCCTCTTCAGCGCAATTAACTATGTCTTTGCAGCAGTGCTTTACAAGGACCTTGAATCTAGATCAGGAGTTGTTTCCCAGGAGTTCTGGTGATCAATCAAGGGAGGATGTGATTAGCTCATCCTCCCACGCATTTTCTTTCGTTATCGGTTTCATTCATTTTGTTTTTTCAACTCCGCGCGGTCGATGCGACCTACGCTCTAAAGTCTTAATCGTCAATCTTTCTTGTTGCCCACTGCCGAAGCTCTCTCTCTTCAGGGTTGAGCACAATCTTCGTCTTGCGCCGTCTTCTTCTCTTACGCCATTTGGCCTCGACTATTCTTAGGAAGTAGTGATGACCCACACTTGCAAAGAGCATGAAGGCGCATACTCCAAACACAAGACCGCCGTAGGTACTAGAGCAAGAAGATGAAGGGAAAAGTTGAACAGCAAGTTCTTCCATCCTAATGATGCTGGACTGCGAACGATAGTCGATCGATTCCAGTTGCAGAGAAGTAGTGTGATGCCTGGATGAAACGAAGGACTGCTGCAATTGCCGTGACTGGAGTAGTGCTGGTGAGCATGGCTGCAGTGGGAGTGGTCATTTTAATGGCAGACACCAGATACTATTTTGAGAAACCAATCTCAGTTGGGATTTCCAAATTCCAGCTTCTGTTACATGAAATTAGCGACTGTAACCTCACAATCCTGTTCAGTGAGGACCCTGCACTCTTGTACTCGATGGATATTGAGTATTACAACCCGGTTCCAATTTGGAGTGCTGACCCGTTTGACAGGCTTACCGTAGGTCCGGAGGCTGCTGGGGTGGACATCTCTACGACCCAGAGAGTGAGATCGCTTAATATCACTGTCGGACCCGCGGCGTATTCGGTGTATGTATTCAGGTGTTGGAACTGCAACTCGAGTATCATCTATGATGGGGTTTTGACGCAGAATCAGACTTTCGACTACTTCGCCTCAGGTATGCTCACACTGACCGTGACTGAAGAGGTTGGTTTCAACATAGGAGGCACTATCAGATGCGGTGAATGCATTCTAGACATCTCAGTTCCGGATGGCTTCTCTGGAGGTGTTTACTTTGACACCCCCGACCTCAACGTGGTAGAAAGGACTGGTTGGCAATACGAAGCCAGATCCTCATCCGAGAGTGTGTTTGGCTATGGAACATATGAAGAGTTCTATGACCACATCAACCGACAAAGGAACCGTGCGGACATAGAGTTCAACGTCGAGTGCGATATTCTTGACCTGAGATTGCAGAGTTAGTCCAGAGGGAGAGGGCTGACGAGAAAGGAGGTCAGGCACATTGGTCGGTCAGTGGACGGCTCGAGTCATGTTGAAGCAGAACGCGCAGTCAAGGACGGTCAGTAAGGGTGTTGTTAGAGTGATAAGTCGTGGATGGTCATGAGATTCATGGGGGTGCTCTAATAGACACGCCCTCTTCGAGGGTCTTGTGGGTTCCCTGCTACAAACTAAGTACTAAAGTAGCGTATCATTAGTTCAACCTACAATGAACGGTGACGACAGACGGAATCATGACAACCAGCGCGGTGAAACACGGGTGATCTTGAATGTGCAGGATTTGCCGCCTGCTGACATGCAGGTCTCCTCTTCTACCATCAACTTCTCGTACTCGGTACGGTTGAAGGCTGTAATGTACTCGAAGACAGCCTCAATGAATCCTTTCAGGAAATAGCAGGATGGCTCCTCGCTCTCATGCCCGGCTGTATATGGGTTATCCCCGATCTCGAATATTGCCTCTTCGTCTTGCCACAGTTTTTGTAACTTAGCAATCTTGATATCACCAAAAGGAACGATGAGCCGTTCAAGAGCCATCTTTATCAACTCGACGACGCCCTTGAAATGGCTAGGAGGCTTCCGTTTTCCAATCTTGAAGTACTCCATTTGTGCCTCCACCCCGGCCAAGCGGCCAGCAGAATAATAGAGGTCACGAGCGTGGTCTGGACACATCGCAGTAATTCTATTGCCGAGCTTATTCCATGTCTTGGAGAAGAAAGCAGACATGAGCTGTTTCTTTCCGAGGGACCCTTGCCACCAAGGTATGACATCCTCTTGCTTCGACATTCAAATCTCGCTCAATGCTTGAGAGTCAACGAATGCAGGCTTTAAGTGCTTAGTCGTGATTTGGTAGGCTAGCACATTCCATGTGCAGAACTCAGCACCGGTTGCGCGGCACATCTCCTGCAAAACACTTCTTGCATAGGCGGAGCCTGTATCTCTCGCTGTCCTCTTCAGCCTCAGTTGCGTCATCACACTTCGTGCAAACATATCGGAGGAACAATCTAGTCGACTCTCCCTGGGTTTCCGTAT
>DXJO01000050.1 GCA_019057475.1 Candidatus Thorarchaeota archaeon | reverse complement strand
GAACCCCGAAACAATCGCCAAGCTCCTCCACGATCAGGTGATGGGACAGCACACATACCTCTCCATTCCTATGCACCTGGCTGACGCGCACGTGAAGGGTGATATCTACATCAAGGACCGCGAGTACTTCTCAACGCGCGATTACTGCGCGACTTAGGACCTCAGACAGATCCTCCTCCTAGGAATTGCACCAGATGGACTCAGTGGAATGCACTCCAGCGCTGCAGGACCCGCCCAGCACCTTCCTGTGGCCGTCAATCATGCCGCGATATGGTTGGCCGCGGCTCAGAGTTCGCTTGCTGGCGGCCAAGGCCTATTCTACTTCAACACCTTCCTCGCCCCGTATATGAAGAGCCTCCCTTACAAGAAGATCAAGCAGGCCGCACAACAGCTGATATTCACGCTCACCCAGCAGTACGTAGCCCGAGGTGGTCAAGTAATCTTCTCAAGCGTTGACCTCACACCGGGGATTCCCAAGATAATGAGGGATGTTCCTGCGGTCTTGCTTGGCGGCAAACTCACAGAGCAGACCTACGGGGACTTTGAAGATGAGGCAAACCAGTTCTTCAACGCGTTCATGGAGGTCATGATTAGAGGCGACATGAAGGGCAAGGGCTTCAACTTCCCTCTATTTTCATTCATCCTGATTGATTCTCAATCTTCGCGTGGCATGATTGATCCTGACTTGCATAACCTGTATCGCGGACGGGCAGGAGAATCCTACTGCTCTTTTTCTGAGAGTGCTGGTCATCGATGAAAGTCCAAGGGTTGTGGAAACGCGCTTTGTGAACGCTACTCCCGCATGGATTTTCATTTCCAAGGGGTGTTGCGATTCAGCCTTTTGTGCTCATAGAAAGCGATTCCTACAATTACCGATTGTACTGTATGCATGACAATAATTATTCACAGCAGGCAATTCGATGTAGGTGTCGGACAATTCCTCCCGCAAACAAGAATAGTGCTCAAACCATTCTCACCTCTTCACCGATGAGCGGATGTGATATATGGAAGTCTGTTCCAGTCTGATATTAGGTGATACTATGGAGGTCACTATGAAGGATTTCTTCTACGGGTTTGTGAGAAACTATCATTCATTCCGAATTGAACCAGATGCCAACTGGACAAGATGGACAAATCGGATACTCGGATTCTATGACCAGCTGGGAGCGATGTTGGGCGCGAGATCTGAGTATGAATGGAATAAATATGACCTTAGCTGGTTCCGGAGAGGCGACGACAAGACTCCTTGGCTACATGTAGAGCATGAGAACAAAGGATCTTGGGCGGCGCTCGACGACACAATTAGGAAAATTAGCGAATCAGTGTGTGAGGACATCATCGCCATTGTGTACCCCAACACAAAGGAACTCTGGGAGCGGTTTCTCAAGAAGCTTGAGAAGAGCAGCAATTCGTGGACAGACGAAACTGAAGTTCTGGCGATATTGGATGCATCTTTCTTTGAAACCGGGCTGATCACCATGGAGGGACATGTTGTTTCGAAGAAGATGGAAACAGAAGTCTTCAAAGCAACAAAGAAGACCGAGGAAACGGATCATTATTATGCCTTCCTAAGATGAATCCCCACGATTTCCAATCAATCAGACCTGAAACCCCTCGAAGTGTCGGGAGTTCATGATTGGACATCGGTACGGCCTGTAATACTCTGGGCTTAGTTATGTAATGGCTTGTCCACTGCATCGCCTCAGAAAGGTACAATATCTACCCATTAGCTTGTGGCTTTCTATGACACTGAAGAAGTTCGAGCTTTTAATGCTTGATGCAGCAAAAGGAGTGCTCTCAGGTAGGCGACAAGCATTTGAAGTGCTAAGCGACCCGCCGTATAACAACATAGGTCTGGAGGGCTGGCTTCAGACCGAGCTTATTGTTTCGTTAAGGAATCAAGGATACGACGTAGTGATGAAGGATAAAGTGGCCCGTGATTGCGACATGATTGTAAAGATAAGTGACGAGGGCACTGAGCTAGGCATAGAGCTGAAAGCATCGACGACAGCGGACTACAGCTATCTACGAAAGGCCTTCAAAGGACATCCTCGAGCGGATCTCTATCTCTTCCTCGTGAAACATGACAAGGTCAAGTTTGAGAATTTCATCACGACGTTGGAAATCGAGGGGTATATCGAGGCCCACCATGTAATCGATGGATGGGTAGTCATGATTGTGAAGCGACAGGCATAGCCATAGTTAGTGATCCATCTCCAATCCATACGCTCGTCAGTAGATGGCTTCTCGTCCGCTCTCTTCGTCCTTCTTGGACTCAAGTTCGACATGGGACTCAGCTATCGTGACTTCGTCGCTTTTGTAGACTTCAATCCATATCTGTCACATCGTCTTGGCCTTGATAGAACGCTAAGCTACTCCTCTCTCTACAAGGCCCTGCGGAGAATCGACACTCAACTCCTTCACAGAATGTACGAACTCCTTGCCAGGAAGAGACCTCCTCCAGAGAACCTGGCCGTGGACTCGACAGGGTTTTCTCACTCCACCGGTGGAGAGTGGTTCTCTGTGAGGTTCAAGAAGACCCGGAGAAGGCGTTTCCACGCGCTGCACAACGCTGTGGATACTGACACTCTGTTGGTCCATGCGATTCGGGTCAGAGGCAAGCCCGGAGGTGATCCAAGGTTCATGGTCCCCTTGGTAAGGAGGCGGCGAGTCTCTAGGATTTTGATTCCTCTGTGGTTTTTTCCTCTATTTTGAATTCATCCATCCTTCTCACAAGAAATCCAAAAACACTCAATGCCATATCAAGCAGATATTGGCATTCTAGGACTGATGGAGCATCAAGCGCTTTGCTGAATTTCGAAAGATGTCCATAGTATTTGCTTATCGAGTCGCTGAAATTCTTATCAATGAAATCAATCTTGACAAGGTTCATTCTTTGGGTTCCGAATTGTTTCTCATCTACATTGTATTTCTTAGCCAACTCTCTAATAAATCGGGTAAGTGCATTTCGAAGAGCATTGCAGAAAGCTTGGTAGTTAGTTGAGAGAAAATTCTCGATTGCGGTCGATAACTGATTCCAAACCCCTGCAAACCCATACTCTATCATTTTATTTTGAATTTGTACCGAGTTTCTTGGGAAACTGTCTGGATACATTACAGTCCATTGTATGCAGCCAGCTATGACACTGAGAGCTTTCTTCTGCTCGTCTGCGAGATAGCTCAGAAGCGCCAGTTCTTTGAGGATGCCTCTGCGTATATAATTAGACATGTCCTTCTCTATTGCTTTACTCTCCATTTGCAGGAGATTATGTAGCTCAGTTGGCACACGAATGCCGAAATGAATTGATTTCATGATGTATAAACAGGATAGCAGCAATGTATATAATATATGATTCTCCTTCAAAGTATAACACTAATAGGTATAACCAACAATGATTATTTTACCAAAAGGGACCGAACGAGAACTGCTCCTTCATCTCCTGTTTAATGGTCCAAAGATAGGAAACAAGATATCCGAGATACAGAATGCCTCGAGGACAGCTAAAAAGCTGGAGAAAAAAGGCTTCGTGACGAGAACTGCAGGCATACATGATTTTAGTCCACAACCAGCAATGCGTCTCTCTTTCACAATGGAGGGTCTTGCCATCGCGCTCCTTACCTTCTTCATGAAGGATGGTGCTGTCAGACTCTTGGACAGAAACACCCTAGATACCCTGTACAATATAGTAAAGCTCTGGAACAATCATATTCCTGAAGTATTTGGAAAATGGGCTCTTTTCAGGAGAGAGAATGTAGAGCATATTGCAGCAGGGCGTCTTGTCTATGCATCATTCTCTGTTGTTGATCGTACTGAGTCCATGGGAAGAGCAGGACATCTATGGAGTCCAGTGAAACGTGATATAACTAATGAGGAGCATATGGTGGTTGTTTTCACTAGGTTCTTCTATGATTTAATCTATGGTCCTACATTCACCCGTGTAGCTTATCTTGCTAAATGGATAGCCTCACTGAGAAAGCCAGACCTTGACATTCGCGATTCACCCTTGCTCAGGTGGGTTGAAATATTGAAGAGTGACACTAATACACAGAAACACGTTGTGGACAACATTAGAATATCTCAAGCAGAGATAAGACGTCTGGAGATTCTTTCCAGTCTTTTAGGACATGATACAGCTGATATTGGTGAGCTGGAAATGTCACTCGTTATGCTGATGAGAGTGTTCTATTCATAGATCTATACATGTACAGTACTTGCACAAGTTCTTCAATCGAGATACATCGAGTTAAACCATGCGTGGCTCATCACACACAATGATGTCATATTTGTTTCCTGATAATTCAAGAATTTCCAAAGGGCTTATTCTGACCTGTATTCTGAAATCCTCAAGAAATCCAGTTCTTGTTCTCTCACCACACACCAAGAACTAGATAATTGAGTCAACCTATGCTTGTGCGTAAGAATGAAGTGCAAAAACCATTGCTCCAAGAAAGCGATCCTTTGTTCTTTCTTTTCTTCCCTACTTTGATCAATAGACTGAGTGATGTGTCCTTACTCGATCCACTGAGGGTAGAGAAGGTCAGGTTCAAGGAGGATGCATTGGTGGACCATCTACGCATGAGGTTCTCATCATCAAAGGATAGTAACAGCCAAGAGGCGCGGCTTCAAGTATGAGTGACTCGAAATGTCTGAAGATATGGTTGGAAAAGCATTTGAACACATAGTTCAAGAGTTCTATCAAGGCAATATTATCAAGTCTCTGAGCCTTGAGTTTGAGATGGTGCAAAAGGCACATGATGCGATTCACAAGTTTCTGTACCTGCAACCGCAATGTCTTCCACCAGATGTAAGCTTTCATGAGAAGTCTGCTTTTCTCACATTTGCATGGGATGTATTTGAGGTAACACACCGCTCACACCTAGATGCACTCACAGGACACTATAATCCCGCTTACTCTCTGCTGCGAAACGTGTATGAACTTGTTGTTCGAGGTGCCCTGTCTCAAAGCCTCTCAGATGATCGATTAAGAGCCAGATTGACTTGGTTGGGAAGACGTAGCCGAGAATCTGTGTGTCTGGTATCAGTTTCCAAGACCGGACGAGTACAGTCTCTCTCTCCTTTGAAGAGCGATAAAATCACTCTCGCGGAATGGATTGACAGGCTGAAAGAGCTAGAACCATCCATTGAACACGCCATGAAGAAGACATCAGTTGCAGTATACGACAAGCTTGACCCGATATTCGCAGACCGCGAGTTTGCACGCAAATACATATTCATGCCATCCTTTAGGGCAATGGTTCGGCAGCTTGTTGACTTGGAAATCATCGACATTCCCAATTTCATCGAGATTAACGACCGCATATATGACATCCTGTCCCAGAATGTTCATGTCTTTCCTGACAAGACAGACTCAGGGCGTCGAGTATTGCAGGAAAAGCCATTCATGGACGTGAAGGTCATCCAAGAGGAGCTCAAAGACTATATGGCTCTTCAACTGGAAGTGGTAGACATTGCAGTGGTCATTGAACTGAACATCATGAAGGACTGGATATTAGGCACTTCCATCGTGAAGGAGCGTCTTGGTCCAGAGATTGAGGAGCTCGATGCCCTTGGCTTATGTCATGCGTCAAGAACTCTCCGCAACCTTTTGCGGATCAGTTGACTGTGGACTCTGGACTCAACTCGAAACATCTTGACAACTCGCCTTTCATTGTCGATGTGATCCACGTATCAGATTTTAAAATCCTCAACATGCTCCACCCTCTCGCGATAGCACGGAGGTAGTGGATAATCGCTTAGGTGGACTACATCTATGTGTGTTTATTCTTTTCAGACTTGAGAAACGTGTGAAGAACGTTGTAGAGTTTCAGATCCTTCTTGTCAATCCTTACTGATAGCTCTATGTGCGAAGTTCAAAGTTCTTCCTTTTTTTTGTCATCATTCATCAACTTGGTAAATGGTGATGATATGTCCTTTCAAATGAGCGATTTCTTGGTGGATGGCAGTGTCCGCAAAATGTGGTAGGATTAGAACGACGCCTAACGGTGTTTCGCGGTGAATCGGGAGGCTATTCGGATTTCGCACTTGCTAGGGTTATGTGTGTAAGTACCCTAATGTGAGGAAATAAAGAAAGTTCCGTCGGCACGTGCATGCAAATTTCTTACGTATACTAAGAGAGAGGGCGAGAGGTGGACGGAGAAGGGGGCTACGGGCTGCGCTACGTAAACAAAGCATACATCTCAAGAAGGAACGTCCAGTTCATAGCTGACATTGGTGCATATCCCGCCATAGAGCCAAAGAGCACTTCGAGCATCAACTCCAGGAGTCACTGGGCATATGGTCAGTTGATGAGGGAGTATCGAGCAGACCCTGAGGAGTGGAAGAGAGTTCACAGGTACGGGACGAGGAGTCCTGTGGAGACCGTGTTCGGCATGATGAAGCTGAGATACGGAGGAGGTCTGAGTTCGAGGGGTTGGATGGAGCGGCGGAGAGAGCTGTTGATCAAGGTGGTCCTGCACAACATCGAACGACTGAACTACCTCGAATCCGCTCAGAGGTGATTTATTCCACAGGGCCATCAGGATAGAACCACACTTGAACGTCAATCCCAGTTAAACTGGCTTTTTCTGGTTATCATCAATCACTTCGGTTGTATTGACTCCATTCTCATTTGTCCAGTTAGCTATGATTATGGAATTTACATAATCATTTTGAACAGAAACCTAAATAATCCTGCCCCGAGTGTTCATACAGGGTTGATTGTGCAGATGACCTTGGTACCTTACAACAACAAGAACCTATTCTCTACCCATTATCTTGACAAAAGGTTGAAGGAGTCAGAAGAGTGGAACAAGGAGGAGAAAGCAAGAACCGCATATGATCAGATAAAGAAGATTCATAGTGAAAAGAAAGACAGGATTCAAACCTACACCGGCAACGAGGCGCAATTGGAAGAAGATTTCATAAGGCCCGTATTGAGAGCTCTGAGTCATGTCTTTGGTGTCCAGGCGACAATTAAGAAGAATGCTTATAGACCGGACTATGGTTTTTTTGAATGCAAAGAAGACCTTGATGAAGCCTTCAAGAATAAAGATTCTCTAGGTTTCTACAAGGGAGCCATCGCGGTAGGGGACGCCAAAGCTTGGGATAAGCCCCTGGACAAGAAATTAGGTGGAAAAGACATTTTTGAAAATCGTAACCCCAGCTATCAAATCGATTACTACTTACGCACAACCCAGCCAAAGCGGGGTGTCCTTACCAATGGACGGAAATGGAGGTTATACTTTGAAGAAAGCACACAACCAATCGGAACTTATTACGAGGTTGATCTCATAGATATCTTAGAGAGGGACGATTTCGCAGATTTCAAGTACTTCTACTTTTTTTTCAGGAGAGAAGCCTTCATCCCGGTCGGAGAATCCTTCCTCGACAGGGTGTATGACCAGAGCTTGAGATACGCTGAGGAAATTGGTGAAAATCTGGAGAGAAGTGTATACAAAGCACTTCTCTGGATGGCTAAAGGTTACTTCAACATGAGAACTAATAAATTGGAGAAAAATGAAGAAAACATTAGGAGGGTTCACGAAAACAGCTTGATATTTCTTTATCGTTTGCTGTTCTTGTTTTATGCCGAAAGCAAGGGAATGCTCGGCACCAAGGTGCCTCGAAGGTATGCCAATGAGTACAGCTTTCTGAAATGGATTGACGACATACTGAACGATATAGATAATTTAAAGGTCAATCCCAAAGGCGGCTTATACAACCATAGACTGTTTTCTATCTTTAGGCTCGTCAGAGAAGGTAGCGAAGAGCTGGGGATATCGAGGGAAGAATTCTACATCCCAGCATACAATGGCGGGCTCTTTGACAACGAAAAACATCCCTTCCTTGTGGATAAGAAAATCCAAGATGGACACATAGCAAGAGTGGTGGATTTGCTAGCAAGGATTCCATCTAAACAGGATAAAGACCGTAGTAGAATAGACTACTCAGACCTCTCTCTAAGGCACCTCGGGGGTATATACGAAGGACTACTGGAATTTAAGCCAAAGCTGGCCAATCAAGACCGAGTTGCAGTTAAGAAAAAAGGGGCCCTCAAGTGGGTTTCAGCTTCTGAAGTTAAGAAGGACTTCTCAGAGTTTGACCAAGATAAACGGGTTCGAAAAGGAGAACTCTATCTAACCACCAACAAAGGGGAGAGAAAAGCGACGGGCAGCTACTACACGCCCCATTACGTTGTCAAGTATATAGTTGAAAATTCGGTTGGTCCTGTAGTCGAGGAAAAAATCGAAGAAGCTGAAACTATTGAAGAAAAAAGAAAAGCAATCCTAGATATGAAAATCTTGGATCCTGCTATGGGTTCAGGTCACTTTCTCGTTGAAGCAACCGATTTCTTGGCGAACAAACTTGTCAAGTACATTGAAGAAGGAGAAGAGGAAGATCGTGACATCGACTGGGCAAAAAGAAAGGTCGCTAGAAACTGCATATACGGGGTTGATGTCAATCCACTGGCAACAGAGCTAGCCAAGGTTTCACTCTGGCTGAACACCATGGCTGAAGACAAGCCACTCTCATTTTTGGACCACCACCTCAAGACTGGGAATTCGCTAATAGGTGCAGACATTCATAAATTGGACAAACATTCAAGAATAGTGGGAAAAAAGCATAAAAAAGAGGAAAAATCCAAGCAACTGGTTCTATCAGATTTCTTCGGTAAAAGCGTGCGTGATGATATCATGCGATTACTCGGTGTATACAATGAAATGTTAGAGGTAACCGAAGAGCGGCCAGAAGATATCAAGGAACAGGTGGATCTCTTTCGAGAATTTGAAGCCCATCCCTTCAAGAAGAAATTCGATGTTCTTTCTGATGTATATACTGGTTACTATTTTGGAAACGAGTTCTCTGGAAATCAATATGAAAAACTACTTAGTGCATTTAGGGGAGGGGTTGAAGAATGGAATGAAATCACCCGAGAGGATTGGGTAAGAAAAGCATCTAATAGCGTCCCCGAGAAAATGGAGAGCAACCTCTCAGACAAGAAAAGGTTCTTTCACTGGAAACTCGAATTTCCCGAAGTGTTTTTCGACATTGATAAAGGTGAAGAAAAAGTCTATCCGGGATTTGATGTAGTTATAGGAAATCCGCCTTATGTGAGTGTTGGAGGATTGCCTCAAGATTCTATAGATTACCTTCTGTCAGAAAACTATAGGACGACTCAAAAAAGAGTAGATCTCTATATAGCTTTTATTGAAAAATCGTTGAACTTGCTTAGACATGGAGGGGTTTTTAGTTTCATCATCCCTTATCCCTTCTTGAATCAGGATTATTCTGAACTGCTGAGAAAAAAAGTATTAGATGAGAATCTAATCCAGATTGTAGACCTATCAGATTATCCCGTTTTTGGAGATGCTGCAGTTAGAAGTATCGTGCTAATAATACAGAAAGGTCCACAGGAAGGAAAAATGGAAGTGATAACTCAAAGGGAAAATCCCAATATAATCAGAAGAATAAGTGGCGATAAGAAAAAAATCTCACCTGAAGACTTCGCTAATATGTTCAAACATATGTTTCGACTAGAACTAGGCCCTGACATTCTGAAACTAAAGAGGAAAATAGATTCATCATCTTTTCGGTTGGGGTATGGACTAGCTGGTTCATGGGGAGCTAGAGGAAGCCCAATATCAGAATTTCATTTCGATGAAAAAGTAGATGAGAAGTGCGAAAGATTGGTGAAAGGAAGAGACCTCCACAGCTTCTATATCGACTATAAAGGCAGATGGCTGCTTTATGATTATGATAAACTCTATAGACCTGCATTTCCAGAGTTATTTGAAAATGACAAGGTGATGATATCTAAGGTTACAGGACCCGAAGGTTTGATAGCTGCAGTTGATACAGACAACTACTACACGGACGACTCCATATGTAATTGTATAAAGAAAACAGCGCTTATTCAGAAATCCGACGCTTTCCTAAACAAGCGGAAAATAGAGGTATCTCAGGAACAAGTAGAGTTCATCTCCGATTATAGCCTAGAATATATCGCCAGCATTTTGAATTCAAGTATTATGAATTTCTATTTCAAAACTCTCGTCGGATACGATTTGAATGTTTATCCTGAAAGCGTAGAGTATCTCCCGATAAAGGAAAATCCATCAAAAGAAATATCCATCAGAATGAAGAACTTGTACTTGAAAATCAGTTCTAAACAAGGTGAATTGTACGATGAAACTAACTCCTTCCTTAGGTGGATATCTCGGGAGTGGAAGGTGGATGTAGAAAATCTCTCTCGGAAATCATATCTCAAGAAATATTGGAAGCATGGTTTCGACGAGGATAGTAAATCTATTCTCAATATAGCTAAGCATAATAGTTCAAAGGTTGGTGTTAAGCCTTCTTCTCGGAACTTCCAAGAAAGACTTGAGAAGGAGTGGCAGGCCTCAGTTGATAAGCTTAACCCCATAGTGCGAGAAATCTCCGAACTTGAAACCCAGATAGATGCTCTTGTCTTTAGATTATACGAATTGGATGAAGAAGAAATCAAACTAGTACTGGACTCTCTAGAGACTGAAGAAGAAATCAAAAAGGATATTCTGACCAAGTTCAAGGAGATTTGTGTTTGACAGACTGTTTGAGGAAAAGCTTTCTGGAACACTGGCATGCGGAGCTACGAAGAGACCATGGACTCCTCTGGGTTTTCTCACTCCACTGGTGAAGAGTGGACCTCTGTGAGGTTCAAGAAGACCCGGAGACAGCGTTTCCACGCGCTCCACAACGCTGTGGACACTGACACTCTGTTGATCCATACGACTCGGGTGAGAACCACGCCTAGTGGTGACCCCAGGTTCATGGTCCCACTGGTCAGGAGGGTTTCGAAGAGTAGTCTTGAAACCGTCTATGGTGACAAGGCATACATCTCAAGGAGGAATGTCCAGTTCATAGCTGACATCGGTGCATATCCCGCGATTGAACCGAAGAGTAGTTCGCATATCAACTCAAAGAGTCATTGGGCATATGGGAGGTTGACGAGGGAGTATCGAGCAGACTCTGAGGAGTGGAAGGGAGTTCACAGGTACGGAAAGAGGAGTCTGGTGGAGACCGTGTTCAGCATGATGAAATTGAGGCATGGTGGAAGTTTCAGTTCCAGAGGAGGGATGGAACGACGAAGAGAGCTGTTGATCAAAGTGGTCCTGCACAACATCAAACGATTGAACCACTTGGAGTGCGCTCAGAGGTGATATATTCCACAGGGCCCAATAGGGGAGCGACTTTTGGCTCAGTACTTATATATCCTTTATAAAGAAAATCAATTTCGTACACATAAAAATGGAAAATCGAATTTCATGCAATCCAGACCTTACGTTCAAAGGGCAATTCCCGATGTATTCTCCCTTTTTGAAGATAAATACAATCGCCCCCTACGCAAACCATACTACATGAGACAGCTCCAAGTTAAGTTTGAAAATAAATACTTCCCATGGGTTATAACTAACGCACTCAACCAACTTGTCGACCAAGGTTCTCTCAAAAGATTTGATTACGTTTCCAAGAATCGCATGAAAATCGCTTTCTTCTTCAACAATAAACTCAACACACCAAACTACATGCCCACAATGGAAACTCATATCAAATCTGCAAGTAGATTGATTGATGCATACGCCCACCCTAACATATCTCGATACTTGGGAAAAATCTTGAAACACTTGTGAAAGCAGAAGTGAGAGCTCAAGGTTTCAAAATAGTAGGAGAGTCCGCCAATTCATACAATAGCAGAACTTGGACCGAAACAAACCACAATTTGGATTTCATCGCAGAACACAGGTCAGGGAACCTAAACATCGGCATTGAAGTGAAGAATACGTTATCACTTATTGATAAGAAAGAGCTAACTACCAAGCTTGATATGTGTAGATACCTCGAAATAAGGCCTGTTTTTGCCACTCGTTGGATAAAACCCTACATGTACCTCATAACAAAAGATTACAGTGGGTTTTCATGGGTTTTTAAAACTCAGATGTATCCGCTCGGACTTGAAAAATTAGTCAAGGAGATCTACAATGGACTAGGATTGCCAGTGAGTGTTAGAACGGAATTACCACCCAAGTCGGTTCGTCTTTTCGAACGTTGGATAGATGCTAATACGTGAACTCTCCAGTTAGAATAGATCTGCATGGCCCTATAGCACTTCCGTGCTTAACACTAATTGAAATGGAAAACCCAATAATCAATTGGAATCTAGGAGAAGTAAGCCGCTTCACGTGAAGATTATCAAACATCTTATTGTCCCCCTGATCGGACACCCATTCTCCACCAACGGAGTGTGAGAACCCTGACATCAAGTTGGGAATGATCTCCTATTTGGGCTTTCCTCTGACCTGATGGAGAATGCTTTGGCACTATCTGCGTGCTCGATTTGAAGGAGAACAGCTATGACAATACTTACGAGGAGCTGATGCTACAGTTCAAGGAGCTTGTCGATTCCCACCTTGGTTTGATATTCTACGGTGAGCACCTTAAGGACTTGGTGAGGAAGAGAATAGAAGAACTGGAAAAGGCCAACGAACAGCTTAGGCAAGAAATCACTGAGCACAAGAAGACAGAGGAGCATCTCCAAAAGAGTCAAGCCAATCTTGCTGAAGCCCAGCGAATCGCTCATCTTGGGAGCTGGAATCTGAATCTCGTAAGCAACGAATCGGAGTGGTCCGATGAGGGCTATCGTATCTTTGGCTGCACTCCGCAAGGGTTTCCAGTGGCGCATGAAACGTTCATGAGTTTCGTCCATCCGGATAATCGAGAGCTTGTTCAGAGGGCTATCGACGAAGCCGCAAATGAGGGCAAGCGTTACAGTATTGACCATCGGACAGTTCTGTCAGATGGCTCAGAGCGTATTGTTCACGAAGAGGCCGAGGTGATTCTCGATGAGACTGGCATAGCGATTCGCATGGTAGGAACGATTCATGACATCACCGAGCGGAAGAGGGCAGAGCACGACCTCAAGGCTGCTGCAGACACAGCCATGTTGTACTTGGATCTCATGAGCCATGACATACGCAACCACCTACAGGCGATTCTCATGGGTGCAGACATAATGAAGCACATGGAGCTCGGAGCTGAGGCGGAGCTATTATTCGAGATTATCCTTGACTCGGTGAATAACTCACAGTCACTGATCAAGAAGATGCAGTCTACATGTGGTCTGCTAACAGCCCCTGTCTCTGCAAGGTCGCTGAGTGAGGTCTTGAACGAGTGCCTGAGAAGTCTGCGTGCGACTTACGATGATGTCGAGGTCGAGATGGACATGCAAGTCAGGGAGCCAGTAGTTCACGCGGATGATTACCTTGAGCTCTTACTCATGAACATCTTGGAGAATGCTGTTGTCCACAATGACAAGAGAATCAGACATGTCTGGGTCACAGTGAACGAGGTCGAGAGAGGGTACGAGGTGTTGATCAGCGACAACGGTCCCGGTCTGACCGAACTCAAGAAGGAGGCTCTCTTTGACCCAGAGCGACGCTCTGGAGGTGTCGGGGTCCACAAAGCGATGAACATCGTACGCAAGTACCATGGCCGAATCAGTGTACACGACAGGATGACAGGGGACCCAAGTCAAGGTGCTGAGTTCCTGATCTGGCTCCCCAAGTGGACATATTCAGGATGACGTCATCTCAACAACCGCCATCACGTTGAGTCAATAGACAGTGATGAAGAATCTGACTTCTTTGTGGGGGGGTCCGAGGAGCACGATCCTATTGATGGGGGAGGAGTTTTGTGATTGAAAGCATGTAACGAAGAACTAACCCCTGTCGAACGCCTTCTGTTTTTCATTCATATTCGCTACTGAGTTTCGGCCACTGATTAATACATCTTCAATCACGGTTTGGATTCAGATGTTTTTTCAGTAGAGCTATCGGATGAACCAGGTGCGAAGGCGCACCTCAGCAGCCTCGTCCATCTCAATCTCAAGAGCCTTCTTCACTCTCCTGGAGAGAGCTTCGACATCCTTACCTTCGGACATCGTTCGAATGACAAGCTCATCAATAGCACTCAGAGTGTCTATGCGTACCTGATTGGCAATGCGCCGTAGCTCCTCGAAGTCTACGGTCGATCGTTTCGTTCTCAACTTAGTCCATCAGTCCGCAGTCCCGCACCGCGCTATTTAGCCTCATGCTGACGGTTCGGTACGTAGAGACATGAGATAAGTGGGCATCCAACATCATACATAGCATCGTATGCCTTTGAGGGAATTTGAGAAATGAAACAGTCGATATTGATGATCTATGTGGCATTGTTCATAATGTCCATGGCCGTCTTATCGGGCGACTCTCTGATTACTGAAGAACATGGTCCGAGCGTAGAGATGTCTTTGGCTGATGATTCACATACACATTATGAGTGGAATATCGGTCCACTGTCATACCATTGTGTCTACGGATATCAGTCGCAGTACAGGGGAAGATATGGTTCGTTTGAGGTGACGGCAGGTTCGGATATCACGTTCTTCATTGTGGATCAAGATAATTTTGATGACTACGAGGCTGGTTTGGGGTACTCTCGATACAGCACACTTGAAGACGTTCTAGATGGTTCCTTCGAATTCAGGATTCCTGTTGCGGGTACATGGTACTTTGTCTTCTGCAACAAGGATGCTCTTATCACGACACAGACAGTTTCGTTTGATTTCTATGGGGACAACACAGCACCAACCATCACAATGAACCTGGATGCAGGAGCCACTTACTCCGGCATCAAGGAGATCACGGCCACCATCTCTGAAGCGACGTTCGATATCGGTACGGTTCGTCTCTATATTGATGGTTATCTCAAGGATACGGAATACGACAGTGCTTTCAGCTATTCTTGGGATACCACACAATACTCGAATGGTGCGCATACTGTTAAGATATCAGCTAGCGACACTGTAGAAAATAGTGACTACGAAGAGGTGACAGTCTATGTATCTAATGCCGTTCCGGACACAACGACTACAGGCGGGCAGACTGATCAGACCATGGACTTGCCTACGACATTGTTGCTGGGTCTCGTGGGTCTTATTTTTATTGTTGGTATAGCAGTGGCAGCTTCACGTCGAGGCAAAGAGGGTCCTCCATCCTATGAAGAAGTGGTGCCTAGACCACCTCCACCAAAGGAAACAGAGGCACTTGAGCCAGCACCAACGCGAGAAAAAATAATCACAGAAAGAGTCCTGGTCGTCTGTCCCTTCTGCGGGGCAAAGACAGAACAGGGTCTTCTCAAGTGTCAGAACTGCAGGGCGGATCTTTGAACCTCAGACTTTCCACGTAGATTCTCTGAGGTCTGCTCGGAGTTATTTACCTATTAGTAGGACCTCGTTGAGGTTCTGGTTGTTTCCCTGATTTAATCTATACTTGTATCTTTTCCTCGATATTTCAACATCCGACTTGTATAGATGCAAGCACTCTCTAATCCTCTCTACCGAGGGATTCCCCGGTTCTCCATATGATACAACAATTATTGAGTCTTGAAACCTCCTAAATAAACTATCAAAATTATCTATCAGTTCTCCCTGCTCCCATTTTGTCTTCTCCCTTATTAGTCGTCGATTTTTCATCGTCCAATCAATCCGCTTCGACCAGTTCTTATAGTCAACTATTCCTTCTAAGAAGTGGTACAGAGAATAATAGTCCTTGGGAGAGGTGTCTTTAGGTCGAGCATAAGGGGGGTCAAAATAGACGAGATCAAAACCCTTAGTTTTCACCTCTAGAATATCTTTACAGGTTGCCTTGTTTCTTAGTTTATTAGAGAAGATTTTACTGGAAATCTCATTGTTGAATTTCATGAATAGCTTCTGGAATTCTCTTTCCCATGTTACCTTATTACCAAAACTTCTTTTGACCTTGGCCAGTCGTAAGTAGAGATTTTTCCTATGAAATAGATTGAAGGGACGTTTTGTTAGGCATGCTTGGAACAGGATATGATATGCCAAGGCTCTTTTGATTTTTAACGTACGCCCCTCATATGTCTGCGATAGTTTGTGAATATTATGTGAAGCGATGTCCAACCATTCATTTTCCAAATCTGTATAGTAAATCTCCTTGAATGTGTCTTGGATAAATGAAGGGTACTCAAATCCATTTTCATTTAGAAGAAACTCAACATCCGCTTCATTAAGAGTTACAGCATTGTTTTCAATTAAGGCAATACCCGTTTGGTAATTTGATAAGAGAACATCATTAAAGGTGACCTTTTTACCCATCAACTTAAACAGGAAACTAGCACTTGCCGTACCCCCAAACCCATCCAACACGGTTTCAAACGGTAAGTCTTTAATGTTCTCGTAAATCCAAGGTAGAATTCGACGTTTGCTCCCTTGATATCGGGTAGATGGTATCTGTCTAAGGAAATCATCAGCACCATTCATTAGCCTTTGTCTCCGAACGATTCAATTAACTCATGCTTTTCTTCGTCAATTCCGATTCTTATAATCCTCTTTTGGCTCTCCGCGGAGAGCTGTTGATAATTTTCATAAAATGATCCCAAGAGCAAGATATTAGAGTAGCTGATTGTTTCTCTGAATGTTTTTTCGCATCCTTTAAAGTTCTCAAGACTATATTTTGGAGAGAGTCCTACCTTAGTCTGGAAAGCTCGTTCCTCAGAATGAACATAAGATGATAATTCGTTATAGAGATTTCTTACCTCTGCAATCAGGGGGGTTTTTTCTGAATCTACTTTATTAATTCGTTCTAATTTCGTTACAAATTCTAAGTACATTCTAAAAGGAGTATGTCCGTACAGTTTATTGGTCCACCATCTATACTCAATTGGATGGACTGAGAAATAGATAAGGCGCATTGTGGATTCAAGGTAACTTCGTAGACACATATTTGCATACTTGTAGAGAGCCAAACTCACTAAAACTAAAGAAGTGTAGATGTCTATGAACATTTCGCTAATGAATTGCTTAGCATTAGGGATTCGCTTGAGTTCTGTAACGGACAGCAAACAATTTGACCAATCATCAATTACACTTATTTTCTCTGAAAGCTCATTAATCTCTGTTTTGTGCGATAAAAGGGTCTGATTCCAATTGTTTTTCCAATCATCAAATATTTTATCCATTTGTTTAGTGAAATCTTCGCCGAATTCCATTTTAATCACTTTTTAAGGAACATGCTTTTTGAATAGATTATTGTTTTCTGATTCTGAGACAATTCTAGATCCTCTTCAGAAGCAGTAACCAATTCGTATTTCTTAGCTAACTCTTTCAACATTAACCTGATACAAGAGAGATTATAGTCTAATCCTTTTTTTGTATTTCTTTTGGGTATTTGGTTTAATTTGAGCCCCCGCCAGCCAGTCTTATGGAGGTTATCAGATTCGTTCTTCAGTGTTCCGATGTCGATTTTTTCCTCTGTTAAGCGGGTTGTGTATAATACAACTAAGCCCCGTAAATCACGGCAGCCTCTAAATTCTCGAATTATGTTTTCTATGGTTATTAGTTCACGAATCAAGCATCTCGGTCTAGTTGAGTCAATTGGATTCTGGGAAACGAAATCAAGATTAACAACATGATAACACAATGGGTCAGAAAGATCATTATAGTTCTGTTGGAACAAGCTATCTTCAAACCGTCTTCCTCCAATAACCTGGATTGGTCCCTCCGTATTCAATGCCAGCATTTGATGATGGCTGTAGCTCCATGCAGTTATCTCTTTGAACGTTGTCAAGTTTTGCTCAACTAACAACTCTATCTCTCGGGAGTTTACAGAACTAGTCAATGTTAGAATAGTCAGATGCTTATTCTTTCGAAACCGAGGTTGAAGAAAGTCAGAAGCTTCCTTCACGCTAGGAACCCAAAGCTCCTTGATGAGCCGATCCTTAAGAGTCTCCAAGTAGGTCATAGACCCTAACTCCTAGGTAAATCGTTGATTAACTTGTAAAACAGTTGAAAGAGCTTCTCATTTTGAGGATGTTCTTTTAATAGTAACATACCTCCAAGCGCAAGATATTTCACAAGATCTTCATCTAGCGAAGATTCGAATATCGGGTGATCCGTATTATAACTAACCCGTCGCTTTCCCTCTATCTTACAGATGGATTGAAGTGTTTTATCCATATCCCAAGTATCATGAGAAACAGTAAATTCTTGACCTAAAACGGTGATTGTCTCTTCAGGTTCTTCTGGACTGACAAAGACAGTTATCACTTTGGCTCTCTTATCAATATGGATAGGAGGAGTCGTTGAGCTAATCTCTTCGGTTTTCAGTTCTGTTTTGTATTCAGTTGTTTCTTCTATAGCTCTTACTATTGTTCTTGCATGTTTGGGAAAAATCCCCTTGTCACCTTTTGGTTCTTTTGGTGGAGGTATCCGAACCCGACTCCTGTCAACACTAAGAATCCCTTTATCTTTCATATCTTTGATAACCTTTTGTTCAAGAGGAATTCCGGAAATTGCGATGTATATCTGTTTATCATGTCTTGCAACGGTCTCTAATTCGCTATTCCAGGTAGTTAGTTTCTCTCTAAAGAAATGAGCAAGTTCATCATATTCTTTCGTATAAGAAAAGCGATCGCGGTCGATTAGTAAGTCATTTTCCAATCCTTCGAGTATGTAAATTTCACCAGTTATGTAGTTTAATTTCCCCAATACTCTCCCTTTCAGTTTGATAACATCGAAATCGGTTGGAAAACCTATCGCTACATTTCGAAGCCGCAATTGTAGTCCTCGAGCCTCTTCAGGACGTACAGGTTTCATTGGACTCATAATTGCATATTTTACTCTAACATTGCCGAAAGCTTCTTCACCACTATCTAGTATCCTAGCGTTTCTTACCACATTTCGAAATAATTCTTTTCCATCCAACCAGACCCTGAACGATTCAGTTTTTTTTGCTTTAAACATATCTATAAGATCTCGATGGGATTTGGGATACTGAAGTGATAGATATTGGCGAAGTGTCCATTCGAATTTCTTGTAACCTGATTCCTGATCGATACTTAATTTTTTCTTGCTCGTTCCTTTACGTTGAAGCTCGTCTATGATATGAGGTTTGATCTTATTGAGATAAATGACCGTTTCTCCCATATCTTTAGGGAGATCAGTTTCAAAGGTTTCAATGGGGATAGGTATTCTTTCTATGCTTGTCTTTTTCCCTTTGATGAATTCCTTGGTAAATTCCTTTGCATTTATCTTGGCTTCTACAAGGATGTTTGTATCTTGTTTCTTGGTGATGAGATGGATTTCCTCGCAATATGGAAATACAGCTAGGTTTCCAATACCAAATTGACCGATTCGAATACGTCCTTGAGGTGTTTTAGTTCCGGGTTTTATCCCTCCCCCCACGTAGAGATAAACCTCCTTTACCTCCTTTTCTGTCATGCCACACCCATTGTCACGGATGATGAACTGTTTTTTTTTTAAGTCTAGGCGAATTTTCACTTCTGTGGCATCAGCATCATAGGCGTTCGAGACCAACTCTTTTACTGTTAGACCAAAATTGCGGTATAATCCAATACTTAGTCGATTTACAATTTCTGGGGCTATCTTCATATGTGCAGTTGTTTTACGAGTTGGTTGACCACCCACTTGAATTCACCAAATATCTGATTTCTTGATGCGAGTGTCATCAATTGTCATTGGTTTCTATACCTAGTATAAAAATCTTACACCATCTTGCACTAATAATCATTCAAATTTTTTCCGAGGTCATATGTTCGTTACGACATATGCTGTAACTTCCATATAAGGAAGCCATTGGAGGGATGAAACCAAGGCTGCTTGCGCCACACCTCCTTGCGCCACATCTCCTGGATATTCTTTCAGTATTGTTATTGAAGTGATACTCACCTCAGACCACAGGTCCATACCCTTTCCAGGTGGAAATTCAGCCTTGTTGCTCTGCTTCCTCATAGCACTTCTTGCATAGGCAGAGCCTGTATCTCTCGCTGTCCTCTTCAGCCTCAGTTGCGTCATCACACTTCGTGCAAACATATCGGAGGAACAATCTAGTCGACTCTCCCTGGGTTTCCGTATCT
>DXJO01000049.1 GCA_019057475.1 Candidatus Thorarchaeota archaeon | reverse complement strand
GTGTGGATGTTCAATGCTGATTGCTAGAGCCTTCAAATATGAACTGGACCCAAACAACCAGCAGAGGACTAGGCTCTCTCGACATGCCGGGTGTGCGCGTTTTGCCTACAACTGGGGTCTGCAGCAGAGAATCGCACTCTACCGTCAGAATCAGGACAAGAAGCGTTTTGCCAGTGCTATTGCACAACACAGGGAACTGAACCGACTGAAGAAAACGGTCTTCCCATGGATGTACGAGGTTTCCAAGTGTGCCCCACAGGAAGCCCTGAGAGACCTTGAACGCGCCTTCAAGAACTTCTATCGGGGACTGAAGTGCGGGAAGAGAGTGGGATTTCCCAGGTTCAAGAAGCGGGGTGTACACGACAGTTTCAGGCTCACTGGCACTATCCGATTTATTGGTCGAATGATTCAATTACCACGACTAGGAAGAATCAGGCTCAAGGAGAAGAGAGAGAGCTACTTCAAAGGAAGGGTCCTGTCGGCCACCGTGACCAGAAGAGCTGACAGATGGCATGTATCAGTGACTGTTGAGATGGAGATAATTATTCCTGAACCTCCAAAAGGCGGACCTGTAGGAGTGGACCTTGGTGTCAAGACTCTGGCCACTCTCTCTGATGGAACTACGTATTCCAATCCGCGAATCCTAGAGAAGAGACTGAGAAAGCTGAGGAAACTATCCAAGAGCCTATCACGAAAGAAGAGAGGGAGCAAGAACAGGGAGAAGGCAAGACTTGGACTTGCTAGACTCCATCTAAGAGTCTTCAACATACGGCAAGACACACTGCACAAGATCACGACCCATCTGGCCAAGAACCACAGTCAGATAGTGATTGAGGACCTGTGTGTCTCAGGGCTGCTGAAGAACAGGAGACTGTCCCGAGTGATTGCTGATGTAGGGTTCTACGAGTTCAGAAGACAATTGGGGTACAAGTGCGAGTGGTACGGTTCCGAACTTGTTGTTGCCCCAAGATTCTACCCGTCATCGAAGAAATGTTCAGTCTGCGGGAATATCAAGAGCGACCTGAGCTTATCAGACAGAGTCTACGTCTGTGATGAGTGCGGGTTGGAGCTGGACCGCGATTTCAACGCTGCATGTAATCTTGTCGCCGCCAGTTGGACGGAGACAGAAAACGCCTGTGGAGAGGATGTAAGACTTGTCGCAGATCCAATAGGATCTGCAGAGCAGACCTCGATGAATCAGGAACCGAACATCAGTCAAGGACATTGATGTCTAGGATTGTGCAAGTTTCGGGCAACGGCGAGTGTCCTTTTCTGTTATGAAGGGGATCAAACCCAAATTCGAGAGGATTCCTCGGATACTTCCGTCGACCTTGCCAAGTCCTGTGAATCGGAACAGATGCGTTCCACAGCCTCTAGTGCAGTCTGAAGATCCAAAGCCCCTTGGTCCCGCCACAAATAGGGGCGACTTGTTCATTTCTCTTGCTAGATCACATTCCGCCGCGCGATCGGATTCTGCCCAAATTGCACGAAGGGGTTTCGCGTTTGTCTTCAGAAGATAGTCGATGTGCCAGTGTACGGCTTTCTCATCCGTGAAGTGCCGCCTGACTCGATTTTCCAAATTGGTTGACCCCGTTCCCGTTGCCGACCCCACATAAATCCAGATTCCTCTCTGAAACCCGACTTGACCCAATGCACCTACGGTAGTTGCAAGGTTCTTCTCGATTTGAATCACAAGTGCATACACACCTTTCATCTTTCTGCCTCATCGATGAGAACTCTTGTTTCTTGCACTGGAACAGTGGTTTGAATTCCACTGATAAGGCTCTCGTCGTCGATATTATCATAAGGATTGGAAGGGGTTCTTTTAGATGGACAATGAGTGCGAAAGAGATTGTACCCGGTATTCATGTTGTAAATGGCAAATTCGCCGATGAGTTTGGTTTCATCGCTAGCTACCTTGTGGTAGATGATGGTGAGATTCTCATCATAGACCCCGGAACAGCTGGAAACCCCGGAAAGGCAATTCTGAAGGCGATAAAGGACCTCGGCCTTAGTCATAGGAAGGATGTTGTGGGCATTCTGTGCACACATGGACATCCGGATCACATCGGCGGTGCTGCACGCTTGCATAAGGCGACGGGCGCTCCTGTGATGATTCATAAGAACGATGCTGAGCTACTAAGTGCGCCTCAGCTGTTTATCAAAGAGCGACTCAGGATGGACTTTGCGGGGCGTGTTGCAATGAAGTTTGATAAGAGTCCGTTACGAGTCAACTTTCGGGGAATCGAGCCAGACCGTTTCATTGAGGATGGGGACACAATCCGGGTGGGGGGCACAGCTCTAACAGTCATCCTGACGGGTGGACATTCCTCTGGGCACTGTGTCTTTTATGATGCTCCAAGGAAAGCATTGTTTTCAGGCGATGAGGTCAACAACTTCCCCAATGAGCCTAGAAAATTCTACGTTGATCTGACCGGCAGTCTCTCAGCTAAGCTGGCTGCAATCGAACATCTTCGGACACTGGATATTGAATTCCTTCTACCTGCTCATGATGTAGCTCATATCCTGCGTGATGTTTCCCTACAGTTCGAGGAGGTCAGCAATGGAGTTATCCAATTCCAGGATTTCTTGCTGGAACACATTTCTTTGAGAGGTGATGCGGATGTCAATCAATTGACATACGACATGATACGAGCCCGCAGTGTACCAGTTCCACAGAGTAATCCTGCATTGCTGCCCACAACAATACAAGTTACGCTGAACGCACTTGAAAAAGCTGGACTTATCCACGAAAACAACCACGGAGTCTGGCACCCTGCCTAATTCCCTTCAATGTACAATCGAGCTAGATTCAAAAGACACCCACACGAAAGTCCCTTACCAGAAACCAGAACAGCATCGGGCAGCCCTGTTCATAGTTTCTGACAATCTACGAATTATGAAATTCGTTCAGGGGACCGATTGATGAGCGGACTATCCAGAAAAAAGGCGCAAGCTCGAAGCACCATTGAGGCAATCAGAATGGCTTCGGCCTCAGTACTTGGAGTTTCCACAAGTCGTGGGAACCCCCTTGGTAGTGCAATAGGCTCTGGCAGCATGATGGAACAGAATTCCGAAGCTGTTGCCATGAATATATCGTCTCTAGTCTTCGCGATTAGGGATGCTCTAAGAAAAACAGAGGGTCTTGAGATACTCTCATTGGAATGGAACCTAGACCGCGCTCAAGGTTCCGAAGTTCTGCCAGAACAGCTCTCCATCGCTGGTGCTTTGTCAAATGAGGTTAGTTCTCATGTGTGTGTGCTGAGCTGGGAAGAGGGCATTGTAGATCCGTTCAAGATTGACAATCATATGCAGGGATTATCAAAGAAGATTGCTGACGTGGAGGCTGCAGTTGTTAATAGCAGCTTGAACTACGAAACCGATGGGATGGCCATACTTAGCAAGTTCGTGGATCGCCTGAACCGCGTTGTCTTTGTAGAATTGATGGACCGTCAGTTCAAGGGTTCGTGGGACTCGATTCAGCTTAAATCGGAAAACATCGACGAGGAAGTCGCTATCAAATTACAGTGCCGCGACGACTTCACTACGTTGCCTCCCGGGATAACAATAGTGGAGCGCACCGACCTTAGGTTTGATTCTCCTAAATCGAGCGAGATAGAGAAAATCCACTACTTCAAACAAAGAATCCTCACGCCCTTGGCTATTGAAACGATATCATCAAGTGTTGCTAACACGGGCAGAGCAATTCTAAGCGAACTAAACACATACGCCTACGGTATAGAAGAGGTAGACATCGTTCGCGCATCGATTGCTGCCCTTGTTCAGTTTCTCGGGAGTGAGCGAGCGGAAATCCGCGAGCTCGATTCACTCAAGAAGAGGACAAACGAATTCGCTACGCTCCTAACTGAAACTGTTGATTCATTTGAAGTGGTTATTGAGCAGCACGTTAGTTCTGGACTCACACTGTCGCTCTCAGAACACAAGTCCAAGCTCAACTCCGAGATAGAATCTGACAAGACGCGGTTTGATGGATTCAAGACTGAACTCGCGAAAAACCTTGTGAGCTATATGATGGAATCCGTTGAGCGTGAGTTCCCCGTTAACGATGAGCTGAGGGCGTGGCAGCTGAAGAGCACCATGAGGTATTTCGTCGTTTATGCCAAGAAAGTGGCTCAGTACTTCGTGCTGGATTTGCAGCAATACCTGATTGTGGGGGCAACCAGAAGAGCGATATTCGAAACTATGCGGGATTTCCGGGACGAGATGTCAAATCAAGAGATGGGTCCCACTGAAACCATGCTATTCCACAAGTTCTTCGATGATTTGTATAGTCAACTGAATGCGGTCATTGGCAAGAAGGCGTTCGAAGGCTCCAAGCAAGATCATCCAGCCGAGTTGATAAGCGTGATTGTCAGTGATATCCAAGAATCCTTTGAGAAGATTGATGCATGGGCCTTGATAAGATTCGGCGACGTGGCTCAGGTTGTCCGCTCTGAAATCGAGAACAACCACTCAGCTGGAGTCAGTGAGGGCAGTGCTACACTCTCAGAAACCGGCATAGCACTTCAGAATTTACTCTCCGACTTCGAGACCCTTGTAGCAGATGTGGTGCCCGATGTGGCGGACCACCTCTTGAGCAAGGCATTAATTTCGGAGGCTATTGATGCAGTCCTGAATGAAGGCGTTGACCTGACGGAAGCGCTGTTGTCGATAATAGACAAGCAGAGTGAGAAACCCGAGATGTGGAAAACCGAAGCCCGGCTCTGGGTTGAGGATTTTCGCGTTCAAGGAACGGATGATAGCCTCTCCACTAAGCTGATGGATTTCCTACAGTTTATTCATGATAAGGCAGGACGCAGGGGAACTGCGCGGTCAACAGTTGAGCGAATTGCCAGCAAGGCCAATGTGCGAGAACAGGAGTATCAGATTCTGGTTCAGGAATGGGAACAAGAACGCCAAGTAATAGAAGCTGAGAATGCCAAGATAAGGGCTCACAACGAAACGAGGGATACTCTGCTTCAGCAGACACAATCCCAATTCAACGAGGAAACGGCCGAGTATGAATCGATCCGAGAGAAGCGAAGACTTGCTCAAGCATCTCTTGATAGCACTGGCATCACTATCCCAGACAAGCCCAATCCTCCTCGAAGCATGAATTTGCGCATTGCTGACATTGATGCTGAGTACTCACCCGGTCTTTCAGAACATCCAATTCCACCCACGCCCGAGATGTCACAAGAAACACTACTCTATACTGAGCTACGCGACACCATGACAAAGGAACTCTCAATGATGAATGAGAGTCAAGAGAAGATGGAAGCCATTTTCCTTGAAAGGTTGAAACAACTGCAATCTGAGGGATCGACTGCCACCGAAACAATCTCTCTCAGCATTGGTGACGAGTTTCTCGAGTATCTGATGGATTCGGTCATTAGAGGATTAAGTAGACTACTTCCGCGGCCAACAAGAGCGTATCTAAGAAATCCTGATTCTCCTGACTTCATCTATGTGGTAACCTATGAACAAAGAGGAAGCGAACTCACAATCAGAATCGGTGGAAGCAAGATGGGAGGTGCAGTCTAGTGGCAAGTTCATGGATTCTCAAGACCAGGCAGATGTCCGAGGCTGGAAAGGAGATTCTCCTGAGGGAAGCGCTTGTCAACCACATGCGAAGTAATAGGGATCGTCAGCTCTTAACGGAAATTGCGGAAGGCTCTCGACCCATGGAAGATATCTTATCCTTCTTTGCGTCATTCTGGTTGTACCATTACCAAGGTGTTAAGCTGCTAGGGTTTGATGAGGCGCAAGACCTTACAATTGAGCTCAAGGACGAAGCAACACGCAAGGAGCGTCGTCAGCTTGAGTTAGAGATTCGGGAGCTGCTCGGTGTTAAATTCCAAGAGGAGGTCGATGTATCCCGCCTTGTAAGTGAGTTCTTCATCAAGGCCGCAGATAAGCTAGGCGACAAAAGCGCAACTGATCAAAGCACGAAGGAAATGGCTCTATCCTTGGTGAAGGAGTATCTCGGAAAGATTCCAACTGACTATTCGCCAAATCATGATATTGATTTCATTAATGAAGTAACTGGCTGGAGCGCAGCATGGAGGCGAGAACTTTACACAAAGGCTTCTGGTCTGAAAGAAACCGCTCTCTCTTTGAGGGATGAATTGCTCAGACCCAGAGATGAAGAAACTGCAGAAATCACGGTTCTAACCCGTGGTCTGAGTCAAATTTACGGGACTATGAAGTACGCAGAGGGACGACCCACGCAATCCGTTACTGACTCGGCTTGGAACGCTATTTCTGATGCGGTGCTGAAACGATTCTGCCAGAGCCCTCTGGAAACACAGGCGATACGAGCTGCCCATGAATTGAAGCTTAGGCTAATCGAAGCTGTAGAAATCGATCTCGAAACGCCCACATCGCTTGAGGAGTATGAGGCGAAGATGGGTCAGGTAGTCGCGAACCATTTGAGTGAGATGATCAAAGCTGAGCCTGACAGCGTCTACAATATGCTGTCACAGCTACTTCAGATTAACTCCAGTGATATTCAAGCCGCGCTGCGAGTGAAGGGCGTCAAAGACGTATTGCAGCTAGCAGAAGGTTTGATGAGTGTGGCTGAGCCACCTACTGCCAAAGCCGAAGGCCCCTCCATCAACAAGGAAGACCTTGAGGTAATGGAGCGATCGTTGAAACGTCTTGAGAAACTTGAAACCACTCTCCAGAAGCAGGTTAAGGGTATGCTAAGAGCAAAGGGGTGGAGAGCATCGGAGTTAGACAAGATATCATTGGATCTTCTGACCAAGGACCGCAGCAGCCTGATGGGCATTGAGGTTCAAGTACTGGAAACCCTCGAATCAAAGATGCGTGTTCCCTCTCCAGAGAACCTCAAGTTACTCATCAAGCAGCGTGAGCAAGTTCATGATGGCGCTCTAAGTTCACTGGGTATGGCCTCCGTTTCTGATATAAGTCAGCAACTCAGGCATGAAGAAGTCGCGAGAGCAATCAAGCTGGACTTGGTCTGGCATTTCACTATAGGTCTGTTGACGAATCTCACACGCATAGTGGAAACCTACATGCGGTCGAAGCAAGACCTGCTCCGCATGAAGGCACTACTCACGAGCATCTATGAAGATACAGAAACCGAGCTTCAATTCCTGCGCGAGGAGATCCTGATTGACCTTACAGCTATTCGCATCTACGAGCTAAAATGTGTGCATCCTGAACTCGATGCATCAACACTAAGCGCATGGATGCATGCACGTTTGGCAAGCAAGGCATTGGATGCTGCTTCTTCGAATCTTGAATCAACGCCAAGTCCAGTATTCGAGGGTGTAGTGGAAGCCCCTCTAGTCCGGGATGGGCTCACGTTTGATAACTACGCCATCGCATATGATGTGATGCATCGCTTCTTGAAACAGGAACGGTCTGGAATGGCGGCAAAAGAGGAACTGGCCATTGAAGCAAAACGACAGCAGCAAAGGCTTGCTGAGCGCAAGAAGACATCGCTCGATGCGCTATCTTTTGTCTACACAAAGGCTCATACCGTATTCAGGGCAATAGCCCGAGTTGGAACTGCGGGTTTGAACTGGACAGCAAACGACGATACAAAGCTCGCCAACCTTCTTGCATTCTATGTACGAACAAGCCGAGGACGTTCTGTCTGCACAAATTGCGGTGCAATACCCAAGGAAGGAGCTTGCTCTGAACATGGTTCCGGCCAGATGATTAAGAGCAAAGACTTGGACAGTCTTGCTGTGTTCGTAATGCGATCCATCTCTGACATAAAGAGAGGTCTGATTGGCCCCAAAGCTGAAGCCATGACGTGGGATGAGGCCAGGGTCATTGTCCAGAGAGAAATCGGGAATCTGAAGAGGAGCGGCAAATTGACGTCCAAGACGAATTTGAATGCCATGCTCCCAGGCGAGATAAACTATATTGTGGGGCCGGCGCTAGCTAAGGTGATAGGGCAGTACTTCAACAACTCGCTCCAGTACGCGGCACGACGCGCTAATTTGGCGAAATCCTACTAATCTGAAACTAACAAGCGGAACCTTTTATACAACTGCACAGCCCGCGAAGCCTGTCAGGTGGTTCTTGATGGCTAAGTTCGAACCAAAGGGTGTTATGCCCGCCTTGGTGACCCCTTTCACAAAGGACGGCGACATAATAGAAGAAGGATTCAAGGACATAATCGATTACACGATTGAGAAGGGCGCGACGGGTCTTGTGCCTGCTGGGACGACCGGAGAATTCGTCTATATGCGGACCGAGGAGCGGAAGAAACTCTTCAAGATGTGTGTGGAATTCGCGGATGGTCGCGTGCCCGTGGTGGCTGGGACTGGAGAAACTAGCACAGAAGCAACAGTCAAGATGACCAAGTATGCTGCAGACATAGGATGCGATGCAGCCCTAGTCATTTCGCCATTCTATCTTCGCCCGACAGACAAGGGATACTACGAGCACTATGAAGCTGTTGCCGGAACGGGCGGGCTGCCAATCATAATGTATAACATTCCACAATGTACGCTCGGGGTTCTGCAATCGAACATTGTAGAGGACTTGGCCGAGCTTGACAATATCGTTGGGATCAAGGATAGTAGTGGCCACATAGGCCATACTCTCGAGCTGATTCAGAAGCTAGATGGCAAGATGCCAGTGCTGATTGGCCATGATGAGTGCTTCCTCTCTGCGGTTGCGGCAGGAGCGAGTGCGGCAATCTTGGCATCCGCAAACGTGATGCCTCACATTTGGCTCGACATCATGGACAAGGTGCAAAAGGGTGACATGAAGAATGCTGCGAAGCTTCAGCTCTCGGCGCAGACCTTTGCACGAATAGTCACAAGAAAGGGAGGCGCACCTCCCGTAAAGGCAGCGCTTAGAATAATGGGGATAAACGCAGGCTATTCTAGAATGCCTTTGAATTCAGGCGGCACTCTGACTCATGAGCTAAGGGCTGAGATTCGAATTGAACTGGAGAATCTTGGACTGATAGAGGCCCTGACTCATCCCAAGGCTACAAAGGACATCGACATACAAGGAGCTCTTGGGACATTCGGAGTTGGACCGGACTACCTTCAAGATGCGGAAATCGGGAAGGCTTCTGAAGATACCGTGTCAGTGGCTATTATGACCGGGCCGAAACATAGCGCTCTGGGTTCGGCATTCGTTAAGCTGCTCATGAATCCAAGAGTAGGTCACGAAGCACTAACGGTGATATTGGAACCTAATCTTCCTGTGAGACCGACAAGCATCATGGTGCCTATCAAGAAAATCAAGTCAATGCGTCAGGCCACCCTCTTCTACGGGCCTGTACAGTCAGGAGCCGCAAGGGCTGTGGCGGCGCATCTCAAGAGTGGCAAGGTGCCAGATCAAGTCATTGTTGACAATGTGGTGATTATGGCACTAGACATTGACCTAAACTCCAGAAACCGACGGCAAGTAACAGCGGCGACTGAGAGAGTCGTGTCAGCTGCCTTGGGACAGATATGGAAGTGATCAGAAATGACAGATGACTTCACATTCAAGGGCGTATTCCCCGCTTTGGTAACACCATTCAGCAAAGATGGCGTCAACGAGGAGCAATACCGTGGATTGATTGACCATGTAATCAAGAGTGGTGCGACGGGAATCGTTCCTTGCGGAACAACAGGCGAATTCACTAGCATGAGCTTCGATGAGAAGGTCGATGCATTCAGGATTGCTTGTGACGCAGCAAAAGGCAGGGTTCCTGTAATGGCTGGCACGGGAGCTGCATCCACAAGGGAAGCCATTCAGCTCACAAGGAGAGCTGTTGAATTCGGTGCTTCGGCCGCACTAGTGGTCACACCGTATTTCCTTAAACCTAGCACGAAGGAAATCTATGAGCACTTTGAACGGGTCGCCAACGCAAGCGATATTCCGATATTCCTTTACAATATCCCCCAAGTGACGGGAGTTAACATCGATTGGTGGCTTGTAGATGGTCTCCGAGAGATAGATGGAATCATCGGGATGAAGGACTCAAGTGCGAACCTGCTTGATCTTACGACGATTCTCGTTCGCCGGCCGGAAACCTTTCAGGTAGTTATCGGACATGATGAGGTTGCTCTTCCAGCCCTTGCTACCGGCTGTGATGGTGCGATACTCTTGAGTGCCAATATCTTTCCAGACCGCTACATACGAATGCAAGCAGCACTTGCCAGCGGAGACCTCAAGGAAGGCCTAATCATTCAACGAAGCTTACAGAAAACAATCCGGCTAATGGTAAACAAGGGCGGCGGGCTTGCTGTCAAGGCCGCCTTGAATATGATGGGGATTCCAGTAGGAACCGCACGAGCTCCATTGATTGAAGGTGACGCTCTCAGGTACGAGGATATAGACGAGCTCAGGACGTGTTTGGAAGACCTCCAACTCATTAAGCGAGGACCAGTCACGTTCAAAATGGGCGACAAGACTTTGATTGCTGAGTCCTATCCCACGGCTATTGGCATAGTTCCGGAAGTCATCGACGACTTGACATTGCTGCATGGAGAAGCGCTGGCTGGAGAAGGGCTGGAGGTTGCACACGTCGATCTTGTCATGGGTCTTCGGGACGGACCACTCAAAGAAGCATTAGCAGCTGCCGGGACAATGACGGAGGGCTTTCATGCTTCCAATGTCATCAAAGACCTCGAACCCACAACAGTCTTCGTTTCAACAGTTACAATCGTCGATGAAAAACACAAAGCGCTGGTATACGAAGTAGCTCAGAAGGCAGTGGCTGATGCTGTGACACGCACCATAACAGACATGATAATTCCTGAGGAGCTCATTCCTGACTTGGTGATAGCCGCCAATGTATTCGTGCATCCTAGTGCCAATAATCCAAAGCGTGTGCACATCAACAACTTCCGTGCAGTTCGACACGCCATCCGAAGGGCGATAGAACGACGACAAGACGTCAATGAGATTGTAGCTAGGAAAGACTCAGCTCGACACCCATTCGCGTATAATCCCTAGGAACGTCCAACCAAAAAATAGCCGCTAAGGATCTACTATACGATACATAATTGCCATACAGGATGTTGGCCATTTGTTAAGACGAAGACATCATCAGTGTTCTCTGTTACAATACGTTCTCTCAGTTCTAGAGGCGATGTTAGAACGCACAAGCTAGATGACTTCTAAGGCCACTCTGTTTGCCCCTCCCGGTTGAAATTGAAACGATTTGCGTATATATGCCACCGTACGAAGCATTGTACAAGCTTCGCACCGTTACAAGCTGGCCGCGCCACCCAGCATCCGTTGGAGCTAAGAACCATGGCTGAAACCTACACAATACGCATTCGCGATATCCCCACACGCAAGTTGCGGAAATCCGTGCGTAAGTTCCTCTCAGGGGAGTACAAGGTATCAGTTGAAGATGTATATGGACGGACATATCCGGTCGTCATTCGAAAACAGCGCAGGATCCTGTGGGGTGACGATTTGCACATCGCTATAGGGGTATAGGGGACAAAGAGTGCGGCTCAATCCGTCCCGCCTTTAACTGACCTGGAGAGGTTTCAGCCATACCACATTTTTCGTTTGGCACAGGTCAGGCGTTCGGGAATGTTATTATCAGGGTCTGGGATGATGCTGCTTGGGTGCCAAGTTGATCAAGACCAACCAATCACGGATGCTGTCACTTCTTAGAACTCTCATAGCCACGAACTCTGAGAGCCCCCCGGGCAGAGAAGCTGAAGTCGCCAAGGTTCTTCGAGACCATATGGAATCACACGGTGTCGCTTGCGAGTCCGTTGGTCCAAGTGATCGGCCAAATCTGATATTCTCTACTGTGGACGAAGAATTGGGTTCACTAGTCCTGCATGGTCATATGGATACTGTACCAGCTGGTTCTCCAGATGCTTGGGCTTACGATCCATTCGGTGCAGAGCTTGTGGATGGACGCATGTACGGGCGGGGGGCATGCGACATGAAGGGGCCAGTTACAGCTTTGACAGAAACCCTGATTCTATACAGCGAGGAGAAGCACAACCTTCCTCTTCTCATGCTGGCCACATCTGACGAAGAGAGTGGCTGCTCAGGTGCTGAAGAGGTTGCTAAGAGCGGGAAGCTAGCGGGAGTGAAGTTTGGCGTCTGTGCGGAACCCACAAACCTCAATGTCCTTGTCGGCGAGAAAGGAATGTTCTGGTCCCGTGTAATCGCGACTGGCAAAGCCGCTCACGGGTCTAGACCTAACGAGGGGAAAAACGCGATTCGATTATGCACGAGAGCGTTGGATGTTCTTACAGGCCAATCGTACACCTTTGAACCAGATGAACTGCTGGGCAAACCAACAATCAGTGTGGGTATCATCAAAGGAGGAGTGAAGATCAATGTCGTGCCCGACCGCTGCGAAGCGCACTTGGACATGAGGCTGTCCAAGGGGCAGACCGTGGAGTCCGTGCTGGCGGAGATGAATGCCCGTCTTGCGAAATCTGGATTGTCTGAATGCATCGAAATCGAGTACATTCACGGCAAGCCTGCTGTTTCAACTCCCCGTGATGCTGAAATAGTCGGAGTTAGTCTCGACGCAGTTGAGCGGGTTACAGGAAGGCGGCCAGTGCCCACGGCGGCAACTTTTGGCACGGACTGCTCGGTACTTCAACCAAAGATAGAGGTTATCAATGTGATATGTGGACCCGGCTCCATCGAGCAGGCACACCAACCTGACGAATACATACACATTGATGAGATGTTCCAATCTGTTGATGTCTACCTTCAAATTGCTCGGCACTTTGGTGAGTGATAAATGCGACTTTGTCTGCATCAGTTGGGTTTACCTCTCCTTCTGGCAATGAGGGATGCTATGGCTCCTGCGCCAAGGCCATTACCGATGTTCACCACTGCTAGACCTGGTGCACATGATTGGAGCATTGAATATAGCGCAGAAATTCCTTCGCCACCATAACCGTAGCCAGATGGTATTGGCACTCCTATCACGGGAATATCGACTAACGAAGCTATTACAGTTGGCAGTGCGCCCTCCATTCCTGCCAGGACAACTACCGCATCTACATCCTTTTCGATTATTTGCTTCAGGGGGTCGATGAGTCGGTGGATTCCTGCCACTCCTACGTCAAAGAATGATAGTGTTTCAACTCCCACGACTTTGGCAATGGCTTCCACTTCACGTGCATATGGAATGTCTGAGGTTCCAGCAGTAATTACGGCTATTCTCCCCAAAGCTTCGGGGGGTTTCCAGTTCTGAGAATGAACAAACACGGTGAGATGATCTCCACTACCGCTCACATTGATGACATAATCATCGATAGCACTCTCAAGAGCGTCGATTTTCTTCTGGTCTGCCCTTGTAAGTAGTGCGAACCCATTAGCAGCCAGCATGTTTCTCGTTATTTTGATGATTTCGTCGCTCTGCTTTGTTTTTGCCATGACTACCTCAGGTATGCCAGTCCGGTCCTGTCTACCGTGGTCAAGGACAGCAAGATCCTCCACATGACTTAGCGTGAGAACCTGGAGCTTCTTCTCTGCCTCTTCAATCGTCAGCTTTCCGCTGGTCAGCGCTTTCAGAATATCTCTAGTAGTGTGCATAACATCTTCCTCACGCGTTTCCGGTTTCAGGATTAGTCAGGAGAAAGTTTAAAGTTGTGGTCGCTCAAGGATTCTTCTGCAGTGGTTCAAGATTACCACAGGGGCAGTTGCCTATGCAAATAGATGAGATTATCCAAAATACCGCCTTGCTTCTTGAGCCACCTGGTGTCTACTTCGTTGCAGTATTGATAGTTCTAATTGTTATAGGGGTTGCAATCAGAAGGCGACCTAAGGGGCCTGAAGGGCCGCCAATCATCAAACAAATGAGCAAGATGATGTCACGCATCGAAAAGGGCAAGACTATCAAGGATGTGCCGGTCAAGTCCCGGCAAGACATTATCACTGAGAGCTTCGAGGAGAAGATGCACGCAGTAGGTTTGGAGCCATCCACAGGTTCTGGTCACATACCGACATCACGCACTCCCCTGGCGAAATGCCTCTTGGACCATGGTGTTGATGAATCCACTACTGATACAATCATCAGCGAACTTAGCGACTTGGAATCTAAGGAAGCAGTCAAAGAGATTATGGACGCTGCGGCAGAAAGCGAAGGTGTCAGTTTCACAGGTGTTGAACTTGATATGGCGATGCAGCTAGCACTTGAAGAGTGGCTGCGCTCGAGACGGAGAACTAGCTCCCCGGAGTAAGTACATGTGACCGAATTCCTCCACATGAAGGATAATTACATCCGAGAGTTTGATGCGAAGATTGTGGCAGTGGGCGATGGCTATATTGTACTTGATCGCACGGCATTCTATCCTGAGGGAGGCGGGCAGAGCGGAGATCGGGGGAAAATAAGCGATGGCACTACCACTCTAACGATTGTGAACACGAAGAAGGACTCCGGAGAGATTCAGCACTTAGTGGACGGGCCCGTTGCGCTAAGTGCTGGGGCTAATGTTCATGGTTCTCTTGATTGGAACAAGCGATACGAAAGCATGAGATTCCACACGGCGCAGCATGTTCTCTCTCGATACCTCCAGCTAAATTACGGAGTCATCACTGTTGGTAACATGATAAAACCCGACAAGAGCAGGGCCGACTACTCGCCGCTTGAGTCTTTTGATGATGAGATGAAGCGCAAGGTTGAGGCTGGAGTGAACGAGATTCTGGCTAAGAACCTTGATGTTTCCATTGAGTTTATGCTACGTAGGGACGCAATTGACTACCTCAATGAGAAAGGCTATCAAACAAGATACCTTGAGATGGTCCCAAAGTCAGTGAAGGAGTTCAGAGTGATTGCCATTGGAAACTACGACGTGGCTTCTTGTGCCGGAACGCATGTGAAAAACACGCGAGAGGTAGGCGCTATCAAAATCGGGAAGACTAAGAATGTGGGCGCCGGCAAGAGGCGTATATACTTCAGCTTGGTCAACTAACAACGTGCGTAACAGCCAACAGTTTTATGAGCTAATCAGATGCCTACTGTGAGTGTGAGTCGGATGAAGGCACTTGTATTGACTGCCGGAGTTGGTCAGAGACTTAGGCCACTAACCGCTAATAGGTCAAAGACGATGTTGAAGATTGCAGGCCGCCCTGTGATGCAGTACATCATCGATAGCTTGAAGGAAAACGGATTCAAGGATATTGTTGTTGTTGTAGGGCATGGCCGTGATGAGATTATCGACTACTTCCAGCATGGTGCCGACTCAGGCGTGAGGATACGCTATGTAATCCAGCATGAGCAGAAAGGTGTTGAAAACGCAATACTAACTGCTCGTGATGAAATTGAAAATGACGATGAGTTCCTGCTTGTCAACGGTGACGTTCTTGTGGACCCTGAGATGGTTTCTCGCACTCTGACTAATCACGAGAACATGGAAGCAGAAGTAACAATGCTCGTGACTCTCGTGTCCAATCCCGAGCAGTTTGGCACGGTTCGGATTGGAAAAAACGGAGTCGTGGAAATGCTTGTAGAGAAGGGTGGGCCCGATCGCTATGTCAGCAACTATGCGGTGGCTGGCGTGTCAGTGTTTTCAGTAAGAACACTCCCTCTCCTTGAGGAGCATAAGACCATGGAGCGCACAATCGAGAAGATGATAGAGGCCAAATCCGTAATCGCTGCCGCTGTCTGGGAGAAGGAATGGGCAGAATTTACTTGGCCTTGGGATGTGCTTGAAGCCAATCGGATTGTTATGGACAGACAGATCCGTGGGCACGGGACCTTTATTGCTGAAACTGCTGAAATACATCGGCACGTTGTAATAGAAGGTCCTGTCTTCATCGATGAGAATAGCGTCATACGTCCGGGCACGACCCTAAAGGGGCCAATCTACATAGGTAAGGGAGTGTATGTAGGCGACCACTCACTCATTCGGAAATACACCAGTCTATGTGATGATGTGCGCATCGGATATTCTGTTGAGGTGCGTAACAGTGTGATCTTTGACAAAGTCACTGTCGGAAGGATGACCTACATAGCAGATTCAATCGTTGGTGCAAACACGTGCATCGAATCCGGAGCGCAAACCTGGAACTGGCGTCCGGACAACAAACCGTTCCATCTCAACTACAAGGACGGGCGTGTGCAGATACCATTGAGCAAATTCGGCGCCATTATAGGGGACGGAGTTGTCGTGGGCATCAACTCAGCTATATACCCCGCTCAACGCATAGGAGAGCACAGTGTCATAGCCCCGGGTTGTATCATTGACAAAGATATACCTCCGAGAAGCGATGTTTCAGCCCGGCAGAAGCTAATTATAAAGCAACGCAAACACGTCGATTCCAGCAGCAAGTGATTTCACACATCGATATGCCTAATCGCCAAAACTTGCCCGTCGCTTTCGATCATAGCTGTTTTTTCGTTCTCATGCATGAGCATCTTTAAAAGCCGAACTCAAAACGTTCGCGGTGACCCCTTGGGAACAAATCTAGGAGTGTAATTGCTATCAGCCGCAAGAAGTGGGGACGAACGGCAACAAAGACAGAGAAGATTGTCCGAGATGCTGTGCCCAAACCAGAAACAATTGGCGAAATTGATGAGTACGTGAAGAAGGCAAAATCAGTCACTAGTTATGACCTTGCCCAGCGGTTCAACATCAGGATGAGCATTGCACGCAGAATACTCAAGGACAAGGAAACTGAAGGCGTGATTGTTCCCTATATTCACGAAAGTGGCTTTGTTGTCTACACGACTCCTGCAGAGATCGAGAAGCGGGACGGCGGCAAACCAATTATGATTGTAGACGTCCTTGAGGAAATCGCATCCTCTGTGCCCAAGCGTCCTGTGATTACCAAAGAAATAGACATAGCTCTTGGTGCAGTTTCAGCGGCTGAATCCGCGAAACCTGGCAAACTTGCACGGCAGCGACGCGCTCTCGACGATCGCAAGGTGAAAGAAAAGGCTCGACAACCTGAGATTGTAGTTGAGCCCCTCGCGGAAACTGCGGAATCTCTTATTGCCGAAGTTCCGAAACCTGAAGAGAAGAAGCCCAAGAAGAAAGTGACCAAGAAGAAGGCTGAGGCAAAGCCCAAGAAGAAAGTGACCAAGAAGAAGGTTGAGGCAAAGCCCAAGAAGAAAGTCACTAAGAAAAGGGCTGAAGAAACGCCCAAGAAGAAAGTGACCAAGAAGAAGGCGGAAGCGAAGCCCAAGAAGAAGGTCACTAAGAAGAAGGCGGAAGCAAAGCCCAAGAAGAAGGTCACTAAGAAGAAGGCGGAAGCAAAGCCCAAGAAGAAGACCCCTAAGAAATAGCACATCCCGTTTCTGCTCAACCCCATAATGCCTCAACCCAGCCCGCGCGCCTTCCCACATCCCAACTTGACCCAAACCGGGATCAAGCTCAGATTTTTGCTCAAACTGGTTGAATGAGCATGATGCGAAAGAAAGAAGTTCTTGCGACACCGAGGATGTAATCCTATTCCCCGATGCGCAAGTTAAGCTGCTTGATGACCGTGGTCATCAAGATGGATTGATGGGTTTCATTGAGCCTGCTTCGAGTATGAAGCTGCTTCTACTTCAGTCCTGCTATCTGTTTGTCCAGACCCTCTAACTGCGTATCCAGTTCTCCCTCTTTGGCCTTGTAGTCGTCTTCAGGTATGTACCCGCGCATGTAATCAAAGCGCAAGTCTGTAAGCTGAGCCTTCAGGCGATCTTTTTGCTGCAACAGGAAATCGAGTTGGTCATTGCCTTCAGCAGCTTCAACTGCTGGTGCAGCCTCTGCTTCTGGTGCAGGCTCAGGAGCTGGTTCTGTCACTTCGGGAGTGGGTTCGGGTTCAGGTTCCGGCGTAATCTCCGGCTCGGGGGTCGGAGTAGGATCTGCTTCCGGAGCCGGAGCCTCAACTTTTGGGGTTGAAGGCTTTATGCTTTCCATCATTTCCATATTCTTGCGAAGAGTATCGATTTGGTTTGCGATCTCCGTGAACGAGTCGTTGATTGTCTGGTTGATAGACAGCTTCATCTTAGCAAAGTTCTCTGCCAACTCATCCGCCAATTTCTTGGTTTCAGCAACCTTGTTCGCGAATTCCGCGATCTCTTCCATCTGCTTCTGCATAGCACTGAAATCAAAGGACATGTATAGCCACCTAGGTGTGCTCTTTCTACTTGGAGCATCGATATGCTCGTTCTTAACCTTTGTCGTGACCTACCTACAATTCAACATACAACTCTACGCATCGAACTATGTAACCTTGTCAGCCTTTCCTTCGAGAATAGACTTTCTAATGATTTGGATGAGCCTTTCACGGTATGAAATATCGATGGCTACTAGTTCGTAAGTGGGAATGCTTAGAATCTGGCCAACTCGCTCAGGAGTCAGTGCTGTTGGAAGATCTTGTTTATTTGCAATGCCAATCACCCTTGCGTTCGGAACTTCTTCGCTGACTAGAGTTACCAACTTCTTGCTTCTCAGCACATTCTCCAGCGTGCTATCAGTAACAATCACAACAACTTGTGCATTGGCAATCATCTTGGCCCAAAGAATACTGAACCTTGATTGACCTGCGAGATCCCAAAGGACGATATTAGCATTCTCCACTTCGGTGGGCAATTTCTTGATTGAAACACCAATGGTGGGGTCATGGACAAGGGGGAGAGTTTCTCCTCTCAATAGGTGCAAAGTAGTCGTCTTCCCCACACCTGCGAAGCCGAGTATGGCGACTTTCACCAAAGTGACTGCAACTTCGTCCACGATGGCATCGAGTCCTTCAAGAGGCTGGTTTGCTATGGCAAGAGGGGCGTAATCCTTCATGAATTTCACAATTAGGTCGCTTATCTTCCCCTTAATCTGTGCGCTGTCATCCGCCTTGTCGGCAATGAACACGAATGTGAAAGCATCTTCTAAACTGTAGAATATTCTCCAGCTCGATACGCCCATTGACTCCACATTTCCGTCGAGCTCCACAGCCTTGATGAACTGTGTAAGATTCACTAGAAACTCGATCAGACTATCTTTGTGTTCGCTCTTGGCATACTCTTTTGAGAATATCATCTCACTCTGTTGTCCAAGAATGTAAACGCCTCTAATCACAAATTTCACCCCACTCCTCGATAAGGAGTTCAAGATGCCTAATTGCTGTTTCAGGTGCTAGCTCCTTGTCTGCTAGTTTCTTTGAAATAGCCGGGAGTATGAACTCAGGCATGAATGATTCAATAACAGGATCTGAAACAAGTACCCAGATACCGTATTCATCAAGCTGGGCAGCCACTCTGTCCGATTCGAACGACCACAGAATAGATTGGACGGTTTCAAGAGGAAGCGCCGTCTTCTGTGCTATATTCCCAATCTCCTGAGGGCCCTCGCGCAGACATTCCAGGACCATATAAGGTAAACTCTTGGAGAGCAGCCTTGACATCTTCTCCCTGTCCTCAAGAAGTGGAGAGTTTGGATCGTCCAATGGCAGTGTGGGATTGTAACCCTTACCCGTGGGGGGCGAGAAGAAACTTGAAACAAGCTGCTTGTACTTCTTGCCCATTTCTGGGTCAGCTTCCATAGCTTTCATGATTGACTTCACGGGTGGGGCGCGATAGCCGAAAATATCCTTGACCAGGAAAACAGTTTCTCCTGTCTTGCCTAGCAGTTCAACCTTGATAACTCCGGATTGCATAAGTGGTTCCACAATCTCATGGAGCTCGATTGTGTCTGTCTGCAATTGAGTTTGAAGCCAGATAGAAAGCTTGGCCGCTTTTTCCACACCCTCTATCTCGAGTCTTTCCAGAAGCAGCGCAGATGAAGGAGTGAAGAAGATGTCCGCCATCTTCTGCTCCTCATTCGGTTCATTGAGAACACTCTCATTACCGAGGATCTCGCGCAAGTTGACCGCATCTGGCACTTCGCTCATCAGTTCCAAGATGAGCCGTGCCATGCCTGCCATGTTATTGTCCTCAGTTTCGTAATCCTCATCAGCTCCGAGGACAAAGCACACTACCCATCCGGGGTGTGTCCTTTCAGCGAAAGAAACCACCCTCATTCCCTCTATATCTGAGAACTTGAGGTTCGTTGCCTTCTCCTTCTCATGCTCATAGTACACAAGGTTTAGCGCCTTCTCATTGAGGGAAAGTGTGGAGGGATAGCGCTTCTCAACAACGAATCCTTGGTAATCGTCCAAATGAACTACGAAAATCGCTTCTGGCATGTGACGCCCCATTCTCGGGATGTGTCTTACTGCATAAATGTTTGACCCTGATGAGCTCCCGCGAGTCCAAACCACTTGTCATTTCACTGGGTTTCGAATTATGCTGCTGATTAGTCGCTTTCGTAGGACACACCCTCAACAGGCGCCATCTACGAGCATTGAGTTCCTTCCTAGAAAGGGTGAAAAGCATTGATTTGCTGTTCGGTTCAAGGACAATACAATGGACTCTCCAACTCGTCAACTCATCATCCCTGTCATGGCAACCAGAACCACTCGGTTGGCTGATGGGCAGCCGGTTAAGCAAGCGGTGCCAGAGGACTATGCGTTGGCAGCAATCTTGATCAACGCTTTGGCTACAAAGAATGACAATGATATCGAGTTCGTCCTCAAGACATATCTTCCGATTAGAGTGGTTCCCTCGACACTATCATCAGGATGCTTTCTTATCGAGTATCAGGGCATGAGTTCTGCTAGTCTTATCAGTCATCAAGAAATCAATTTTGGAGATTTGCTGGATCGCGTGAGGGGTAGCCATTCTAGCTCCGAACTTCTTGATTGTATCCGCGATTGTCTGTCAGTAGTCAACACCGTTTCAACCGCTGCATCACAGGAGCACCTTGGTGTGCTATCTGGGCCATTAGCAGCATGCGTATCACAGATGTTGGAGTGGCCGACCAAAGAGAGGCTTGAAGAGTACGCCCTCATTCTTCCGAAGCTGTTGAAGGATTCAGATGTTGAAAAATGTGCTGAGGCTCTTCAAGAAACATTCCGAGTTCTTCACAATGCTGGAGCTGCTCTCTCTCACGTCGATGAAGAAGTTGCATCTCAGATGCGGAACATCGTTTCTGAACAGGAATCACAGACATCGACGAAAACCACCAGACTCAATAAACGAATAACCGTTCTTCGGAAAGAGGTCGCGAATCTGGAGTCACGGATTGAACAAATGACAGCGAGAGATTCTTCGGCAGGTAAACGGTCCTCAAAGATGCAAGAGATCGAAACGACCTTGAAGGGTCGGAAGAAGGCTCTGAAGAGAGATATTGCCAAACGTGAAGAGATTCTGACCCAGGTCCAGAAAACCTTCAGGGATCTGCTTATACAGCAAGAGGAATTACATTCACGGACTGAGAGCGCCCAAAGTGGAATTGAGAATCAGCGTCGGTTGTTGCACGAAGCCTTTCTTGTTGCTTGCAGTGGTGTTGGCCCGGATAAAGACGGCGTCACCCTGATGATTCCCTTCATAATGGTTGGTTTCTCCAAGAAGGGCCGTCTGCGTGTCGCGGTATACCCTCCATCGTACTTGCTTCCCATTGACCAACAAGTTGGCCGGCGTCGTGACTATGTCAATCCTATTGCTGCCGATTCCGGGCTCAGCTCGATTACGGACGAACTCACACACCGCGCCAACAATGATGTTGGATTCAGAAAATTCTTGCGGACCTCCTCGAAGAATAACAACCTTCTCACCATTGGAGTCACTCGTTCCCTAATCAGGGAGGGTGGCAAATCTCTGCAATCCGATGGCTTAGTGAAAGTGAATCTGCTTAACGAACTCAGCGGCATCATTTCTGGATTTCCAGAAAACAAGAAGAAGCCAATGAAACTCAGCAAGGTGTCCCCTCTTCTTTCAGGCACTGATACAACTTGCTTCGTTAGATTTCACGTGCACGATGATTCAGGCAAACCCATTGAGGGGGCCCTTCTAGAACTGGGCGCATTTCTTCTTCGGTCAGATGCTGCCGGAGTGATTAAGGCGTCCCTGCCCAAGAGCCGCTATGAGGGAGTAATTCGAGCAAACGACTACCACGACAGGCCAATCGAGTTCACTCTAAGCTCAACGAGTAACTTGGTTATACCGGTGACCCTAGATCCATTCTCTGACGAGGAACGTCTCACTATCAGGTTTGACAAACTAATGGAACGGGCGCGACACATCGACGAAATCAGAGCTAGGCTGAGAGATGCATTCCAAAAGCAAGGAAGCACGCTGCTCACCATACCTGCTTATAGAAGTGCATTTGAGGAGCTTCTAACCGAGCTCGGCTATGAGCCCGAGTCATGGATTGCTGAAGCGACGAAAAAGAAAGGAATGGTCAAACGTTTGCTGAAGCGGGACGATAGGCTTGAGGGTCTGAGACGAGACATCCTTCGATTAGCACAGGAATCCAAGGAATCCGGGGGCATAATGATGTTCTCCGAATTCTTGGTTAGATTGGATTCCCTTGGATGGGCCACCAAGTCGAAAGAGATAGAAAACATTGTTACTTCTATGACCAAAGAAGGGCTCATCCAAGGCATGACAAGACTTGAGAATGGCACACGCCTAGTGAAATTCATGCCTGTCGAACTAACCAAGGACCCCACACAAGTGCTAGGCCTCGCCGCAAAAAGAGATGGTCGCTTAACAATCGAAGATGTTGTTGTTGGTCTTGGATGGACTGAGGATCGTGTAACCAACGCACTTGACCTTCTTGCTGAGAATGGAGTGGCAAAGGTGCAGAAAAGCTACTCTAAGAGTACGATATACTGGTTCCCAGGTTTTCGAGGGCGTCGAAAGAAATAAGACGAATGACCGTTTGAGCAGGACTTAAGCAGAAACCGGGAGTACACAGGAGTTTGTAATGATGAATCGGTTGTCACACATGGTTTTCGCGATAGCATTATTCGTAGGACTTTACACATTGATCTATGTCTTCAGTGTATGGCAGGCTGACGCTAGTCTCCTATCTGATTTGCTATTTTATTATGTTGCAGGCGGTCTTGCGACCAGCATCATTTCAGTTCCTATCTTATACTACAAGTCTCCTCACAAGGGGATGGCCGCCCGAACTGTTGGAAACGTGGGGGCAGTTAGTGCCCTGACATTCGTTGCTTTTTGTATTGGCTCGCTGCTTGGTGCCCTTATTTATCAGTGGACTACTGGTGTGCCGATTGTTGGAAACCTCTCAATATTCATTGGCGCTCTGATTATGGTGACTGGGGCAGTTTTACCTGATTGGGACATAACGTTTCTTGGCATCTCTCGTCATAGGAATATCATTTTTCATTCAGCTGTGCTACCATTCATTTTTGTGTTAATGACCGTGGTCAATGTCGCTACGAGAATCGTTTCATCAGAAACATTCAGTGTGGGTGCAGGCATCGAGTACTACATCGCAAGCCTGTTCCTCATTGGCTATGCCAGTCACTTGTACCTTGACATCTTCCCCAGTGACGCAAGTCCCTTGGAAATAATCTGGCGGGCAACAAACCCACATGACAAAGCACCAACCGGGATCAAGCCACTTGGCCCAATCAAGATTACCCAGAAGAACGCTCGGGGCTGGCTTGTTGGAAATGCAACCATCCTGCTAGTCATTGCAATCGCCCTCATGGCACTCTACTTCTATAATCTGCCAGTGCCAAGTCCCTAGATTCCTGTCAGCATAATCAGAATATGAGTGATAGTTCATGGCTTACACGCGGTTGTTCATTCACAAATAGAACACCCTGCTCCCTTGAAACTTAGTCGCGTGGACCGTTCAGGCGCTATTATGGCATCGCCCCAAGACCGGCTGTCTTGGCACTAATCACATCTTCAAGATGACGCCCACTAATACCATTAGGATAATTGCAACGCAACAAAGAACAGCGCAACCCTTTACACGCTGAAGCCTTTCTTCAGCAGTTAAGACTGGTTCATTATGGGGGGGCATTGGCCCCATAATATATCCAACTTTCGTCATACTCCCAATCACCTTGCGATAAACTCGTGGCTCCCCTCCAAGGAAGAACAGAGGCCATTTCCATAAAAGCATGTCCATGAGCAATTCTAAGGATGTGGGTATTAGCCCCATGCATCTTCAACGTCGAGCGTATCTGTTGTGTCGGTTTCCTCTTCGGCTTCGTCATCATCCTCAAAGAGAAAGGTTTGAGGATCAACTTCGTCATCATCAAAGCGATTTACAGCTACTTCTTTATTCTTAGCTTTCTTCAATGCCTCAGGAGCCATGCAGAGTATGTCTTGTGGATCAAAGTACTCACACTCTGGGCAGCATTCACTCTTGTGGTCACAGGTAAGAAAAGCTCCGCATAATTTGCAACACTTCAGTTCAGACAAGTTACCACCCGATGCAGTATTTCAACTAGAAATCCGCAGTCATGCCTTATAATCTTCACTTCGCTGTCTTCTTTTTGCTCGGCTTCTTTTCACGCATTGTTCTTCCAGTTAATGTTAAATATGTAAGACGTAGACAAGTCTATGTATTGCATGACTCGACATGATTTCGCCGGGAATATTGAATAAAAACCATCCGAGAGGGAACCACACCTATGCTGAACATATCAGAAACATTCAGTACAATAATGAATTTTGTAGAGGAATCCAAAAAATCTGGAAAAGTGGATTTAGCGATTATTGAACCTCTAGAAACATTGTTAGCTGAGTTTGAACATATGGAAAATCACTGGCTTGAAACATATACAGACAACAATATCGAAGCCTCATTTCCAATGTTCCATGTTTCACGCAATGGTGCTCTAATTCTAGGACAAATGATTCAACGATATAAAACTGCCAAAGAAACCAAAGACAATCCAAGGGTTACTGAAGATGCAATCACTGTATTACCAAGTTTGATAGATTCCATAACCCTCATGATGGAAGCAAAAGATGGACCTCCATCCTTATTTGGAAATCAAAGCTTTCAAACTGCTAGAGTATTAAGAAACATGGCAAGACATGCCAACATGTTACCAGCTAATGAAAACGACATACAATCTATCCCCGCAAAAATCCGAAAGAAAGGATTCAAAGTATTTCAAGATATTGTGATGGGGTTAGTAAATGAAGATTAAAGCACTATTAGATAGCAATGTACTTCTTGCAGCATCAGTTTTCGTGGCATCAATCGAAGACTTTGATGAACCATTCAAGCATGATTTCCATGATCATTCTATGAGCCTAATCGGTCTTCTGAAGAAGAACATGGGTAAACGTATAGGCATTATCACAAAAACAATTGAGGATGAAACGCATAGTGTTTTGAACAAGGTCCTGATTAAGACCTTACGACAATTCAAACCTCACATGGATATGAACGCCATCCTTCGACTCGGCTCTCATATTCTTGGGAAATGTGAAGATAGACTTGAAAGCTATCTAGAAATATTGACCCGAGAACCGATCTTGCCCGAAATTAGAGGAGAATGGTTGAGAAAAGTAGAGAACCTCTACAATGCACTTGATACACTTGCTGATTTAACCAATGTTCGGATTGCATATACTTTTGAAAAAAGTGTCTACGAAGCAATATTAAAACATGAACATCTAACCCACAAGCAATTATTCCGTCTTAAGAAAAAAGGTGCAGACCCAACTGATCAAGCGATTCTCGCAGAGGCTGCACATATTTTTGATTTCTATTCACAAACTGGAGATGTTAAAGTATATCTCGCTTCTTGCAATCATGCATTCTCTCCCATAATAGGTCGAAACAATGGATCAAGACAAGTGACAGATACAATATATCAAAAGTTTAACATCATTTGTCATTGGCCGCTCAACGTCGCTAGAATGATAAGGAAAGATTTGAAATCCAAATAGAAACTAACCTCAAACAATTCGTCATTTCCAGCTGAACGCAATATGTATACTTACCCTCAGTCCAACTTCCACCAGAACACACTTGTTTCACCCTTCATTAGTACTAGTAACCCATCAGAATTGTTAAATTGCTCCGGCTAACAACCTCTATGGAGCTGTTCTGGTTGGACGAGTTAGAGTTCGAAATCCGTAAAGTCGTCTTGGGCAACGCTGTGAAGTACGAAGGGAAACCGAACGTGAAGTCCGTGATGGGCGCTCTCCTCGGATCCCGGGCCGACCTAAGGTCACGTGCAAGCGAAGTCAAGGAGATTGTGTCCAAGGTAGTGAATGAGATTGAGAAGTTGACTCTTGAGGCACAACGTTCAGAGCTTCGTGATATCGCCCCTGAACTGCTTGAACAGGAGGCCAAGTCGGAGCCAGAGTCTAAAGAACTCCCAGAACTCCCGAATGCAAGCATGTGGCCAAAGGTAGTCATGCGACTTGCACCCTTTCCATCAGGTCCCCTTCACATTGGCAATGCCCGAATGGTCGTGCTGAATGACTATTACGTGAAGAGGTATGATGGTGAGCTTATTCTTGTCTTTGATGACACGATAGGCTCGGATGAGAAACAGGTCGAGACTGAAGCTTTTGATATGATTCCTGAGGGTCTGGAATATCTTGGAGCTAAATGGCATCGCACTGTGTACAAATCAGACCGACTTGATATATTCTACAAGTATGCAGTTGATTTGCTGAAGAAAGGCGAGGCTTACGTGTGTGATTGTGATGCCGGACTTTGGAGAAAGGAGCACAAGATCAAAGGGAAACCTTGTTCATGTAGCCTCCTCTCTGTCGACGAGAATCTATCTCGTTGGGAGATGATGCTAGATGGCACCTATCCCGAAAAAGGCGCCGCAGTCCGTCTGAAGACCGGGATGGACAATCCTGACCCCGCGATGCGAGACCACGTAATCCTTCGAATCTCCGAAACAGAGCATCCCCGAGTGGGGACTCGCTATCGTGTGTGGCCTCTGTTGGAGTATTCATGGGGAATCGACGACCATGAACTAGGAGTATCTCACATAATCAGGGGCAAGGATCTCGTGAAGGAGGGGAAGATTGAGCAACACATCTGGAGCATCTATGGCTGGCAACATCCTGAACTTCTCTACTATGGCCGCCTGAAATTCCAAGACGCCACACTCAGCAAGAGCAAGTCTCGAAGAGAGGTCCTTGATGGAACCTACTCAGGATGGGATGATCCTCGCACCTGGAGTATGCAGTCATTGGCCAAGCGGGGAATTGATTCTCAGGCCGTACGAAAGGTTATGCTTGACCTTGGGCTGAGCACTGTTGACATCTCAATCTCGATGAAAGCACTCTACTCTGAGAACCGGAAGCTGCGAGACGCCGATGCTCCGCGCCTTTTCTTTGTTGAATCACCAACTTGGCTGGAGCTGTCGGGGGTTCCGTCTGAAACCACCTATGCAGAAGCACCTGTTCATCCTGATTTCCCGGACCGTGGAGTCAGGACGATTCCTCTTGGAATGGTTGATGACACACTTCTAGTAGGAATTCAAAAGAAGGACTACGATCGATTCAAGAACGACACCCTCTTCAGGTTGAAGGATTTCGCCAACTTCAAACTCCTCAAGGAGAAATCGCCAGTCGGTCAATTCCACAGTCAAGACGTAAATGATGTCCGAACTGCTGGAGGGCCAATAATTCAGTGGGTGCCTAAGAAGGGCGCAGTGGGAGCGGAGATTACGATGATTGACGGTCAAATAACAACGGGTTTCGCAGAACCAAGTGCATCTAAACTGAAGCCCGGAACGTTCTTGCAGTTTGAAAGATGGGGGTTTGGATGCGTTGTTGAATCCGGCACGCCAATGAAAGTCGCTTTTGCGCACAAGTAATGATTCCACATGTGAGTTATCACTAGGGGTCGCAATCCTGCAGCCAAAGAGGACAAATAGGCATGTACTAGCCATCTACGTAGTGGTATCCTATGCCGAAGAAGAGGACGAAATTAAAAAAGAAAGCAACATTGTCACCCTCGCTCTTCAAGGTGACTGGTGCAAGTGCGAAACTGAAAGTGGACGATAAGAAGAAGAAGCTCTACTACTTCGGAACCAAAGTGAAGCCTAAGAAAGCAGCGAAGCTCGCCGCAGGAACTGGCGCTGACATCTTGGGAGTGTCCGGTACTGTTCTTAAAATCAGCAAGCCGTCTCTCAAATACGATTTCTACTGCGACTATGAGGCGGAGCTCGAGATGGCGTTCGTTCGGGTGAGGAAGCAGGAGCTTGGCGTTCAGGATCAAATGAAGGCCGCTATGATCGGGAAGGAAATACACACGCCAAAAAAGGGGAAAAGCATTCCTGGCAAGGCTATCCAGTTGGACATTGTAGAACTCTTTGAAACCAAAGGTACAGATGCGATGTTATTAGATGGCTCAACTGGCACTCCTGCCAGAAGCTTGGAGCGTCTTCTAAAGGGACCCGGCAAGAAAAAGGCAACACCTGCCTGGGTTCGGAAGAACAAGATATCTCCAGGGAAGTTCAATACTCTCGAAAAGGTCACCAAGGCAGTAGTCAAGATGGCCGGTCGAAAGCCTGCTGAAGCGAAGCGCGTAGTAAGCCACAGTCTTACATTCAAGAAGATTGAGGGCTACTATGTGCCAACGTATTACGTGAAGGTGGCCATTGGTTCGGAGTCAAAGATGATGCGCATCAACGCAGTGAATGGAAATGTGGCTTTGAAGGTATGAATTTGAGTCCTGCCACGTCATTGAGTTGAACCTTAATTAGAGGGAGGTTTCCCCCACCCTCCCCCTCCTGGCGTTTCGATGCGTACGATAGACCCTGAAGGAACGCTCACAGTCGACTTCGCGGCGAGCTCCAACACCTTGCCTTTCAGCATTAGGGTGTTTCGTCCGATGACTCCCGGCTCGCCTGCCTTCAAGCCCCAAGGCTGCGAAGCTCTACGTTCAGACTGTATTGATACAGTGCAGTCCTCTCCAAGGATCTCTATTTCTCGGATGATTCCGTCGCCACCATTCCACCTTCCCCTTCCTCCACTTGCGCGGCGAATAGAGTATGTAAGAACCCTTAGTGGATATTCGGTTTCGAGAGACTCCACGGGAGTGTTGAGGGTATTCGTCATGTGAGTGTGAATGCCGCTGCTGCCATTATATCCGCGCCCTGCTCCTGCTCCACCTCCGATTGTTTCATAGAATGAGAATGCTCTGCCGCTTCTTGGGTCAATTCCCCCAATTGCCAAGTTGTTCATGGTTCCTTGACTAGCAGCGGGCACTATGTCCGGGTCAATCTGCGCGAGGGCTCCGAGAGTAGTGTCTACGATTCTCTGCGAGGTTTCTACATTTCCTGCAGCAACGGCCGCTGGGTATTCGGGATTAAGGATAGATCTCTTGGGTACATGGATGTCGATGGCGCTCCAACACCCTTCATTCATTGGGATTCCTTCGCCAAACAGTGCCTTGAAGACGTAGTACACTGAAGAGAGAGATGATGCAATGGGGCAATTGATGTTCCCTTTGACCTGTTCGGAGGTTCCAGTAAAGTCCACCTGTACTCGTTCGCTTGCGAAGTTCACAGTCACCATAATGGGAATTTCACTGGTGCCAGCTCCATCACTGTCCATTACATCGGTGAACTCGGCATGTTTTCCTTGATATGGCATGAGTGTGCGTTTCATCATCTCTGCAGAGTAGCGCTTCAGCTCCTCGAATGTCTTGAGGAGCCCGTTCCAAGTGTGCTTATTCGACAAACCCTCAAGCCTCCTAGAGCCAACAGTGTTTGCTGCAACCTGAGCGGAAAGATCGCCAAGTCGTTCATCCGGCGTCCGAGTCGCTGACAGCAGGTCGTCTATGAAGTCAAGAACGAGCTCACTATCCCTGACAATGATTCGAGGCCGTATCAAAATTCCCTCATCATCAATTGATGTCGATGTGCCCGGCATTGACCCTGGACTTAAACCTCCCACATCAGCATGGTGTGCCCGATTTGCTACGAATGCCACTCTGCTGCTTCCATCGTAGACTGGCGCCACGAGCGTCAGATCTGGAAGGTGTGACCCGCCAGAGAATGGGTCGTTCAGAAGAGCCATCGTGCCTTGGCGCATCTCGTTACCCACCTGCTCGATGCAAGCTTTAACCGATAGCGGCATTGCGCCAAGATGAACCGGGATGTCCTTTGATTGGGCAACCAGACTGCCTGCGTTGTCGAATATGGCGCAACTGCAATCCCTGCGTTCCTTAATGTTCGGACTGAACGCAGTACGCCTCAGGGCCTGACTCATTTCTCGGGCACAGGACTCTAAGGCGTTCTTAATAACCTCAAAGGATATCGGGTCATCCATCATTTTCATCGACCCCTCCTCACTACTAGAGTTCCATCTCTACGCTGTTTTGCAGACCAGTCTGGTGCAAGATAAGTCGTCGAATCCACTTGTTCAATGATTGCCGGTCCGTTGATTTGCTGTTTCACAGACAGTTGCTCTCTCCTATAGACCTCCGCACGTGCACAGGAGCTGTCCTCAAGAATTACGTCGCGCTGACTGTGTGGGTTCATCCCTTCCAGCGGGTCGTGTCGATATGGCTTCAAGTCCAGCTGCTTGGCTCTGGCGACCACCCGCACGGTGACCCATTCGACTGCTCTCCGTTTCATTCTGTAGCCATATATCCTCTCATGTTCAGACTCGAATAGATGCCTAGACGCAGACAGCGGTTCACGCTGACGCTGTGGTAAACGGATTGAGAGTTCATGTGACTGGCCTACGTATCGCATATCTATGGACCACTCACATGTGATATGCTGTTTCTCTGCCCCTTGCTCTAGGAGCCTGTGTTGGGATTCCTCGGTGAGCTCGTTAAGAGCCGAAGTAGCTTCCTCCGCATCCATTTCGGGGTCAGTTGTAAGAACAGTCCTCATTAGGTCCACTCTTAGGTTAGCGCACACGAGTCCTAGGGCCGACGTTATTCCCGGAAACGGCGGGACTATAATCGTGTTGATGTTAAGAGCCTCAGCAATATCCACGGCTTGGGTGGGTCCTGCACCTCCGAACGGAACCAGTGTGAAATGCCGCGGATCGTGTCCTCGCTCCACCGTCACCTCTCTGATTGCTTGCATCATGTTTGAGGTCGAGATTCTGATGATGCCCAATGCAACCTCGTTCACAGTCTTGCCTATCTTTTTTGAGAGTCTGCTAACCGCAGTTCTTGAGCAATCCACGTTAAGCTGCATTCTGCCGCCCAGAAAAAACTGAGGATTTAGCCTTCCCAGCAATAGGTTGGCATCCGTGACCGTAGCCTCGAGTCCCCGTTTGTCATATGCTGCAGGTCCAGGATCAGCACCAGCGCTCTGTGGACCAACATGGAGTACACCCGCGTCGTCAACCCACGCGATACTCCCTCCTCCTGCTCCAATGGTTTTCACGTCAACTGAAGGCACACGTAGCGGGAGCCCTCCAACTTCATTGTCTGGTTTCACAACCACTTTTCCCACAATTGCGCTAATGTCGCAGCTGGTACCCCCCATGTCCACTGTGATGGCCTGTTCTACTCCGCTCTGACCTGCAATGTACCAGCCACCCATCACCCCTCCAGCAAGGCCTGAGATTGCCAAGCCGATTGCTCGACCGCTGGCGCGGCTGGAGTGAACTGTCCCTCCATTAGACTGCATAATCAGCAGTTTGCTCTTCGGGCAAAGCTGCCTTAGCGATGTATCGAGGTTCCCTAGATACCCCAGAACCAACGGGCCGAGGTACGCCTCCAAAACCGTTGTAGAAGTGCGTTCGAATTCTCTGAACTCTGGAAGCACTTGGGATGATGCAACGGCGTAGCATTCTATCTCCTGCTTGATGCAATCAAGCAGCATCATTTCATGCTCAGAGTTGCAGTATGAGAACAGCAACGAAACCGCGACCGCATCAGGTTTCTTCTTTCGAAGTACGCTGACGATTCTCTCAACTTCATCATCATTCAGGGTTTCTATTACATTGCCTTGTGCATCCAATCGCTCGTGTACGCCAATCCTGTACTCCCGTCCGACTAGGGGCCGCGGTCTTGTTGCTTGTAGACTGTAGATTTCTTCCCTGTTCTGCCTTCCAATCTCCAATAAGTCTTCAAGGCCAGCAGTTGTAACAAGACATACCCTTGCCCCCTTTCTCTGGAGCATGGCGTTCGTGGCAACGGTTGTTCCATGAACAACTAGACTCACTTCAGCGGGTGATATTCCATTATCCTCGAGGATTTCACGTATGCCTTGAATGACAGCAACATCCTGTGAGTGTGGTGTTGACTGTACTTTGTGGACGACCTGTTCGCCTGTATCTGTGTCGACCATGATGATATCGGTAAAGGATCCTCCGACATCACAACCTATGACCTTCATCTTCCTTGGGAGTTCGCAGGACTAGCCGCATTAAGAATACTTGGGCGACTCTGTTGAGGATTACGCCCCCACTCGCTGTGTGGTTCAGGGATATGGTGAGGAGCTCAATAATTGTCTGTTTAGAATCCTTTATTCGGGTAACAGGACGAATTGCAGAGGTCGGAAGAATTCAGTATGTCGACCGTTTACTCAACAGTCCTTCTCCGGTTCGGTGAGATTGGAATCAAGTCCAAGCAGACAAGACGTCGCATGGTTTCGTTGCTCGTCAAACATGTACGCACGGCGCTGAAAGAGAAGGGAGTGTCCTTCACAAAGGTTCGAAGGGAATACGGACGGATATTCATTGAAACTGAAGAGGCTGCTGAAGCAGCAAAGGCTGCATCGCAAGTCTTCGGAATCGTATCAGCTTCACCAGTAGTGGTTGCATCCTCGGATATGGATACGATCTTGGCAACCGGGGGTGCCATGGCGAAAGAACAGTTCGCGAAGGGCAGTACATTCGCAGTAGATGCTAGGAGAATTGGCACGCACGACTACACGAGTCAAGACATCAGAGCGAAGCTTGGGGAACGTATCCTTGAGGGGCTGCCTGAGCTCAATCTCAAGGTGAACCTAACTGCGCCCGAGGAGTCGATTTATGTCGAGGTGCGCGATGACACTGCGTACCTATTTACAGAAACAGTCAAAGGTGTCGGAGGGATGCCAACTGGCTCTCAGGGCAAGGCCATCTGTACAATCTCAGGCGGCCTTGACTCTCCCGTTGCTTCGTACAAAGTGATGAAGCGAGGATGCATACCCGTTTTCGCGCATTTCGACAATGATCCCTACTTGGACAACTCCCCCAAGGATGTTGCCATCAAGCAGGCCAGAAAATTGGCCGAATACATCCATGATTATGAGGTGAAGATGTACATCGTACCTCATGGGTTGGATCTTGCTCAAGTGGTTCAACATGCTCCAGAGAAGATGATTTGTATATACTGCAAGAGGAACATGTTACGGCTTGCGCGCGAGATTGCGATAATTGAGAATGCAGACGTGATAGTTACAGGTGAGATAATCGGTGAGCAAGCCTCGCAGACCTCCAAGAATCTGAGAGCAATCAACACTGCGGTCTGCGATTATCCAATCCTGAGGCCTTGTGCTGGAGATGACAAGGTGGATATAGAACATCTAGCCGCAGAGATTGGTACATACTACCTTGCAGGAGAGGTTTCATCTTGCTGCACACTCCCTCCTAAGTACCCCGAAGTGAAAGCCTCAGTGAAAGACGTCGAGTCAATTGAGAAGGCATTTGACCTGCAGGTGATTTCAGAGCAGATCTCGCGAGCGGAAATCATCATTTTGAAGCTGGGAAAAAGGTACCATTGAGTCAATTCCGCGCGTAACAAAGAGGGTTCTTTTCGCCACTTACAAGCGCTTAAATAGAGATTGCAGTCAAAGGGGGATTATGTGGGCTGCTAAAGCCAGTCTAAGGAGAATGAATAGATTTGCCTCGGTCAAAAAAGGATAGAATCATCCCTGTGGCACCTGTTGATAAGCTGATACGAAAATCTGGTGCTGAGCGAGTCAGTGACAAAGGTGCGGAGCGCCTAGCGCAAATTCTTGAGGAGGTCGGTGAGGACATTGCCAGAAGGGCCTTTGAGCTGACCGAGCACGCAAAGAGAAAGACAATCACGCACAAGGACATTGACTTAGCCTACAAGCAGTGGAAAAAGCCTCGCTAGGATTAGGATTGACTTATCACAGACCCAGCAGAGCCGACTAGGCTCTCCGCTTTCTTGAAGCCCTAGTCGATAGAATGAGTTTATGTATCACAACTTGTGGATTCTCAGGTGAGAGACCATGGTGCGGAAAGGGCAGGGCAGCTCGCGCAAAGGGACTAAGGCAGTTGCAGACGGCACTATCCTTCTCTCGCTTCACGATGTCAATCCCACAATGGAAGATGATGTCATCAAATCCTATGACCGTCTAATCGACCTGGGAATAGACAGCTTTACTCTTCTTGTCACGCCACTTTATGAACTCAAGCGGTCAAACAGTTTTGAGAAGCACGACTTGTTCGCTGAGTACCTTCAATCACTGAATCTCGAGGTTTCGCTTCATGGGTACTCTCACGTCGCAAAGTCCGGTGCTCCTGATGAGTTTAGGAGGATACCCCAGGAGCGAGCGATTTCCAGACTCAAGTCCGGGAAGTCATTGATCAAGAAGAGCTTTGGACAGAAACCCTTTGGATTCGTTCCCCCATTATGGGTGGCGCCGCGCCGTATCGTGGACGCTGTCAGAGATGTAGGCTTCAATTACTGTGTTGTTGGCAATTGCTTGTACCATTTGCCTGAGTCGCGAGTTTTTGAAACTGCTGAGTGTTTGATCAGTCAGGGTATGAAGGGTGCTTCTTTCATTGAGGCACAGATGGAGATTGAGCTTAGCGGGCCCCTGCAGATGGGCATTCATCCGCTTGACCATAGGGCAAACTCTGTTTTCAATCTCCTTAAGGACATGAAGGATAGATTGGGTTACCGGTTTGTTGGTTATCGCGATTATCTTCTCACTCATGATTGAGCATCCGATTTCTGACACTGATACCTGATGTGGGCCCGGGTCCTCGAACATCCCGATTTATCGAATTAGTCTGTTCAGCAAATATTGATAATGTCCCGTGTCCAGCCATGCGTGGCAGCTGTCTAGAGCTGGTCATGTCACAATACGGCCAGCTCCTAAGATTCCGGTTTACACTGCCCTGAGAAGTTCGGAGGCTTCAGAATTGAAAAGAGCTAGTATCATAGCGTTATTTGTCGCTGTCTTGTTTCTGTTTCCAGTGTTGATTCATGATGGTGACCCTGCGATTGTGGAATCGAGTGGAATCACTCCGATGCGGAATACTAGCACAAATGCAGAAGGGGGAACACCGTATTCTGGGTCTGGCGCTGCACGGACCGCCACACTGAAGGGGCTGACCACAAACGAGACTGCAGGGCCACTGCATATAGATTCTTCCTCATCGGGCTTTGGTTCTGTGGATCTGCCAGCAGGCTGGACCGGAACCAACCTGCGTGTCGACATTCCCCATTCGTCCATGTGGGTGGACCGAGACCCAATCAACAACGACCTTGATGACTATCATGCCGAGAGATGGCTTGACGTGGGCGACGATGACAGCACTCTGCAGGTCCCGGATGATTGGACATTGATTAAGCAGGAAACCTCCGGAATCTGGCATAGTGACCATCCTGAACACGGTGTCTTTGAGATGAACAGTGATTCCAATGGAGTCGGAGGTAGTAGAGGGTGGCGCTTTGATGCCGAGTACAATACTATCGTCACACTCGCATCAACAGACGAGATCTACTTCAGTCAGATGATCAACATCCCTCGACGCGCCCTCTATTCTGTGCACATCACGTTCCTGTACAACGTCACCGCCAATACTGATCTGCAAAACCAGACGTATGTGTTTGTGAGGTTCGGGGACCATGAAACCAAGCTCTATGTTCACGAGTCAGGGCGTACGACGAACGCCTGGTTGGTCGGGGAAGTGGTCATCCCCTGGTCTGCATATGAAAATATCACGACCCCAGAGTCTCTACCCTTTGATATTGGCATTGGAACTGATCTCTCAGGAATCCAGGCCAGCGCATACGACTCTTACACGTATATCGATGAGATTTACATGGACTTCGAGGTCAGTCCCTTCCCAGAACAGGTGAATCTGAAGGCCAACAATACTGCCATCGGAGGGATGACATCAGGCAGTGTATCACCGTATGTGCCCGATGATGCCAATAGGGACTGCACGGACAACCCATCAACCGGAATTGACCTGGATGGGCCTACTAACGATGGCAAGTTGTATGTCGCAGTGACCCTCACGCATGAAACGTGGGAGTCTGGTTTCCAATTTCCATTGTCTATCCCTCAGGGAGCCATAATCACGTCTGCATACATTGAGGTCGAGTCTGCAACCACTACTACGAACTACTTTGACATGCGCCTTTATGCCTCTGATGAAGACACTGTCACTGCGTTCTCCAGTGGGACGCCTCATCTTGAGGACCGCTTTGACTGGGTTAACACCAGTGTTGACTGGGATGTGACGGGATGGGCCGCAGATACAAGATACTCTTCACCGGATATCACGAGACTCGTTCAGAAGATCATCAGCAGGTCCGGATGGTCGACAGGGAACTACATCTGCATCATGCTAGAGTACATGTACTCGAGCACATACGACCGATGGCACGACATCAAAGGAACTTCCGGTTACAATGGAGCTGATTTGGCTCGGCTTTTCGTCAACTACATGATTCCACAGGAGGACACAGTGTTTCTGAGCGGCAGCTGGTCCGGGTCTGACACAGTGACAGTCGAGTTCACGACCAACTCTTCCGTGGATGTGATGATTGAGCCATCGTTATACCTTAACGTCACTGACACTGTTGATACCCTGGATAACGAGCAGAACACCGGGACTTCGTTCAGCGTAGTCAACAACTCCTTGGCATACTGGACTGCCAATGTCCTAATCTCTCCACCATCTGGGGTCACCGATGTGAACATGAGCTTGAGCAAGGCTAGCGACTGGACATTCCAGAATGCTACAGATCCGGACGGCGATGACAGATCATCTGCTGTAACGGCCTCAACCACTGAGTTGACTATACCCTCGACGGCGGTTGACACCTACGGTATCTGGAGGTTCGTCCTGTCCACAACCAACGGAGCTACGGATCTCCTGATGGGCATTGGGGCTGGTAGTTACGGTGACACGGCCACTTTCAATGTAGGCGATTCAGCGAAGTTCGAAGGCACTGCAGAGATCATCGGAGGTTCAGCAATGCGTCTGCTGCTCACGGATCCCTCAGGTCAGTTGTTCTATGCCTCAGATGACACAACGCAGGGGTCCGGCGGCGATTTTGAGTGGCTTGGCATTACTGTCACAAGCTCCTGGGATGCGGGCGTCTGGTATGCGGATGTTAATTTCAATGACACTGCTGGGACCAGTCCGACTGAGGTCGGAACGTATCAACGGACTTTCACAGTGAAGCACGACACGAGTCTCACACTCCAGTCCCCCGGTGACGCAGTCAACGATCAATTGTCAGTAAGAGTTGCTGGTGAGATGTTGTACGTTGAGGTGCAGCTCGTGGATGACGACAACTCTCAGGTTGTCACTGGCGCCACTGTGACGATGAACTGGACTGTGTCTGGCAGTCCCTCTGATGTCACACTGGAGGATTACGGTACTGGCGACTACGGAGTGGCATTGAACACATCGGACCTAGGAGATGCAAAGCGCTGGCGCATTGAGATCGATTCATACTATCAGTACTACAACAATGCGACAACTTACTTCGACCTAGACCTTTCTCATGAGACCTCTATCACGTATGAAACCCCGCCGTCGACTCCCATTGGCGACGACTTCACAGTCAAGATCACAGTACGTGACTCGTTCAATGACAACCCGATACCTGGCGCCACGATAACTTCAGATCGAACCATCGTCGGTTTGCCAACAGACCATGCCAATGGAAGCTACACTGTCACACTCGACGGTAGCGGGTTAGGCGTTGGCAGCTATGTATATCAGATCAACGCGACACCGAGCGAGACTTACCTTCTCGAGAGCACAGTCAACATCACATTCACGCTCAGGAACATCTACACTGCCATCTACGGGGTGGGCGGCAACTCTGTGTCAACGCCCTATGAGTTTGACATTTCCATGACCATAACCTACAATGACACTGACCACAGCTTCGCTGGGATCACCGGGGCCGGCAACTCCGTTGAGAACCCGGTGGGGATCACAGCCAGCGTGACTGAGATCAGTGACGGGGCTTATAGCGTGAGCATTGACGTAGGCACGGCAAGTCCTGGGACCTACTTGATCAACGTGATTCTGTCAAAGACAAACTATCACGGTGCCACAATCACGATTCGTCTAGTCATATCTCCCCATGACACATACATTGTCGTAGACTTCGATTCGACGATCCCCTGGGGCGTAGACTCGTCGTTCGACGTGACGTGGTATGATGCCGATGCAGGAGGAGAGGTCTCTTCTTCACTTCAGAACGTGACCGTGGTCAGTGCGACGAAAGGAACACAGGGGCCATTCGTTTCGTTGGCTTTCACTCTAGATGTCGATGGTTGGACAGTTGGTGAATACGAGCTGAATGTCAGTGTCTACTCAAGCAGTGCCAACTACGGACATGCTTGGACTTTGGTGGCACTAACTGTAAGGGCACATCACACGAGTGTCACTGTTGCATCTGGTCCGATTACACCATGGGGTTCGAATAGTCCTGTGACTGTAGTGTTCTGGGACTTGGACACAGACTCCGAGGTGCTCATTGCCAATGTGACGACC
>DXJO01000048.1 GCA_019057475.1 Candidatus Thorarchaeota archaeon | reverse complement strand
TGGATATTGAAGACTCTTAGATGCAATCTAGCAAGTCCAAGTCTTGCTCTCCCCCTGTTCTTGCTCCCTCTCTTCTTTCGTGATAGGCTCTTGGATAGTCGCCTAATCTTACTCAGTCGCTTCTCCAGGACACGCGGATTGGAATACATGGTTCCATCAGAGAGAGTGGCCAGAGTCTTGACACCAAGGTCCACTCCTACAGGTCCACCACTTGGAGATTCAGGGCTATCCATCTCCATCCCAACAGTCACTGATACGTACCATCTGTCAGCTCTTCTGGTCACGGTGGCCGACAGCACCCTTCCTTTGAAATAACTCTCTCTCTTCTCCTTGAGCCTGATTCTTCCTAGTCGTGGTAATTGAATCATTCGACCAATAAATCGGATGGTGCCAGTGAGCCTGAAACTGTCATGTACACCCCGCTTCTTGAACCTGGGAAATCCCACTCTCTTCCCAGGCTTCAATCCTCGATAGAAGTTCTTGAAGGCTCGTTCAAGGTCTCTCAGGGCCTCCTGTGGGGCACACTTGGACACCTCGTACATCCATGGGAAGACCGTTCTCTTCAGCCGGTTTAGTTCCCTGTGTTGTGCAATAGCACTGGTAGAACGCTTCTTGTCCTGATTCTGACGGTAGAGTGCAATTCTCTGCTGCAGACCCCAGTTGTAAGCAAAACGCGCACACCCAGCATGTTGAGAGAGCCTGGTTCTCTGCTGGTTGTTTGGGTCCAGTTCATATTTGAAGGCCCTGGCAACCAGCATCTAACATCCACACCACTCAATCCTGAGCAGCATGTTATAACCACCTACAAAATGTCCAAGATTGTACAAGTTATTGGCAGCTGTTGCATACCCTTACTGGTTTCATTTCTTCTTTCTTGCCTTTATGGTTTCCTTGATGAGTTTGTGCAAATCCTGAGCACGATCAATCGCCATGGTCATGGAGGCTTCAATCTCATCAAGTGTGAGTGGACCGGAACCGCCACCCTTTTGCATGGCTCTCAGCTTATCGTCCTTGTCAATCGCCATTGTGAGTCGACAGTCCTGCACCATCTCCTCCTTCAGAGACGGGTCAATCACCAGATGGTGACCAATTCTCGAAATAGTAACCTCGACAGCTGAGTTCTGGATTGGTAGATCCAGTTTCTTCCCTGTTGGGACTGCGTTGCCATCCTCCCACTTGTACTCGTCGAACTTTGTGGTGTGCAAGGCTGCAGCTACTGCCAGTGAGGATGCATCAATCAGATTACCGTCGTACTCCAGAGGATATACATCAGCAAATACCATGTACACCTTCTTTCCAGGCTCAATACATAGTTTCTTGGTGTCAATCATCTCGCTCTCGCGAACACCCCTGTCGACCACTCTGGCGAGCTCAATAGCAGGCTCCTTTGGTGGTCCAAGCTCGAACAGTGGTGAGGCAAGTGGTTGCAGCTCCGCAGTCACCATCATGACTCCTTTGTCCGGTGAGTCTCCGTAGGGCTCCCCTAGGAGTACTTTTACTCCAGCAATTACGCTTGTGTATCCGAGATGTACAAGAGCCGAACCCTCGGCTTTCGCAGCAACAACATCGAGCTCAATCTCAGTGTTTCTACACTCGTTAAAGGCTCTGCCGTCTATTCGCTTTCCAGCGTCGAGCAAATTCGCAACATAATCGCGGTCAATGTGGCTTATGACCTCAGCACTATAGTCACCCATGTCTATTCATCCTCCTCTCCTGCAATCTCGGCTTCGCCAAGATCGGTTTCCATGTCGTCTTCGTATTCTTCGTCATCCTCACCCTCAATCGCACCCTTCTTGGTGTATGCACGCTTCAGGGCTTCCTTCTGGAGCTCAAGAATGTACTTCATCGCAGTGACTCCCATCCCCATGGCCTCAACTAGTTCCTCCTTAGCGAAGGACCCATCCTGCTGCAGCAACGTGATTTCTCCAGTTGTGCCGAGCATGGCCATAGGTACATCGCCTCCACCGTACTTGTCCTCCTCATCGCCCAAGTCAACCAAAAGCTTGCCTTCCGCCTTGCCTACGGCAACAGCTGGCACTAGAGTCCTCATTGGTATGCCTGCGTCAGCAAGGGCCAAGGAAGCTGCGTTAATTGCTGCACACCTAGTACCGCCATCAGCTTGTATTACCTGGATGAAGACATCCACAACTGCGCGAGGGTAGTCTTCCAAGAAGAGAGCGGGTTTCAATGCATTGGCGATGACCATGGAGATTTCACGTTCTCTTCGAGATGGTGCTGGCCGTTTCCTGTCAGGAACAGAAAAGGTGGCCATACGATATACGCATCTAAGATAGGCCCTGTCGTTTATGGTCAAGTGCCGGGGATGAAGCTCCCGGGGGCCATATACGGCAGCCAAGATGTAGGTATTGCCTTGCCGAATAGATGCTGAACCATCAGCTTGTTTCAGTGCACCGACCTTCAGTTCGATAGGTCGCATCTCGTCAGTTCTTCTGCCATCAATTCTCAATCCTTCGGGATTGATAAGAAAGTCTGGCTTTGTTTCCGGACTCATTCTTCAGTCACTTCCTCCGTTGTGTTATCATTATCCTTTGCAACCTCCGCTTCTTCAGCAGGGGCTAGTTCCTCGTCAGATGCCTTGGGCTCTGCCGGTTCCTCTGTCGGGGCAGTTATCACGTCCTCAGCACTCTCTTCTTCGACCAGAGGCTCCGGTTCTTCTTCTGGCGGCTCCGCCTTCACGGGAGCTCTTGCTTCTTCTTCGGACTCGATTTCGGTCGTCTTAGGAGCCTTTTCTTTCATGTCGGCCATCTCTTGATCAAGCATCGCACCGATTCTCTCAGTCAGCTTCGAAGTGTGCGCCTGCGCCTCAATCATCTTGAAAGCTTTGATTGCCAAATTGAGAGTGGGGGTGTCAGGAGCACGAATCCAAATCCGTCCATTCTGGGCAACCACCGCTTCAATTCGAAGCTTGTCCTTAATCATGTTAATCATCGAACCCGACCGTCCGATTACTCGTGGTATCTTTGCGGGGCTCAAATCGAGAAGCATACCTTCAGAGAGCAGTCCCAGTCCTCTCCCTTTGAGCGTAAGGAATGGGCCGCTATTTCTGTCGAAGGCGGTGATTTCTGCTGCGATCACATCGCCAATGTCAAAATAGCGAGATATGTCATCGTCGTAAGGACGTCTCAGCGCATTGTTAGCGTGAAGTGATGCGCCATAAGGCCCGGTTATGTCGACCTTCCAGTTGTTTCCTGCAACTCTGGTAATAGTGCCTATCACAAGGTCACCCTCACTGGGGATGTACACCCCCTCAAGAGGAACCACTTTCACAGTATTTCCACGTAGTTCTGCGATACCTAGTAACGCCGAGTAAACCTTACCGTCCTCGTCATAGGTCCCCATGGAGGAGCGATATCGACCCTCCGCAAGTAGTTCTCCGGGGACTACTACTTCTCTCTTCTTAAAATAAACAGCCAAATTTCTTCCCTCATTCCGTATTCATACTTTTTCGTTATGTTCTGATATTCATTAGATGCCTTGCATTCCGCGGTTGTCATCTAACAACGTCAATTCGCGTTTGTCCTTTTGTTAACTTGTTCAAGTCATCATAGAGAGCCTGTCTAAGAGATGCAGGCATCTCCACGAGCCCAGTCCATGAGCCGTCCTGTCCCCAAGAATCAGATTTAACAACTCCAGCCTTTGCCACGATGTTGTACCCCTTGCCAGCAAACGAGGCGGGAAGCGTTATCCTTAGCTTAACACTCTCAAAGGAGATCGGGATTATCACTAGAAGGGCCTTCACCACTCGTGGAACCTGTTCATCAACTCTGATGAAGGGGTCAACGCTTACTTTAGCCTCTTCCATCGCTTGTCGAACTCGATCTGGTGGATGAGGATGCCCAGTTTGGGGGTTCATAGCTCTCTTAGATATGTCTTTGATGATTGCCTCAGTCTTCTCTTCGACTAGTTGGATTCTCTGTTCATGTGTTAACTTGAACTCGCCGTGCTTGAGAATCTCACGTGCTACCGTGAAGACCTCACTTGAACCAAAAGCATCCTTCACAAGAATGTCAGTGGCGCGCGATCCTCTTTTAGCGTCATCATAGATTTCGTAGGATTTCAGAATATCCTGCAAGGGTACATCTTCCCCGCGTCTGTAATCAAACGCTAGGTCTGGGTCAACAAACAGCTCGAAACGGTTACCTTCCCGTTTAATGCCAATAACAACGGCATCCAGTTCGAGCCATTTATCTCCGCTTTTTCTGGAACCCATCAACTGTCAGGTCAACTCCTACGCTTTCTTTTCTGATTCCATGGGTGATAGATGGCGTTCTACTTCCTTGTGGGAGAGCTTGTAGAAGGTCCCTGTGCTTACAGGAATCTTAGCAATCTCCACATTCATAGAAGTTAGCTCAGCATCGGTAGTCTGACGAAGAGTATCTAGGGCGAGATTGATTGCCTGTGCAATCTTCATCTTGGGTTTGTAATGCGCTTCGAGATATTCGCCAGCTCTGTTGCTCCCCCGGCCAATCACAGCCGCTAGGAACCCCCAGAATGTCCCTACGGGATCGGTAACGAACAGTCTGGGTGAATTATCATGGTCAACCGAGCCAATAATCATTGCAACGCCATAGGGACGTGCACCGCCGGTTTGCGTGAACTGCCCCTTGATGTCACAAATGTATTCAGCCACGGCTTCACCAGGAACGGGTTCTTCAAAGGTCAGCCAATACGACTGCGCTTTTATCCGTGCATTTGCAATCAGTTTTCTTGCGTCAGCCATGAGACCCGATGTAGCGATTCCAAGGTGTTCATCTATCTTGGAGATTTTCTCCACGCTGTCTGGCTCCTGCAGCGGCTTCGTAATCTTTTCAGCAAGCAGCACTACACCTTCATTGCAGAGAATCCCAATAGAGGTTGCTCCCTGCTCCACTGCCTTCTTTGCATATTCAGCCGCAAAGATTCTGCCTTCGGGACTGAATATGCTGGTACTCGTATCGTACCCAGCACCAGAAATGCCAAACACTGCAATGTTCCTCCAAATAGTCTCCAGCATTGCTTACAGGAAGCCAGAATCTCGTGCGATTGGCACTACCTGGCAGTTCCAGCAAGTACACATCGGACTGCCCAAGTGACACTAGCTCTAGGCTATTGTACACTAGG
>DXJO01000006.1 GCA_019057475.1 Candidatus Thorarchaeota archaeon | reverse complement strand
TCATCGACTGGCACCTTGCCGTTAGCCACGTCACGTATCAAATTCTCCAAGCTCGATATTCTTGCTTCCAAGTCGTCAGTTCTTTCTTCGGCAAGTCGCACACCGTTCTTTGTTAATGGGAATCCGCACGCAGAACAAAACACTGCCGCCATATCCATCCCGTCTTGCGAACACGAAGGGCACGACTTGGCCTCGACCATCTGGCCTCTCCTCTCAACGACTTGGCGGCCATAGACCTTTTCGGCCATCTCGTTTTCGATGTCACTCGTCGATAGGTGCACGTAGACTTGTTCCATGTTTGATTTCAAGCTCCACCCCATGAATTTACACAGTAGTGGTCCACGCACTCCACGGTTGACTAATTCGGTGGCTCTGGTGTGGCGAAACATATGGACGATTTTCCTCTTGCCCGTTATGCCTGCGTCCTCCAGTGCGGCTTTTACGATCAAATACAAGTGACTGCGTATTATCTGGCGATGTGACCCAGTGGCAGAGACAAAGAGTGGTCCTTTGTAGTCATCCTTTGATTTGTCTTTCAATAAAGGATGCACATTCAACAAAGCCCGTAATGCAACGACGCTGTGACCCATCGGAATGGTCCGAGTGCCGGTCTTGCCGACGACTGTTATACTGTAGTGTGGCCCGTTGTTGGGGTCATTACCGAATTTAATGTCTTCAACCTGCAAGGAAATCAATTCGCTTGCCCTTGCCGCAGACTCGTATAACATCTCAAGTAGTGCACGGTCCCGACTGTTCTTGCAGGCGGCGAACATCCGCTTCAACTCATCAGATGTGTACAAGTCTTTCTGGGTCACGGGTTCTTTGTCATGCAGACTTGGCAGGTCGTCTTTCTTCAGTGTGTCCAAGTCGTGTTCAATCCCATGAGACTCCAAGACCCTCTTGGCCAATCCGTAGCGCTTCCAGATTGTGAAAGCTGAATACTTCTCTTCTCCCGAATCTTTTTTCTCTCTCATAAGAGACCGGAAATAAGCGGCATTCAGTCTTCCAATCGGCGGGAAGTTCCTCAAGATTATCTCTTGGTCCTTCCTTGTCGTTGGTTTCAATTTTGTCTTCTTGTCCAGATATTCACGGTATTCTTTTCGCAGTTTTTTCATTCAATGTTCCTCCTCGTGAAAATTTTTGGGTTCGCCCTTCACATGTTGGCAGAATGCCAGAGTGCAAATAGTATCAGGCTCCCAAATCGGAGTAGAAGTATGGATGGTCCTTGGACCCCAGATAGAACACTGCTTGATATCCTTCCAATATTTTGAGTATGCGCCGCAGATCAGACCTTGTGCCTTTCTGCGACTCATCATCTCCTCCTTCGTGTGTGCCTTTCTGTGCTTCTGGAAGGCCTTGTGATATGCGAACTCTTTGCCGCATGTTCGGCACTTGAACCGTTTCTTCATAACAGTCATTAGTGTGCCTCCCTGTAGTAGAGGCGTGAGAGTCCGTCCTGTGACAGGAAGACCTTGCCTCTGCCTTGCTTGTAGTAGTACTATCTTGTTTTCGAGTCAAAGAACACTCTACGTTCCTTGCCTTTGGTTCTGATGTAGTATTTCTTGTTCGTGTTCATTGGCAGCTCGCCTTTGTAAAAAATACGATGAATTCCTATTTATGCTTTGTGGTGAACTGTATAAAACCATTATTAGGTTTACAATGAACGGTAATGATACCTAAGCTGGAAGCCTTGGTTTCAGGGCTTCCTTCTCTCTTTCTTTTTGGGGTACTTTCTAGTTCAACGGCTTCGGCAGACAGCCCACCTAGTAGAAGCCAAACGCGAACGGGTCTTTTTCATCATTCTGGTTAAGCTCATGGGTTATCTTGAGCGGAATCCAAATCGTCTTGTCAATACGCCACGCGATATCTAGGGTCACTTTCAGTTTATAGTATGTTTCGATGAGTTCGGATTTGAAGGGCTGCAACCATTCGCCTTGTGTACCGATTGCTGCATCAATCCACATTTCGCGTGGCAACTCGAGCTCTTCCAAATACAGCTTAGCAAGTGTTTGCTTTCTTGTAGCCTTGTGTCCCCTGGGCGAAACGAACTCATGGTACACTAGCTCTATTCTGACACCTCTAATCTTCGTTTCACTGCTGACCATCAGTTTGATGGGGTAGTCCTGCCCCAGATGAATCATGTCGCTTGGCAATTGAACGCTCAATAGTCTTGCATCGTTGTCATCAAGATTCTCGTACACTGACTGTTCATTCGCCATCTCTTGCTTCATGTCAATTGTAATCTTCTGCCTGGCCTTAGGGTCGGTAGCCCACGAGATCTCGACTTTCGCTTCCAGCTTGTACTCTATCTTGCCGTACGTCCCTTGGAAACTACCTGGGATGTTTCTTGGAAGTACGAAGCTGAAAGGGAAATTGGTTTTGCCAGCTTGCATACCAGTAGAACCAACGAGTTCGATTTGCTCATCGATATGGTGTTTTCTTTCCAGATAGACGCGACGTGATTTTCCACTTCCCCTTACAACTCTCGATCGTTCCTGTCCTTTGATTGATAAAACAACTCGATTGCACTCGAAGTATTCGTCTGTACTAACAGTAACTAATCCTTCGATTCGATCCCCCGGAAGATATGTCTTCTCCTCAAGATTCAGAGTGATTTTTCTCAACCTTACCCTGTTCCTCCTCGCTCCGTGTTCTCCTAAATTTGGAAACCGAAGAGATTCGAGTACTTCTGCTCAACGTACTCCAAGAATGGTTTGGCCGTGAGCTTCTTGCCGGTTACTCGCTCGGCCAAGTCACCAGGATCATACAGTGATGCTTGATGTTGGATGTTTTCAGCAAGCCACTTGGTGATAGTGGTTATCTCCCCTGCGCAAACATGGTTCAGCCAGTCTGGCATATCCTTGTCAAGCTTCTCGAGCCACATACCATCGTAGACATTGCCCAACGCATAGCTCGGGAAGTACCCATAGAGACCGCTTCCCCAGTGAGTGTCCTGCAGGACTCCTTCAGAGTCATTCTGGATTTCCAATCCCAAATACTCCTCGTACTTCTCGTTCCAAAGACTGGGCAGCTCTGATACTGTGACTTTGTCTGCGAAGAGAGCTTGCTCAATCTCGAATCGAATTATGATGTGGAGCGAATAGGTCACTTCGTCTGCTTCAATGCGTATCTTTGATGGGGTTACGAGGTTCGTAGTCTTCACGAATTGATCGAGCGGGATTCCAGAGAAAGCACCGTTAGTGAGTTCGTTCAGCCTTGGTAGATAGAATTGCCAGAACTCAGGAGACCTTCCTACCATGTTTTCGACGAACCGTGACATTGACTCATGAATTCCGTAGCTAGCTGCATTTCCCACGGGCTGGAATTTCCAGTCGGGATTCAGATTCTGCTCGTATAAGGCATGACCGCCTTCGTGAAGAATGGCGAAGACCATTGAACCAGCATTATCTTCGTGATACTTCACCGTGATTCTAACGTCATCGTAGTAGCCTGTGGTGAAAGGATGCTCGGTTTCATCGATGCGGCCCCCCGCCTCATCAGATGTTGTGTCGTAGCCAATCAATGTTGCAAGATCGGTTGCTATCTTCCTCTGTGCATCGATTGGTACTGTCTTCCTCAGTAGGCTTGGATCTACGTTTTTGGAGGCCTCCGCACATTTCTCAGTCAGGGGCACTAGACTGTTTCTTAGTTCCTTGAAAACTTTCGAAACCATGCTAGCAGTCATTCCTCTCTCGTAGTCATCCAAGAGCGTATCGTAGAGCGTCTTGGTTCCCTTGACCTTCATGATGATCTCGGTTTTCTCTCGCGATAGGTCAACAAGCTTCTGAAGGTCCGGCTCGAACATTTTCCAATCTTGTTTGGCTTTTGCCTTCTTCCAGGTGTTTGTGGTAAGCGCCCGCTGTTTAGCCAGTTTGGCCACAAGCTCCCCCGGGACCTTCGTTTGCTCGTCGTATTTGATACGGACTAGGAATAGATTCCGCTTTTTGACCTCGTTCAGTGAAGATACCTTTTCGGCTTCACCAAGTAGCTTCCCGACCTCTGGACTGGTGAACATTCTGTGTATGTGCTTGCTCATAGCTGCAAGTTGTTCACTTCTCTGCATCACGCCCTTTGGAGGCATATAGGTTTCAAGGTCCCAATGAGCGACGCCTGCGATTAATCGCAAATGGGTGATTTCTTTCGCCTTGGTCATTAGTTCATCATAAGCATCCATCTTTCAACACCACAATTCAACAGAGTTGAGCCATTGCCCTTGGTTTTCGGCTCCTAGCAGTGTTATCATTCTTCCGGAGAAGAAATTGTTTGTTTGCTTGCCTGTTGCGGGATATCAACCCTTGCGATTCCACCGTTAATGATGACAATACCGATTATCACCAGAGCAAGGCCAATAAAGAATGTCCAATGAATAATCTCGTTTAGTATCAGCATAGAAAGAAAAACGCCGAAAATCGGGACGAGGTTGATGAATACTCCCGTTCTTGTGGCTCCTAGTTTGTTGATTGCATCGAAGTAGAATAGGAACCCCAGGAATGTTACGAAAATTCCGAGAAAGAGCGTATTTGCCCAGAATATCCAGTCGTACATGGCAGGAAGTGCCCAAAAGCCCTCCGCCACTGCACCGATGCCGAATAGGATTGTTCCTACAAACACACCTCCTGCAGTAGCTTCCATGGACGAAATGGATTTCATCGCTGCTTTTCCAATAGAGGAGTAGAGATCCCAAACCAGCATTGCACAGACAATCAACAGGTTTCCCACAAGGTACTCGATGCGGAAGTCGAGTAACACCTGGATCCCTATAACCAAAATGATTCCAAGAAATGCCAAGAGAAAACCACTGTACCGCCACTTCTGGGCGAGCCGTTCCCTGTGGATGATATGTGCAAATATGCTAACAAAGGCAGGATTAAGTCCGGCAATGAGAGCTCCTTGAGCGGCGGTTGTGAAACCCATGCCAAAGAGGAAGAACACGCCGTAGCCAAAGATGCCTGTGACGCCAAGTAGAATGTACCATTTCAGATTGTTGCGCGAAAACATCTTTTTCAAACTATGTCCTGTGGTCGGCATAAAAATCAGGAACAGAATGGTTGCAAAGAAGAATCTGAAGAACCCTATCGTGAGGGGTGGAGCAATTGACACAGCAATCTTGGCTGAGACCCAGCTTCCGCCCCATACAATCATAGCGAAGACGAGAAGCGCATATGATGTGATGGGTCTCTCAGCCACAGAGTTTCACCAAGTCATTTCCTTGCTCGCTAACATACTGTCTATTAAAGAGAACGAACTGAGCTTCGAATCGCAATGCTTAAAACGGTTGTGCATTTCAATTGCACAAGCGCAATGGAGATAGTGCCGAGATGCTTAACGACGACGAGCTTGCAGAGATCAGGCGCAAAAAGATGCAACTGATGATGGAGCGGGCACAACAACCTGCGGTGCTTGAGCCTCTTGCTAACGGGCTTGTCAATGAGCTTACCGATGCCAACTTCTGGCAGGTTGTTGGGAAGACCAAGACTGCACTTGTGGACTTCAGTGCGGAATGGTGTCAGCCCTGCAAGGTTCTAACTCCTATCCTGCGAGAATTGGCAGTTGACCATAAGGGTAAGGTCTACTTTGGCAAGATGGACATAGACCGTAACAGACGGACATCGACGCAGTTCGGCATTCAATCTGTCCCGATGGTCTTTGCGTTCAAGAATGGAAAACCAGTGGGAAACCTTCCAGGTCTGAGATCTATCAACGATTATGACATGCTGATAGAGAAGCTCCTGAACTCCGTGAACTGAAAAGCCCCTTTACTATTAATAGATCGCACATTGCCGCAGTAGTTGCGAACAGATTAAATGCGGAACCGCTGTCGACCAGATGGAAGTCGTAACAGATAACGCTTGTCCAAAGCTCCCCATCCAAGCCCATGATTGTCTTGATGTTTGGTTTCTTTCTTATTGTTATCGGATCTATGGCTAATATTGTCCTCAGTGGGTTTGGGATAATCATGCAACTGGCAGGAGTTACGATTCTAGCTGTAGGTCTCCCGATTTCAATACTCAAGACCAAGCCAAATCCGTTGTTGTTCCCCTCCTGCGTAGCTGGCTTCTTGATGGTGGCCGCTGGTCTAGCTATCATCTTTCAAGGCAGCTGGTTTTCAAACCCCTTTGATGGAAACCCCTTTCTAGCGACTTGGCTTACTTTGCTCGGCCTCGTCTACATAGTTGCAGGCGCACCAATCATGTATTTGGTAAGCAGACGAAAATTCAAGAGCACGCAGAACGTGGAAGGCATTCCTTTATTCGACGAATCCTATATCCAACCACCGCAATTTCCAAGGGGATGGGGCTCGGAAACGGTCATTGAGCGCGAGGTAATCGAGCGTGAGGTGCTCCTAACGCGAAGGATTCCACCCACGTGTCACAAATGCGGTGCGGACGTGAATCCTGAAGAAGTCGACTGGATTGGTCCTAATACTGTGCGGTGTCCACATTGCGGCGCATCTTTGGTCGTTAAGATTGAGAGGCTGTAAGGGCATTCGCTACTCTTGGCAAGTAAAGGAAGTCATGTTGTCAATACTTCCTTGAATGATGACAGTTGGCATTGCTTTGGCATTCGTAGAGAAGCCGTAGTTCCCTTTTGCATCAGCGACAACTACACCAGCTTCGCTTCCAGTCTTGGCTTCAAACATCTCCATCCCCCTCTTGGCAGCCAAACCAACGTCCAAGCCCTCTTCGACGTACAGCACTATCATCCTTGACAGGGTCACACGCATAATGTGTTCACCCCAGCCAGTGGCAGTTGCGCCGCAGACATCATTTGCATACGCACCTGAGCCCATTACCGCAGAATCGCCCACTCTACCAGGTATCTTCTTGGAGATTCCGCCAGTTGACGACGTCGCTGCGATTCGACCTTGGCCATCAACCACAACACATCCAACTGTGTCCTTCGCCCCACCATCAGATGACTGGGCAACAACACCTGGTTCTGCTTCGGTTCTGTAACCCTCGGCAATCATCTTCTCGTAGAGCCGTTTGGCGTTGTCTCCGGCGAAGAATGAGAAGCCTGTCTTTTCCATGATGTATCTAGCTAAAGAAACTGGATTCCGGATTCCAGTGATGGCCGCTACGGATCCGAAGTTGAGCGAGCTGCCGTCCACAATCATGGCGTCGAGTTCCTTGACCCCATCGATGTTAGCGCGAGCTCCAAGACCTGCATTGAGCTTACCACAACTCTCCATGTACACAGTGCACGCTTCAGCCGCATCGAGAGCGGAACCACCATTATCCAGGACTTGAAAACCAGCTGTGGCAGCCTTTTCGACCTGCTCTAGGCCGACTGGTATCCGCTCGTCCTTCCACTTTCCTGCGCCGCCGTGCACAATAATCATTGGGAGTTTCATCTGATGCACCGTCAAGTGAAGGGAACTGCAAAGAACTGCTACAAAGGCATTGCTGTATGGTTCATGCAGCTCAATCGTGGTTGAAGATTGACTCCCGTTCTGGCCAAATGTCAGTGAGCCGACAAACGCCAAAGATGTGGCTACAGATCCCTCTATGCTTGAAGAAAGGACAGTTGCATTGGTATCGGCCCCTTTCATACCTTACATTGTATCGCCCGTACTTTGGTGAATGCACGACGTAATGGAACCTCTCCAATCCGCTTTCAGTATCTCTCTCACTTCTCGCTAGTTGGATTCGCTTTGAATGACGGAGATAGCTCTGGCTTATTCTGAACTTGTTTCCAACGAGACGATCTTTCTGAATCCATTCTGTTATCCATTCAGGTATAATTGCCATTCCATTTCCTCAAGATTCTTCTACGAACCCAGATTTAAGGCCGAAGCTGAGCCATAGCCAACGAACCAGTCTTTGACGATAAAAAGAGAAGGGAAAGAACACTCGGATGGGTGATCTTCCACGGTTGATCTGCTTGTGTCAGCTTCCTCTTTTCTTCATGACTGCTACAATAACAAGCACTGCAATGATACTAGCCGTGCCTGCAATTGCTATCATTGTGGTCATATCACTGAAGTCCCAGCCACCGCCTGTGGGTCCAGTTGACGTCGTGGTTGTGGGCGTGTCGTCAGTTGCGCTAATGATTGTCACCATCACTGTGTCGGTTGCGGTGTTCCCTGCAACATCGAAAGCCACAATTGTGACGTTGATAACCCAGCCCACTTCAACGTATCCAATCCAATACTCTACGGTGGCTTCTCCATCAGCCCAGCCTATATACGTTTCCTGCCATCTTCCTTCATAGATACAACAGTAGTCCGGATTGAAGTCGGATACTGTCCACGTGATCCGCCTTTCTTCGTTCATACGGAAGGTCACATCATCAGGATGATCGACTTCCGGTGCAGTGGTGTCATCCATGGTCAATTTCAATGTAGCGCTACATGAGGCATTGTACAGATTGTATGCGCGTGCCTCTATCCAGTATTCTCCATATGTCAGGAGTTCATTGTCAGTGATGACGCCATCGTTGTCGATTGTGAAGTGTGCGGTGTCATCAATCCACCACCTAATTGTAGTGGTTGCAATGACATCCAGATCATATGTGAAATGCGTGCCGCATTCGACTATTTGGTCTGTAGGCTCGGGGTTCCATTCTGGCGGTGTTGGTAGATAAACGAGCGGGTGTGGGTCTTCATTGCCGGTTGACCCAGAGATTGGATATGGCGTATCACCAAAGCCATCGCCATTGGAATCAGTGCCCTCGTACGCAGACCAGTAATTGTAGTCTATGTCGTTGAATGTACCGTCATCAATTTCGTTCAGAGAATTATTGTCGATTATATTCCAATGAACCTCAGATCTGTTCGTCATGGCATCCATGATCACAGCGTAGTATACGTTATTGCTAACAGTATTGTTCTCTATGCGGGCATAATCAGAGATGTTTAGATGAATACCGTTGTCGCAGCTGTCAATCAGGTTTCCAAATACCGTTGTCTGGTTTGTGGAGTATAGTAGTAGACCGACAGACGGTGAGCCACCAGAAGCCTGACTGCAGTAGTTATCGAGGACATTGCAGTTGTCAGACGCGTTCAGAACGATGCCCATGGCGTTTAGAGAGCAATCGTTCTCGACGAATGTATTGGAATCAGCATTATGAACATAGATTCCGATATCATTGTCCATACAATCGTTATTCTCGATTGTGTTCGTGTGTGTGTCATCAAGAGATATACCCTTCTCGTTCCCGGTGCAGGTGTTATTTTCCAATGTGTTCTGATATGAGTAGCTGCGTACGGATATGCCGGATTCGCCTCCGGTACACCAGTTGTCAACCACCCAATTCAGTCTGGCCACGTCAAACAGGTCTATGCACGCCACGTCACAGTCCAGGGTATTCTCCTCTATCCAATTGTGCCAACCGGTGTCGCATCGAATTCCATAAGTGCAATCAATGCATGTATTGTTTACGTAGCGGCTGCCATCTGCGCTGTTGATGTAGATGCCTGAGCCGCCTCCAGAGATTGAATTCCTGGCGACAAGGCAGTCGTCAACCCAGCCAGATATGTGAATGCCGCCCGCGCCATTGTCATCGAAAGTGTTGTCAGTAAAGTTGGCATCTTCAGCACCATCAATGCCAAGGCCGTAGTTGCTATTGTTCGAAAGCGTGTTTAGGATAACAAGGATATCCCAAGACCCCCTCGTATGCAGTCCCTGTGATGTTGAGTTCACGCACACATTATCAGTCAAGGTGCAGTAGTGTGATATGTCCAGATAGATTCCATAATGATTGAATCTGCAGGTGTTGCCCTCAAGGTGATTCGACTCCGAATCCGACTCAAGATAGATGCCTACTTCGGTATTGCTGATTAAAACATTGTCATGTATGATGTTGTTTGTGGACGCTGTCAATGAGATGCCACACACTAGATCATGGATGGTGTGGCTATGGATGTTACTGTAGGTGGAACCGTCCAAACGAATACCATGAAGGACCTCCGTGGGTTTATTGCCTATCAATGTGTTGTAATCTGAGCTATACACATAGATTCCGTACGTACCCATGGAGCATTCGTTCTCAACTAAGGTATTGTTATTGGAGTCGTCAAGGTGGATGCCGTGCTCGTTGTTATCACAGAGGTTAGTGGTCAGGCTATTGAAGCGCGATCTGTACTCCAAATGTATCCCTGACACGATATTATTGTTGCAGGTATTGTTGCCAACAAGATTCGACTTTGAGCCGTCCCCATACTCACTGCCCCCTAAGTAGATGCCACAGAAGTCATTGTTATTGCACGTATTATTGACAACAGTGTTGTCGTAAGACTCAGCCAAGGCAACACCAAGGTCATTGTCCGTTGCAGTATTGAAGCTAACTGTATTGCCTCCGGCTTCACATTCCAGTAGTAATATGCCAGCTTCATTGCGCGCCTCCCAATGGTGGTTAGAGAGTGTGTTTCCCACGATTGTGTTATTCCTGACAGTTTCGCCTTTCAACATGATGCCAGCCCAGTCATTCCCTGAGCAGCCATTATCCGCCACAGTGTTGCTGTGTGAACCACGTCCCAGATAGATTCCACCATTCCAATTGCCAGTGCAGGTGTTGTCAGTTACCTGGCAGTTGGACGAGTTCGTTAATAGTATCCCGCTTTCCCCATGGTCATAGGCTGTGTTGTCAACGATATCACCATTGCTCACGTTATAGAATTTGATGCCGGATTGGAGGAATCGATGTCCAGCATATTCACCACCGATTAGCACACAATAGCGGATGATGAAGTGGACCCGTGTATTGAGGATCAATATACAATCATCTCCAGTGTCATCGCTATCGATATCATAATTTTCGATTATGTATGGGTTTCCTGAGGTACCAGATCCTTCCCAATTCTCAGCATCTGCTATTGACGCGAAATGTGTATCATTGTTGATATGGATGATTCCATGGGGATCGGGGTCCATTGGAATGGGCTCAAGTATTGCGAAATCTGGACGCCTCCCTCTTGGGGGGTGTACAATCTTCTCGGAGGTGTGTTGAATTGCCAACTCTGAACACGTTTCTGGCTCCAGATTCCTTCTCGGGGATGTTGGTGTTGGAGCGAGTTTTGCAACGCTAAGAATCGAAATGCCCTGTTGGTTTGCATGAAAGCCAGTCATTGTAGATGGCCCGATGTTGGCTTCCATAACCCTTGGCGTCCAAGTCAGACTCGGACATGATTTGTATCCCACTTGCACGGAATCTGTAGAGGGAATGGAATGCAATAGAAGCCCAAATAGAGCGAAGAAGACGAGGAAGGTCGAAATCCCTCTATGTCGTAGGAAGTGTTCTCTACTATGCAACGATGGATCTCCTCCGTTAGCGCGAAGTGGTATGAACAAGGCGGGATGGTTATTAAATCCTCGGAGGATTATTTGATATTTCAGAGTATGCACTAATCTTTTCTAGCTTGATGGAATCGAAATTTCATTTGCATTGAAATGAATAGGTTTTATAATTTCCTTCTTTGTAACACCTTTCTAGCTATGTCAAAGAGCAGGTCCAGTGACATCATCTAGCCTCACCATGTCGCAACTCCGGCAGGAGTGTACGGACGGGTGAGGTTTTCGCATATCGGCAAGAATAGCACCTGTTTAGCTCTTGCCTATTAAGGAATCGCTCGAATAACCATCTCCAAGGACCTTGCTTTGGGAGTCAAAGTTAAGAATGAGATTACTGTGTATATCTCTGGGCGACTCTGCGATGAAACGTGTGCTGACGTTATGCCTTTTGTTAGTCCTTCTGATCATGCCGGCACATGCTGTTGATTTCGCAGAAGCTTCATTCACTGAAGATGATGTTCAAGTGACTGTCTGGATAACGGCCAACACACCATGGTATAGCCCATTTTCTGAGGAAGTAAACATCTCTCTACAGGTTGCTCCATTAGCAGAGAATATCACTACGATAACGATTACAGAGATTGTACTTACCGTCCAGAGGGGCGATCCGGGCGGGTCGATGTATACATTGGTGTCAGTCCAGATCGAGGAGTTTTCTCCAGCTATGTCCGGAGCCGAGTATGCCGCAGCATCCGCTAGCATGATTCTTGACGGGTCCATCACTGGTACAGATTGTTATTTTGCAGTAGCGGTGGAGGGAACCTACTCGAATAGCACAGTTGAGGTTCCTTTCCAAGTGTCTTCCCCTGAGAATTTCGTCGGACCATTCGTTATAGCGGCAGGTCTTGCTTCTCCACAGCTTATCGTAGGTCTTGTGATAATCGCAGCTGCCACGCTCTGCATCATTGCCGGCGCATATGCTACGAAATGCCCCGGACGGGGGTCCTCCAGAAGAAAGCTGCTGGAAGAATAACCCTTTTCGCTGAACTCTTAAGGCGGCATCCTTGGCTTGCGTATAGCTGATTGACAATGACAGTCGAGGAGATGCAATGGGATCTAGCACAGCTCGTGAAGAGCGATGATCCTGACAAGATTGAGAAGGAACTGGACGCAGCTGTTGCCTTGGTGCAAGAGTTCCAAGAGAAGTATTCTGGCAAAATCGCGAACTTGGATGCAAACGGCGTTCTTGGATTGCTGGAAGAGAGCGATGACATGCAGTTGAAGTTCGAAGGAGCTACGATGTATAGCTACCTCATGTACCAAGCTAACTCCACCACCGACTTGGCGAAGAAGTTGAATGACAAGGTGCGCAGAGCATTGATGCTTATTGGGCAGAGCCTTGTTGTTCTTCAAATTGAGCTGGGAAAACTCCTGTCCGAGACCCCAAAGATAGTCGAAAACCCCATCGTAGCTGAGTACAAGCACTACTTGGAGAAGATACTCAGAGAAGTTCCCCATATGCTCTCTGTAGAGCAAGAGCAGCTTGCGATAATCAAGGACAAGAATGGCATACGCGCCTGGCAAATGATTCAAGGCGACTGGCTATCAACGCGCAAGTTTGACATTGAGATTGAAGGCAAAGTCAAGACAATGTCTTATGGCGAGATAGTAGCACTCTATGAACATGCTGACCGCGATGTTAGACGCCTTGCTAATCACGTCGTGTACGAGTACCTTGGCAAGGACGAGATTCTGTGGGCTAGCGCCATACGTGCTGTCTGTGCAGACCATATACAGATGTGTAAGTTGAGAAAGCATCCCGCCATGACATCTCAGAGCCTCATAGCCAACGACCTTGATCAAGGGACCCTTGACAGTCTTATGAAGACCATCGAGAAGAACGTTGGAGTATACCAGAATTATCTGACCATAAAAGCAAAGATCATGGGTTTCAAGAAGCTTGGGAACTGGGATATAATGGCACCACTGCCCAATGCTCCTGAAATCAAATACACTTGGAAGGAAGCGCGAAAAGAAACTGTCGGCGCCTATACCGAGTTCGACGGGGAGATTGGCGACTGGATTGACGAGATGTACGAGCGGCGTCACATCGACGGTGAGGTTCGTAACGGTAAGAGGTCTGGAGCCTTCTGCGCAACTTGGCACAACGGTAAGAGTGCCTACATCCTTCAGAGCTTCAATGGCATAATTGGTGATGTCTATACTCAGGCTCACGAGCTGGGGCATGCTGCCCATGCGTACCTAGGAACGCGAGCCCAGAAACCGAGCAACTATGAGATTGGCGCCTGCATTGCAGAGGTAGGCTCGATATTCGGCGAGCTACTGCTTACAGAGAGGCTTTTGGCTAAGGCTAAATCGAATGAAGAGAAACAAGCCATTCTTGCTACGGTCCTTGATGGGGCTGGCATGGCGGCGTTCCAAGTGTCAGCTCGATTCTTCTTTGAACAGAGCATGTATGATGCGATTAAGGAAGGCAAGTTCCTAGATGGGAATACAGTCGCTGCTCTGTGGACTGCAGGTCGGGACAAGATCTACGGCGATAGCGTCGAGTGGCTACCTGAGATGAAGTGGGAATGGACGATGAAAGTTCATTACTACATGCCCAACTTTCGTTTCTATAATTATCCGTACGTGTTTGCCCAGTTGTTTGTGTACGCGCTGTACCGTCTGTACAAGGAACAAGGCAAGGAGTTTGTACCCAAGCTGAAGGCGATTCTCTCCGCTGGTTCTAGCAGGTCCCCCCGCGACCTAGCTGCTGACGTTGGGTTCGATATCACAACTGAGGAGTTCTGGCAGAAGGGCATCGATCAGTACGCTGAGTTCATCAAGATGCTTGAGGACGCGCTCTAAGCAAAGTTGCCGTTGAGGGGCCCTGGCTCCCTCACTCTCGTGATTAAAGCGAAGTCAAGGGTAATCGCAAGAAAAGTGCGAACTTCGTTGTTCTGCTTGAGAGCTAGCATCATGAGCCTGAGGCATCTGACTTTAGTAACCAGACCAGAAATTTGGCGCCTTGGCTTGAGTCATTTACAATTCTATCTTCCACGCTTATGTATCCGCCATATTTCTGTGCGATGCGTAACGCCTGATGGATTCCAACACCACCGAAGCGTCTCTCTGGGTCAAACAAATTCTCCTTCTTTTCATTCGAGATTCCAGGTCCGTTGTCTGCGATCGAGATTTCGTAGCCACCTTTAGATTCTCGCAGGGTAACCCAAACTCTTCTGGGGCTCCTATTGTTGTGAATGGTTGCGTTTTCAAGTAGGTTCGCCAGTAGGTTGTCAAGGTACTGGTCAGCCTTGACCTTTGAACGCCGAAGCCTGTAATTGACCTTAATCTCAAGGTCGTCATAGGTTGCTTTCAAAGCCCCCACTGATTCCTCGAGAGCGTTTCTTAATGACTTCTCGGTGAGCGGGACTGTAAGCAACCCCCGTGTGGCTTGTACTTTCTGAATTAGGTTCTGCGCTCTCTCCACCGACTCAATGTTTAAGCCAATCAAAGAAGCCAGTTTGGGGTCAAGGCTCGTTGTAGCTAGGATTTCTGTGCCCATAATAATCGCTTGTAGGTGGTTCCTTTTTCGCTATTCGGGTTCAAGAACCATGTCTATCGCATTCTCTTGCCAAACAGTGAAACTTGATATGTGCCCTCCACACGTATCGAGCAGGGGTCAACTCAAGAAAAGATTCGCTGTGCAAAACCGAAACCGATCAAGGAATCCTGTCATTCTGACCTCTGATAGGGGAATTAGCTGTGACTGAAGGCTCAGAACAACCCAGTGCTTCATCGCGTCCGCAATTAGACGACGCAGTTGAGCCAACGACATCTGATTACTCGGAGATATCCAACGAGAAGGTACTCTTCATCCTCAACAAGCTCACGGGGATTGCTCCCTATTCGCATGAGTTTGTTTCGGGGGAACAGGACCCCCAGATTCTCGCAGGTTTTGTATCGGCTATGACGAGTTTCATGGGCGAGCTTACGGGTTCAGAGCAGACCCAGTGGAAGACAGAATTTGGGTCTAGCTCCACACTCTTAGTAGAGGTTGGGGACTGGACAACAGGAGTTCTTGCAGTTTCGAGAGAAACCAATGAAGGGCGGAGCAAGCTTAGACGTGTCGTGATGGAATTTGAAGACAGCTTCCAATGTCTGAAACACGATGATGGAATCGAAAGCCATCTATTCAAGGACTTTGACCAATTCGTGAGGAGAACATTCCTGGGAGATAGACTGACAGAACGCTCGATCATTCTAAAGAATGCGCGCAGATATGACACCTCTGGACACTACGAGTTGCCCAGCATGGCTTTCAAGATAACAAAGTTCTTGCATTCAGCAACGAGCGGCCAATCATTGTCAGAGATAGCTGAAGCGCAAGATCTTCCAATGCGAGAGGTAGAGGATCTAGTATCTATGGCTCGTTGGAATAATGCCATTCATCTGAGCTATGTGCCATCAGATGATGATATCCTTTTGACCTCAGAGAAGTCGTCAGGCATTCTGCTAAGTCGCGAGAACCCCCTGAGAAACTCTCTGCAGGTCTTGAGAATAATAACCACCCTTGATGGCCGCACTCCACTAGTATCTGTTTTCGAGAAGCTGAATCTTTGGACAACAAGTTCTGTACTCTATGAACTTGGCAACTTGGTTAACAAAGGCTACTTACAGAGAGCATCAATTGAGAGGCGACTACTTCTTGCCAACGAGTGTGTCCTCTCTGCACTCGTTCGAGCATGTGTTAAGGTGAGAAGTTCCTCGGATGCTACGAACTACTTCTTCACAGGCCAAGACAGAGGGATTGAGATGCATCCATGGGTTGGAAGGATTAAGCTCCAAGACAACATGGCTGTTAGATGTCAACTCGATGAAACCATGACGCCAGAAGATTTGGATAACATATGCGACGCAGTGGAGTTCCTGATTCTCGCGGTGGCGGACCAGCTATCAAACGATGCCGGACCGCTCAGCGCCAAGTACCTACTAGCAGGCATAAGGAAACGCTGTCGCGCAATCTGGAGCTCGTACCTAATGGACACAGTAGTCTAGGTCGAACCAACGCAATCCGGCTTACCTTCAATGGTTTGCATTCTATAGTCCTTGGTGTACCGAGGGTTGCTGCGCAAATCATTCTTTTACAGCTGAATTGAGCCACAAATCGCTTCAAATCCAGCGTATGAGACAGAAGAACCGGTCTCAAGCCCTAGCTAAGATTCGAAATCTGTACACCATCTTAGAACGTCTGTGTACACGCTGCATGTCAATTGAAGATTCCACTTTCTACTGATTTGTACACGCAGCATTAATTCGCGCCATTTCCTAGCTAATTAGCTAATGGAAGAGAATAATCGTCTTACAAATGCGCAGGAAAACGCGGGAAACTGCACAGAATAGGCCTTGGAAGCTTCTGCACCACTGTATTTGCGGATTGAGCTTCCAGTTCGATATGGCGCGTTTACACATCAAAACCGAATGGGTTTATATTGCGGTTAGCGTTTACCATTTTCTTGTCAACCGCCGGGAGGGCCAAGACAAAATGATGATGTTCACACGAATGCTCAGGAGACAAGGCTTCTACAGGGTCAAGAACCAGGACGAGCCAGTATACATGAAACACAATGTCGGTTTGGGCGGCGTTTACGTCCGAATCGAGAATAAGAAAGCAATGCTCACGGTTCGAGATCTAGGTATTGAGGCAGAGTTCACCAGGGTCAAGCAACTGGAGAATTACATCACTGATCTTGACGAACAGGCTTATCGTCAGAAATGCTTCATTGTTCACAAGATGCGGGGAACTGCAGGATCCTAAAACTTGTAGAACTGTCCATTCTCTATCTCAACGTCCACTCTCCAAGCTGGCCCGTCAACGAAAAGCATTAGGTTGGCGGGTCTGCTTTCACTTCTCTTTTGGAATTTCCAGATAGTCCTGAAGAATATGCTTGGAATCTCCTCTTAATCCATTTATCATCGAGCAAGAGCAAAATGCACAGACTAGCCACCATGATGTGGGGCAGGGTGCTGTAATTTGCGTTGCAGTTTCTTGGCCATGTATGTGGGGGCTGCTGCAAGAAGAGTAGCTCTTACAGACCGGGCACCAACAAGCATCTCGGCGATGAGCTTGCGGCTCCTGTCGGACCCCACTAGACTTGTCCCAAGTCCACCAGAACTGGACCCTACCATCCTTTGCTGTAACCACAGTCCCCATTTGAGGTTCGAGCCAATCGCTTTGATCCAGTCTTTTTCGTACTTGGATAGGACGCCAGCTGAGTAGTCCCGCTTTCTTACCGCTTGTGCAGCTGTCTGTGCTGCTTTCCTTCCCCCTATCATCGAGTAATGGATTCCCTCTCCTGTTATGGGGCAACAATGACCCGCCGCATCACCAGCAAGCATGAGCCGATCCGTAAATGAGGGTTGCACAACGCCTGCAAGAGGAACTAATGCTGATTCCCTCTTGACAACCTCTGCGTTCTCAAGGGTCGCTTTAGCAGAATCATCATGAGAAACAAGGTGCTCAAGGTAGTCGAACATGCGCTTCTTTTCTTCCTTGAAGGACCTTAGCAGTCCCCCTGTACCCACTGCAATATCATGCCCGCGGGGGAACACCCAGGCGTATCCGCTGGGTGAAAAATCGCTTCCATAGTAGAAATCATTTACTCCATTCAGAGAGCCCATTGATGAAGGTCTTCGCATTTGATACTGAGCTGTGTAGCCCATAAGATGATCAGGAAGCCGCTCTCGCAATTGTACCGTCTTGAGTGATACGGGGTTTACGCCGCTAGCATCAATCACAATCTCTGACGTCAACTTCTCGAATTGTCCTTGTTTATGGAGTGTCATCTCACACCCAGATTTCTTGACAGATACATGCCCTACCTCAGTCTGGAAACGTATCTCTCCACTACCCGCGCCAACATACTTCAACATCGTCATACCAAGGTCTGCGCGACTGGCGTTTACGCCAACCTTTGCTCCAAATTCCACTGTCTTCATATCTTGTCTTGGGAACTTCATGCGCACTGTTGTTACTGGATGTGCTCCAGGAAAAGTGCTTATGTCAAAATCGCGAAGAGCGCTGGATGGTATGAAGCCCGCACACGCCTTATTTTCTCCTGGCACCTTCTCCCTGCTCAGTAGAATGTAATCAATGTCCAGTTCGGTTAGCACTCTAGCGGCAGTTAGACCTGCTGGCCCCGCACCAATGATCACAATAGGGATATCAACATTGGACATAGTATCCCTTCGCGGTCAATGGAATCAGACATAAAACATTAGTCCTGTTGATTCTTGACTTCTTTCAACCCAAGAATGCGAGTAAACGTTATGTTCTAGACTCATGAGGGAATAGATGGTCGCGTGTACTGGGAAACACATCCACATCTTGCCCAAGGAGTCGAACGACACCTAGGAAAAACGCGCCGTTCTTCTTCAGCTCCAGTACACGCATGTTTGTTTTGGTGCTAATAGTACACGTTAGCAAAAATCAGTACATCCGGCACCCAATCTGATAGAAAGTCGTTCTCGACTCGAAGTAGGAGGAAACTTGGGAATACACTTGATTGCGAATGCACTTCGCCAATAAGTATCGTTTACTTCTGACTTGTGCAGTGGCTGCCTAGTATATTGGACCTTGTAATACACAGCGATGCTCCTTAACGCGTAAAACGATGCAAGGAAACCGTGAATTCCTTAAGCTCTATCGTTTACTCCAAGAAATGCAGAGAACATCAAGGTTTGCTGTCGAAAATAGGATTGCCTGCGATTGTTCCAGAACTTCCTAGCTGTCTAGTGATTCAAGGAACTCCTTGAAGTGTTTGCAGAGACCCCCCATCCAAAACAGATTGCCAAAACACTCCTTCTTGAGGGACTTGCGTTCCACGCGACACTGGAAATTCATTTCCCCATCATAGAAGACGCAAAGCTCAGTTTCGACGGAAGGATCCTCCACCACAATCTGGTACAAATCTCGCATCATGGAAGCATCCTTTTTCTCTAGCCACTTCGATTTTGGTCCTACAATGGATTTCACTGACTCAAGCAGCTCTGCGCTTGGCCTTTCCTCGCGAGCCCAAGTAGTCATCAACTCGCTTACATCTGCGGTGAATGAATGTACCGAGTGTCCTGTTTCAGCTGAGAATTCCTTTGCCTTGTGATATAGTTCGAGTGCGCTATCGAACTCTCCCTTCAAGAAGTGGGCATCCCCCGCTAAGAAAAGAACGAAACACAAGAGATCTTTCATTCCTGAGCTCTCAGCCAATGATATCGTTTCTTCGTAAAGCTCAATGGCCTCGTCTATGCCGCCGCGTCTCAATGCAACATCACCAAGGTTGATCTTGGAAATCGCGATTCCCCTCATGTACTCTGCTTCTTGGCTTATTTCCAGCGCCTTGCGATTGTATGTTTCCATCTGGTCAAACTGATCCAAAACCCGGTCGATTTCTCCAACATTGATGAAGGAGTTGGCCACTCCGATTTGGTTGTTTAGCTGCTGCTGAATCCCCAAGACTTCCTCAAACTGGTCTCTGGCATCCTGCACTTCGCCACGGTCCAGAAAGACCACTCCCCTGATATTTCGTGCATTGGCTACACCCTGTAGGTAACCCATTCGCTCATACATCCGAAGAGCGGAGATAGCCAGGTCCATTGCCTTTTCGTACTCGTTGACTTCTTCCATGACTCTGGCTCTTTGATAGCTGATGTCTGTAAGCGCTAGTTGATGGTCAAGGTGTTTCGCAGCCTCTTCTGCTGCATCCAACCGAATCAAGACTTCCTCCCTAGGTTCAGATTCTCGCGATATCGACGCAAGCATAATCCGTGGTCTAAGCAGTGCTGCCTGGACTCTATTGCGTATCTCGGCATTCTTGCTCGTTGTCATTGTTACTTTTTCAATGCTCTCAAAAGCTACTGCTTTAGCATGATCAGCATAACCAAGATCCATGAGTATTGACGCAAGCAGACCCGAAAGCTCTGCGAATACGATGTGGTCTCGTGCTTGCCACGCCTGATTCACATAGTTTCGCAGATTGTTCATCCATCGCGGGTCTAGGCTCTGTTTGCAATTGGCAGCCGCGGCGTATCCTTTGCAAGCTATATTCGGGGTTCCTTTGGCCAAGACTTGATTGTAGCTGTACAGTCCTCGAAGAAAGGATGCCTTTGCGCACATAGTCACGAAACTGGGACTCTTGTCTTTCCATTCACTGCTCCTAACATGCTCAACCAGGATGTCGGTAAATGCCATGAATCGGTCCTTTCCTGTCCTTATGGCTGTGGCCAAGCTTCTTTCAAGTTCCTCTATCTCGGAGGAATCTAGTCCATACTCATGCATCGCGAATTCGGGTATCAATTCTTACACCAATTATCTATCGGATGGGACCTTCCGAAAACCCGCAAACACTCAATTTAAGGTTCTAGTGGGTTTATCCGCATGCAGCTAGGACCAGAAGGCACTACCAATACATCGCTTAACATGTGATTGAACACATTCCATTTGAATCATATTCCGCTGTACCAAGGTCTAACGGTGACTTCGATGAACGGGTGCAACCTTCCTGACAATGTCAACTAAATCATACATGCTGAAAGGCTTTCGAAGAAATGCTCTCGCACCTGCGGCGAAAACCATCTCGCCCAGATCATCATTGAGATTAGAAACGGTTACAATCGCAAGGGTTGAGTCAAGGTCAAGGATACTCTCTATGAGTCTAATGTGCTCCATTTCAGGGAGCTCCAGGTCCAGAATGACAATGTCAGGTTCATGTTGACTCACCGCTACAAGCAGTTCAGTGCTCTGGGAAACCTCTCTGACAACCTCAAAACCTGCATCCTCAATCGACAGGCGCAATAACGCTCCGAGTAACGGTACATCACATGCTATTACTACTCTCATCTCAGGCTTGTCCGACAAAATAATCATGCCTCCGAGATGATGTTCAAGGATACCTGAATGACCCATCTGAGCACTCTTATTCCTCTACTGCACTCTCAACCAAGTCAAGCATGTGTCTGATGGTCACCGGCTTCAGGCCAAAACTCGAGGCCCCGCTAGTCATTGCAGATTCTCTCACATTGGCATCTGCGCTAATGAACACTATGCGGGCCTTTGGATCTAACGCCAGGATATCTGACATTGCTTCGAGTCCGTCTTTATTGGGCATTCGATGGTCTAGAATGATAACATCGGGCTTTGGGTCCATCTGCTTGAATTTGTCTACGGCCTCAGTACCATCGTATGCGTCAGCAATCACTTGATGTCCCTTGATTGCGAAAACGTCCTTGTAAAGCCGATGCAGGATAGCTTCGTCATCGATGATGAATACTGTGACCATACTCTCTTGCCTACCTGTACGCTCGTAGACTGTTTCTACGTTGTCGCTTGCTGAAGATAGTTCATGTAGTCCCTGCAGTCATTGCGCGCTGATTGCTTAGCTCCTGTTTAACGATATAAACTATATTGGGTTAGGCATCCCATGGTAAAGCTCTTCGCTTTGCCATTTGACTTTTGATCCGTATTTTTATCGCTCACTTTTGTCACTCAGAACCTGTCGATTTTTCGAAAGGTTTCGCTCACATGCGACCATCACTTTCGTGCCCCTTTTTTTCTTTTTTCATTCCTCCATTGCCTTCAAATTTATCTTTTTGGAGGCAGTGATAGCCGCATCTTTGTACCAACCGTATGCATTTCTCAATCCGGTCACTATCATATACTTGAAGCTTGTAATGGTCTACTCACGATCATGGCATTCCTTATGGTAGATGACGAATTATGCTGTATCCATTTGTCGAATACGGATAGTTCATCTTGACCCATCCATCACCTACAGCTGTACTCAGTTACCGTGTACTGGTAGCTTCCACCGAGGATAACCCGGCTTATTTGGACACTCTTTATTGTTATAGACTGTATAACCTAGTTTCTGGGTATGAGGAGTAAAATGAAGAGATCCCATTAGTAGATGAAAGTGTTGTTAATCGGTTACGAAGCGCGTTTACTACAAAGAGTACTATAACCATTGGAGCAATAAAATACAAATAATGGTTATGAGAATATGCCCCCATATGGTACAATATCAACCAAGCAAAGGCAATACAATATAGTGTAACGCACAGTGAAATAATTAGGTGTTTGATTGATACAATACCGCTCAGTAAAAAATACCTACAATAATTGTTTGAATGAATATGATATCTGCCGACTCAGGTAGGAAGTGATTTGTAGGGGTGAAGCATGAATTTGGACATGAAAATTGAGTGATAGGACGTGTTGAGTTTATGCTATTTGCCCTGGTCAAACGGCTTGGATGCGATGTAGGATTCAGTGTGGAAACAGTCATATCCACCAAATAGCACAATCGCGCTAAGTGAAACCCATGTTTGAAGGGAACTAGTACGGCTTGTTGTACTTGAAAAGGCGCACCTAGATCAAATAATAGAGAATTGGAACAATCCCGAAATGAGACGATTCCTAGCAGGTGTCATCCCGCACAGCAGGCAATCGGAGGTAGATTGGCTTCAGTCCGTGCAAGATGACATGAAGCGGCAGAAGCTGTTTGCATTCGCAATTGAACGCCTATCTGATGATGCATTCCTGGGTACATTGGCGGTTCATGACATCGAGTGGATCTCAAGAAATGGGCGATTAGGGATTGTTGTCCATAAGCCTGAGAACTGGGGTAAGGGATATGGAACAGAAGCGATGGAGCTGCTTATCGACTTCTGCTGGAAGCACATCAATCTTTGAAGACTAGAGCTAGGCGTTCATTCCTTCAATAAGCGTGCAAAGAAAGTATACCTGAAACTGGGTTTCGTTGAGTACGGAACTGCACATCAACAGTTCTACATTGATGGAAAACATGTGGTCAGCGTAATGATGGAAATATTCCGATCAGATACCCTTGGTCGATAAGGCTGTTGGAACTGATAGAAATGTCCCACGATTATGCACCCCAATTGGTATATAGATGATGAGGAGAAGAGTGAATTAGAGCGAAATGCGTAGTGGTGGTAGAGAATGACGAATAGGAAAAAAATCCTCATAGTCGATGACGAGCGCATCACGACTCAGCTTGTTCAGGCATTCCTAGAACCCCACGACTTTGAAGTGGTCTTTGCCTATGATGGAGTAGAGGCTCTTGAGGTTGCGCGGGCCGAGAAACCGGACCTTATTCTTCTAGATATCGTGCTCCCCCAGAAGGATGGTTTCGATGTGTGTGAGGAGCTAAGGAGTGACCCTGACTTCAAAGATGTTCGTATCGTCATGTTCACTGCTAAGGGTCTTAGTCGAGACATTGAAAGAGGTCGTCAAGTTGGAGCTGACGAATACATAGTCAAACCATTCTCAGGGAAGAACCTTCTAGCTGTCATAAAGAAGCAGCTTGGGTTATGAACTGAGCTGAGTGTGAACAAAGCATAGTCACTCGAATTCTATTGGTACATCCTTCTCAGTCAGGTCATCCTTCTTCTCTAGGTCCCTCGGTTTTCTTGGCAGACTGAACATCTTCTCAAACAGGTTTAGCGCCTCACGAATCGACTCTGACCACGGATCCTTTCCTGTTGTCGTTTCAACAGGAACGCTCATGCGAACTGGGTTAATGAGCGCCCTCACACGCTGACAGCTCTCTCGATCCCACTTACACTCGTTCATTACCCCTTCAATGCGTCGAATTATCTCCGCACGAATGGACGCAAGGCGCATTCTCTCCTCGTCAATAGCGCTCAGTTGCTTGTGCGTCTTGTCTAACTCCCCAAGGAGTCTACGTACAGCCTTCACATCAGAATCTGTGTCGCGTATGACAAAGCTTGGATGTGAAGCAAGTGCGGCAGGATGCTGCCTTTGGGTGAATCGCATCAGGAATGCGTTTGGCGATATTGTAGTTGACAGACCGAAACTTGCTTTTAGGCGGTAATATATCCTGTCCGGACCTAGATCACTGTCACCCGCTTCGCGTTCTACGAGAGCTGCGTCCTGCAGTGCGTCTAAGTGCTTCAGCACCACTCGTCTGTTTAGCTCCAGAAGCTTGCTTAGCTCATATGGGTATCTTGGGGTTTGTGCCAAAAGCCGCAATATGCGTCTTCTAGTAATGTGACCAAGGGCCTTGAACAGCTTGTCAAGATCTTCTGGATCTGTTCTTGTCAACGACGGCAGTCCTCCAAGTACACCTAGAAGACAAGAATATTCCACATGCCTGTTAGGATAGTATACCACTCTATCATCAGTTTGCTGGGTGTCCAGCTCACATTAGAGATAGTCATCCACCCGGATGGTCCGATATTGTCCTGTCTTGCTTCTACATTCGCCTCTACATCTATGTCTGCAATCAAGTTTACATCACGTCAAAGTGCCGGACTAGAGTAATAGTCGGTCCCTAGTACAGTCCGTTGCTTTACTAATAAGACTTGTGAACCAGGCGGTCCCTAGTTCGCATGAGCATTATCGCGCATCGAGGACCATCTTAGCCATTTCGCTGAAGCTGTCGTCCACGTTTTCGTTTAGCTTCACTGAGGCTTCGAGATAGGCTCCACCGAAACGTTCTGCAATCTTCTTGCCTTCTGCTTTTGACACAACTCGCTCATCCTTGAGATCTGTCTTATTGGCCACGATAAGACGTTCGTATCCCTTGAGGTGTGAGTCAACTTCCTTTTTCCACTTGGTCAATTCCTCAAAGCTCTCTCTGGAAGTAACATCGTACATAAAGAGCACGCCTTTTGACCCTGGATAGAATCCCGCTCGAACGCCTCCTAGGAAATCTTGGGACCCCAAATCCCAAATTTGAAGCTTGACCCTGTTGCCATTTAACTCCATTGTCTTAATGGCGAAATCTGCTCCCAGCGTAGGGGAATAGTATTCGCGAAACTTCCCCGTTGTATAACGCAGAATTATCGAGGTCTTTCCCACGGCCGCTCCGCCTACTGTAACGATTTTAAACAAGTATGATGGACTCATGGCGAATACCAAGCCTTCCTAGCGTCCTACACCTAGTTCAATGTTACGGACAACTCACTGGTTCATAAAGTCTGAGAGCAGGCTCACAATGTCAACCAAGCTCTTCTTCTTGCGAGCAAGTTCCTCAGGCAACGTGGCTTCATATTGTTTTGAGAGAATCAATAGCGTCAATCTGGCAGCTGGACCCAGCTTTGAGTATTCTAGCAAGAAGCGCTCCAACGATTTTCGACTATTCTCATCGTATCGCTCGTCATCAGGAGTGTCGATGAGTATGACACCTGCTTTGGTACAGGCTTCCACAATGCTTTGTCTGCCGTAGATGGTTTGCCCTCGTCTACCAAGTATACTGACCATCTCTTGAAGACCGGTTTCATTTTGATTCATTTGTTGATCAGCTCCAGCCAGAATGAGAACTCTTCAAACCCTCTGAGGTCTTGAGAGGAATAGCGGTTCAATAGGTACACTTCATAAGCTTGAGTCAAGGTTTCCACGAATCGCTTCAACTTCTTTCTTCCAAGAGCGGCTGAGAATTGAGCAAGCAGCTTCATCCAGTCGGCATACAGGTCCATCAATCGTCTGGGGTCGAGGCCTTCAAGAAGTCTGGAATCGTACTCGACAGACCATTTGTTATCCACCAATCTAATCTCCCCCACGACTTCTGGCGCAGAACCCATGGTCAGTGAAGACTGCAGCGCGTTGGTCATTTCGCCGGAAGAATACACCTTCTCTGCAACTCTAATGGCTATATCCATTGCTTCCTTTGCGAGTAGAATTCGTCTCCTCTCAGGTGATAGCGGCTCTACTGCTTGCATGTCAAGAAGGGTTTCTATAGCATCAACCAAAGCTTCCCTTTCGAGTTGGCCTTCAAGCGCGTTCAGGATTTCCTCCACAGTTCTCCTTCCGTCAAACATACCAGATAGCCGAGGAAGCAGAACTGCGATATCCGGATGATTTCGTTTCAGCTCTTCTCTTTCCGCAGATGAGGACTGCAGCAGTGGGTCAAGTCTGGACGTTGAAGCTATAATGTCTCTTGTGTCCAGGATTCTGCGAAACGCAACTGCTCCTATCACCCAAAGACGGGATATCTCCTCAATAACCTCTTCTCTTGGAAACCCACTCTGTTCCTGAATGAGTTCCAAAGTGCGCACCCCGTCGATATGGGACAAGATAGGGCTTGTCAGGTCGGGTGACTGTTCACCATCAGAGCTGACGAGGAATGGAATCCATGAGATGGATATCCGTCCAGAAGTTAGTCGGTGAATGATACTCTCACGGAACTTGGGAAAACAAGTGTGAATGTCCATGGAATCTATCTTTTCAACGCTCTTGCCCTTGAGCCATTTGCTCTCGAATTCCTTGAGCATCGATGTCATAACAGGTCCGAATCGCTCCTGCAGTTTTCCAAGACTGACGATTAGGAGATCTGCTTTCTTCCCGGAGGTGATATTGAATAACCGTGCGCCATAGTCAACTTGGAACTGCGTTGCACCTTTTTCGATTACCTCCTTAGAAAAACTCCGAATCGCTGTGAAGAATCCTGACACTAGCATTGGATCAATATCAAGGACTTTCGGATCCAGCTTCATGAAGAAAAGCGGGATGCCACCTTTGTCCATCAGTAATATAGCTTGGATGTTATGGTCAGCCAATGCGAGAGCTCCCTTCAACGTGTCGCGTGTTCCATTCAACCTATGAATTTATGCCTTCTGTGATGGCTTGCTGCTCTGGGATCTATGCCGACTTAGCAGACTTCCAGTTTTATCATAGATCGGACCTTGCCCTGTCAGGTAGCCGGATACGCCTTCTTTCCTAGAAATCACAGGTCGAGATGCGTACATCATCAGATGTCTTAGAAACTCAAGGTCAGTGACTTTCCTGCCCTGTTTTCTTTGGTATCGCATCTTCTCCTCTTCCCACGTCAGAATATCATGCGGTGTTAAGCCTTTGAAGAGCTTATTCTTCAGTTCTGCCTTCTTCGACACGGCATAATTCTCCAGCCAAGAATAGTTAGAAGGGTAACCCTTCTCGCTATATTGGCTTGTAATACGTGAAAAGTCGTAGTAGCACATTTAGTCATTCAATGTGTCATTTCAAGCTCAAGGAAAGGAAGCCACGGCCCGTCACGTGGGTTTAGACGGGCTCGGATTTCTTTAATCACCACGTTTTTTCAGGATTATGATGATAATTATGATTAGCACAGCCCCAGCTGATACTATGATTATGATTGTAGCGTAGTCAAATGTACCCGGTTCATCAAGAGTTGTGGTAGTCGTGGATGTTGTGGTCGTTGTTGTACTTGTGGTCGTTTGTGGTGGTACAATGACAAAAACAGTGTCACTGGCACAGTTCCCCGAGGTGTCATACACCACAATCGTATAGTTGTAGACTCCCACGCCCAGACCATCAACATTCACCGTGATGGAACTCCCGTCCCAACTCTCAGAAACCACCTGTGTGCCATTCCGGTAGACTACATAATGTGAGGGATGTTCATCACTAGATGTCCAGGTGATACTATGACCAGTTGTTCCCTCTTCATAATCCATGTCTGCAGGGTGGTCGATCGTTGGTTCGATGGTTTCAATAACTGTGACAAAAACAGTATCATTGGCATAGTTCCCCGAAGTGTCATACACTACAATCGTGTAGTTGTAGACACCTACGCTCAGTCCGTCGATGTTTATACCAATGAAGATCCAATCCCAGCTGTCGGATGCCACCTCTGTACCATTCCTGTAGATCACATAATGAAAGGGATGGGTATCACTAGGAGTCCAAAAGATGAAATTGCCAGTTGTTCCCTCTTCATAACTTATGTCTGCAGGGTGGTCGATTATTGGTGGAGCGGTATCAGGTGGGTACATGAAGGGGTGGTAGTCGATGGGACCTGTAGGCCCTGTGACATAATACACACCAATACCATTATAGTCAGACCAGTAGTTTCCCATCCCGGTGGAGTTCCAGTGGTTGTCAGTTCCACTGTCATGAGCATTCTCATAAGCGTTATAGGCAATTACATTGAGGTAGAAGAGGTTGCCTTCTGACACAGCCCACAAATACACGCCACAATCTGAGTTTTCTAAAATGGTGTTGTTCACTATTGTGTTGTTCGAGGAATAATAGAGGTACACACCATCATAGTTTCCCGAGATTGTGTTGTTCATCAATGTGTTATTCGAGGAAAAAATATGGTGCACGCCATAGTAGTTTCCTGATAGTGTATTATTCGTCAAACTGCAGTATGACGAGTACCCCAGAAGAAACCCCGCCGAAGCGTTGCTAAACACACCGTCCTCCACAGCCATCCCAGTACAATTTGCAAGGATTACCTGACCGTATTGGGCCCCGTCAATGACTACACCGGTGCAGTTCCAGAAATAACCCAACTGCTTTCCGTTCACCAAGTTGTCAGTAGTGATGTTATGCCGCCAATATTCCACTGCATTACCAGAAATGAGGACTCCATTGTTCACCATGATGTTTGATGATAACGTGTTGTCAAAGGATCTATACAAGTACACACCGACTAGGTTTCCCAAGATGGTGTTGTTCACCATCACGTTGTTGCGTGAGCCATAAAAGAGAAGCACACCATAATCGCTATCAGATATGGTGTTGTTCACCACCGCATTGTTGTTCGAGGAGTAAGAGAGGTACACACCATATTCCTTTTGACTGATGGTATTATTTCGTGTCTCCCCGTGGGTCACATTGTGCAATCTAATGCCACTAATACCATGGCCTGATGACCCTCCTGTGAGTAGACAGTCACGAATGACAAAGTAAGCGTCAGTGTCTTGAATGGAGATACATGTTTCTGTTGTTGTTATGTTATAACCTGAAATCACAAACGGCTCTTCTGCTGTCCCGCTACCCGAAAAACCCTGAGATACAAAATCCGCATTTGAGGTAATCGTAATGGGATCATGGGTGATATAAGAAGGGATGAATTTGTCCTGTGGACTAGAACCTTCAGTCTGTCCTTTTGATATGTCTAAATTCGTAGGTGGAATTTGCTGTGCAAACGGGACCAATGAGGTTACAAGCATTAGGATAGCCAATAGACCTAGAAGAAGCTGCGATTCTTTTGACCTGTCATTCATCATTGCATCCCACGCCCTATCATAACAGGTGGGAATCACTCAACTGCTATTAATAACGATTCTGATTTTCATCCCCCGGCGACTTGCTAATCCCCCAACGAAGTATGAAACGCCTTGGCAACCAAATCAACCCACTGGTTATCGGGTTCTATGTTGGGAATCTTCATTCTGACATCACATCATCAGCTTCTAGTGGGATTGTACTATCGAAGATGTCATCGAGAGAACTGACGGAACTGGACTCTTTGGATTCACCCTGAGCCAGCATATCTAGATGTGCATTCATTAAGTGAATTCTAGCCTTCTGGCTCTGCAGGTTTTTGACTCGCGATGTTCCCGGTTTCTTTGCTGTCTTCTTTTTCCGAAGGCGCAGGGGTGAAGGTCGCAGCTGTGACCTCAGGTTTGCTCACAGACTCTATCGGGGCTGTATGATAGAGGCTTGCTGACCGTGTTTGCTTGAATTCCATGACCCCTGTCCAGGTCGCTGACTTGTTAGCTATGGGTGTCAGCTTCTTGATTTTAAAAGTGATAATCGCAGCTACATCAATCAATATGATGTTCATAGCTAGAAGTGCCAAGGAACCCGTCCCAATCGTTATCGCGATTGGGGCTCCATAGGCGATGCCAAGTATAATCATCATTCCTACATTGACAGCTGGCGGCATCAGTGCCGCTGAGATGGCAACACCAACTAGACTTGACATATCGCCTCTGGTCACGGATATTGCTACTGCAGCACCAGAGAAGATCGCGATTCCGATGTCGAGCCCGGAGAACATATTCCCCCTTCGAGTGATTTCCGTAAGCATGGTAGCATTCGATGCAAACTCCCCGGTTCCTGCTACAACACGGGCAAGTAGGCCAGGGTCCAAAATAGGCATCAGGAGAGCCATCACCCCCCCCATTGCAAACGAAAATGCTAGTGCAATCAGTTCGTTCTTCGTCCCTTTGATGAAGAGTGAATGGTCACCAACCACGTGTCCAAGCGCCACTCCTAGCATCGGGCCCATAAGCGGAGACAGGAGCATTGAAGCAACAATAATGACCATGTTGTTCTGCATCAAGCCAAACCCGGCCATGACCGCTGCAACGACCACAAATGCAATGAAATCAAAACTCAGTGATGCTTGCTTCTTGACATTCTCGTAGATCTCTTCAACCGCCAAACTGGCCTCTCTATGCAGCATTTTGTCATTTTCTTCTTCAATCTCCCTTGGAAGTGAGGCAGTCAGGTCCAGGATATCCACATAGCCGTATTCTACACCAATGCCACGGCTCTTTAGCTTCTCCACGGTTTCCAAGACAGCGCCGTCTGGAATCCGGAACTGCAAGACATGTGCATTGTCCGCATTGAATTTCATGACGTTCTTGACATCAGCAACATCAAGAAGGAAATTGAGTACGGACTCGGTCTTTTCGAAAGGAACAACGATTTGAACCTGCTTCATAGAATTCCGCTCCGATTGGAGTTGATTCGGCTCAGAGTTCTATTAAGACTTTCTCGGCACGCGTTAAGTGAATGACCTGTAATAGTGGTAATACCATTGTATGCGTGTTATGCATACATTCGAACCTTTTTCAAGGGGGTGTGTCGCATGGAGCGTGGAGACCAGTGCTTTGGCTGTTGTAGAGATTCTTGTTGGATGGTTCATCCTATCATTGACAGGAGCTTTAGCCCCAGGTCCACTTTCCGCGGCAGTTGTCATGCAGACAAACAAAAGAGGTAAGCTGCACGGAATGCTCCCCATGATCGGACATGCCATCGTTGAGATTGGCATTATTGCGGTGATAATCCTGAGCGTTCAGATGGTCATTGAAAACCAGCTAATCATCGACCTCATGAAGGGAGGCGGGGGTCTCGTGATCATCCTCTTTGGCTTTGTGGCCCTCAGAGAATATCGATATAATGACAATTTACAAAGCAAAGAATCCGAGGAAACAATGAGTTCGGCAACTGCTGCCGAAGCGACGATTCAAGGTGCTCTAGTGAGCATTCTCTCACCTTATTTTCTACTTTGGTGGATTGCAGCAGGGTTCACGGCCGTATCAAGCCTCATGGAAACTCTTGAGGTAGGGACAGTTTTCCTTGCTGGAGTCCTCGTGTACCTCGTACACATCTCAACAGACCTTCTCTTCGGCGTTGTTCTTGCTGTAGGAACTGAAAAGGCTGGCAAAAAGGCCAAGGTTGGAGGAATCAACTGGATCAGTGTGATGGTAGGGGTCTTTCAAATTGTATTGGGAATGTGGTTCCTACTAGAGGCTCTCTATTAACATTCTGCGACAATTGAAAAGACTTATAGTTCAACATGACAATGAAAGTAATTACGCAGGATTCTGGTGCATAGCGTGGATGTCATCCTGCGTCGATTGAAGGAGAGAGATCTTCATGAAGAAACGACCCTGCTTTTTCTTAGTGGTATTAACACTTGTATTTCTATTTGTGAACATTGCCGCGATAATGCCCCCTGCGGTGAATGTTTCGAGCAATCCTTCGCGTGTGGTTACTGAAACCTCTGATTTTCCTGTTAAAGAGACCTCCGTTGACCATCGCGAAGATAATTCAGTAGATCATCAGCAAGATATCGTTTCTTGGAACAAAGAACCTCAGGGAGTAGGTTTCCCTGGCACATTCGAGTTTTCCGACATGATTCCTCTAGACGATCCACCTGAAATCACCGGGTACAACTATACTATGACAATACCAGCTTATAGCTGGATTGATGCGAGTGATGGTGATCTGTATTACTTAAACATACAAAATTCAGTTTCCGTTCAATTCCCATTCGAGTTTGAATTCTATGGCGAAGCTTTTACTTATGTGACCATATTACCGTCAGGCATGCTTTGTTTCGGAAATAGTCCCGATTACTATGATATCAGACCATTTCCTTTAGGCGATACTGACACTGAGTTCCTCCTAGCCCCTTTTTGGGCGGATTTGGAAATCGAAAGGATGTCTGTGAAACACCTTTCTTCTCCTGAACGACTCGTGTTTCAATTCGAGGATATCAACTACAGAGAAGGAGGTTTGGCTGGAACTTTCCAAGTCATACTATATGCTTGGGGTGACATTGTATTCCAATATGACTGGTTGCAGGGAATGGACAATTACACAGTTGGCCTGAACTACGGATTGAACACTAGCTTCTACAATACCTACACCTTCTCCTCAGATCCTGTCGATGACCTGGCCCTTAGGTTCGAGTATAATCCAATCGTCATATGGGGCCCCTCTCCGATTGTTACAAGCTCCACAGACTTCAACATAACATGGTATGCACGCTCCAGCGCATCAATCGATGATTTCCATGTCTACCTGGACTTTGCCTATAATGGAAGCACATCGTCAATGAACTACTCTCTCACTGGACTATCAGAAAACTGGCATAACATAGAAATCAAGATGGAAACTGGAGGGGTTAATTATAGCTACTCCACGGACTTGGCAGTTGACTTGACATCACCTACGGTAACGATTGATTATCCGCTTAATGATACTGAATTATCCGATGGAAAGGTTAACTGGTCTGTGACTGAAAACTTCGATATTTCAGCAATCGAAGTCCTAGTGGATGGAGTATTGCATACTACACTTGAGCCTTGGGCAGTAGAAACGTACCTAGCAATTCCAAATGAGCAATGGGTCAATATCACTGTGGTAGCCTACGACGAAGCCCTCAACTACGGTGCGGACAATGTCACGGTCTTGTATAATCGAACCGTTGCGACGATTGGAATGATATATGCACATCAAGAGATGGAAATATGGGACGTCTTCGATCACTATCAGATGCTGGGTCACATCACCGTTGAGTTGAGAGGCAACCTCTCTGAAACCAACCTTGATTCCTATGATATCCTCTTTGTTACAAGCAACAAGTACATCTGGCCTGATTATGATATTGCTGCAGTTGAGTCTTATCTCTCCAGTGGTGGCATTCTAGTAACAATGGGCGATGGTTCCCTATCGAATTCTGTCAGATCAATAATAGCTCCGTATGGCATCAGTTTTAGTGGAGGAGAGCATATATATCATGATACTACAACTAGCTTTGATGCTTCACATCCATTGATGGAAAGCATCAGTAGCCTGTGGGTGGGAATTATGCAAGAGGAGTTTCAAGTCACAACACCAGGACGAAAACTCATCTACTCGCCCGATGGTTTGTATCCCTTTGGTGTTAGTGTGGAACTCGGCGCAACCAAGATACTCTCACTTGCACAAAGCTTTGAAGGGTTCATTGACGAAGAGGACAACCGCCAGCTTTTTACAAACATCGTAGAGAACTGGCTCACAGTACAGGATCATGATCTCAGCACAGTTGTCATTCAACCACAGGGAGTGGGACGGGGTCAAGAAACAACTTGCATTATAGATCTGGTTAACCAGGGCGGTTCGACTGAAACAAGTTTCGCCTTAGAGCTATGGATAGATGAAACACTTGAAGCAACTCTCAACGTAGCATCCCTTGATTCGGGCGAATGGACTGAGCTCATTGTGCCAATCGTAGTAGATCATGCAGGGACCGCAAACATCACATCCTTTGTGGCGCCCGTGACGGGTGAAGTCTATGTTACTAACAATAGGGACACGGTTATTGTGTCAATTGAGGAACTGACGATATTGGATCCAACACCAGGAGCAACTCTGGTCGGAGGAAGCGTATTCGTTAGTTATTCAGCGACCAATTTCGCTCAGATGGAAAACCTGACTGCTCGTGTAAATGGTATGGAAGTTTTCACTGTGTACCACGTAAGTGCGTATCCGAATAATGGTCTGGTTGTCCCCGTCTTCCAAAATGGGACGAATGTGATTTCATTGTTGGGAGCTTATCCTTCCGGAGCCATTACCAACGACACGGTTTCAATAACCTCTGAGTATGTTGTGCCGATAGCTGACATCCCAGCTGATAGTTATAGCCACTTCGTGTTCATCGCTTTGGGAATGGAAGTCATGCATATCAACACAACCTATGACTCGTGGATTTCGCAGTTCGAACTCAATTGCACATTGACCATTGCACAGTACATGGGTGAATGGGTGATCTCTGAGAGTTGGATTGTTGTGAATGTTCTCAACGGATGGATCTCACAAGAAGGTCAGACATGGCCAGTAACACCATACTTTTTGCACTCATGCTTCATGTGGTTCACTAACCTGGCGGCACCCGAACGTATTCCGTATCAGGAAACGATTACTGAAGATGCGCGTCCTGCTGCTAGTATAGGTGACAAGAGCTGTTTCCAACTCTGGAACCAAATTGCCACCGTTACTGGAGAAGGGAGCTGGAATGGGTATGAAACTCATATTCTTGAAGCTGTCCTCGGTGGTAGCTTGTATTACATCTCAGTTTTGAAATTCAGTGGGATGATTGTCGAATACGGAACTGCCATAGGGAGCGGAGAATTGGTTTCCTCAGATGTGCTGCCACTGCTTGGTCGTGATCCAATTGTATCTAGTCCTCCTGACTTGGACTTGCCTGAAGATGCCACAAGCCCCACCATTCAGTGGGTGGCGTCTGGTAATTATCCAACCAACTACATCATCTTCGTTGATGGAGTAAATGTGGGTAGTGGCTCCTGGGAGGCTGGTCATCGCATTGTTCATAATCTAACTCCGTACATGACAGTCGGGATACACAATCATAGTATTGTCTTATTCGATATGAATGGCCGATCTACCATGGACAGTGTGGAGGTGACTGTTCAGAATATAATAGCGCCAACCATTGAAGGACCTTCGGACATGTCGATAGAAGAGGATAGTACGGGTAACGAACTCACATGGGTTGTCTTTGATACCGACCCAGCAACCTATCAGGTCTTAGAGAATGGGTCTGTCTTTGAGTCAGACACTTGGGACGGAGGGAATATAGTAATCTCTCTTGATGGACTTGAAGTTGGAACCTACAATTATACCTGTACTGTATACGACCGCGAAGGTCGATTGACGAGTGATACAGTGATTGTCACCGTGACCGAAGCTGTGACTACAACAACCACAACTACAACCACGACGACAGGTACGACTGACACCGGGGTCCCATTGGATCTCATGACTTTGATTATCATGATCGGTGCTGCTGGTGGAGTTGTTGCGATAATCGTGATAGTCATAGTCATGAAAAAACGAGGAAAGAGCTAAGTAGTACAAATCAGAGCGGTCACCCTGCAAAGGAGCTGCTGTGAGCTCCCCGGGTCGCTTCTTAGACCCGTGGGGCACCCCCTTTTTCTTTATGAAGAAGCAATTGGTGACTTGTCGGGCAGGGCTTCGATTTCGATAAAACTTAATAGCTTCGCGGCCAGTTGTTCAACACTACGAAGAGAGGAAGGTAGAAGCCATGCGTATTTGTGGAGTTACCACTAAGCATGGAGGGATAGCGAATTCACTGACCATCATTGCAATCTTTGGACTTCTTCTATTGACTATCCCTCCTGAAATTGCCATCTCGGAAGAGGTGGATACTAATCGAATTACATTCACCAAGAAAATCGCTACAGCTGGGCATATACCGCATGCAGTCATATCGATTAATGGTGATGCAGATTTCGCTAGTCAAGGGTGGCCTGGAGCAGGTACAGATGAAGACCCATACCGCATCGAGAACTACAACATCACGGGAGGAAGTGATGACTGCATTGCTATATGGAATACACGAGCTCACTTCATCATTCTGAATTGCACTGTGCGGGATAATGGAGGAGCCGGCGGAATAGGCATCCACCTACTGAATGTGAGTAACGCACAACTGGTCAGCAATCTCTGTGAAGACAATACCTACGGAATGCGCATGCAGGATTGTGGTTCAGCAGCGATAATCAACAACACTCTTACGAGCTGCAACTTCGGGATAGCTATAGAACACACCCCTGGATTTTCAATCTACAACAATACGTTCATTGGTAATGCCTATGGTCTCTATTTGGATCACTCAAGCGATGTCAATGTTTCCAGCAATAGATTCATGCAAGACGACGTAGGCATCTACATGTTATATAATGGCTCTCACACTATCTACAACAACACGTTCACTGAGAATGGCGACACGGGGATAAGTATTGGTCATTATTGCAATGACAATACTATTGCCAACAGCACTTTCATCGACAATGGAAAGTATGCGATACTGCTACACGAGTCGGGTGGCAATACTGTCGCCAACAACACCATGATAGGCTGCGGCTTGTTTCTGGAACCCCGTTTTGAAATTTTTGTCCGGCAGGAGCAAGTCACTGATAACACTGTCAATGGTCTTCCGTTAGTATACCTGCAGGATCAGGTTGGGGAAATCGTCCCAGCGGAAGCTGGACAAATCATCATTGTTGCGTGTTCCGGTATAGTTGTTGAAGATCAGACTATGGCTAACTGCTCAGTTGGTATTCAGTTGGTGCGTTCGAATTATTCTACAGTCACTAATAATACAGTCACGAATTGCATTCATGGCATCAACTTGGAACGATGTGGTCCACACAATCTAGTTGCCAATAATACGTGTACCGACAATCTACGGACTGGTATCTATATCTCTGCGAATGTTGGTTCCACTGATGAAAGCACATTCAACACCGTGGCTAATAATACGTGCATGCGCAATTATCGCGGCATCTACGATTTAGTTGGGGAAAACAACACTATTGCTAACAATAATTGCAGTTGGAATTACGATGAGGGAATTCGAATCCACTCGAGTCACGGAAGCGCTATTGTAAACAACACATGCCAATACAACGATGGCACAGGGATGACCTTGCGAAATGCTGACTACAGCTCCGCATTGAATAATACCTGTTGCGATAACCTTTGGGAGGGTATCAAACTCGAATACTCCGAATGGGTCACAGTCGCTGGCAATCTTATCGGTAACTGTGGAGTTGGGATCCACTTGGAGGATTCAGAACACTGCGTTATTGCAAACAATACCGTTACAACTCCCAGCACCAGCATCAGTATCCGTAGCAATTGTGACTACACGACAGTTGATAACAACACATGCAGCAATGGCTCCACTGGTATTGTAATGGGTAATATCGTGGGGGGCATAATCTCGAACAATACGTGCGTCAACAATAGCTTTGATGGGATCCATGTAGGGGGTTTCTATTCATCGTACATCCTGATTGTGGACAACTTCTGCTTTAACAACAGTCGTGATGGCATCTCCATTGAGTATTACGAGTTTGCCACACTGATGAACAACACATGTGCCAACAACACCAGGTATGGACTCTACATTGATGATCGTGCAATCAAGTGCTCAATTTTCTGGAACACCTTTGCGAATAATTCCAACAACGCGGTTGATGACGGAGAAGATAACTTCATCCACCATAACTACTGGTTGAACTATACTGGCTCTGACGGCAATGCAGATGGGATTGGGGATACACCTCACCCAATTCCAGGTAGCGCTAGCAACGAGGATCAGTATCCATTAATGACACCCGGTTTTCCAGAACTGCCCTCATCATGGGTGGAAGAACCTGTAGATCAAATAGTCGAGTTCGACCATAGCTTCCGGTACGACCTGAATGCTACTGCTCCTGAACCCCTGAACATGGTGGTTAGCGACATAGTTCATTTCACCATTGATGGGAACTGGGTTATTACAAACATCACTCCGCTAGCGGTTGGTGCATACGAGCTACGCGTATCAGGAATGAATTTCCAAGGCTTTGAGCTCGTAGCAGTCTTCACAGTGACTGTGGAGGATACGACAGGCCCTGAATGGCATCCATTACCTACGGATCAGACTGTAGAGTACACTGATGAATTTCGGTACGATTTGAACGCAACTGACCCATCTGGCATTGATCAATGGTGGCTGAATGTCACGGAGCAGTTTTACATAGACTCCTCTGGCGTGATTACCAACTCATCTTCATTGTGGTGGCCCGGCGTATTTTGGTTAGAGGTCAGAGCATTTGACCCTTACGACAATTACGCGTCAGTCATCTTTAGCATCACGGTGACAGACAGCATTTTGCCAGAGATCAGTCATCCTGATGACGTCGAATACACTGAAGGCGAAGAAGACTATGGTCTCATGATTGAGTGGACGGCAACAGACGACCATCCGCATGAATTCCTGATATACCGAGATGGTGTCGTCTTCCGCTCGGGAGTTTGGAGTTCAGGCTACCCCATAGAGATGGGAATTAGCAACTGGGCACAAGGAGTCTACAATGTCACAATCGTGGTCATTGACTATGGCGGAAATTTAGTATCTGACGAGGTCATTGTCACAGTAAATCCGTATACGGAGCCTGTCGAAACGCCACCAACGCCCACGACGCCCACAGAAACGACAACTCCAATCTTTGATTTCGGCATGATTTTGGGAATCTCAGCAGGCTTAGTTGTGCTAATGATTGGGATCGTAATTTTCCTGAGAAAACGAGGTGGCAGTTAGCTTAAGTTGAAGGGGGCTGGCTCTATGAGCGAGATTTCCCTTTTCCTATCTCCTCTAGAGGTGCTGCAAGACTGATAGGATGCATTATATCAATATCCCTCTGCTTCGATATCTGGTTGCGTATATGACGAAACACGATCACAATGCTATGAAATGAAGTGGATGGATGTCAAAACTGCTTGCTACAGGGTTCGAGCCCTTTAATGGATACAGCATAAACCCCTCAGATGAACTAGTGAAGGCAATCAGTGGGCGAAAGATTGCAGGATACGACATCGTAGGGGCTACCCTTCCGCTCGACTATGCGACAGCCTTGGATAAGCTTGAGGAGCTGTTGGCTGCTCATAACCCACAGGTCATCTTGTGTTGTGGCCAAGCCAGCAGAGCTACGGTATCCATTGAACGCATTGCTATCAACGCATTGGGCACAAAGCGCGCTGATAACTGGGGAAACACTCCGGAAACTGATGTGATTGATGCAGATGCACCGGCGGCCTACTACGCAAACATTGACCCTCATCCACTTGTAGAGGCTCTTAAAAGTGAGGGAATTCCTGCTTACGTCAGCTATCACGCAGGAACATATGGATGCAATTGGATTTTATTCAGTATCCTCCACAGAATTGCGACAGGCAAGATTCGCGCGCGTGTCACGTTCATACACTTGCCACCGCTGCCCTCTCAAGCCCTTGAGAAGGATAAGATGGAGCTTGCCACAATGCCCCTCGAAAGCATCGTCCGAGCAATTGAGATTGTTATTCAGACACTGGATTCAGCCGAGGAAACCTGAATTTTGATCCACACCTCGTTGCGGAATGCGCCCAGCACAACAGATGCGACCATGGCACCGACAATCGCCGCAAGCCCACGCTCCAACAGCATCAACGGAAATATAACGAAACCAAAGACCGCTGGCTCCAGTGTCAAGAGATACACAGAGCCCATCGCCATCATAGAGTGGTCAAGCATCGCGCCGATGAATGTGTACGGAAGGAGCTGCAGGTACCTCAAGGGCCCTTGCCTATCAGGATTGAATTCAATGCTTCTCACCTGCAGGAGCAACACAATAATCAATGCGAGCATGTAGGGCGTCATGAACCACCAGGCGCTGTGGTTGGGAATCTCGTACAGCACGATTATTGCAGCTAGAAATAGCGCTGTCAAGATTGGGCCAGGCAGGCGAACGCCTCGAATCTTGGTAATTCTCCTCATCGCGAGCCCTGTGAAAAGCCCGGCGACTGCCGGACCTAGGATTGTTAGTGGCAGCAATATGTAGACGCTTGTACCGACGGGCAGAGTCACTACATACGCTAGTATTCCAGCTATCAAACCGAAGACAAAACCCCTGGTTGGTCCAAGCAGCAATCCGAAGAGAGGTGCAATGATAACTGCGAAGCTCAGGATACTAGTGATGCCTCCAGCCCCCACAAAGCCACTCATAGGAAGAAGTGCCAAAACCGCATAAAGGGCCGCAAGAACAACTCCAACAACAATTCGGATGGTTTCTGATCTTCCTTCAATCAGCACCATATCCTGTTCAGCGTCAGATTCATCCATCCAGTTTCACACTCAGCAAGAGCGAACTAAGAGCTTGCCTTATGACCATTATGGTACCAAGTTACTGATACTAGCAGTTTTAACAACGATGCAATCCGTTAGTATCTAGGATTGAAATATCTATGCCTGACGCTCCGATACTAGAGCTAGAGAAGGTTTCTATGGCATTTGAAGGGAAGCAAGTACTGAGGAATGTTTCTCTTATCTTGCACCACAATGAAACCTATGGAATCACTGGACCTTCTGGATGTGGGAAGAGTACACTGCTTCGAATCGTCAACGATCTCCTGTCACCCACTTCCGGAAGTGTGCGGTTTCAAGAGAAGGATGTTAGAGAATGGAATCCTCAAGAGCTACGTCGGAGAGTAGTGATGGTCCCCCAAGAAGCCAAGATGTTTCCCGGCACGGTTAGAGCGAATCTCGTGTGGGGGTTAAAGGTTCACGGGATGACCACTGAGGATGAACAACTGAAAGCAATACTGCGGGAGGTTCAGCTCTGGCCAATAGACTTGGATGGTAATGCTGAGAACCTCTCAGGTGGTCAAAAACAACGCGTGGCAATAGCTCGCGCACTCCTGCTCAAACCCAATGTGCTACTCCTCGATGAACCTACTTCTGCCCTCGATACAGATTCGGCGTTGGCCGTGGAGAAGACAATCAATAGTCTTCTGAGTGATCACCAGATGGGCGTCTTGATTGTGACACACAACAAAGAGCAGGCAGAACGTTTCACCTCTAGAGTCCTAGAGTTGGAAAACCTATCGGAGGCGTCCTAGAATGCAATTAGATCTATTCGCCCTATTTCAGATTCCAGAGCAGTACACTGTGATGCTCCAACGCTACGCCGCCGCGATGATACTGCTGGCTGTCCTTATCATAGTAACAAAATGGCAAGGAATCGGCATAGGACACAAACTGATCGTAGGCACGATTCGGGGTACAATTCAAATCATATTGATGGCCTTGATTCTGGTCTACATCTTTGCCCTCTCTGATTTGATTGTCATTTTTGGTGTGCTGACGTTCATGGGCGTCTTTGCCGGCCATACGACAAGAAGCAATCTGGAACGCATTCCCGGGGTCATGCGTGCAACTCTCCCGGGAATCTTGGTCGGCGCTCTCTCTGTCATGGCCGTTGTAGTTGTACTGGAAATTATCGATTGGCGGTCGGGTCCTGGGGAATTCATCATTCCAATGGGTGGCATGCTCATCGGGAATTGCATGGGTCTAACCAGCTTGGTTATCGACAGGATGTGGTCAAACGCCCAAAAGCAAAGACCACTCCTTGAAACCGCCCTGGCTCTTGGCGCCACGCCTAAGCAAGCAACAGAGCTAACAATTCGTGAATCAATAAGGTCCGGCTTGCTGCCGAATTTGAACCGGTACGCGTCTCTTGGCATCGTGAGTATTCCGGGGCTAATGAGCGGAATGATTATCGGAGGTGTAAATCCACTCGAGGCCGCCATCTATCAAGTCATTATATTCATCATGATCTTCTTGTCCGCCATGATTGCTGCTCTAATAACGTCGCGTCTGTTCCTGCGCGAGATGTTCAATGAACGAGCGCAGCTGACAGTTCCTCCACCTGAGCCGTAATTCACTCAGGACCGTGCCTGTAACTAATCGCCAGCTAAACGAAGAGCGACGTTTACTACGGTGCCTTGGCTATGGTCACCTTTAACCCTATCCTCGAACCAGAGATACCCAGCCTATTGCTCAACAAGTCGCAAAATGACATTTAGTCCAAGACCCATACCCGTGCTGCTTTCGAGGGCAAAACGCCCGATAACTTTGGATTTGAGGTGTTCTGGAATCCCCCTACCTCTGTCAGAGAACGATATCACAACGAATGAGGGGTTGACACTCCAGCGGTTCCAATCAATTTCAATCCACTTGGTATCTTCTTCTGTGTATTTGATTGCATTGGTGAGAATGTTCACAAAGACCTCCGATAAGAGCTGGTCTGCAATCACAAAGGGCGTGCCATCTTCCAGTTCGTCTTTCAGTCCAATCTCGAGTATATCGTTTCCATACTGTGACGTGACGGTGCTAATGCTCGCCCTCAAGGCTTCGATAAGATTCACCGATGACAATTCTCCTGGTTCTTTCTTGGATAGAATGCCTTTCACACGTGCAAGCAAGTTGGTTATGCCGTCGGTCTGGTCTAATGCGATTGCGATATGTTCCTCTCTTGTGTTCACATTGCTGGAGTCGATCTCTAGGAATTCCAGGGAGGTTCGAGTTATGCTGATAAAATTCCTGATGTCGTGGAGAAGAAGGTCAAGAAGTAGATCTGTCTGGCGTGCTGACCGCTTGGCCTCTTGAAGTGACATTGCATATTGGACAGCTAAGCTGAGAGGAAGCATGAGTTCCTTGAAGCCTTCGATAGTCGAATCTGACCATTTTGAATCCTTTATGTCAGTGATAACCAAGACCAACGGAGTTTGACCTTCGGAGGACACTGCTATCAGAGGACTGGAACTGGATTGCCCTTCACAGAACTCCACTGTGCTCACGTTCATTGCTTTTGTGAAGAGGTCTGCTTCACTCCTCTCGGCAGGCCGCCAGTTCGCTCTTTTGTCCGTAGGATTCAGCGCAATCCACTCGCCAGGCCCAATGTATACGCCGATAGAAGCCATCCCTTTTGCGATTTCTCCAATCTTGTGTAATGCAGACATAATCTGCGTGCTGGAGGATGAATTAGCAACCAAATCGGTAAGGAGCTTGCGAAGTGCGAGATAGCGCTCTTCAATTCGCTCAAGTGCATTGATTCCTTTCAATGTCTGCAACTCGTCACACCTCTAACCGAAGGGGTTGATAGTGTCTGGCATAACAATCCCTCGGCATGTATTAGCATCTGGTATTGGTAATAATAGCACCACGCGAAATGCGAGATTGAATCGCTTGGCGTTATTCCACCGACTGGAGATGCTCCAGGCAGGGCTTGGTTTCAGCGGCATAAGGGGATCCGAAGCATAACAAACAAATAGTGTGCCTACACATGCAGCCATTAGATGTCAAACGACCAGCTCCAGAAGCATGTCTTGACATTCAAAAAGGGAGAGAGAATGAAAATGACGCAGAAACAAATACGTAGGCTGCTTACGCTGTACATTCTGACTACACTTGGATTTCTCGTTATTATGAGTCCAACTCTGGTTCATGCTTATACATTCTATAGAATCGGGGATATCCAAGGCGATGGTTTTGAATCACCGCATCAATACACGTATCTGGAAACTACGGGTATTGTCACAGCCGATTACCAAGGTGAGAATAAGAAAGGGTTCTTCCTTCAAGATTCAGAGGGTGACGGTAATCCGGATACCTCTGACGGGATCTTCGTTTACAATCGTTGGACGGATGTGAATGTCGGCGATGAGATTTACTTGGTCGGAAAGGTCAAGGAGTACTACGGGTTGACCGAGGTATACTATGCAAGGACTATCACTATCCTGTCCAGTGACAATCCACTTCCTGACGCAGTTGAGCTCAATCCGCCACGCCGTGACTATGCATCCGATGCTTACTATGAATCGCTTGAGGGGATGCTTGTTTCGGTTTCAGACATGAAAGTGGTGGCTGGTACAGATCGCTTTAACGAGTTCGCTGGTGTTGTCGAGGATCTAAATGTCGAGCGAGTGTTCCAGGACGACCCCGTTGGCACAGGCGAGCTAATCTTTGTGGATGATGAAGGCGGGTGTCGACTTGAAGTCGAATCCGGTTGGGTGGTTAAAGGTCTATACGGGCCGCTCGATTACACCTACGACGAGTACAAGATACAGCCAGCTAGGAACATCGAGCTCGAAGTAATTGAACAAGGGCACAACTTGAAGCCAGCCAAGGATTACAAGGCTCTAACGATTGCCACCTACAACATGTACAACTTCTTTGATGACTACTACGTTGCAACGGATTTTGCGAAGCATGCTCACGCCATTCATGATTTCCTAGGCGAGCCTGATCTAATCGCAGTGCAAGAAGTAGAGAAGATTGAACTCCTTCAGCAACTGGCAGCAACGTGGCCAATTGAGGCTGAATATGAGGCAATCCTCATTGATGGGCCAGATGTCCGCGGAATCAATGTTGGTCTGCTCTATCGAACTGATAGAGTTGGCTCGGTTAACTATGCGGAGGCTAGGCAGTATCACACATACTTGAACGATGGCTACGGACCTGGTACAGACCCCAATTACGTTTGCCCAGAGGGAGCCAATCCACTCTTCTCGCGACCACCCCTGGTGGTCAATCTTGAGATTCTGGGGAAGAAAGGAAGCACCTCAGATCTGTGGTTGATTATCAATCACTTCAAGTCGAAGGGTGTCTATGAACCATACTATGCGGATCCAGAGCCCCGACGCATCGAACAGGCAGAGTGGGTCAGTAGCTTAGTTGACGAGATTGATGATGGCCATCCAGACGCGAAGGTCGTTGTGATTGGTGATCTAAACGACTTCGTGGATAGCGCAACATTGGCAGCGCTGACTGTTGGTGGGTTGAACCATCTGAACTATGAGGTAGAAAAAGAAGATCGCTACACCTACATCTACAGGGGGGTATCGGAATGTCTAGACCACATTCTGCTTACACCATCGTTGAAGAAAGCCTTTCATAAGGCCATGGTGATCCATTTCAATCCTGACTTTCCCTATTGGACATATGTCTACGATCGGAATACTGGGATTAGGAGCTCGGATCATGATGTGCTCATGTGTGTCCTAGAGATATAACCCGGCTACGATGAAAGCAGGAAACTACAGGCCAGATAGGCAGTGAGGTTGCTCTGCTGCCCCTCTGGCACCTTTTTTCTTTTGGTGCACGGAAACTGTTTTAGGCGGGCATTGTTCTCGGCCGCAACACACGTTGGAGGCTTGTCATTTTGAGCAATGAAGAGTCCGTTGACATAGTAGTCGTGGGAGCTGGTGTGATTGGAGTTGCCACTGCTTACTACCTGCAAAAGAACAATCCGTCAAAGAAGATACTTCTTGTTGATAGATATTTGGCTGCAGGGCAAGCTAACACTGCCATGAGTGCCGCAGCGGTGCGGAATATGTTCGCATCTTCTACTAATCAACTGCTCACTGACACCTCCATCAAGTATTTCGAACACGTGCAGAACGAGATAGGCTACGACCTGATGTTTGAAAAAACAGGGTACCTCTGGCTTCTGAGTGAGGAGCAATTCAGCCACGAGAGTGTAAAGCTTTGGATGAAGCGAATGAAGGAGTCCGATATTAGCTGTAAAGTCTATGACAAGAAGCAGCTAAAGGAGCTAATTCCGAATCTCAATGTTGACTTTGCTGGAGACGAGGAGGCTGAGCTGATGAACCTTCAAGAGGTAAGCTATGGCCTCTTTGGAGCAGACTGCGGTGTTTTGGATCCAACACGCCTTGTAGAGCACTACCTAGAGGAGTTCATTAAGATCAGCAAAGTGAAGCCTCGCTATGGGGTTGACGTTCAGACCCTCATTGTCGAAGCCGACCCTCCGCTAGAATTGCCTGGTGAGCCATTTGTATGGCAGAAGAAGCATGTGGTCGGTGTTAGAACCAACAAGGGCAACATCAGGGCTGAAACGGTAGTTCTCGCGACTGGAGCTTGGGCCAATGAGCTTCTAGATCCCATAGGGATTGACAGCTTGACGAAGGCGAAGAAGCGTCAAATTTTCGTCTTGCATGCAGAAGACAAGGCGGAGTTGCTTGAAGTACTCAACACCAAGGGATTCAGTGAGATGGACTCCATCCCGTTCACGATTCTTCCCTCTGCAGGAGTCTATTTCAGACCGCAACATCAAGAGAAAGGATTCTGGATAGGCTGCGGCGACAAGTTCGGTCGCGAGTACAAATACATACAGACCGATGAAGACCTTGTTCCCGAGAGCGCCTACTACGAGGATTCAATCTATCCGGTTCTATCCAAGTACTTCCCTGCATTCACCGATGCGAGACCCGTCAATAGCTGGGCAGGAGGTTACAGCTATGCCCCGGACAGGATTCCCTTTGTCTACAAGGAATCGGGTGTCTTGGTCGTTGGAGGTGCTAGTGGCAGTGGAATCATGAAGGCGGACGCTTTAGCACGGATAGCAGACGCACTTTATCGCGGAGAGCCAGAGGCAGAGCTGTTTGGTGGAAAGACAATACTCTCAACAGCGCTAGGCTTGAAGAACCGCAAGGTCGAAGTCGAGAGTGTGATAATCTAGTCTGTTCGTTCTTGAAGTATGCGGAAAACCCTAAAAGGGCAACAGCGGATATCTACAGGCCCCAGGGTAAAAGGCACAATTGTGTTCTAAGGTTCGCATGTAATAGAACCACCTATCTAGTTGGGTAAAGAAAGATGTCAGCGATACGAAACTGCATACGAGGTGGATACGATGAGCGGTATAGAGAAGGAGAAACGCACCTTCACAATAATCGAATTGGAGAGTGGGATAAAACATGACAACCTTGACGCAGCTCCAGACGTACCGTTGCTCATCGATCTAGTTGATTTTACTCCCAAGGATTTAGCGAAGATATCTCAGCGTTTCGAGATCGACCTTGAGGACTTGCAGGATGTCCAGGACTTGGACGAGAGACCTCGGCTTCAGATAGAAGACAGGTATACCATGCTTATACTTCGAGTGCCCGTCAATCTCAATGTAGAAGAGCGCCCGTACTCCACCTACCCAATTGGTGTCTTCACGAACGGACGCGACATCATCATTGTAAAGAATCAGCTTGTCCCTCTTAGGAAGGACCGGGTGTGGGTGAAGCTTCGAAACAGCACCACACCAAGTGAGGTCATTTACCAACTGTGGGAAACCATCATCAAGTCCTTTGAATATACGCTTGATATTGTTGAGGCTACAATTAACAACATGGAGGATCGCCTGCTAGCCGAGCTCTACCCGTCGCAGCTTGACCGTTTCTTCCAGCTTTCAAGAGATACAATCTTCATGGAGGCAGCCCTTAAGGCTAACATGAGGGTCTTGCGGAGATTGAAGAGAGTTCACATGATTGGCAAGATGCCACTCGATGCTGATAGGCTTGAGGAACTTGAGGTTGATCTTGAGCAGCAAATGGGATTGAGCGCCATCTATCGAGATCTCATCAATAATGCTATGAATGCATACGACAGCATTGTAGGTCATAACTTAAGCAAGGTCATGAAGACTCTGACCGTAATCTCATTAGTTGTGAGTGTGCCGACACTGATAGCAAGTTTGTATGGGATGAACGTCGGTCTTCCGCTAGAGAGCGACCCATTTGCGTTTGTCATCATCACGCTATTCAGCTTAATCATCACCGTACCACTGTTGTTCTATCTGAAGTTCAAGAACCTGGTTTGAAGGGCAACCAAGAGTGGCTTGTCAAATCGACACCTTAGTCAAACCGATACAAAGAAGAGAAAGTTCAGCTAAGCTAGTTGTGACCTTACGAAGCACATGGAGGAATCCAAAACGACCTTCAAGTATCTTGGACAGTACAATCTCTGGGCAGGAAAAAGAATCAGAGCATTGGTCAGCAAACTGACTAAGAAGGAGCTCAACAAGAAGATCGGAACAAAAACGGCAAGAGGTCTAAGCGAGCATATTGTTCTTGCGCTGGAAACGTGCTTCTACATTGCAGACGAATCATCTGATCGGACAGTGTTCGAAGCAGTTGAAAGATACTCAATGGATGAGCTTCTAAGCCGATGGGCTCGATTGGATACTCGATTGAGCAAGACAATCGCGGAGATTCCACAGGGCAAGATAATGGTCCCACACCTGACTGACAAACCATTTGAGATGGACGTTCTAGACTTTTATCTGCAATATCTATTTCACAACACACACCATCGAGGCCAACTTGTCATGACCTTAAGGGCGCTTGGTAAGGAGATCCCCGGTACTGATTACCTGATGTTCTTTGCTGAGAATCCTCCTGGTTGAAACGCCCCATAGTCGACCCGTTTGCATTCGCCAGAATGGCTATATCTGAAAACCCACATACGCTTCAGCTATGAGAATAGGAGTTCTGACCAGCGGCGGAGACAGCCCCGGGATGAATGCCTGTATCAGGGCCATTGTTAGAATCGGCTGCAAGCAGAGATTCCAAGTATACGGTATCGTTGGAGGATACCAAGGAATCCTTGATGAAGCGTACGTTTTTCTTGACGCAAGGTCGGTGGCAAAGATCATCCACAGAGGTGGCACTATACTCACTACTGGCCGATCGGAGGAGTTCAAGACCAAAGCGGGTCTCAAGAAAGCGGCTGAGAAATTAAAGAAGAAGGACATAAACGCGCTGATTGCTGTCGGGGGGGACGGAACCATGAGAGGGCTCTACGAGCTTGGGAAACGATGGAAAGACGGGTTGCTCATCGGCGTGCCAGGAACTATCGATAATGATGTCTTTGGTACAGACCATTCGATAGGTTTCGACACTGCAGTGAACAATGCTCTAGTGGCAATCGACAAGATTCGAGACACTGCAGAAGCGTTTTCGAGGGTGTTCCTTATCGAGGTGATGGGGCGGCATTCGGGAGCAATCGCGGCACACGTGGGAATCGCGAGCGGTGCCTCTGCAATAATAATCCCTGAAACTCCCACGGATCTTGATGAACTCGCCCAGATTATCATTGAGGAGCGAAGAAAAGGTAAGATGAGTTCCATCATCATCGTGGCAGAAGGCGACGAAGCCGGGGACGCTACTGCAATAGCTTCAAAGCTCACCGACAAGGTGGAAGAGGGTTGCAGGGTTTCTATTCTTGGCTACATCCAGAGAGGAGGCAATCCCACCCATTGTGATCGGATTCTGGCAACACGCCTTGGTGCATATGCCATTGACTGCATACTCGAGGGCAAGACAGGTATCATGGTTGGGGAATCAGGTCGAGATCTTGTGGAGACCCCCTTCGAGGATACATGGAAGAAAAAGAAGCACATAGAAGAATGGATGCTTGAAAGGATAACCGATCTATCAAGCTAACACAGGCGGTCCATGTCTACGTGTTTATCAGTCCCTGTAGGCACATCACTGCATGAGGCGTTCTGTGCAGACAAGGCTGGCCGACTTCGACGAGTCCGAGAAGAAAGAAGTCAGTCAACCTAAGCCTCCGGTGGTTGTGAAGCGGGAGCGTCCAAAAGGACAACTGTGGCAAAAGACAACCCATGAAGGCGAGGAGTGGGGCGTCTGCAATCTCGACGACACTGTCTTTCTCGTACGCTTGATTGATGGCCGATTACATGCCCATGGAATGGAGGCTTTCTGCAAATATTGTAGTGGGATTCTTGAGATCCGCGAGAATAGTAAGGTGTTCTGTAGCGGACAGTGTGGGCGGTATCAGGGCGAGTTCTCTGCGGACTTGAATGATTACCTGCGCTGGGAGGGTGCTAAGTCTTACACACTACGACTAGCAGTGGCAGAAGCTGAGGGCCTGCAACTAGAAGAGCGGGACCTTGAACCAATCGAATACGCACCGAACTGGTCGGTCTTTGAAGAGTATGACGAAGCTGAATAATGTAAAAACTGCAAACAATTAATAGCATTTATTTCTTAGAACTCCTGTGGTAAGGACGGACGAAGCCAGAGCAATGCTGAATTCTGTAACATAGACAGAGTTTTGGCCGCTTATTCCTTGCGCACGCCAAAAAAAGGGGATTCCCAATGAGGACCGATTTGCTTTCCAAACTGCTGTGTCTGGCAGTGATCTCTTTGCTTTTTGTACCGCCGCTAACCGTGCCATTTTCCAGCTATTTTCCATCTGGAAACTCAACGGAGGGCATAACTAAACAACTCAATACACTTGATGACTCATTTGTATCGTCATCAACCAAAGACCGCGCTCAGCCATTGAGCTCAAAGGAACCGTCAAGCACCGACGATGACTGGTATCGTCTAGACGAAAAAAACAACTGGTTTGACTCCCGCGACATGCTAGCGCCTTACAGGCAATCCGCAGAGGGCATTCAACGTTGGGAAACACGCCTGTACGAAGACGCAGGCTCTGGCATGGACATTCGCTATGAGGTTGCAGGTGACACTCTCTACGTTGATGTTTCAATTGGTAGCTACAGCACAATCACGTACTCTTTTGAAGAAGGTGTCTTTCAAAGCTTAGTAGTTCCAAACACTCAGCTCAGCCAGGATCACGGACGCCCAACACTGCCATACAGAAACATAATGCTCTCCATCCCTGACTATGCCAATGTGAAATCCATTGAGGTTCGTGACCAAATGTTCGAGTCCATTAATGGACTTAGAATCATTCCGGGGCCTGAACCACTGCAAGTTTCAAATCAACTGGGATCTCTGAAAGGGCTTTTCCTTGATCCAGATGCTTACGCTTTGGCTACGTTTGCACCAGATAATGTCATTGAAACCGATATCGTGAATATGGGTGACGAACAGGGGCTTTACATGACACTGCGTCCGCTCCGATACAATCCAACCACAAAGGAGGGCCTGCTTGCTATCCAATTGACTGTTGAGATTCAATTCGATGTGCCCATCTCACCCGAAGATTTCATCAATCCTTCAACATCCTTCGGACCGTCATTCGACAACGGCGAAGGTTATATCCTCATTGCTGATGAAACGTTTGTAACTGCATTGGAGGATTTCGTGGATTGGAAGACAGATATTGGCTTCAATGTCACCATAGAAACAGTGCAGGACATTTACGCATGGTATTCTGGGGACGACCATGCAGAGCAGGTACGCGATTTCATCAACGCGACGTACCACGATAGGGGGACCGAGTATTACTTGCTTGTTGGCGATTGCGATATCGTACCGACTCGCGAGGTATGGGATCCGGAGAACGCCGGTGCAGGGCTCGATAACGGTACTGAACCAAGCGACTTCTACTTCGAGTGCCTAGATGGGGACTGGGATGCTAATGACAACGGGCTCTATGGCGAGCTTGAAGATAACGTAGACCTGTTCCCAGAAGTAATGGTCGGCAGACTTCCTGTTCAGACTCCTGAACAAGCAAAGCAAGTATGTGCTTCTATTATTCGATTCGAAAGCAATCCTGTTCTTGGCGACTGGATGGATGACTTCCTCCTAATTGCTCCCGACTGCTTCGGTAGCGGCGATGGAGCCAACATGGTTGAAGAAGAGATAAATCAGAGGTTTCTCTACGACTCGTTCTTTGAGGTTGACCGGCTCTACCCAACAGACGGCTCGCTGTCTCATCAGGCAACGATTGACCGGATCAATGCGGGAGTTAGCCTAGTAGACTTCTTCGATCACGGAGCCTATGACCAGTGGGTGGATTCCCTATACGCCTCTGAAGCCCTTGATTTGGATAATGGCAACATGAGTTTCCTTGCCTTTGCAATGGCTTGCGAAACCGCAGCGTTCGACGTCGAAGGCATAGAACCGACGATAGGCGAGGCCTTCTTCCGAGCTACGAATGGTGGAGCGATTGCTTACATCGGTGCCACACGAATTGCGTGGGCCGGTTATCATGCCTTCGATGGATTCCACCATCGTTTCTGGAATAATTTTCTTCAAGATGCGCTGGACCAGCAGACCGCCAGTCCCAAAGAAGCCTTCCAGACGGCATTGTACGAGGTTGTTACGACATTCGACATGACAAATGTAGTTAGCTTGGAAACAGTCTATCAGTCTATCTACTTTGGTGATCCTACATTCAAATTCTATTGGAAGCATAACGTCACAACTGAAGCTTCAGCAGTTGAAACTGATGAGGAAGTTCAGCTCGATGGCACCTGTAGCTTGTTCTACAACAACACCCCCATAGTAGGAACTGTAAATGTCACCGTCAAAGACCCCTTTGGCACAATTGTCTATGACGATGCCCTCGCAACCAATGTCCTTGGTGAATACACTGCCACTTTCTATGTCAACGAGTATCCCGGGCGTTACACGGTAGAAACCACAGTACACAATCCATTCGTGCGTACAACGTTGACCGACTTCTATGTTGGAAGCCTCAATGTCGCTGTGGGTCTAGACTCCGCACCTATCTATAATGCTCTTCTTGACTTCAGCGGTACATCAGATCAAGACGGTTCCGGCACTGCCTATCTTCTCGATGCACAGGGCAGCGTACTTCAGACGAAGGTATTCACCATCACCTCCGGGGCATTCTCGTCTGACATCAACGTCACTGGTTTCGGGATGCTCAGTTTATACATCGAGGCTGACAATGGCACTCATCATGGAGGCGATAAAGTCTTCTTTCAAGTCAAGCGAGGTGATGTATTAGTAATCGCAGATGACGCCGGTGAGTGGGGCCCATCATATCCCGGTGGTTGGGTGGACGACAATGCTGGCGACTCAACGAACTACGCCGACTTCTATGTTGCGCTCCACGAGGAGTACAACGTGTCCATCTATTATCCTCGATGGAACTCAACTCCTAGCCTTTCTCTACTGGATTTGTATAACATAGTTGTTGTCTCGGTTGGTGATAACTACGGATATCCATTGGTTGCTCCGAATAGCTACCTGCTGGATGTACTCTTTGACTACCACAATAACGGCGGCAACCTTCTGTTCGAAGGGTGCAGCATTCTGAACACTCTGGATGCTGAGCACGGAGCCATCTTCCCGAGTCTATTCCATGTCGAATTTGATCAACATATCACCAATTCTGGCAGTCTGAACCTTGAGACTGGAGCGCATCCCATTACCTCAGGTTTACCAGCAACCATTCCGTTGGCTGGAGGACTGGGTTCACCGTACGCGGATGTATTCAGTCCAACCAATGGATCAATGCATGTCGGTGGCTACAGCGGCAGCTTCACTGGCGATAGTGCGATTTCAGCTCTGTCACCCTTAACCTCAATCACGTTTGGTGGGGTTGTATTCATCGGGTTTTCAATTGATGCCATTGGCAGCCAAGAATACCGAAGTCAACTCATCAAGAACTCAGCCGCTTTCCTTCTATATCCAAGCTTGATGGCCACACTCTCCGATGACGCCCTGAGAACAGGAACCTCGGAAACAATCACCATTGATGTGGTTGAATGTGCGAACGGCACACCAATTCCCAATGCCCATGTCACCTTTGATGGGTGCGGCATTTCTGCGTCGAATCATACCTCTGTCGACGGAACCTGCACGATTTTCATTAATCCCAGTACGGAGGGAATCATTGAAGTCAACATCATGAAGTCAGGTTTCCTGAACTGCACAACGGGCATCATCGTCTATGATACACCAATAGTTGATCTTGACACGGACCCGATCTACTTGATGAAAGAAGAAACGCAAGCGCTAACTGTTTTTGCCAGTGACTACTATGAGGGTAGCCCACTTGAAGATTGTTTCATCAATCTCATTGGCTGTGGTGTTGCCGATTCGGGTTACACAAACTCATCAGGCTTGATTGATTTCGTTTTGACTCCTACTGTAGGTGGACTAATCTCAATTGAGGCCAATCTGACTGGGCATATCAACTTCACCGGTTACATTCCTGTTCGCATCACAGCTGCGGTTCTATACGGCTTCGGCACAATTTACCCTGATTACTGCTGTTGGGATGAGATCAATTTCCGTTGGCAATCTTATGGGAGTGTTCCGATATTCATCGACTACACGACATTTAGCGCGCCCGATTTCACACTTCAGGCCCTTGAAGATTTCAATGCGGACGTTCTGATTTTGTCCCATGTCTATGACCCATACACTACCGAGCAAAATGACGCAATCATGAATTACGTCCGGCAGGGACATGGACTGTTGTCGACAAGTTCTTCAATGCCTATGAATGCAGAGGATCTAGCTTCCTTCTATGGACTAGCTGATTCCATCACATACACCGCGGATAGCATAACTGACTTCGACATCCTGAACCTTGCTCATCCCATTTTCCAGGGAATGTCCACTCCTTATGGAGTGGGCTACGGTGGAATGTCGTTCCATCCACAGAGCTCTGGTTGGGACTCCTCCGTGCTTAATGGCGCGTCATACCAAGCATTGGATGTATCTAGTCAGAATTATGGAGCTGTACTCACTCATCGGGGACTTGCCTATTGCTCACATATACCGGAGTACTGGTCGAGCACAGCGGATATCCAGTTCATTTACAATGCGCTCCAGTGGTCAGATTACGAGATTCCTGAGCATGATCTTAGTGTCGCGCTGGACGCGCCAGGTCACCTCAATCCAGGCGATTCGACGCTACTCAATGCCACGGTCTCGAACTACGGGCTAAATAGCGAAACAGATGTTCTGCTCCAGCTCTTTATCGACGGTATTGAGGTAGACTCACTTCTCATTCCGACTCTCAACAATGGTACGAGTGAAACACTCTCCTACTCATGGACCCCCGCTGTTGAGGATGTCTATAACGTGACTGCTTACGCAGCCCCCGTGCCCGACGAGGCGAGCATCACCAACAATGGTGTGACCTCGATGGTTGTGGTCTTTGAAATAGCGATAACCGGACCTGTTGCGGTCTTCCAGGTTTGGGATCCGTGGGGTTCTCCCGCTATCAGAGATATTCTTACGGCTTGGGGCATAAGCTATGACATCTTCTTGAGTTCGGACATTGGTTCTGTAGATCTTTCTCCATATGAGAAGGTCGTAATCGCATCCGAACAGCCTTCAGCCTTCATGGAGGCTGTTTACAGCAATTTGGACTGGTTCGAGGACTATGCATCCCAAGGAGGCATACTGGAGGTACATGCAGCTACAGACTCATATTGGGTCAATGGCATGATTCCTGGTGGACCTACCTATGTTGCGTTCTACGGTGATGTGGTGAGTATTGTCAACCCCGTACATCCTATACTGTTGAACCCTAATCTGATCACTGATGCGGAGTTGGATAACTGGTGGTGGTCAGTATACGGTTATCTTGACAGCATTCCTGCAGGAGCAGACATCATTCTTGTGGCTGAACCCGACTATCCAGCGCTTATTGAATTTCGCTTTGGTGCCGGAGCTATAGTTATTTCCACACAGACCCTAGAATATGGTTTTGAAAACGGTAGCAGTCGCATCCTTGAGAATATCCTACTGCACATTCCCATCATCTATGACCATGATTTGGCTGCTGGTCTTCAAGCACCAGAGCGCCTCAGCCCAGGTGACTCAGTCTTGCTGAATGCTACGGCCTTCAACACTGGCTTGAATATTGAAACGAATGTTCTGCTCCAGCTCTTCATTGACGACATTGAGGTCGACTCATTGTTCATCTCTGAGCTCGCCAATGGCACTAGCCAGACACTCTCCTACTTATGGACACCGACTCTTGAAGGCACATACAATGTGACTGCCTACGTCGCGCCTAAGCCAGATGATGAGAATACCGGGAACAATGCTGCCACACGGCTGGTTTCAATCTGTGAGCTACATGACTACACAATGGAGGAAGGATCTGCGACATGGTTGGATGCGAAGGCCAACGGCGAGAATCTGTATCTCAATGGTGATGATGTGTATACCAGTGTTGCACTACCGTTTAACTTTAGATTCTACGATGGGACCTTTGATACAGTCTATATCAGCAGTAACGGTTGGCTCTCCTTCAGCAACCCCGATCCGCGGGAGTATAGCAACCCGCAATTTCCATCGGCCGACCCAGACTTCGCATATGCTTTGGCTCCGTTCTGGGATGATTTGTGGGCGGACAACAATGTCTATGCGTGGGTGACCGCAGACTGGGCGGTAATACAGTTTGACAACTATGATCACCTAGGAGGGTCACTTCTTGGAACGTTCGAGGTTGTACTGTATGCGGATGGCCTAATCCAGTTCAACTACCTTGAGATTGTGAATGTATTCTCCGCAACTGTTGGACTCAATCACGGGGACGGGATTCACTACAATAACTATCTCGATGACGATCTTGAAGGAGTCACCGATTTCGCTCTTAGATTCACATATCATGCCTACGAGCATGACCTCGCAGTTTCTCTCAATGTGCCCTCGGAACTTCCCGTGGACACTCTGTTCATTATCGACGCCACAGTAACCAACTTGGGAACGTCAGACGAGGTTGGCGTTGCGTTCAGCCTCTACATCGATGACGCCCTGGTTTCATCAGTGACCATCCCACAGTTGAACTCCTACGAGTCCTATGTGCTAAGCTATCCTTGGATACCGACTGAGATGAGGACTTACAACATCACTGCGTATGCTGAACCAGTTCTTGGTGAACCCTTCACCGGCAACAACGTCGCCACGGCTCTTCCGAGCGTGGGCGGAACGTACTTCTTTATCGTTACGCCAACCATTGGGGCGACTGTTTTCGGAGGTCAGGTGTACGTTGAGTTCGACGCCTCAGATTCGGAGAACCTACAAGAAATTCACGTGTTTGTGAATGGTGAATTCATAACGTCACTCTGGAACGCGACGGGCAATTCGGATCTCATTGTCCCAGTCTTTCAGAATGGTACAAACACAATCTTGTTGATGGCATTCTGGTGGGACCTGACAACTCTCAATGCCACGGTCACAGTCGATTCCATTGATGTGGTTCCAATCGCCCTTCCGAATCCAGGTGACTATGTCAACTGGCGTATTGAAACAGACTTGTACACGGAGGACATGAACTTCACCTTTGGCGATTGGCTCTCTGAGTTTGAAGTGAATGTTTCGATGACGATACACCTGTACAATGAAAGCGGGACAATCATGCTTGGCGAATTCGGGATGATTGTCAATGTGCTCAATGGGTACATTCCATTTGCTGATATGGGCTGGGATCACATGCACTTCTTCTGTTTCTCAGGTCTACAAAGTCTAGAAGTAATCGGTTCGTTCGCTGACATGGGCGATGCCGCACCGTTCTTCGCGTGGAACGATCTCCTGTTCGTAGATGGATCCACAATATACGAAGGTTATGCTGTGTGGACTCTCAGCAACGAGGAACACATGATGACGGCGTATGCTCTTCGACCAACAGGAATGCTCGTATACATCAGGTCGGATGACCCACTAAATCCCATGGAGGGCTACATCACCGAAACCAACCTCCTTCCTGCCTATGACACGACTGCGCCAGTCTGGGCTGAAGATCCCACCGATCAGAACGTAGAGCTTGGTCATGCCCTCAGCTACGGATTGACGGCAATCGATCCTTCGGGCATCAGCACATGGTGGCTGAATGATACGGTTCGCTTCGCTGTCAGTGCAGATGGTCTTGTGACCAGCATAGTAAGCCTTGAAGAGGGAACATACGGTCTGCATATTTGGGTGAACGACACTCTGGGGAACACATTGAGCGGCACGTTCTCTGTAAGTGTTCAGGACACTCTGCCGCCAGAAATCGACCATCCTGAAGACATCAACTACACGCTAGGCGAAACTGGCAACTCTATCACTTGGCATCCAACAGACGCGCTTCCAGCAAGCTATGAGATCTCGATAGATGGCACCGTTGTTAGATCGGGTCCGTGGAACTCTAGTTCAGAAGTAATTTCCATCTCAGTTGATGGACTAGATTCCGGCACGTACAGCTATACCTTGATTGTGACGGATGAGCACGGACTCTCTTCAAGTGATACAGAGCTCGTCACAGTCAGTGAACCCACCACACCTATCCCACCCATTGACATGACCATTGTCATAATCATCATTATGGGCGTCGTCGTGGTGGTTATCATAGTAGCAGTTGTGCTCAGAAGGCGAAGAGCATATTGATGCGAACTCAGGGGAAAGACCGGGGGCTTGTTCGCTTAGCGAGCATTCCCCTAACCCTAGAGGAACCTCTCCTCACGGAATAGTAAAGGATTTTAGACGCCCAGCAAAGCCAATCTGACCAATTTGGAGAGACACCGATGGCAGAAGAAGGAACTACTGGAACGCCGTCAGGCAAGCCTAGTGAAGTAACCTGGGTAAGTATCTTGGTGGCTGTAAATGGACTAGCGGGAATCATAGTCGGAGGCATAAACCTCGCCTACGCAGATACCATACTATGGTACCAGGGTGAAGTCTGGGGCACAATCAATCTCGTAGCAGCAGGCATTGGACTGCTTCTTGGATTGATTAGCCTGTGGGTTGCATTGGGTTTGTATAACATTGAGAGCAAGTTCTGGCAATATGCTTTCATCCTGAACATAATCGGAATACCGCTCTGGTTGGTTGGCGATGAATGGTGGGGCGCTCTCATAAGCCTCTTCATCATCTTCTATCTACATCAACCGGCAACTAAACAACACTACACATAGCGAATATCCTGAATGTCGAGCTTGGGGAGGACAATGATCTCACAAAGAAGAATCGGTTTCTCTAGCTCGACCTCAGGTAGAAACAACGGTCCCCTCACTCCAGAAGGGAATAAGCCGAAGAAGAAGCAAGTCAAGACTCAGGGGTTGAAGCACATCCTTAACCTCTGCAACGAATTAGACCAGACTGCGAATCGCTGTCCGGGATATCGTCCTCAAAGGACAACTTCTGCCCCTATTTTCTATTCTTCTTGCGGACTCCTTTTGCGATGGAGAGAGTAAGCCGCTCGATTGGCTCCACAGATTGTGGGACAAGCACCGCTGAGATAAAGAGGTGAGGTTCACGTGGAGCAATAGATATACGGGTCAAGTATTGTGCTGCTTCCTTGAAAGCTGCACTTACATCTGATTGGTCGAAGAAATCAGCTCCATCCCCAGTATCATTTGTGAGAATATAGAGCCACTCAGCTAGGTACTCTACCTTGAACTCCTTGAGGTTGTTGGCTTGATCCTTAAGTGTATCATCCAAGTTCTGCTTCTCGTTGGCAGATGCCATCTCAACCCGGATAGCAGGCTTTTCCTTAAGACTCCCTCGGATTTGAATCTGATCAGTTCGATGGCGGACCTTGCAATAGAGCATATGGAATGCGTTGGAACGATCAAGGAGCAGGACTGTTGCTTCCAGCTTAGAGAATGAGCTCTTCGCCTTTTGGTGAAGTGCGAACTTGACTCCCGTATTCCCGAGGAGCTTCACACTGACCTTGGAGGTTATCGATTGAAAGCGCGTAGCAATGTCTTGGGCAATCTTGTTGCGGAGTTTCTTGGTGGACATCCGGCCTGCCATCCAAATCCAAATCAATACAACCCCAAGTCCCATCACGATGTAGAGACCAACGGTTTCAATGTCTTGCATCAGCTCTAACCTCAGGCGATAACTAGTTGCGTAGTGTTGTTCTCGTGACCCCACATCCTCCCTTTAAGGATATCCGACGAAATTGGCAGCCGAGAACTGCACAACGAATATAACAAGGGGCTCATCACCAATTGAGGGCGCATTCATGCCAAACGATGCCAATAAGCAGGACAATGGGACGCGCGAGATCGCAATCGAAGCATGGAACATATTCTTTGGCCGTGCATTATTCAACTACATTCGCGTACCTGAGTCGTGGATGACCGGCTATCAGCTAGACGAACCCCTAGTCACTAATCGGTTTCTCTATAAGAATAAGATTTGGGTGGGAACTGGGGAAACTGAGTGTCTCATCTCTAGTCAGCGAAATGGGGCGAGCAGACCCAACCTCGACTTCACATTGAGGGTAGTTGTGGACTTGCAGAAGCTAGGACCAATTGCACCTACACCCGAGGACCTCTTAACACGTCATACAAAGAAGGATCGGGAGGTCGTTGAGCATGGTGAACTACATGCAGGCAATCATGCTGGAAGCTATGCGCTTTGGACCGGTTATCGACGCCGTTTCGGGATTATAGGACGACCTATACCTATTGCTAATCTTGAAGGATACATTCCCTGTGAAGAAACCGGGAGGCTTCTAACGTTCACTTGGAAGTCACAATCTTCTAAAATGATTCTTGAGAATGCTAACAAATTAGTTGCTTCATTGAATTCAGTTCTGTGCCACGGACACGAGTCTTGAGCCAGCAAAGAGCTTCTCCAGCTGATTTTCCTATTGCTCCAAAGCATATTCTTGTGCTAAATGTGGTTATTTGCTCACTAATAGCTATGGAAATCCAGTTACCGCTAGACTTAAGGTCAAGTTTCGTATTATAAAACGCTCACATAATTCGGGATGTTTCATAACGGGACATTCTCAGAGAGGAAGTGGTATATGTGACTTCTCCGGCTATCTTTGTCGGCGTCGCCTTGGTCATTTACATAGTAGGGTACTGGATGTACGCTAGGTTTGTAGATAGGACCGTGTGGGGGCCCGATGAAAAAGTGAAAACACCCGCTCATATGTATATGGATGGAGTGGAGTTCTTCCCAACATCCAAGAGCGTTCTTTTTGGGTTCCAATTCAAATCTATTGCTGCGCTCGGTCCCATCAGCGGACCGTTCATAGCATTAGTCTTCGGTTGGCTTCCAGCAGTCTTGTGGATAATATTCGGCACATTCTTCATAGGTTGGATTCATGACTACACAGCTGTTATGATTACAGTTCGAAGCGAAGGAGAATCGTTCGGTCCCATCTGTTACCGAATGGTCGGCGCTCGAGCCCGTAAGGGTTTGATGGGTTTTATCATCTTCTACTTGATTTTGGTTATGGCAGTCTTTGCGTACATCTGTGGTGCCTTCTTCAGGGCGTTTCCGCAGAGCATTGTCCCAACAATTATGGTTATCATAGGCGGTTTCGTTAGCGGAATCCTGCTCTACCGAATGAAGCTAAGCATCGTCATCTCGACATTAGTTGGGCTGGCCTTCATGGTTGTAGGTATTTGGCTGGGATTGTGGCTCTATCTACCCGCACCTGCAGGTATAGCCGCTCTTGGCTGGATTGCTACTACACCAGTAGAGCTTTGGATTGTAGTTGCCTTGATCCTTGTGTACTTCGGAGCTACATTGCCCATCACTGAATGGGCACAACCGGTAAACTACGTGGCTTTCTGGCCCTGCTTCGTGGCTGTGATCATGATCATTGTGGGTGCGCTGCTAAGTCCATTCACAGTGATGCTCTACCCTGCAGATCCGGTCGTAGTTCATACAGCGCCAATCATCACGCTCTTTACCGAGGCAAACGGTCCGATATGGCCAATACTCTTTGTGGCTATTGCATGCGGTGCTGTTTCTGGCTGGCATAGCTTAGTTGGCAGCAGCGCAACCGGAAAGCAACTAATGTCTGAAGTGGATGCTCTGCCTGTAGCTGGCGGTTCGATGTTCGTTGAGGGGCTACTCGCGATGTCAGCCCTGTCCGCCTACGTCGTGATAGATCCCGCTCTCTTGAGCCCGGCATGGTTCGTCAACTTCCCAGTGGGTGCCACAATCCTTACCCAAGGTCTATTTGGTGGGTCAGCAGTGTCAAGCGTGATTCTTATTGCCTTTTTTGCAATGGTACTGGAGCTGTATGCCATCACCGTACTGCAATTGATGCCGCGATTCTTTAGGATGGCAGCCGCTGACCTTGCTGGTACTTCACCAATCGCACCGCTGTTCAGGAATAAATGGATAGGCGCCTTCATTGGTTGTCTCATTGCATTCATCTTCGCGGCCACTGGTGCTTGGTATCACATTTGGCTGCTATTCGGTGGAAGCAACCAACTGCTCGCAGGTCTTTGCCTAATGCTTGGTTCTGTTTACTTAGCACGCGCCAAGAAGCCAACGCACTACACGTTGATTCCTGCACTCTTCATGATTGTAACCTGTTTGGCTGCACTCGTATGGGAGTGTTGGGTCTTCGTAAGAGCGCTCACCACTGCGCCGTACTACTACGCTAGGGCTGGGAGCTGGATTGGAGACGCGGCGGCAGCAGGGAACATCTTGCCAGCTCAGGCGTTGACTGTTACATTTATTGGAATTACAGTCATCCTGATCATACTCGGAGTATTGGTGTTCGTGGACGCTTGGGCGGCGTTGAAACGTGGCCCAATAGGAGAGACTGAAGCATAGGAGCATTTCAACAGAAAAGCCTAGACGTTCAAGTCCCTCTCAACGAGTGCAATCCGGTGTCCGTGTCAATCATGGGTGCCGGATCTGCATTCCCTTTTTTCTTTCCCTTTACAGCCTTCAAGCTTGAAGCTTCATTCGCATGACCCATGCGTTTATTGGGCGGATGCTCTATAGGTTACATGGATGACACTCGTTTGCGGATAACTAAGTCGATAAGAGCAATCTTAGCCGGCATTTGGCAGGCTCAGAAGCTGAGTCTTGCAGAGCCTCTCAGAAAGACGAAATCGCACTACGACAATGCTCTAATCTTTATAACCCTGGGCACCCTGCTGGGGTACCCCACTTTGTCGACATATTACTCTCGAATAGTCTTGGTGCACCTGCTTCCGCAATTTTTTTCTTGGCGAAGACGAGTATTAAAGGAGCGGGACATGCTTGACAGAATGTTTGAATAGGCAACATAGACCTTACAGAAAAACGCCCCAATATGAACCAGTTCAAAGCATGAATACCAGCATCTAATGGCGTCCTACATGCTCATGATAGCGCAAGAACATGAAGAGATTTATTGGTTTCATGCATCAAGGTTGATATTTCCACAGCGCCAAAAGTATCACAACAGATATAGGTTTCCCAGCTTTCGACCAATTGGTGGTTCCTATGGGGAAAAAAAAAGACAAGGATGCCCCTGATAAGAAAAGGGGCGGTGCAAAGGAAGCTGTGAAGGACTTCTTCTATGGTATGGCAATGCAAGGTATGACGCGGTACGCCTTGAAGACTCGTATGTATCTCGAACACTTATTTATGCTCATCACCTTGGGAGACATGTTGGGTATTCCCATCCTTCCTCCGTACTACTCGTTGAAACTGTTACCGTATGCAGTTCCGAATATCAAGACCTGGAAACGGTCTCTATTCAAGGAACGTGATTTCACTGACGCATTGTTCTAAGGTAGCTGGTCCACTAGTTCCAGCATTCATACTTAGAGGTGAGGCATTATGACTTCGAAAATGAGTGACTATTATTCATCTAATCACGATACGAAAATCGCAGTGTTCGCCGGCAAGGGTGGATTGGGCAAGACAACATGCAGCGCTGCCCTCTCATCTTGGCTGGCAAAGAAGGGTCGGCGGGCTCTCTGCTTCAGTACCGATCCGCAGGCGTCGCTATCCGATATCTTCGAGAAAGACATCTTTGGGAAGGGTAGACAGGAGCTACAAGAGAGCCTGTATGTAATGGAGATAGACGCTGATAAGCGAATAGCCATCTTTCAGGAAGAGATTCGCCAGAAGATCAAGGACATGTACGGAATCGATGAGATTCCAAGAGAGATTGATGAGTACATAACTGCAGCCGCAGCTGAACCGGCGATGCACGAGTCAGCCACCTACGACGCCATGGCAGGTCTTCTAGCGTCTCAGGAATTCGACTTTTACGTGTTTGATATGCCTCCATTTGGTCACGGAATCAGAATGGTATCAATGGCGCGGATACTAGATATGTGGATTGACAAGATGGAAGAAACGCGAAGAATGGCCCAAGAATACGGTGATTCTGCATACCGAATTCAACAGAAGGGAGCAGCTTCCGGTCAAGATGAGATGCTTAACGAGCTGCAGGAAATCCGTAAGAAACTTGGCTTTTTCCAGGACCTCCTTACTGATAGCAAGAGAACAGCGTTCTACATGGTCATTGTCCCAGAGAAGATGGCAATCTTGGACACCAGGCGTGCGCTGGATATGTTTGCGCAGATGGACATCACCCTTACTGGGGTTGTTGTCAACCAGGTCTATCCTCGGGAACTTCTCAAGCGTGATGACCTGGGCGACTTTCTACGTGAACGCATAGAGATGCAGCAAAAATACTTGGTTCAAATCGAGAAGGAATTGGGCAACTATGTTTGTGCAGTAATCCCAATGTTTGATCGGGAACCCAAGGGACTGAAAATGATTGCCGAAGTGGGTGACATTATGATGAATTGGGATGGCAAAATAACGGAGGATTAGAAAGATGACAGCACCTACATTCAAAGAGTTCGTAGAAAAGCATCCATCAATCAAGTTCTTCTTTACCGGAGGTAAAGGCGGAGTTGGCAAGACAATCAGTGCTGCTGCCATTGGGCATTATTTCGCCACGCAGGGCAAGAAGACTCTTGTTGCCTCGCTGAACCCGGTTCACTCCCTTACCAGCCTCTATGGCCAAGATATCTGGGGACGCGGAGTTCAGAAAATCGAAGGGCTTGAGAATCTGTGGGCTGTAGAGGTAGATATCAAAAAAAAGATTGAGGTATACAGGGAACAGCTGACAGAGCGCATCACGTCATTTCTCAAGTGGGCGGATATTCCAGTCGATCCTGCTTCATTCATTGAGATTGCCGCCACGAATCCCGCCTTCGAGGAGTCTGCCCAGTTCGACACCATGACTGATATAATGCTTGAAAAGGAGGAGAACTACGACATCATCATCTTCGATTGTGCGGCAGTAGCCAATGCAATTCGCTTGCTCGGTCTGAGCAAGATCTATGACCTTTGGCTGGGCCGCATGATTGAGAGCAGGAAGGAAGCATTATCGCTCCGTGTGAAACTGTCCTTCCGAAAGGACAAAATTAAGGAGGAAGTTGAGAAAGACCCGATGATGGCAGACTTGCTGCGTCAACATGAGAAGATGCAGAAAGCAAAAGCAATCCTCAACGACGCTGAGAAGACTGCGTTCATCTTTGTCACGATCCCGTTGGCACTTCCCATCGCAGTAGTAGAACGCTTCATCAAGATGGTACGAGCATTCGATATCCCCGTGGGCGGTGTCTTCGTGAATCGCATTATTCCACGAGCAGTTGCAGAAGCGGATGCTACCGAGTATATGAAGAATAGCTTCAAACAGCAAGATCGATACATGGACATGATTCACAATCAACTCGGAGACTTGGTCAGCGCGTACATCCCTCTGTATTCCACGGAAGTGTTAGGCGTTGATGGAATCGCAAAAGTCTGTGAGGACATGCAGAAGTTCAAGCCAGACTAGGTAAGAGAATTTAGCATGGCTCGTATATCCAACGGAGCAGTAGACGATCGCGAGGCGAAGGACTATGCTTGCATTTGCAAAAGCCCCGGTTCCCAAGACGTGCAGACTCTTCGGAAGGGGGACGGCTTTCCAGCAGTTTTGCTGGCCAGACTTCGGTGAGGGAGATGATTGGCGCTGGGTCTTGACAGGCGCGTTTCTGCTAGCGCTTATCGCGTTGCTGATCTGGCTCCTCTCTCAGTCATTTTCCGGACCGTGACGAATAGGGACCAATTCCCTGGGTCTTCAATGTCTTGACGCTCGCCGTAGGCACAAAACCATACTGATTTGCAGCAATGCAAGTTCTAAAAAGCGGCGAACTGAGGTGTGTTAAGTAGATCCCTTGGTGAGAACCCAAAATGAGTGTATTTATGGAGGCCAATGATATCCGTCAGATGGACATCAAATTCAGAGAGCAGGATGACGGGATCAATGGATATGCAGTAGTATATCTCAATGAGCATGTAGCGCCAATCAGCGTGTGTCACTTCAACTTCCTCATGACAATAGAACAGTTCAAACAGCAGGTGGCAGCACTCGAAGCATCTTCCGAGAAGTCCGGGTTTAAGCTGAACCTCCAAAGGAAGTCACGCTTGACATTGGCATTGGAGAAAATCATGGTGGGTGCCTTGGCAGGCTTAGAGTATAGGAACCACGGATGCCCCGCATGCAGGATGATAGACACATTCATAGCTGGCGCGTTATCTGCCGATTAGCTAACCTTCAAGGCCGCGCTCCAGAAGTAGGTAGCGTCGGTCCAAATAGTCATCCGGAACGATTAGCAGGCTCGGTGCCCACTCTGTGGCACGAGGTCCAAGGAAGAAGGCCGCCCGATCCGCACCCGAGTTGTCAAGCTCTTCAAGTATCCGAGCCATGATGTCTATGAAGACACCCCTGTCTGTCGCGAATACGGAGTATGTCACAGTCTTTGATCCATTCCTCTCGACCGATGCTCCGTAGAATAGCCCTTTTGCATTTCCCTCGTCGCCCACAATCAACTTGAACTCAGTCCTATTTCCAAGCCTTGCGAGACCTTCAAGTTCCTTGTCTTCGAACTCCCAGAGAAGCGGCAATGTTCCTGACTCCACAAGCTCGGGAGTAGAAGACAGCACTTCGTGAAGACGTTCGGAATCGACCGCAAGCGGGACTGTTACAGGGCTGGGCGTTGGGTGCTGAGGATAGGGGTTGGATAATCGAAAGTAGCCAATACTGTTGGCTACCGAGAAACCTAAGTTCTTGGCCAGATGAACTGAATGCTCGTTTCTTGAGCCTGTGGCGTATCTGAGCTTCTTGATGCCCCTTTTCTTCGCCAGGTTGATCATATGTTCAACCAGTTTTGTCCCATGACCTTCGTGTTGGCGGCTCGTGTTCACCCTAAGTCCCTTAATCCAAGCAACAGGAGAGTCAGGAGCGGCTGCAAGATTCCCTAAGGCAACAAGTTCCCCATCAATAAAGAGACCAATCGGATTAGAATTATCCTCCCTAATCCAGCTGGAGAAGCGATCAGGTACATAGTCGTTACCTTCCCAGATGTCCTTACAGAGCTCTCTAACTGATCTCTCATCCGAAAGTTGGAGGTTTCGAAACTGTTCAGGCATAACGTTTGGCTTCGATTCTTAGTATATGAATGGTCTGAAGTGGACATGAGTGCAATGCTCATCGTTTAGATCGACATACGCGAGACCCAAGAATCACAAAGGCGAGCACTGAAACCGCTGTTACGAGAATCGCCCAATTCTCAAGTAGCATTCCAACGACATCAAGCGGTTGGGTTACAGTTACAATTGTGGTGTGTGTTGCTGTGTTCCCACTCGTGTCTATAACAGCAATTGTGAAATTGTACTCTCCCGGTTCTAGACCGTCAATCGAAATAGTGATGTCAGACCCATCCCAGATTCCACTATCAATAACAGCTCCGTTTCTGAGGATTTGATATGACATCGGGAGGATGTCTGACCCGACCCAGACAATGGAGTTACCCGTACTGTCGTAGAGATAGTCAGTGGCTGCGGGACCATTGATGCTTGGACTAGTGGTGTCAATCACAGTTACGAAGACAGTATCCGTAGCAGTGTTTCCACTGGTATCAGAAACTTGCACTGTATAGTTGAATAATCCAAGGGCCAATCCGTCTACGTTTATCACAATGCTTGATCCTGTCCAAATTCCTGAATACAGGACGGCTCCGTTTCGCAGTATCTCATATGAAGAAGGAAGAAGGTCTCCAGGTGACCATGTAATCAGATTCCCTGAAGTACCAACCTCGACCTCAGAGTCTGAGGGATGATTGATTGTGGGACTGGTTGTATCAACAACAGTAACCCAGACTGTGCTTTTTGCTGAATTGCTTGAATCATCGAAAACGATGAGAGTGTAGTTGAACATCGCAAGGTCTAGACCATCAACCTGAACCACAATACTCGCTCCGCTCCAGTTACCAGAGAGGTGAAGCGTCCCGTTGCGGTATACCTGATACGAGTTCGGGTATAAATCGTATGACTCCCACTCCAAGAAATGTCCTGAAGAACCGTACTCGTACCCCATATCTGCAGGCGCAGTTATTGTTGGGTCAATCGATGGATGTGTACGCACATACACCGTATCGTATCGGGATAGTCCCTCAGTATCAGTCACATTGAGTGTGAAGTTATACAGATTCGCAAATAATCCATCAATTGAAACAGTGATTGGCGAGCCATTCCAATTGCCGGAGGCTACCTCTGTGCCATTTCTGTAAACTTCGTAACTATGGGCTTTGTACGAAATCGGTGACCACGTTATTGAATGTCCAATGCTACCTGCTTCGTATTCCATGTCCTCAGGACTATCAATCGTGAAGGTGTAATCGATTTCGTTGAGGACGCGTATCTGCATTTCTACACCAGTGTGCCAAACCCCAAGAGCTTCAACGAAGGCTTGCACAGATATATTCGTGAAGTTTGGCTGAGCGGCAATTTCATGGTAGTAGTTCTCATATTGACCTTCTGCTGACGGAAAGACATTGGCTGTGATAGTGTGGTTGATCCAGCCCCCCTCAGCGATTCTAACACCGAGTTTGACCTCGGTAACATCTGAATACAGCTTCTGTGTGTATACTGTTACATTGATTATTGCGTCATCTTTGGGTATGTTTGGCTCCCAATAGAGATTGACTTCCTCCATGACATCACAATCACCCAAACCCCAGTCGAAGTCGTAAATCTCTTGGTACCATTGAGCAATGCCCTCGTGTAGGATAATTACTCCTGCTTCACGGTTGGCAGTAATGCTGCCGTCGCTGTAGTTTATTCTGCTGATGAGTACCATGCGGCCATCAACGATGATGCCCTTGTTGTGCTGTGCAGTAAACCATCGCTCATCTTGCCAGATAACAGGAATGTCGTAGGCCATTAGGTCAGCAGCAACTGCATCATTATCCTTTTGCCCCTCTTCAGTAATCACTCGTACAGTCACGCCTCGTTCTTTTGCTGCGATGATGGCATCCACGACATCATCGACTGCTCCTGCATCACCATAGCTTGTGAAGTAGGGGATTTGGATGTCTAATGTGACCTTTGCGCTGTCTATGCAGTAAAGAATTCCCTGCAGACTGGTTTCCGGACTGACTATGGGTGTTACATTCATTGTGCCGCTAAAGTGCCCAGATTCATTGAATGGTCGATGATAGGTGCTGGAGGCTTCAGTGTACACAAGAGGCTCGCCTGTGCCGTGAATCACTGGATCATAGTCTATCCCGTTCCCCCAATCATAATCAAATACTGAACGGTAGTACTCTGTAATGACCAAGTCAGTCATAGCAATGCTCCACTCACGATTGGCTTTCTTACCATCCTCTGGAAAGCTAGTCTTTGCCCAGTTGCCAGAATGTACCACAGTAGTTATGTTGTCGATGATGAAGAATTTCTGATGAGCATAGGTGAACTCTGTATCATTGGTCCATCTGACGGGATAGCCGAGCTCTGTAAGGTTATTTGCCACGTAATCATTTGGACTGTAATATCCCAAGCTGTTCCACCCTAGGAGGAATTTCATCTCCAGCATTGGTTTTGAATCATGCAGCTCGTGGATGAGGTCAAGAATGTAGGGATTGTTAATACCATAAATCTCAACGTAGATGCTGTCCTGAGCACTCTGCAATAGGTGCCAAATCTCATCGCGACTGCCATCCGGTGAAACAAATGTTGTGACGTTCATGTCCCTAGAGAACGTTTCCCAAGCGAAATCTGCAGGCGTGAACGATGTTTGAATATGATTTGAAGCAACATGTGCCTCGTTCCATAATGGACTTGCAGACACAACAATAGACAGAATTAGAAGCGAACAGATGAGGTGGCGACCGTGTTTGAACATTGTGATTCTCCTCTCCCTACGCCATTACAAATGTGAGATGGCTGACTCCGCTTTGAGAGATTTCCTCTTAGGTTTTCGCTTTTGCTTTTTGGAGCACAAGGCAGTAATGGTGGTGTACGTTCGAAACATAGGTAGTGGGAAATCCCCAACAACCTAGGCGCTTGTTATCCTGACACCAGATCTGTTCCTGTTTCAGTTCGTAGGTGTGAGACAGTCTGCGTGCAAGGTCCCACGCAATGGGTCGCATAATCCCATCAACGTCACGCATGTTTTGAGCAACAACCGCGAGATACGCTCCGTCAGAAAGGAACGGACGGACACCATCCAATACTCGGCCAACAGATTCGATGTAGCTCTCGTACGAGTTTATGTTACCAATATCCAGATTCGAATCGCTGTAGTACTGCTTGAGTCCTTTGGCCTCTCTCTCTTTGTGAACTGTTTCATTCCCTCCACGCGACTTGCGCAGCATATTCCAATACGGGGGTGACGTTATCAGGAAATCAAATACCGGTAAATCGTCGCCGAAGTGCTCAGCAAGTACACTATCTATCTTAGTAGAATCTCCCACAATTAAATGGTGTTCAGTGCCAATGGATGTCGCTTTGAGAGCCTCGAGACCTATCTCAACGAATTCAGGCATTAGCTCAATTCCTACGGAGTTCCTTTCGAGCTGACCACAAGCCACGGATGTACTTCCTACGCCGGCGAAAGGGTCAATCACCCATGCGTCAGGTTGGGTAAAAAACTGCACAAAGCGACTGACAAGCTCTTCAGGAAATTTCGCAGGATGGTTCTTCTGTGCCTTCCTGCGCGGCCTAGGATTTACAACAAACCAAGACTTGGTAGATTTGACCCAGTCCTTGCCATTTAGTTCGTTGAGGTGCTTTGATTTTGAGCTGTCGGTAACCATTACAATCACTCCACTATCGACGGCCCATGGATTCGTTTCTCGATGATTCGATTGATTGCAACCTCTCCAATGTCGCTGCAATAGGATGCTATTCTCTCCATGTGGAATAGAATTAGAGCCTCATGTGGTCCGTAGCTTCTCTTTGAGGTTTCTCGCTTAGAGAGCCTTACTGACATCCGTTTGGCACTGATCAACGCTTCGAATGCTTCTCTAGATGCTTTTGTGAGGGCTGTTCGACGTTTATCCCCCCGATTTGCCTCGGAACTGAAGAATGTATGAGTTGCTTCATCATAAGCTTTCGCGAGGGCTTTGCCTGACTTAGCAAGAAACGGATCGACTTCCTCAACGTTAGCTATTTCGGCAATAGCACCACACACATGGTCAGCTATTCTTTCGATGTACTTCGCCGCAAGACTAAAGTGAAGACAATCAGAGGTTGTTATTGAAATCCGGCGCGCGTAGGCAGGGTCGTGCAGGGCAATGTGGCAGAGCCGCTCAACGAAGTATCGATGACGGTCAACATCATCATCCCGGCTTACGATTCTAGAGGTCTCCTCTGTTTCGCCAGTTTCCAGAGCCCGCAGGAGACCCCCGAGCATGTATTTTGTTGTGGAGAATTGTCGTCTCAACACAGGTAGTACGAACTGCTTCTCGCTTGTGTCATTAATTGTAACGCTCTTCTCATGCTCGTCCAGAATCTCGAAACCTGGCAGCTTCCTGATCCAACTACTTATTCTTTCGCGGGTCTTCATATCCAGAGGCTTGGACGTGCCGATATTGAGTCCTTGCACCCCCACTATATACGCTCCGACCAACAAGTTCTCGATTTGGTCCTTGATCACATCATCTATCTGAAATCGAAGATAATCCCTCTCCTTGGGTTTCGTGGAAGTGGGCGATATCATAAGCGTACCGTCCGCGCCCTCTTGAATGCGAACCTCCGAATCGCTTGTCAGGTTGTAGTCGGAACACCACTGTTTCGGCAGATAAACATAGAGCGAATTACGTACTCTATTGAGTTTTCGAGTCGTTATCAACACAAAGCCACCTAATTGCATGGACCGCAGGTGTGCAAACGATGCGTCATATGAAACAAATGGTTTGCACTTGTATTGGTTAGGTCTTGCTAAGAGATAAATTAATCGCCGGAGCGACGATGGTGGCGCTACCGCCGCTCCGTGTCCCCTACTAGGGAACTCCCCCCTCAGGCTGTACTATTACAATCTATTGCTATAATGCTTCGTCATATGATACATATGCTTCATTGTAGAACATTTGCAATTACTGTAAGGCTTCTGAAACCGCAAGTATCCAGATGCGTGACTCTGCCATGTATCTACAGAAGAGAGTGAACTGCTTGAGCTTCAAATGATTGTTTCTTTCTCTCTGGTTTTCTTAGCAACCTCAACAAGAAGCTCTGTGAATGCTTGGTTGACGTTGCGATTTTCAAGCGCGCTTGTTGTTATCAGTTTGTGCCCTCTTGATTCAACTTCCTGAACTATTTTGTCATGCGAAATTGCCGGCTCCAAGTCGACCTTGTTCTCCACCACGACAACAGGAACCTTTCCAGCGGCATTGTACAGGTCACCAAGCCAGGAGTCAATGCTTTCCAACGTGTCAGGGCGTGTCCTGTCCATGACAAAGAAGGCTCCAGAAGCCTGTGCACAGTACTGCTCTCGTAAGACGTGGAATGACTGTTGTCCTCCAAGATCCCAGATCACCAGCTTGTGCAAAGCATCCTCATACTGCACTATCTTCACGTGGAGCATGGCACCTATTGTCCGCCCTATGTTCGGATCCAAGCTGTTGTAGACGTATCGTTGGACCAGAGATGTCTTGCCCACAGAAGAGTCCCCCAGGAAAACCAGTTTATGAATGAAATCAGCAGTGGCTTTGGTCATATTCTTCAGCCTCCGATATCTGTTGTATATCCCCCGAATGCTAAATCGGTTTGCGCCTTTGTATACGAGCACGCCTGAGGATTTCTTTGGTCATCTTCTTGAATGCCTTTTCAACATTCGTATCCTCTTTTGCACTCGTTCGTATCAAATCTACCTTGTACTTATGAACGAGTTTCTTGATGTTCTCCTTGGATATCGCTGTTTCAAGATCAACCTTGTTCTCAAGCAAGACCAACGGAATTTCCCCTGTGACGTCATAGAGAGCATCAATCCATTCGTCAACACGCTCTATCGTTTCAGGTCGAGTTGTGTCGAAGACGAAGAACGCGCCGCTCGAGTTTACGTAGTAAGCCTTGCGTAACTGTGCAAAGTCGTCCTGACCAGCTATGTCCCAAATAACCAGCTTGACAAGAACATCATCTTCGACCTGAATCATCTTGACATGGATGTCAGTGCCGATAGTTGCAAGATAATCACCTTCGAAGGAATCATAGACGTAGCGCCCGACAAGTGAAGTTTTTCCAACAGCTCCTTCCCCTAAGAAAACAAGCTTTTTCAGGTAGGCGATATTCTCTGACAGGGCGTCTACTCTCCACAGGTTGAGCCAATTATTTACACCTGAATGGCACTCATCTAATAACACTATCGCCACTAAATACCACTAGCTGACATAGCAGTGGCACATGGTTCGAAATCAAGGTCTTTTCGCCAGGGAATCAACGAGCTTGCCAACCTCGGTAAGACCATCCTTATCTTCGGCTTTCATGAAGAGAAACCTTGAGATCCGAACGACATGCTGCGCGTCTTCATACTTGCCTTGAACGACAAGGAAACGTGCTTGCTTCAATCTCGCATTACCCATTGCACCGTAGACTTCTTTCGGATACTCGAACATATCCACATTGATGACTGAGCCGCACGTGGTGCAAGTTGTAACATTTTCTGGCCCTCCAGCGAGTGAAGGTGCAGGAGTTGCTGGTGTTGTTGGAGCCGCTGGAGCGACCGGTGCCTCAGGGGTAGGCTCCGGAGTGATTGGCGGCGCTACCTCAGCTGGAGCAGGTGCTGGCTGCTCAACAAGAGTAGATTTGGCTCCGAGTATCGAATGCTCCACGTCAGTTGGAGTAGGCATTGCTGGGGCTGCTAGGTACGCAGCATCTGGAGGTAGGTGTTCCGAGCCCGGCATCAAGGTAGGAGCTGGCACTTCAGAGGCTGAATATTCTGCAGTCTGCTCTAAAAGCTCTCTGACTTCACTGGCTCTCAACATTCTTGACTCGACGATACCTGAGCCCGCAGCTTCATCAATCCCCACGTTTTCTGCTCGTTCAAATGCTTCACGTGCTTTCTCCAGTTCAGTCTTCCTCTTCGCTCCGGTCGCAGTTCTTACCCTGTCCCTTGAGATCTCGCTTGGGCGCACCCATTGATCTCCTGTTGTCACTGAAGCTTGATTTGAAGCCGCTTGAGGTGCTTGGGGTGGGGCAGTCGGTTGTGGTGTTGGCGGAGGGGCAGGCGCCAGGGGTGTCGGCTGAGATATGGTCGCTGGCTTTCTTGGTGCAATCAAAGAAGCCGCACACCGAATACAGAACTTGCGTGTTGGCTGATTAGCCTTGCCGCATTTGGGACATTCCCTCATGAGAATCACCGATGGCCTCAACTGGGCCAAGTTTCCATATGCGTGATACCTGATAATGTTTTCTTGTTAAGACACTCTTCTATGGATTCAGAGTATTTTACACTGAACACTCCGAAATCAATTCGCACACAACACAATGGTGTGGAAACGCTAGTAATAGCGCCGAGTGATACTGCATTGTTCGAACCCCATGAAGAGCATAGCGTCATCACGGGGGACCGTGACATAAGAGTGTTCGAAATTAAGCACACAAAGTGATATTCAGATTTGTTTTTTATCAAGGTGGGAGGCGGTTCGCACAAAGCTTATACCTAACGGAGTCTGTGTGCAATTGTCTGCTCCTCGAGGGAATGAAATGCCACGAAAAGACAAGCTGAGTGAAAAAGAGAAGTCCGCCCTGGAAGATGCATTACGCGGCGCATCTGTTTCCGACTCAGAAGTATATGGGCTTGCAGAGGGCGTGGATGAATCAGGAAAGCCAATTCTTCCTACGGACACGAGTGAGGACTTGCTCAGTGCTGCCGCCACTGCTTTGGAGTTCGTTGAGGCACTTGAATCCCCGCCTCCCAGACCCGGTTTCATGAAAGATGGTGAGGCCGTGGCTGGCTTTGATGCCCTTCTATTGAAGTTGGAGCACCTAAGGGCAGATATTACATCTCTACAGCGAGGAGTGGTTGGTGTTTTCGCAGCTCAGCTTCTTACATTTAGAGGGAAGGTTGTTGATCTCAAATCAGCTATTTCTGAAGAGATGGTCGAAAGGCTTCGGATGAAGTTCTTCAAAAGCTTCATTGAATCAACCTTCGTTGATATTGTGGATAGTGAATTCGCGGCGCTTGAGAAGGACCTCGTTGATAAGATTGTGGAGCAAACACAGGATCGATTCAAAGACTTTGGATCCAGAGTTCGGGAATCTGAGATGGACCTCAGATCAACAATAGTGGAGCAGCAAAATGTAGTCCGCTCTTTCATGGAAAGCCTCGAAGAAGAAACTGCATCTCAACGAGCAGAGCTTGTAGAGAAGCAGGTCGAGATAACAAAACTGGAAGCGAGCATTAGAAAGCTTCAGGGCAGTATTGATGATACAGCTACTGTTGACGCTGCAACCGAAGAGTTCAACCGCAAGATTTCTGATCTAGGTGCGCAGGTGACAGCTCTAAAAGATGAGCTGCTGAAGAAAGAGGCTGTCATTGATGAAAGGATGAAAGAAACGCAGGCTGCAAGAGCAGAAGCCAGAGAGGTTAAACTCCAATTAGGCGAATCTCAGAGTGAAGTGGAAGTCTACAAGTCTGAAGCCGAAGCAGCAAAGAAAGCCCCAATAAAGTCAGTTGCAGAAATTGAGGCACTAGAATCGAAAATCGAGCTAATTGAGAAGACGCTCAAGGAAAAACGTGAAGAGGCAGATGCTGGAACTACAAGGGTCAAGGACCTTGAGCGGGATTTGGAAACCGCGCTGAAAGACAAGAGGGCAGCGGAAGCGACTGCCAAGAGCCACAGTGATGAGCTGAAATTCATTTCTGATAAGATCAAACGAGTAAAGGACTTGGAGCAGAGTGTTTACGACTTCGAGAATGAGCTGAAAGAATCGCAAGAGCAAGTGCGCATCGTTGAGATGCAAAGAGAGGCTTTTGAAAAAGCCACTCGCTTGATGGAGAAAGAGAGAGATATTGCACTTGAGATGAGAGACCTTTCCGATGAACGAACCAAGCGCTATATCATGGTGCTTGGCATGGAAGCAAACACAAAAGTTCTACTGCTAGTGGACGAAGTTGGCTCAGTTACATTTACTGAACTCGGCAAGTCATTGGGAGTTCCGGTGGGATTGGCTACCAAGCACGCGAGAGAACTTGAGAAGCTTGGTGTGCTAAAGATAAAGGGCGAGAAAGCAATCTCGACACTGAAAGAAATCAAATTCGAATAAGGAGAAGGCTCTTTGGACTTGGGCTTGAACCTCTTTAGAATGATATTGACCTATCGCCTTCATTGAAGGAGCTGACAATATCCGCCCAGTATTTTGCTATCTTTTCAAGCGCGCTTGAGAAATCCTTGGCGAGTCTGTACTCGCCCATCCGTTTCTCTACTAGACCCACATCACGAAGCTTTCTCATGACCTTGACGTAGAGGCCCCTGCTAGTGTATACAAACTGCTGCCAGTCAGAATCCGGGATAACACCATCGGCCTTGACGATTTCATTGAGTATCTTGGCAGCTTGCTCAACCTGCATCTCCGTGAAGAAGATATACCTGAGCAAATGACGCGGGCTAATCAGTGAGGGCCGTCGGACAATCTCAATTTTGGTCATATCTGATAACCGTGTATGAGTGCGAGGGATGCAATATGACATCACGTATTACGGTGACATGATATTGAACCATGCATTCTTGCGTGTGTGCTTTAGCTTCGTCCCACTCTGAATGCTTTCGTATACAGCAAAGGTAGTATCACAACTACAAAGACCACGAGTGACACAACAGTCTGGAAAGCCGGGGTGCCAACATTGTAGTATGACATTACTGCTCCTGTTGCGATGCACGCTAAGAATGGAATGATGTTGAATGGGGTCTTGAGGTGTGACATCCCTGTTATCATTATGAAGAAGCCATACGCAACAACTGCGAAACCCAGCGCAAGGGCAAATAGCATTGCGAGCAGCTCGAACAATCCGGGGAGGAGCCAGCCCACTTCGGGAAATACAGCTGCTAAAGCGAGCCAGATTACGTCGAAGATGATGATAGCCTTCAATCCAACAGATGCATTCTTGATATCAACATCTGATGGAGCGTTGCTAAACATTATTGTCATAGCAAAGAAAGCAATGATCCAGAATATCGGATTGATGACTGTGAAACCCGCAATTGCTGTGAAGAAGCTGTAGACAAAGTCCGCAATCTGAATGACCGGCAAGGCAGGGTTCGCAAGAAGGTTTGGGTCAGTCTTGAGGGATATTAGGCCAAAAAGCAGGTTGAGAGCTTCACCACCAATGCCAGTGTATTCTGGAGCTAAGTAGGTTGCAACCAATGCGAATGTAGTTAGGAGAACCAGTGATACTCCCACAGGTGCAAGATTGATGATTGCGCGCTTGAAATGGCTCGGTGGATTCTGATATCGCACGTAACCGAGCACAACTTGATCTCCTTGAACTGACACGTTAATTGGTTTGAACTCGACAATAGGCGTTCGTGTGAAGACACATCCAAGTGCATGTGAGGACTCGTGTAGGGCTACACCCGGTCCAACAAGAAGGTACCATGCTCGTGAGCCAGGATTCCGCGTCGTTTGGAGTGTGAGATGTGACATGCGTTCCAAGAACCATCCCAGTCCCCATACCACGAAGAACAGCACAACGGCAAGCAAGACAATCATGAAGTAAGCGTTCATTACCAATCCCTCTGCAACTAGGGCGTTGCTATGACACCTCTATGTTCTTCATAGAGATTATGAGATGCTGACACTGCCGGTATTTCACTGTTGTCCACGCCTCAACCTTGCTTGGCAACTCGAGCCTAAGTTGGGTTCATTTGAGCATTGCACTATGCTTGATAGCAAAAAGAGAATAGGGTTCTCGCCCCAATGTGTCAGTAGAGATGGGATGATGGCCTGATGAACACTAAACACATTGCAGCAGCAATGATCGCTTGCGGGATTCTTTCTGCCGTTATCATTACGTACATGCTAGTCAATGATCCTTCAGCCAATAACGAAACTGACGGACGGTTTGGGGTTTCATTAGCAGATTACATGGTGGACAAATCAAGTGACATCCTTGCCATGGCCATACTCGGGAATAGCTCTGACATAGTCTACCCGGAGCTTATGGATGCTGTATTCATTCCTCAGGAGGGTGGAACATGGTTGGTAAGGACAACACTCTTGGACGATTCAGAGGGCCCGTATAATCTATCCATATATGAAGAGGAGTTTTACGCTTCAGTTTCAGAAGTGGAGGCAATCAATCAAGCACTCTATGGAGATCTGGAGTATACAACTGAATCTCAAGTTTCAATCTACGATGTTACAGACCTTGGCATAATGGGATTTGGTTTGGACATCCTATACAATGATGGCACATGGATTCAGCTGCTTACGATTCAGAGTGGCGTTGGATACATGATACTTCTTGAAGGAACTTATCAGAACATTCCCGATACCACTAGTCCCTTTGGTTACGATCTTGGTAGAGATATCAATCTCTTGAATGGCGCCGTCCTCGAACCTGGCAGTGCACTAGACAACCTGATTCTTATAATGAATCAGGTATTCACAGATCATTTAGACAACTAAAGGTGATGTCGCTTCGGAAAAAACACACAGGTATGAATGTCCAAAGCAATAACACTTCTATCTGAGCAAGGTCTTCGCCCTAGTACACAAGTGAGTCCTCGACGAAATCAGTTATTATTGTCCGCTCTGCTCTCCTAAGTCGCTCTTGCATTGCGACTCGCTTGATCCCCAGGCGTTCAGACATCTCGACCACAGTTATCCCTCTCGGAATATCGTAGTATCCAGAGCTGAATGCCATAATCATCGCTTCCATCTGTTTCACTGTGAGGTTGTGTTTGGGGAGAGTTGAAGCAAATGAGCGTACATGCCTCAGTCGCACTTGGGAATAGCTAGCCTTCAATGAGTTCAGCATATCCCGAAAAGCTTCCCTAGATGGTGCGAGAACTGTGTGCTCTTGAACTCCTTTCTGGATGATGACAGGGAGTCGTGTCATGCACGAGCTCTCAAGAACTGTCTCGTAAATCGATGGAGTATCCGGTTGGATAACGACACGAGTCCAATAGACTGTGGGTGACTGATATGTGATTTCAATCTCAATTACGCTAGAAGATGCTTTCATGGCAGACACATACTGCTTGAGTGACTCTTCTTCTCCGTCCAATGCTTCAATTATGCCAAACCCAACTGGACCGTTAATTGTGGTAATGCTTACTCTCACTGGAATAGTCCGTGTGATGTCGCACGTGTAGTAGTCCTCTGTACTAATCAGAACCTTTGCTTGAATCACTTTTAAACACCCGTCGTAAGACGGCAATACATTGATGTCCGTGATAAGGCTTGCTTTCATACGATTCAAGAAGTCCGGGGTGTGGTGAATGCTTGCAGCAACAAGAGCATGAAACTGAAACTCGCTCTTCATTTCGCACATATCTAATGGCGGTTCTTCTTGCTCTAGTAGTCACGGCACTCTGGGCGTCTTCTTGGGTTATCATCAAATTTGGCTTAGAGGATATACCCCCCGTTACGTTTGCTGGTCTTAGATACGGCTTAGCGGCCGCAATCCTGCTTGGAATAATTCTTGCGAATAAGGAAGCCCGTAACGCTGTAGGGAGGCAGAACAGAAGATGGTGGCTTGCTATAGCTGGTTATGGAATCATTTTCGTTACTGTTACGCAGGGAACACAGTTCATGGGCCTTAGGCTTCTCCCAGCAATTACGGTGTCGTTGATTCTGAACCTTACTCCCATTGTTGTACTACTCCTTTCGGTGGGTCTACTTAGGGAACGGCCTTCACTTGATCAAGTTGGATTCATCTTAATCGGGATTATTGGAATTGTGGTTTACTTCCATCCCAAAGACGTGGGAGAAGTGGTGCTCTTTGGGGTCTTAGTAACTGTAGTTGGATTGTTAGCCAACTCGCTTTCCGCAGTTGTCGGCAGAGCGATTAATCGCAGCAGAACGGCTCCAGCACTCACCATAACTGGAATAAGTATGACATTCGGTGCCGCAATTCTCCTAATCTGGGGTTTCGTGACCGAAGGAGTCCCAGCATTGTCGCTGACCTCTTGGACTTACATCATCTGGCTGAGCGTAGTGAACACGGCTCTTGCATTCACTCTTTGGAACAAGGCAATGCAGTATCTCAGAGCGGTTGACATGTCCTTGATTCAAAGCACAATGATGCCTCAAATTGTCATTCTCTCAGTCATCTTTTTGGGAGAAATCCCCTCCATTGTCGACTGGATTGCACTATCACTGATTGCAGTCAGTGTTCTGCTCGTTCAAGTGAGTCAGGCCAAGAGAGTTTCGAACAATCAGACTGAAGGTAATCGATAGACCGCTGACAATCACAGTTGGCGCACTCTATTTCTCATGGTGCCAAGCCCGTCCATTGAGATCTCAACTAGGTCTCCATGCATGAGACTGAAATCATCTGGAGGAACGACTCCAACGCCAGTGAGCATAATCGAACCGCGTGGTACTGGGTTGTCGCGGAATAGATATTCCGTCAACTCCTCGAATGACCTCTTCATTTGGGATGTATTCGTTTCGCCAGAGAAGACCATTTCGCTTTCCCTGTATACCATCAGCTTGATTCCGACTTTCTTTGGGTCCTTGAACTCATCAACGGTAGCTAGGTTGGGCCCAATCGAGCAGGAGCTCCTGAATACCTTCGCCTGTGGCAGATAGAGAGGATTCTCTCCTTCAATGTCCCTCGAACTGACATCGTTTCCAATCATGTAACCGATAATTTTGCGTTCCCCATAGACCAGAGTGAACTCGGGTTCTGGTACATTCCAAGTCGCATCACTTCTGATGCAGATGATGTCATTGGGGCCAACCGTTCGGTATCCAAGCCCCTTGAATAGAACTTCGGGTCTCTTGGATTCATATACGCGATCGTAGATTCCCTTCACTTCGGTTTCATCTTCTCGCGCAGTCACGCTTCGCCGGTAGGTCACACCCGCCGCCCAGACCTCAGCGGGGATCATGGGCATTATGAATTGATTCTTCACCCAGTCGAGCTTGTACCTTCTAGGAGTTTCACCTTCTATCAAGGAGCGTAAGAACTCATTGAAACCAATGTCGTCCGGTTTCCGAAGCTCAACAAAGCTCTTGAACGGGTCGCACCCGAATCCTTCGTAGACAAGTACATCGGTGCCCTCGATAAGTCCTGCAACTGGCTTCATTCCTTCCGTGAAACGCACGAGTTTCATTTCTCATTCACTTTGCCATCAAGATAGCCTTAGCTATGTCCGCGGCACCGGCTCCCACTAGCTTGGCACCAGCTTCATCCAGGAAATCTTGAATGTCAGCAGCGAGGTAGATCTCATCAAGCTCTTTCCCGGCAAGGAACTCTTCAAGAGCCACCAGTGTTTCTTCAGGATGAAGGAAAAAATCTCCTTTAATGACTATAGCACGAATCCGATCTTCTGAGGGTGTGAGCTTGATCTTCAGAAGCTTTCCACCCGGAACTTTGAATATACTATCGCCCATGATATTCTACCTCGAGAGGTTCCATTTGGTGGTTGAATATTTCTCTTTCATCAATCTCTGAGCATCAGCCCATTCTCGTGCCATGAGGGCACCAGGAACCAAGTCGATTTTCAGCGCTTTTGAGAACCCGGCCTCAAGCGCGTTCCCGAGTTCGTCCACTTCTACATGCCTGTCCAAGATTTCCCTGATGGAAGTCACGCTCTTCTTCACGTCTTGGATCATCTTATCAGATATCTTCTCCTTGGGAACCTTCAGTATGGAGAACATCACTTCAACATCCAAGTCGAGTAAAGTCGTTCCGTGTTGCAGTACACACAAATTGCGTCGCGTCTGAGCATTGCCAGAGATTTTCTTTCCGTCAGTTACTACATCGTTTATCGGTCGAAACTTGGACTTTATTTTCAGATGTTCAAGGGCCTCAATGATTCCTCCGCAAATTATTCTGTAAGACTTCAGAATATCAGGCGGAGCCAAGCGATGGCCCTTAGGAACGATGAGACTGTAGGTCACTTCCCCATCGAAATCGTGGTATACCGCTCCACCACCTGTGATCCTTCGAATGTAATCGATCTTGTTCAGTCTGCAATACTTGAGGTCGACTTCATCTGTCATGCCCTGAAACGTTCCAATGGATACTGCAGAGGGTCTCCATCTGTAGAGACGCAGGGTGGGAGGCGCTTCTCCCTCTTTCATGGCCAACGTAATTGCTTCATCAACAGCCATATTCTCGTAGGCATTGTGTACACATAGTTCCAGGAACCTAAACTCTTCCATCGCGGCTCACGAATCCTGCCTCTGCGAGAGCTTTGTGTACTTCATCCTCTGATAGGGGTCGAGGGTAATTGTACATAGGCCCGCGAGGCCTTTCGTTATAGTAGGGTCGATTGCAACCACTGCAACCCGTCACTCTAAACGCCTCGCCTGATGATAAGGTTTCCCTGAGCCATGCGGCATCGCTTTTCAATTCAAGTTTGCCCCGCTCATCTGCGGAAACCCCTTCACTGTCAATCAATTTGTTGGCGACAAGATACCTCAGGACCTGCAAACGTCTGTAGGACTCTAGAGCAGGCTGACTCATTTCTTCTAGTGCCGTGCCTCGAATTGGTGTAAACGCAAATAGTCCTACTGTTATCCCCATTGCATACATCTTGATGATGAAATCAGCCGCCTCTTCTTCTGTTTCACCTAGCCCAACGATAAGATGAGTAGTGACGTTTCCGGGGGCGAACACTTCCAACGCCTGCTGCATGGCTTCAAGATGGCGGCCCCATTGGTATGGTCCTCTACGACCTGCACCTTTGATTTTTTCGAATAACTCGGGAGTGCATGCATCCACAGCAATCCCAATCTTCTGCGCTCCAGCCTTTTTCAGACGTTTCATCTCTTCCAGACTTACTGGATGAATGCAAATGGATACAGGCAGTTTAACTTTGGTCTTGACAGCAGCGAGTATCTTTTCGACATCATCCACAACTGTTGGATAGTTCAAGCATTGTATACATGCTCTTCTGAAGTTTAATCCCGGCCGCAAGTGATGAATGAAATCATCAAGCTTGTACACGGGCCACCCAATCCTCGATAGCATGTGAGGCGATGAATTACTGTCCTGTGCTTGAGGACAGAATGCACAATTTGCGGAACATTTGTTTTCGCTGTAAGTCATAATGAAAGCAGTCGAAAAATTCGGATCGTTTGTTCCTTCCTCAAGCTCCACTTCTATTGCAGTGCCCAATGAAAGGCGTACCAGGTCGACCAAAGCAATCGTATGTCAAGGCTATCTATTGCTCTTTAACGATGTCGTTTGAGCGTTTGAAGGAAAGGACACCCACATCTCCCTCCGCGAACTTTCCAGAGAACCCACCATACTGTTGAGGAATCACTATGACGGGCGGAACCCCCTTCACTATTTGTTTTTTCGTGAATGCAAAACATGAAACTCCTCTGATGATTTCGCCTTCGAAAATCGGCTGGAACGGCTCTCCTCTCTTGAAGGGAAGTCGGCTATCCATGTTCGATACTGCGTATCCGATGTCAGTGTTCCACGCGGTGACCGTGCTTTCCTCAACGGGTTTGGCAAGACCTAGAATGCCGCCGTGGCTGTAATGGGGGACTCCGGCATCCAGAATACCTTGTCTTCTGTCGCTCCCATAGTAAGCTGCATGCCCAACGAGGTCTCCGGAAATAGCTATGGGTGAGTCATCTGTGATTGCTATTATGACGTCATCAGTAACTCTTGTGATCAAGCATTCGAGTTCAGAAGCGCTCTTCTGTTGTATCTGTTGCACGGAGGCAAGTTCGACGCTAAGAGGATATGACCTAGTAGCCCTGCTGAAATCGCTAGCATTCATTATCTCTATGTGATAGTGAGGTCCGGTCCAGTAGTTGAAGTAGCGTGATCGAATAAGAAATCCCAATCGTTGTCCAGCTTCAACTGTCGTTCCCTCATCGACTTCTGGGACGCAATGCAAGATGCGTACAATATTAGTGGACCCTTCTGGAGCAATGGCTATGCCAAAGTCCGTTTCATCGGAAGGAAAAACCCTCTCATTGCCCATTCTCATTTTCTTGACGCGAATGACTTGACCTGCGATTGGAGAGTAAGCGGGACCGCCCCATTCTTCGTGGCTCGGGTAGATGTCGATCGATGCACCTTGTTTATGACCCACGTATGGGCTATTGAAATATGAGAAGTAGGCGTCAGCTGGAGCGAAGAGATCAATCCCCGCAGCTGAGCCCACCCTTCGCATGCTCTATGCCTTCTTGGCAGCATCGTAGATTGGAACAAGCCGTGCTTTCCAGTCTTGGAGACCCTTAGGAGAGTCAGGATATGCTGCATAGACAACTTTGACCTCCTCCATAATCTTCCCAATCTTGTTGATTCTCATGAGCAAAGGAACCTTTCCGACACCTGACACCAGCCGTTTGAACTTCTCTCCGGACCCCATTGACATCTTTCCGGTCATGCTTGTGTTGAGTAAGTCGCTCGCCTTCACTATCTGTTTCTTGAAGGCGAAATTGATGTCCTCGTTTGTAATGTTCAGAAGGAACCACCTGAAGACGTCAAGAGACGCTTGCTTGATTCCATAGCTCTCCATGTACCTCGGGTTGTACGGCCATAGGGCGTTGATTGAGGTGTCGTTCTGTTCAAGCGCCTCGGAAGCAGTAATCCCGGCTTGTGCACCGCCAAGCATTGACGATCCTATTCCTCCTCCGTGAATTGGGTTGACCTGCGCTCCTGAATCACCGACGAGCATGAAGTTGTCATCAACAAGTGTGTCTATTGGACGACGCACAGGAGCGATTCCACCGCCTGAATGAATTGCAACTAGCTTGGTCTTCATAAAATCCCAATTCTTCCGGACAAAGTTGTTGAATATATCCTGAGGCTTTTTGTGACCTGGAATCGTCATTAGTCCGCAGCCAACATTGACCCTATTGGGGCCTTGCGGGAAAACCCAGATGTACCCCCCCAGCGTCTGTTCTTGGTCCCAAAATATCTCTAGGATGTCCGGGGTTTCAAAGGTGTAATCGGGGGTTTCATAGATATCGCGAACGGCAACCATGAAGTCCTCCTTTGCTATTATCCTTTCTACAGGCGAAGACTCAGGAAGTTGACGACGAAGCATTCCAACAGCGCCGGTAGCATCCACAACAATCCTAGCGGTCAATTCCTTATCAGAGTCAGAACCCTCTTCCGTGATCCTAACACCCGCGACCTTACCCCCATCAAACATCAATCGCTTTACTCGTGTGGAAGCCATGACGGTTGCGCCAGCGTCTTCTGCAATTGAGAGCATCCACTGTCCCAACTTCAATCGGTTAAATGAGAAACCACTGGTTGTTGGTCCAGCCATTCTGAGTTTGTGTTTTCTATCTGGAGCTATAATGTCTATTCCAGCCACATCGTACTCGACGATTCCTTTTGGCATCTTTGGGAGGTCCACAAGGTTATCCAACTCCTTGAGATGGTGAGAGCCGAGAGCGTCTCCGCATGTCTTGTAACCAATCATGTCCTTCTGCTTTCTATCAATGAGAAGAATAGAGTGGCCTTTCTTTCCCAGTGTGTATGCCATTGTTGCTCCGCCGGTACCTGCGCCAGCGATGATCACATCATAATCCATCATAGATCAAACCTCTTTGATAGTTTTCCAAGTCTGCTCGAGAAAGCTCTCGAGTTGCAATGAGATGAGCGAGTTATCGACCCATCCACAAACAGACAGATCTGGCATCGAAATCAGGGCTTCCTCGCCATCGACAACCAAGTTGATTGCCATCGTGTCGTCCTTAATATGTTGCTGGATATCGAACTCATGAGTAGTGAATTTGGTACCGAGGATAGCTCTGATGATAACTCTTCGTTCAGATGCCAACTGAAGCGCCTCGACAACAGAATCTCCAAGCTCCGCTAGGCTCGGAGCAGCAATCATTATCCGATTTTTTGAGTTTCCCAGCATCCTTAACATCTTGGCATGGACTTCGCTCATGCCACGTATCGTATAGACAAGAGCCGGCACGACCTGACTGGGTTCCCGATTTCTCTGCAAATGTTTAAGATCCGCAATCAATTGATTGACTCTTGTTGAGAGAAGGTCCTTCAGGTGAGAAAGCGGAGCAAACCCATAGACTCTTGGTCGGCCCCCACTGCTCACAACTATTCCCTTGCCGACAAGCCCATCAAGTATGGTGTAGAGATTGGCGTGATGGATCCCTGTGACTGAAGACAGTTCCGACACGGTTGCAGATTCCAATCTGTTCAGCGCAACAATAACCTCCGCTTCATGTGCACCGAAACCTAGGTCTCTAAGGACCTCACTGACACGTGAAACGGGATTCTCCATGGTATGCCCACTCTAATGGCTCATCTCAGCCAATTGCGTTATGTGCAATTACTACTTATAATCCTTCTGACTAGCAAAGCCCGTGAGTGTCTCTTTGACCACGTCTCGGGCTGCAACGGATGTTCGACCCGTAGTATCAATCAATGGGTTTAGCTCTGCAATGTCTGCGTACTTTACCTTGCAAGTAGCAAAGCAAGCTCTCAACAGTTCAGCGAGCTCAACCATGTTGAGGCCTCCTGATTCCGGATGACTAACTCCAGGTGCAACACTGGGGTCCAGAACATCTAGATCAACTGAGATATAGATGGTGTCTACTTGCGTTGCGATTTTGTTGATTGCCTTGGAGAAGGACTTTGGAGATTTAGGTATGACTGCTCCAAATTTAGCTAGTTCTGCCTTCTGCTCAGGGAGAGCGGCCCTAAGATCATGGGTTAACAAGTTAACCCTGTCAATCAAGCCATCTGTGAGGATTCTTCTAAGTGTAGTCGCATGTGAGTACTGATGACCAGAGTAGGCAGGATAGAAATCAGCATGGGCGTCGAGATAGACTAGTCCATAGGTCCCAGGTTTGCTGCGACTGAGACCCCTCAATATAGGGTAGGTGATGAAGTGGTCACCGCCTATGAATAGCAGGTGACTATCTTGCTCAGCTAGCTTAGCTGCAGCTTCAGTGATGTCGAGCATTGCTTGTTCAGGAAGCCTAAGCGAAACCTCGAGGTCTCCAATGTCCTCCAAAGTAATCCGCTCTGAAAGCGCTATGTCATTATTGGCAGATGGTTGACCAATACTCAGTGGATAGCTATGCGACCGTTCACTATCTGTAGCCTTTCGAATGGCATCGGGGCCAAAGCGAGCCCCCGGCATATAGCTTGATGTCAGATCGTAGGGTATTCCAAGCACACCAACGTCGGGGTCACCGGTTGCTGGCTGTGAAATTCCAAAGAAATCACGGGGCAAACGTAGGTATCCATTGAGTGAATCTTTAAGCGGCATCCGACATCACACTAGGTTTGTGACAGTTGTTCAAAGATAAAGCTGCTGAAGAATGAAGTCCAAGAAACAAAGCTTGTTGTTGAGAAAAAATAAAGGGGGTAACGACTCCCGACTAAAATCGCGTCGAGAGTCGTCAATCTATTCTAGACTTGGTACCCGCCGGAGCTGCCACCTTTCCGCATCTTGTTGATGTTGAAAATAGCACCCAAAGCGACGATGCCTAGGATTGCAGCTGAATATGGCATCCCATCCAATATCATCTGAGATAACAATTGAACAGGGTCTGCATCGACATTATAGCCATCAGTTGCTGTGTCCTTGGCGTACTCCCGAGCATTGAACTCATAGGTAAGCTCAGCGTTGGGGAATGTGTACTTGCCTTCGTTCGTGAAAGTCACAGTATAAGTGATTGACGCAGAAGCTCCTCCGGCAAGAGAAGCTATGGTATCGGTCGTAGTTCCTGTAACAGTAACTGTGCTGTATATCGCTCCAACACCATTGTCAACAATTACGATGTTTTCTATTGGAACAGTCCCGTCGTTCGTCACAGTAACGGTGACGTCCACAGAACCACCGGGCACTGTGCTCCCAGGACTAAAGGTTCTCGCAATCACGATATCTGGCGGGAAGTTGTCGGATTCAAACTCAATGATGTAGTCTGATACTACACCCAGCCCGCTAGCATTCCAAAGGATCATATTGGATTCGTTATCATGCGTTACTAAGCCTTCATCATCAGGACTGTAGCTCGTGATGTTAGAGCTTCCAGGCAGCATAGCCATAACAATAGAGATACCGTCATCCATTGGACGGAATGAACCAGTAGCGCCGACCAGACTTCCTATGCTCAGGTTAGTATCGCCATATGACACGATTTGCTCGCCGATATATCCGACAAAGGCAACAGCGATTGAGCCATCAATCATCTCTAACTGAGATGGGAAGAATGACTCAGCAGCTAATGAAAAGCCGCCGCCACCCATGGTACTGTTAAAGAGCTCGACCAAGTCACCCATATCAGGGATGGCCAGAAGGCCCGCAGCCGCGCCACGCTCTGCAAGGAAAATTTCCGAGTCAATGTTAGTTAGAATGCCTGAATTGTCAAGCCCGCCAAGCACAGCATTGAGCGCATCAGCAAATGGGTTTGTGACCTGATACATGAAAACATCAAGTGCCTCGAAGGGGAGTGTTACGTCAAACCCTTCTCCGAAGAAGGCCTCATCAATACGAAGGTGAATGATATCTGCAAAGCTGAAACCAAACACGGCAGGATTCGCAAGGTTAGCAAGGACTTGGCCCATCTTGCTTATTGCCACAGCCTCATCGAGGTTGTAGTAAGCAGATATCAGCAGGCTGAAATCAGAACCAAGGAGATCCAAGATGGCTTCTGGAGTGAAACCTGCATCAAGTTGAGAAAGCGTGAAACCCGGCTCTCCACCACCCATGAAGTCTTCCCCGATCAGGCTGAAAATGTAGTCCAAGAGTTCACCACGTGTCGCTATAACAGCAAGCGCGAGACAATTGTCGTACATTTCCGCTTCGAGGTCAAGCGCCTCTACCGGAGACCCTAGCTGCGCGTAGATTACAGCAGGAGCTCCGTTCTCATCTATGCTCGTGACGAGAATCTCCGCGCCTTCGGTCAGGAGGAGCTCAATGATTCCCTCGGGACCATCTTGAGACACGACCGGATATGCTGAGGCGGCCATGGGCAGTATCAAGAATGCAAACAACAGGAATGCTATTGCGTATTTCTTATCGACGTGCATCTAAAATTCCTCCTTTGGTCTAAGGATTGCGCCAACAATGCCCCCGATTATGGCGATTATCAATGGTGAGAGAACGTAGACCGCGACTGACATAACGAGACCGACAAAATCGGGCCCACTGCCACCACCGGTCATACTGGCGATTAGCCCAGGCAAATCGCTGATGAACGACTGGACTAATGGAATTGACAGAACATCAGCAAGGGATGTTCCCGGCGGAATCGGCGGCATGGACATGGTGATTGTTCCCTCCATGACTGGCAACAAGAATTGAATTAGACAGAAAACGCCTATACCAATGCAGCTGAACCAAGTCATGAACGCGATCAAGATGCCTCCTTTCTTAGTTCCTGACATTAATCCTCCCACCAACCCTGCGATAACCCAGATTGCAGCCATGACAAGGTTCCCCAGGGGGTTCACAACCAGGATGTTGACCATCACAAAGGTCGGCCGTACATAGTTGCCTAGGATAGGCGAGAGCCATTGAATTAAGGTGACATATCCCGTAGGCAGCAGAAACCAGCCAGCGGCAAGAACAATGACTAGAGACGCAAGCCACCCGAAATATTTACTTCCAAACGTGCTAATAATGAAAACCTCCACTAAACTACTGAACTCAATTGAATTGCCCGAATGAACGCTATTAACACTTTGCTGCTCATATTGGGAACGAAAAGTCGAAAGGTGTCGATGTTGAGAAATGGCTGCTTTTCTGTCCGAAAAATAGAAAATGCCGACCAATTGTTCGACTCCGAACGAACATTTGCATCCCCAAAGGCAAGTAACCATTGCTTCGTTCTGAGTATTTACATGGCTTTGTGTTCAAATAAGCACAAGTAACTAAATAGACCGGCGAGAAGGATGGCTGATGACGATACTCTGCACACGGTGTACGAACTGGTTCAGCTCATGTCTTCTCTTAATGAAACTCGGAGAGCGATTCTCCTTGCGCTAAGCCACGTGTACCCCCGAAGTGTGAGTGGTGTTCAACTAAGCCGCCTTATTGGCTACAGCGGAAAGTCAAGAAGCCTTTACCGAGGAGTCTTAACTCACATGAAGGAAGATAACATGATCTTGATAGACGAGCTCACTCCAAGACTTCACGCAATCAGAATCAATAGTGAGCACCCTCTGTTGCTAGTGCTTGTTGAGTTGTGCAGGAAATACGGGGAAGATACTTCGAAGATCTATGCCAAAGCGTTGGAGGAGTAGGAATGGATTGCCTTCTGAAGCAAGCACAAGGCCTGTACAACAGCAGGCAGAGGGCAACCATAGCTACGCTTACGATTATCTTCACAGTTGTGTTTTACAGCTTCTACAGTACAGGAATTCATGGATTCGGGGCAACGCCTCCTGAATGGTTTCCAGCGGGTTGGATAGAGATTTTCGAGGTAGTGGCTTCCCTTAACACGGTAGCGTTCTTCCTAGCTTTCTCTTTGATTGTCTTTGCATATGGTTTCTGGTCGTGGGCTTTCTTTCCGAGTCCAGCCGTTTCCTACACCGAAGCGGCTTTTCGAGGTCTCTTCGGACAGAATGTGAGAATTAAGCAAAACATCGGTAAGCGCTTCAGAGTCTTTCTTGAGAGCGGTAGTCACATTGACGTACGATGCAGAATCAAAGAAGCAAGCTCCGGAGACTGGTTTGTCTACCGATTCACATCCTGCCCCTTAACTGGAAATAATCTCTATAGCATCGCTTTGCGACACGGCATGTCTTCCAAAAATGGACGCTTCACCACATGGATTGGACATGATGAGCTACACCATCGTGCTCTGTTGATGGCCAAGGCCATAGCAAGCATAAACCCAGCTTCGTAGATTTCTTGGTCAAGGATGCGCAACATAGCTATTTCAATATCAGCAGACAAACCGCAAAGGAATCAGCAATGGTGATGCGCATCAAACGAACAATTGACGTAGCAATGAGTAATTACAGCGAGATTCTCGGGTCGTGTGTTTTCACCTATGAAGGAAGGGTGGCATATGCTACGGAGAATATGCAGATTGCTCAGGATGTTCCAGCGATTCTAGCGTCATGGCAACACCAAGCTCAGAGCTTCACAGTAGGCGGGATGGCATTTCTCTCGGCATTGACAACAGAGAATGGCTTTGTTGGAATAAACCCAGAAGGAGCACTCAGTTTTATCTGCGGTACAGGCAAAGGGGTTTGGTTCGTTTCCATCTTTACGCGCATGGATACAGACAAGAGCGGAATCCTTCGGGAGTGTGTGCAGGCTGCGAAGAGTATCGAGAGCTCTGTTTCGGCCATGGGGTTCGGTTGATTGCTCCCTGTCAGTGACGATACCTATTCCACTATGGGCTTCTGCACAGCTACTGTTCGAGCGATGATTGCGAAAATCGCTCCTATCCAACCAAGTGATTGGCCCACCTGATGCATTAGATCCATTGCCAAAGTGCCCACCATTACAAGCTGGGCTAGATTAGTCACTAATCCTAGGACCCCCATTCCTGTAAATAGAGCCACAAGTATCCGGCCCAATTGTACTCTTCTTGTTGTTAGAATGATGCCGCTGGCAATGACTCCCAATCCACCCAGTGCAGTCAGCAGTACCAACATACCTGTTACGATTTCAACAGTCATCATAGCTGTTGGGTCCATGACATCTTCGTTGCTCAGAAGGAGTTCCCCCATAAGCTGGAGTGTCCCACTAATTCCTGCAAGCATCATCAGAATACCACCTACCAAACAGAGAAGGAAGGCATTGCTGTTGTGTACGTTTTTCTTCAAGGCAAACGACCCTCGACGAGTTCGTGATTTAAGCATAGTGCAGGCGTAATGATCTCCCAAAGATACTAGGCTTTTACCTCCTTCTCATATGGAACCGCGATGGCTTTCGGAGGTACTGACTTGCGGATTCCAGCAAGAGCGAGCACCACCAAAACAAATGGCATCATTTGAAGGAACTGACTATAACCCTGAACCCATTCCCAAGCAGGCACAAAGCCTACAAAGAATCGCAGTGTATCTAGGAATCCAAAGAATAAGCCAGCTATGAGTACGCCCAGAGGAGACCAGTTACCAAATATCAATGCAGCAAGAGCAATGAACCCTCTGCCTGCAGTCATCTGTTTTCCAAAGGCTGGGAGTTCTCGGCCGATGCTTAAGTAGGCACCACCAAGACCAGCGAGGAGCCCGCTGATCACAACACCAACGAATCGATACTTCTCAACACTAACTCCTGCTGCGTCAAGTGTGCTTGGATCCTCTCCAGCTGCTCGCAATCTAAGACCGAACGGGGTGCGATACATCACGTACCAGCTGACTATAACCAAAACGAAGGTGAAATACACAATAGGTGATAGATTATCGAAAGCAACGCCAATAATGGGGATATCCCGCAAGAAAGGCATACTTACTTTTGGGAGTGCAGCGACCTGCTCTGACATACCCTTCCGATTCCAGATGACCTCCAGCATCAAGGTCGTGAACCCCGCCGCGAAAAGTATTATCCCGGTTCCGCTAACGATATGATTCCCTTTCATCTTTACACTGATGATCGCGTGGACTACAGCAAGTGCGCCACCAGCCAGAACTGCAACGATAAGTCCGATCCAGGGGTCGTAGAAGAAGTAGGTGGCCGCAACAGCAGCGAACGCTCCAATAAGCATCATTCCTTCTAGGCCTATGTTGACAACACCTGACTTTTCAGAAAACATTCCTCCCAGTGCAGCTAGAATGAGCGGAGTTGCGGACTGCAGAGTGGCCTCCAGAAGCCAGCCTGTGAGTGCATAGAATGTTTCAGTATCATCGACTGTATCATAGGTCAGTTTCAGGAGTATTGTGATTGACGCTAGAAGGACCACAGGTATTATCACGTCTCTTCGGAGGAAACGTTTCATAGAGAATTCCATCAGGCACCACCTCCCTTGGATTGGCCAACGCCTTTCACCAGCAATAGTGATAACCCTGACAAGACAGCTTGCACCAAACCAACCAGAAATATGAAACCAGTATCGGCGCCAGCTCCCATTCCGATCACTGCTAATGCAAACCAACACATTGACACAATGAGAGAAACGATGATGCCTCGCCAGTTTCTTGCGAAAAGGAGGAAGAATGCAGCAATGCTTAGAATGCTCACCGCGGCAGAGATGCCAATGAACGCCAGCCCAAGCTGAGTTTCACCTAGCAAGCTGAAACTGAAGCAAGCTCCGTAAAGGACAATAGCCATATTGAATATGAATAGGATTGGTCGCGCTTTCTCGACGCTAAACCATTTTCCGTAATCTAATGATTGATCTGCCATCCACTGTACGAGCCGTGGAGCCGCTACAAAGAGCACAACGAGGCCTTGCATCACGCCCACCATCTCAATCGGCACATGAGCCTGCTGATGCATAGCATTTCCTCCAGCTCTTAGGAATCCAAAGAAAATCGCAGCCAACAAACAGCCAAACGGGTTGTTACTGCCTAACACAGCGACTGTGATTCCGTCGAATCCCAAACCCGGTGACCAGAGGTTGTAGAAGCGATGAAGATTGCCCTGAACCTCAGATGCCCCCGCAAGCCCAGCGAGACCGCCGCCGATAGCCAGCGACAACGCCATGTTTTTCTTCGGATTAATCCCTGCAGTTTCAGCTGCCGCTTCATTTAGTCCGACAGCTCTCATCTCGTATCCCATGACGGTGCGATTCAGTATGAATGCCACAACGATGACACAGACGATTGCCACGAGGAAGCCTGCGTGAAGGTAGTTTCCCCATATAGTTGGCAGTTCGGCTGTTTCAAGGATTCGTGCTGTTTGGGCATTCCACTGGAACTCGCCGGGTTCTTTCAGCGGTCCAGCAGCCAACCACTGCGTGAACAGAATCGCAGTGTAGGTCAACATCATTGTGGTGACCACCTCGTGCGCGCCTCTGTAAGCCTTGAGCAGACCTGGAAGGAACCCCCATAGTGCTCCTGCAAGAACCCCTGTTGCGAGACACACTAGAGGGTGAACCCCGTACGGAAGTGGGATTATGTACCCCAATATTGCGGCAGCCATAGAGCCCATGTAGAGCTGACCTTCGGCGCCAATATTGAACAAACCACTCTTGAAGACGAAAGCCACAGACAATCCTGTGAAGATCAGTGGTGTTGAAAAGAAGAGAACCCTGTCGAATTGCCTTAACGCTCCAGTGATGAGGGCAATGAAAGCTTCACTCGAATTGTATCCAGAAAGCTCCATAATGACAGCACTTGTGATGACCGCCAGAATAACCGAGAAGATCGCCCAGATCACTGGCTTCCAGAAGGTCCAAGTCAGCAGCTTCGCAACTGCGACTATGATTGGCTTGATTGGACGAGGTGCTTCCTCAGCAATATTAACTAGTTTGATGCGTATCTGCTCGACGTCAGCCTGAATTCGTGATAGCAGGCTTGTCTGAGTTTCATTAGACGGCTCTCGGGTATCTTGCAGACGATTTTCGCTCAATTGATTGCCTCCGTTTGCTCTTCTCCATCCAAATGTCCTGCCATGAGCAGCCCAAGCTCTTGAGCATCCGTTTCATCTGACATCTTCTCTCCCACTATTCGTCCGTCAAACATGACTAGAATGCGATCAGTAACAGACCTTATCTCGTCCAGTTCGGCAGAAACAAGTAGAATGGCAACTCCCTGATCACGCATCGAAATCAATGTCTTATGGATAAACTCTGTGGCACCGACGTCCAGCCCTCTTGTGGGCTGAGCAGCAATCAACAGTTTCGGACTCGATTCCAGTTCCCTAGCTACAATAAGCTTCTGCTGATTGCCGCCGGAAAGAGTGTTGGCAAAACTATCAACTCCCGTTGTCTTTATTGAGTATTTCTCCACGAGTTCACCGGAAATACTTCCGAACGTATCCAATGCCAAAATACCTGGCATAGAAATGAAGGGTGGTTTATAGTGCTGTCCCAGTATAAGGTTCTCCTCCACGGTAAATGGTAGAATCAGACCTCTACGGTGACGGTCTTCAGGAATATGACTAACTCCAGCTTCTCGCACAAACCGGGGATTCTTGCCTGTTGTATGGATATCACCTACGAATATCGCTCCGCCCGAGGGCTTTCGAAGGCCAACCAATGCTTCAACAAGCTCAGTCTGGCCATTGCCTTCTACGCCAGCTATTCCAAGTATTTCACCAGCACGGACTTGAAAGGAAACACCTATGACTTTCGGTAGTCCTCGATGGTCTTCCACTTTCAAGTCATTCACATTGAGAACAATCTCTCCCGGAGTTGCAGGAGGTTTCTCAACAGTAAAGACAACAGGGCGGCCCACCATCATCTGCGCAAGCTCCTCGGCTGAAGTTTCATCTTTGTTGACTGTTCCTACGAGGGCTCCATCTCGAAGAACGCTAATCCTGTCACACAGAGCCATAGGTTCGCGCAGCTTGTGAGTGATTAATATGATGGTCTTGCCGCTCTCCTTGAAGGTTTCCAGAGTCACGAATAACTCATCAACCTCTTGTGGTGTGAGTACGCTTGTTGGTTCATCAAGAATTAAGATATCTGCCTCACGGTATAGAGTCTTAATCACCTCAACACGCTGCTGAAGTCCCACTGAGAGGTCTTGAACTATAGCGTACGGATCAACTAGCAGTCCATTCTCATCTGCAATCCGCTGAATTCTCTTGGCCGCGTCATCAAAGCCAAGAGGTAGAACATCGCTTCCTAATCTTCCAAGCAGTCTTCCGAATCGTGCTAGAGTCGCAGAGTTTCCGATTCCTTGAAGTGGCCTAATTAACACCGTAAGAAAAACTAAAAGTACTGCAGCGCTGAATAGAAATTCAACAGGAGGGAGAAAGAAGTACATGAGAAAGAGAACCAATAGGGACGCCGAAATCATAGCCAGAGAGTTATCTCGGTCTGGTTTCTTTGAAGCTGGCTCAAGCCCTAGAATCACATTCTCAGTTACCGTCAGAGGAGGAATAAGCTTGAAGTGTTGGTGAACCATACCCACACCACGGTCGATAGCGTCCTGCGGCGACTTTGGTTCGATTTCTTCACCCCTAATAATTATGCGTCCAGAGTCTTTTGAAAGGAACCCGTACAGAATATTCATGATGGTGCTTTTGCCTGCTCCATTTTCCCCTAGCAGACCATGGACTTCGCCCTCGCGGATTCTGAGAGTGATGTCCTTGTTTGCTTGGATTCCTCCGGGAAACGTCTTGTTTATCCCGATAAGCTCAACAGCATACCTGCCTTCTTGTTCCATTCCACTGACCTCTGTCTTCCTGACACGAGATACGGTTGCATCAAGGCTGAAACGTCGCGGTATTTAATATATAGGGATAGAGCTGGAGCTGTCGAACGGTAATGCAAAAAAAGGGGAGAAGAGAGGCGTTATGCCCCTCTAGATATTCAGATTATGTCCAGTAAATCTCATCTGGGACAACGACGGTGCCGGCTATGATGGCAGCCTTGAGAGTGTTGATCTCAGTTATGATGGCAGGGGCAATCACTAGGAGATCCTCATTGATCTCGTAGTCAATACCACCATTCGATAGACTGAAGAACATTAGACCTCCAGTGTATGAGCCATCAACGACCTGTTCAATTACGTTGTAGACCGCAACATCAACTCTCTTCAGCATCGATGTCATGACCAGTGTTGGAGGCTCAGGATACTCCGGATCCACGCAACCAAGGTACATCTGTGGACTGTCGACACCAATCGCCCAAGTATGGTAAGCGTGAGAAATATTGTTCGCCTTTGCACTGGCAATGACTCCGAGACCAGACCGCCCTGCAGCTGCGAATATCACATCCGTTCCTGCAGCATACATTCCGTTCGCCAGAGTCTGACCCACGCTTGGGTTAGCCCAATCGCCCACGTAAGCGATTGTGTGGTTGATACCTTTGTTTGTGTAGTTTGCACCAAATACGTATCCAGCTGCAAACTTGTTGATCAACGGGATGTCCATTCCACCAACGAAACCGACCATGTCTGTTTCAGTCATCAGTCCAGCCATTGCTCCGACTAGGGCTGAGCCCTCATGCTCATTAAAGAGCAATGACGTAACGTTTGGATAAGTCGCTGGGTCAATGAACATGTCAACAATAGCCATGTATTGGTTTGGGTAGTCTTCAGCAACTGCCATCACCGCATCCGCTTGATCGAAGCCAATGCTAATGATGAGGTCATAGGGTTCGTCATAATCGGTATGCTCCGCATATGAACGAAGGAATCCTTCGTATTCCGTTATTGATGTTGGCTCAACATACGTAAAGTTGATGCTAAGCTCTGTTACGGCGTCATCCGCTCCCTGCTTACAGCCGTCATTAAACGACTTGTCACCGAGACCACCCGTGGCGAATACAATGGCAACGTCGTATGGATTCTCCACAAATTCGTCTGGCGGGGGAGCGAATGGATCGTAAATTACTATGTAGGCACCAACTGCAGCAACTGCGATTATTACAATCACAACAGCGGCAATCATGCCTTTATTTGAAAAGCTCATTCTCTATGCTCCTAATGCATTAGGCCGAGAAACTGTAAACGCCAGTTGCACTGGGCATATCTAGCGTCTCAACTTGACCCTAAGCCACAAAAGGCCTTAAAAAACTCATTGACCCCTGACAACAAGTGTAGATGGGGTCGTCAATTCCCGTAGGGACATTCATCTAGGCTGCTATTTGAGGTCACGCCACAATACTCAAAGGACATGGTAATTCCTTTGCTGTTCATGAGCGTGCACACCGAGGAATTGGGTGACGACACTCAAAGGACCATCATCATGATTCACGGAGCAGGAGGCTCCACGGCAACATGGTTCATGCAACACAGAGGTCTTTCGGATAGCTTGTATGTAGTCGCGCTTGACCTTAATGGTCATGGCAGAACCCAAGATCGGTTGGATGAGAACCTTGTGGAATCCTACCTTGAGGATATTGACTCGATTGTATCGCAATACGAAATGCCGATTCTTGCAGGGCACTCGATGGGAGGTGCACTCGCACAGCTCTACGCTCTTCAACATTCAGACAGACTAAGCGGCCTCATTCTCATAGCGACCGGAGCAAAGCTTAGAGTAGCTGATATGGTGTTTGATCTTCTTAACACTGATTTCGAGGGATATTTGGGTGCCGTTGAAGAATTCATGTTTCACAAGAACACATCTAAAGAACTCGTAGAAGCATCAGTTGCTGAAGTCCGCAAGTGTCCCGTGCCAGTAATCCGTCGTGATTATGAGCTGTGCAATGCGTTCAATGTCATGGACAGGCTGAAGGAAATACAAATTCCTACACTCATTATCGTGGGAGCGCAGGATATGATGACTCCTGTGAAGTACTCCAAATACCTGCATGTCCAAATCGAGAAATCACAGCTACTTGTCATCGAGAATGCAGGACACAGTGTCATGCTGGAGCAATCGTCGAAGGTCAATCAAGAAATACTCTCGTGGGCCAGGAATCTCTAGTTCACCAAGTGTCTTAACCTCTACACGCGTTTCTGTTTCTTAATCGCTGCAACAAGACGCGTTTGGTCGAAGTACACCTCGTTCCTGCAAATCCTACGTCCCCTCAGCTCCACAATATCAAGGCCCTTCTCATTGATGATTCTTCCACCTACGGGAATGGTGCATTCCCACTTGAGGATGCAGCCCTTTTCAGTTGGAATAATCTCAAGTGGTTCCCAAGTCCAATCCGGGTAAACGGCCAATATCTTTTCAAAATAAGGCAGTATTTCCTTGTGCCCACGAAGCCCATTACGATTTGCCGGATCTATATAGAGAGCATCTTCTGTGTAGAACTTGATCAATTTCTCAGGCATATTCCCGGTCCAGTGTTCAAGCCACTCGCTGCAGAACTCAGCCAATTCAATATTGTCCATGGTAACTTCCTTCCAATGAGAATCCATCGCTCAGATCCAATCGATCCCGTCACCTTCAATTAGCATACCAAGTGCCATTGGCAGGATTGTTGAGCTCGAGAGTGCCACCTTCGCAGTGGGCTTGATGTGATATGGCAAATCCAATCCTTGCAATGCTGGACATGAGAAGAGTGGGCTAAGATCAAGAAACTCGAACCTATTAGCGGATATGTCAAGGATTGTTAGATTCTCGCATTTTGAAAGCGGCACCAGGTCTATCCGTTTTAAGTTATTGCCAGAGAGCGACAGAATCTCAAGGCTTGAACAGTATGCAAGAGGACCTAGGTTAGCTCTTTCAAGGCTGTTTCCATTCAGAAACAGTTTCTCTAAACCCGTCAGCTTCGCAAGAGGGCTGAGACCGATTTCAGTAAGATGATTGCCATCAAGACGCAATGTTTCCAGTTTTCGGCATCGTTTCAACGGATCCAAATCAATCTTAGTGATTTGATTGCCACTCACATCAAGTTCTTGTATCTCTCGACAATTTGTTATAGGTTCCAGATCTATACCCCCTAGCTCATTGCTATCAAGGTCCAGTCGCTCAAGTTCAGGACAAGCTGCCAAAGCCGCGAGATTGATAGTGGCCAGCTTGTTCTTGAACAGAGTCAGAGATTTCAGGTGAGAGCATCCTCTTAATGGGGCTAAGTCAATAGATTGGAGTTGGTTATTGCTCAGGTGGAGATATAGCAGCTCGGAGCATTTGTTCACAGGACTAAGATCAACTTCAGCTAACCTGTTATCGGCTAGGTTGAGTTCAACTAGTTTGGAGCACCCGCTCAGGGGAACTAGATCAATACTTGTTAGCGCGTTTGCATCCAGACGCACTATAGTTAGCCGTTTGCTTGCACCCATTGGACTGAGATCGATGAATGCCAACCGATTACTATGAAGCAGAAGGCTCTCTAGCTTCGCGCATTTCTCCAATGGCCGGAGATTGACTCCTGTTAGTTGATTCATCGACAAATCAAGCACAGTCAAGTCTGTCCAGTTGGCTACCGGACTCAAATCGATGAAGGGTATCTTGTTGCTGTTCAGGAATATCTTTGTCAGGTTAAGGCATCCGGCAAGTGGCCAAAGGGGCGCGTCTGTGAGCTGGTTTCCATCCAAGTCTATTCGCTTCAGTTTCGAACAGTGCGACAAAGGCTCCAAATTTATTTCATTGATGATGTTCGAAGACAGGTCGATGATTTCAAGTCGGGGACACTTCGAAAGGGGACCAAGGTCAATTACGCTCAGGTTGTTGGCTTCGAGGTCCACGCTTCGGAGATCTGGACAAGAAGACAGGGGTGCGAGGTCTATGCTTGCTAGGCTGTTGTTGTCAAGGTCGAGCGCCTGTAGTTGAGTGTACTGGGCTAGAGGAGATAGGTCCAATGAAGTCAAGTGGTTCGCCCTAATCACGAGGGTCTTTAGATTCTTCAGCTTGACTATGGGTATTAGGTCGATGCGCGATATTCTCCTAGAGGAGAGATCGATTGTACCTGTTTCTTCAGGAACACTCGCGCTCTTCTGTTCTCCATGAATGTCAGTCCAGACAATCTCAACTGTCATAGCGCAAATCCCCACGAATTGGCAACACAGAGTATCGTATCGGTCGTTCTTAATTGTTGCTTAAACCCGATTACGAGTATAACGATGGGGGTTCCGCGGTCCAGCTGCCGGGCTGAGTCCTTAATCCCGCACTGATATATACCGGTGTGCCCTCTGGTGAAGGTATTCAAAGCCTCAATTGAGGAGAGTAGAGAATGGAAACTGAAAAAGTAATACCAACTGACCGGAAAGAACGCTGGTCATGGTACATGTATGATTTTGCAAATACCAGCTTCTCTGTGCTGATGGTAACTGCGCTATTTCCGCTGTATTTCATAAGCCTTTTTGTTGATGCCGGCTTACCTGAAGCGCTAGGAACGGCATGGTGGGGATACGCTGGAAGCGTCACGATGCTCATAATAGCCATATCATCACCTGTGCTTGGAGCAATTGCTGACCATTCAGGGTCCAAGAAGAAGTTCGTTTACGCGTACACAATCCTGTGCGTCGTCTTCAATGCGTTGCTCTTCTTTGCGACCGTAACATTTTTGGGTCCTTCAGCCTGGGTGTGGGCGTGGATTATTTTCGTCATAGCAAATATTGGATTTCAGGGAGCTCTTCCGTTTTATAACGCATGGCTTCCAGAGATAAGTACCGAAGAAAACATCGGAAGAATTGGCGGCAATGGCTGGGCTGTGGGGTATGTAGGAGCATTGATTACTATCGTCATCGCCCTCATCAGTACGCTGATGCTTGCGGACCAACCGACCCTACCTTTTCTCTTCGGAGCTCTTTTCTTTGGTATTTTTGGTTTTCCTGCCATTATGGGTCTGAAGAATAGGCCACCCAAGCAATATCCTGGAGAAGAAGGCACGAGCAGCATATCGATTGGGTTTTCAAGGGTCCGCAAAACGCTAAAAGAAATACGGACCTACGAGGGAGTGCCTCGCTTCTTGGTTGCATACTTCCTCTTTTCTGATGCGATCACAACTGTCATCTATTATGCAGCGATTTTCGGACAGGTTGTTTACGGATTCTCAATAACAGATATATTGATCTTCTTCGCAGTGACCCAGCTGGCCGCGATACCGGGTGCCTTCATCTTTGGATGGATTGGCGACAAGATCGGCACGAAAAAGACGTTGATAATCAGTCTATTCATCTGGATTATCGCGCTCCTTATTGCATTCTTCGGAGTGCCATATGGACAAATCGTGTGGTGGATTGTCGGCATGATTGCCGGCGTGGGAATGGGTTCATCTCAGAGCACCGCACGCAGTATGTACGGTCAATTCATCCCTGAGGAGAAGAAGAGCGAGATGTACGGCTTCTATGCTCTGACTGGCAAGTTTGCCGCAATTCTCGGTCCATTCTTCTACGCGACCATCATATTACTCGGCGCGGGCGCCGGCCTTGGTCCCGTTGACCAGCACCTTTACGCCATGGTAGCCCTTGCGAGCTTCTTCGTGCTTGGGGCACTGATTATGTTGGGCGTTAAGCAGCCGGTCAAGAGAGGAACGCAGATCGACGTAGGGGATAAATTGGCATCAGCTGCCTAGGTCAATGTGAGGGGGGAAACCCCCTCCCTTCTTGTTTTCATCGACCCACTCTGTCTTTTCGAAAGAGAGGATGGAGCGATGATATTCATTTCTTGGCAGAGGACTTTGGTTTTTCCTATGCCACATCTTCTCCCAGGTTCTGCAGATTAAGTCCAATTCTTATGAGCCTTTTTCATGTGGACCAAAGCAGACTCCACATGAGGCTTTGTGCTCTCTAGCAGTTTGGCTCCCTTCTTCCGCTTCGCTTCTGGAAGGTCCCCCTGGAAACCAAATGGAAACAGCTCTGTAAATTCCTTCATGCTTGCTGCCGCTTTGCTATATTCTTTGCTGGCGCTATTCAGGAATTCTCCTTGAGGTTGTTTCTTGTATCGCTGTGACAAGCCCTTCAGGAACTGAGTGGCCCATTCCATTCCCTCGTGCATACAGGCACCAACGTACGAGTTGCCGTGATATAGTAGAACATTCTCCTGTCCTTCCTTGAGTTGCAGTGCCCACGTATCAAACGCTTTCGGTCCCTGAACATAGCCATCTTCAACGTATTTTCCTTCAGCCACACGTACGGCGCGCTGGAGAGCCTGTTTGTCCCGACGATCTAGCTCAAGAGGCTTGGTTTCTTTTTCGAATACAATCTCAGAGAATCCTCCCGGGGCATGTAGCGAGTCATACTTCAATGGCGTCTCAGGCTCATTGTGGCATTCTCTCATTGTGCTGGCTAGATAGTAGTCTCCCTTGTATCCATTCATAATGAAGTACTCTGGCACAACGAGCCCCCAGAGACCTATTGGTCTGTTCGTACGTGCCAGTGTGCCTTTCATCAACTCAAAGTAAGCTTTTGCCCGTTTCAGATCATCAAGCGTTGGGGATTCGTCACTAGGATAACTTCCCCCCTCTTTGTCCCAATTGAATCCAATCTTCCAACCGAAGCTCATCTCCACAGCCTTTGCGAACATCCCGAATGCAGTATGACAGGTTGGAGCCGAAGGACATGTCGCACTCTTGGCCACATTCACCAAGAACGCGTAGCCTGTGTAACCTCCAACATCTGGCATCTCAGCCTTGACGCCGAGCGACTTGAGTATCCCAGATACAGTACCCACGTACGATGTCCATGCGGGTTCCCATTTAGCCTTGTTTTTAACTTCAAATTCGTCCATTTCTCCTTCTTCCTTTAGGGTTGGATCACGCGAGTACAGCCTTGCAGTTCTTGACGCTTCATCTCGACGCCTTCTTTGAGTCACAGAGTATGCAGATCCTATTGCGCTCAAGAGATTCAGGCCATCTTCAGAGAGAGCATATGTGCCTCGTTCGAGCCTTCGCACAACACCCGTCCTGAGCAGTCGTTTCAGATGATTGGCCAATGCAGTCTTGCTCAAACCTGACGCATTCTGCAGTTCCTCAAATCCTGTTGGACCATCTATCATCATAGCAAACAGTTGCAGACGCTTTTCATTGGCGAAGCTACTAAGGACTTCTGCTATGCCCGCGCCTGATGAAGCCAGAAGATCTTTCGTTTTCTTTGGATTTTTCCCACTCACGAGCAACCCACACTAAATCTTTCACAACCAGTTTTATTAAATGTTTTGATGAACGACAGTACTAGAAACGGTGAATAACATTATGCCAGAAACCAGTCCAAATTCAACTCCTAAAATCATGTATAGCTGGAGAGGAGGAATGTAAGTTTGTATATATCTCTGAAGAGAAAGCTGCGGACCTAGTCAATTCTGGGGATTTCCAGTTTCAACCGAGCGAAGTATGGGAACCAATAACAGAACTGTACAAAGCATTCCAACGCCCGCGATAATCCACACCGTTCTTAGACTGCCTGTAACTTCCCAGAGTAATGCTCCAAAGAGAGCGGAAACCATTGCTGTTGAGCTCATCAGGAAATGATATGTACCTAATGCTCGCCCTTTGGCCTCTTCTGGAACGTTTGCTGTTATCAGGCTCCTCTCGGTGCCAAGCCAGACAATGAAGGGTACAGCCCAAAGGATATTCAGGAGGTACAGCCCCGAGGCGCCGCTCCAGAAACCAAACGCTATATAGACTAAGCCATTTCCAACCATTGAGAGTAGAAGAGCTCCTTTTAGATTCCTATCCGCTAGACCGCTGACTACGTATATGAGCACGAAACTAGTGAATGAAAATGCGCTCCATGCATAACCGTACGTGACCGTGCTAACCCCCCATTCTTCAACACTAAGGTTTCCCAAATACGAGATTGCAGAGGCGAAGAAGAAGTAGAAACCGACCATCCCCACAACAAGCTTCCAAAAGCCCCCTCCAAGCTGTCGAAATGAGATTATCGCTCCAGCTCTCGCCTTCTCCATGATATCCGCGTCCAGTGATTCTTCTACAACAAGGAGCACCACGAAAAAAGCAGCAATAGCTCCGACAGCTGCGAAGCGATGAAGATCTGAAGAAGTGAATCCTGAATTGAGGAGAGACGCTCCTATTAGAGGACCCAACCCATCCATAAACCATAATGGCATCAAAACCATCATGAATCTCCGCGCGGGATTCCTTCCCTCATCCTTTGCAATCTCGTCTGCCGGCATAGCTTGAGAAATAACTCTGATGGTGCTCAAACCGTACCAGACAAGACCGAACTGCAAGATGATGAATGGCCAGAAGGAGAGGTATGACATAGCCAATAGGCCAACAGCGACTGGAATGAGGCCAAATGCCATAGACCGTTTTCTGCCAATGAGGTCAGCAACTGTTCCCGATACGAAGCCTGCCACAAGACTGGCAAGTGTGCCAAAAGAGAAGATCAGACCCATCTGCCATGGATCGACCATTGTCCTGAGGAAGATACTGAATTCCCACTTCCAAAGCGCAACTGAAAATTGAACTACGCCCATGACCGCTGCGAGCTTCCAAAGATTGCGATTGAGCCCCATAAAACCGGATGATGACATTGTGCGTCCATGACCTTCATTTGATGACTCTGCCTTGTGACCATCTGGCATTGGCTGGATCTCCAGTGCCTCGCTACGAACGTGCCAGTCTTAAGATGATGTCGATGACGGAGAATCAAGGAGAATCCACTGAAGGAGTTATTCCATAATCTATTTACTCTGTGCAGGTCAGGCACGCTCATAATCAATCACGTTCCAAGAGGTTCTCAGAATGACTGATGCAGGAATGAACTCCCGCGAGTATCTCGCTTCAGGGTACAACTGTGCACAATCTGTCTTGAAAGCCGTTCTTGAAGAGAAAGGCGTCTTCTTTGATGAAGCAATGTCATCGAGCTCCGGATTTGGAGGCGGGATAGCGGGAGAAGGAAAGACCTGCGGCGCTGTTTCTGGTGCAATCATGGCAATCGGAGTCTTGAATGGATTGCGTAGCAAAGATGTTGTACAGAGCAAGGAGCGCACGTACAAGATTTCAAGCATACTGATTGAACGGCTCAAGGAGAAATTCAAAACAACTCAATGCTACGAACTCATTGGCGTTGATATGAAAGACCCAGAAGCTAGGAAAGCGGCCCGTGAAAGAGGAGTATTCAGTGATCAGTGTTCTGAGTTCGTGGCCACGGCTGTAAGGATTGTCTTGGACCTATTTTCACAGTAATACTGCATGATGCATGACTGCCGCTAATTGGTACACATTGAACCACCTAGGAATTAACCTGACAAGTAATCATAACTTCCTGAAGAAATTTTGTTCCAACAGAATCATATGGCTGGCGGCCCAATATGTCCCATTCATAAATAATCAACGAGCGTTCTCTCAATGAGGTATGAGCGAATCAAAGCCAAGTCCCTCCTCTCAAAACCCATCACAGCTGATGGATGGTTTCACATCAATCGGTCAATGAACGCCTACCGCGGGTGTGAGCATGGATTCGTCTACTGTGATGGCATGTCAGAGAACTACCATGTGGACAACTTTCTCACGCACATAAGGATCAAGGAGAATGCTGCTCAGATCCTTCGAAGAGAACTCAAGAAGGACGGATTCACTTCGGGGAGCGAACTCGAAACGGAAACCCTCTGGTCCTTTTTGGATGAAGAGGATGCAAAGAGACTGGCCATGAAGTCCCCACGGAAGCAGGTAATAGGAGTCTGCGGGGGTGTTTCTGACGGCTATCAACCAGCGGAAAAGGAACATGAGATAACTCGCCAAGTTCTCGAAACGCTGCTTGATTTCGAGATGCCTGTTTTCGTATTGACGAAGTCAGACCTTGTCCTTAGAGACCTTGACTTGCTCAAGAGGATTCATGAGGTCGCCTTTGCTGATGTACTGTTCACGATTACACTCGTAGATGATAAGGTTCAGAGAATCTTCGAACCAAGAGCCTCGACTACTTCAATGAGATACAAGGCACTGAAAAGAATCAGAAAAGAAGGTTTCTTCGGCGGAGTTATGGCAACCCCGATCATTCCAGGTATTGGGGATACCTATGAAAACATGAGAGGTCTCGCAAAGGAGGCAAAACATGCTGGTGCTCAGTTCATTCTTTGGGGCGGCATGACGCTCAAACCTGGTCGTCAAAAAGTGCATTTTCTGAATGTGGTCAAAAAGAGATTTCCTGAGAAGTTGGAACTACTGGAACGTATATTCAGAAAGAACCACCCGTACGGGCATGCTGACTACAAGGAGCTCCCGGTCAATATAATGCTCCGGGGTTACGAGATTTGCAGGGATGTGGGAATCAGTGACAGGACGATTCGACACAGGCTGACAAATGAACCTGAGGCGAATAACAGGGTCCTTGGAACTCTGCTTGACATTATCTTTCGTCAAACGTATCTCCTTGGAATGAGTTGGACCAAGTCAACACCATATCGCGAACTGGCTCTTAGAATTGAGAAGGGTATTGACGACCTTAGCAAGATGAGAGAAGAAGGGACGCTGGCTGAGCAACTGATGGTCGATTCTCAATTACTGAATACTGTAGAGGAGTTTCTAGACACGGGTTCTTGCCAAGTGCTTGATGACATCCATATTCGACTAGATGAGATAATTTCCAGAAACGATGCATAAGGTGTGGTGACCTGCAAATCTCAACCTAGCGGTTAGGACAAGCTTTCGGATGCATTTCAACTCTTAACGGGATGACCGCATCAAGTGGTCCACAGAGGATAATGCTTAAAATGCAAGCAGGTGCGAAGTTCATATTCTTGGAAGTGAAGAAATGCAAGACATCTTGGCCAATTTCCTCCAGTCTATTGCGGCACTGCTCACACCCGTAGGGTCAATGCCGCTATCTGCACCGTTTGTTGCTATCGTCAGTGTACTAGTGGCACTATTCACAACATGGGCTACCAAGAAATTTACTGATGTAGAGCAAGCAAACGCAGACATGGAAGAGATAAAGGCGTGGCAGACGAGATTCAACGAAGCAAGAAATACAATGAATCAAGAGCTTCTTGAGGAAGTCATGGCAGACCAAGGGCGGATCATGAAACTTCAAGGTAGCATGATGAGTTCTAAAATGAAGCCGATGTGCATAACCTTGATTCCAATATTTGCGGTCTTCGGTGTTCTCAGTACTCTCTTTGGAGCTACACCAGCCGCCATACTTCCATTTCACATCACGTTTCTTGAAGGCTTCATGGGAACGAATGTCCAAGGTGGCTTCGGCCTTTACTTCATTTACTGGTATATGTTTACGAGCATGAGTCTTGGCATGATGTTGCGGAAATTCCTTGGAGTCGGGACAATGTAGGTTTAAGCAACCACATTGAAGTCCTTCACACGTATCGTTAGAAGAATCATAGTCGCCGCTCCAGCGAGAGCCATTGAGTACTGAAAGACCATGAGTGCTCCAATCGTTTCCCAGAGATAGCCCATAATCATTCCAGCTGGCAGAGCACACAGACCAATCACCATTTGAAAAGCTCCGAGAATGCTTGCTCTACTTTCTTCTTCCACAAGGTCGACTACCAATGTGGTCTGCACTGGATCAAGTGCAGCAGTCGAAAGTCCAAATAAAATGAATAGAGGAATCACTGTAACCCAATCACGAACCAGGAACGCCCACGCGGCAGTGAGAATCAGCAGAGCAAAAGCTACAATGAGAATCGGTTTTCTTCCTATCCGATCGGAAGCTCGTCCAAAGGGGTATGCAGCTGTAGCATATACAACCGTAAACAGAATGTAGAGCAAAGGTAACTGCCCATCGGCATAGCCAAATCCGCTTGAAAATAACATGAGAAATGAGTAGCTGAATGTGGCTAACGCGAATAATGCAGAAGATAAGAAAAAGAGATTGAGATTTCTATCCAGCCCTCTGAAATTGACACCCTTGAACACATCCTTGCCTCTCTTTTCTTTTACGAGAGCTGCGATAATGATGACCGATCCTGCACCAGGAATGGCCGCCAGCAGGAATATGCCGAAGTAACCTATGGATGTGAACAGCAAGTAAGAGATAACTGCGCCAACAACAGCTCCTGCGGAGTCAAGTGCCCGTAGCAAACCAAACGCCCTCCCTCTTTTTTCCTCGGTTGTCACTGCGGCAACAATCGCATCGCGTGGCGCACTGCGCATCTTACCAAGGCGGTCCATTGACTTCCAAAAGAGAATATGATAGAAGCCAATTGCAATGATGAATCCGAGGCGCCCAACCATTGACATGAAATAACCAAGCGTAATGAATGGCTTTCTTCTTCCAATCCTATCAGAGGCGTATCCAGCTCCGATTTTAGATAGCGCTGTAATGGTTATCGCCAAACCATCGATTAGTCCCAGCTGAAAGAAACTGAGAAAAAGATGATTTCTTAAGTATGTAGGCCAAATCGGTGCAATCAGGTCTGACCCCATATCATTGAGAAATGACGCGGCCCCGAAGACTAGCGTGGAAGTACTCTCACCAGATTCTTCCGTGTTAATCCTAATTTCACCAGGCAATTCAACGAACCTCCCAGAAATGGCTCTCTATTCATAATGCTGAGTCACTCATATTTCATTCGGAGCGTATTTGCCTCACACGGAACCATTTTTAGTAGAGGTACTGAACTGCAACACTATGAGTTCCAAGCCATCTATAGTCTATTACGGGTCAATTCAACACGGAAACCCCGGTAGATTCGCTTCATTCTCACAGAAAGTCGACGAGGTCGTGAAGAAACTCGACTTCTCCACAATCGAAAAGAAAGACAAGGTTGCAGTAAAGATGCACCTCGGATTCAATGATGGATATCAGACTATCCCAGTTTTCTTCGTGCGTCGAATCGTGAAGGCTGTCAAGGATGCAGGAGGATATCCATATGTGACTGATAACCCCACTGCTGTCTACAACGCAGTGAACCGTGGCTATACTTCTGAAACCTGTGGATGTCCGATTCTTCCCACAGCGGGTGTAAAGGACGGCTACACATACAAGATGAAAATAAAATACAAGAATGTGGATAGCCTTGAGCTTGTGGGTAGCCTTCACGATGCAGATGTATTAATTGACCTAACGCATGTAAAGGGCCACAACAGTTGTGGCTACGGGGGTGCCATCAAGAATATCGCTCTGGGCGGCTTTCATGGCCCTTCAAGATGGCATAAGTTCCACGCTATTCATGAATCATTCGAATATTGGAACGCTGAGAAGTGCACACCAGAACACGCCAAGAAATTGGTTAAGTCCTGTCCTAAGAAGTGCCTGAAATACAACGAGGAGAAACACAAGCTTACATTCGCTTTTGACATGTGCAATCAGTGTATGGAATGCATTGAGGCTGACAAAGACATCGGGTGCATGAAGATTAGACCGGAGTATTTCTCCGCGTTTCAGGAACTAATGGCGATTGGTGCAAAGGCGGTCTTGGATACATTCGATGAGAACAAGGTTTTCTTCATCAATTTCCTCATAGACATCACCGCTCTTTGCGACTGTTGGGGTATCGCTCAGCCACATGTAGTAAACGACATAGGAGTGCTGGGTAGTAGGGATATCGTGGCAATCGAGGCGGCTAGCCTTGATCTTGTTGCCAAAGAGGGTCTCATAGAGAGCATGATTCCTCCATTCATCAAGACTAACTTGGACCCAGAGGTTGATCTTCATCCATTTGCCCGTCTTTTTGGTCCTATGAAGAATCCATATCTAGTCCTCGACTATGCCGAGAAGCTTGGTATGGGATCGAAAGAATACAAGATAGTAGAGCTACTCTCTGCCAAAAAGACGATGAAGATGAAGACGCCGAAGGGCGCATTCGAAACAGAGCCGTCATTCTTCTAGACAGCACTCCTTCATTCGAAGAATGTTTAATACGAAACATATGAACTCTGGTGTTGGGACCGAGTTGAATCAATGAGTGGTGTCTAGTTGAGTAAGGAATCAACCCCCCAGAAGCGCCTTGAGAAGTACAAGAAGGACCTGGCCAAGCTGGCAGAAGAAGAAAAGAGCAGCATTTCAGAGGGGGCGAAAACGAAAAAGGTGAAGAAAACTACAACGGTACCGGCGAAATCCGCAAAGCCCAAAATGGCAATAGTTGCTCCAGGACCGCCACGACAATTGATTAGCCCTTCCAAGCTAGAACTCAGAGAAGCTAGAACTATCATTGGTAAGACAAAGAGACCCTTGCCAAGGCGACGCGACAAATCAAAAGGCCCAAAAAAGCTAGTCAGACTCCGGATCAGAGCCAAGTCCTTCGAATTGATGTGGAACAGTGTCCGAAATAGACGTGATAGACTTGAGAAGAAGCATGAGCGCGGACTCGTCGGCGAGAAGGAATACAAGAAACAACTGACCAGTCTTGTAAAGGAAGGACACGAGCTGCTTCGCAAGAAAACGAAGATCGACAAGGAGATCAAGGCTCTTGAATCCGGATGAAGAAACAGCTATTACGATGCTTGGCTTTGGCGACAGTCTGACCGCAGGCACTCCGGGTTACGACCCTAGTTACGGAGGAGATGAGAGTTCTCAATACGGGTTCTGGCTATTGAAATCAAGCAAGAGCGAAGGACACTATTCCGTTTCATTTGTGAATCAGGGCGTTCCTGGGGAGCTAGCTCAGCTTATGCATGGTCGATTGGAACGCTTGCTTCAACAGAAGCGATACGGTGCAGTAATCATCCTTGGGGGATCGAACGATATTGGCTGGGGCTATCCGGTTCATGCAATCTTCAAAACACTAACAAACCTCTGGAGCTTGGCGAGCGATAGCGGAGCTAGAGTTGTAGCCTGCACGGTTCCACCCATCGGTTCAGCCTTCCCAGATATACAAGTGAAACAGGAAGAATTGAATAGTCTGATACTGAGGGCTCCGAAGGACATCGAGGGACTTATCGTTGTCGACCTATTCTCAGTGCTGGCGGATTCTGATAACCTTCTTCGGCCAACATTCGACAGCGGTGATGGTCTGCATCTTAGCATTCGGGGATACAGACAGATGGGAGAAACAATCTGGAAGAGAATCTCACGGCTTTTCATTTGAGTATTAAGCAGATCAGCAAAATGCTGTTCGAACAAGATAGTCTATCCGCCACCGGCAAACATTGGCATCAAGTCCACTCGGTCACCCTCATTGAGCTGCGTTTCGAGACCCTGAATTCGTCGGTGGGGCATATCATTGACGTTGACCACAATGTCACCCTTGACGTCTGATGACACGCGATCAAATACGTATGTTTCAACATTGTCACCGTATCTGTCTGCAAGAGAGAGCAATAAGTCTCTAAGCTTCGCACCGTCTGATAGACAAATTGCCTCAGAGCTCTTGGAGAGCTTTGACCTGAGAAAACCGAAGTAATTGACTTGTATCATCATTTCGGAATCGGGGCTCCTTCTTGCTTGGGTATTCCATTTGTGTGACTGCAAAATAAGGTTGAGGTAGGTGCCTTAGCCTACTATTTCAAGCTGCAATGTCCTCGGTTCGATGGAATCAAAAGGGTTCGCAGTCATGACAAGGCTGCCATGGCAAAGCGTGCTATTGTAAGGTCACCAAGCCATAGCTATCAGAGATGTATCTCGTCACATCCGCTGAAAAGCACCATTGACCTAGCCAGAGTACTGGATCAGCACAAGGTTTACTGCGATACACTCAAGGAACTCGGACTGGAGTTGATACGACTTGCTCCAGATGATACTTTTCCCGACTCATGTTTCGTTGAGGACATAGCCATCATCCATCGGAACCGGGCATTTATTGCACGAATGGGAACAAGCTCCCGCCGAGGAGAGGAAGCACCCGTCAGAAAAATGTTTGAGAAACATCTCAACGTGAGGAACTGTCAACCCCCAGCAACGATTGAAGGCGGCGACGTCATCCATCTGCCAGATAAGTTGCTCATTGGAGTAACACAGAGGACGACTGCAGAAGGCGCTGAACAGGTCGGCGAGTGGCTCCAAGTTCCTGTCAAGACAATTATTGATACCGAGATTGTTCATCTCAAAAGTCATGTCACATACTTGGGCAAAGGCATTGTCATTTGTACAGGACGATACGTAGACCATCCAGTGCTGGTGCAATTCGAGAAACTAGTAGTGGCAGAAAAGGAAGCCTATGCCGCAAACACGTTGGCAGTTGGGGGTGCTATTCTAATGACGAACGGCTATCCTAAATCTGCTCTTATGGTTCGAGAGGCAGGTTTTGATGTCATCACCCTAGATATGAGCGAGTTTGAGAAGTGCGAAGGAGCACTGACGTGTCTTTCGCTCCTTTTTTAATTATGCATCTCATTCAAATGCTAGTCATACTACCCTCAATATTGACTGACACAGTCACAATAAAGTGAAATAAGGCACTACCGTTATGTGTCATCTTGTCCACGGAGGATGAATGCTCTGAGCAAGAAGGGCAGATCGCCCAAATCAAGCAAACTCGTCTTTGTCCACAAGATAGCTGACTTGAGCAGCCGTGGCGATATTGAAGCGATTTCTGAATTGCTCAAGGGTTACTGGAAGGACAAGAGGGCTTATCCATGGCATAGGCTTTACGCAATAATTGAAACACAGTGGGAAAAAGAGAATCCGGATCAGGATCTTCAAGAAACACTAATTCTGCTTAGAGATGCTATTTTTGGATCCCTTGAAATGCTCTCATTAAGTTTGGCGCTAAACATTCCCGCAAGCGAAGTTCTAGTGCTGGTCTGCAAAGGAGAAAGCTGGAAAGACGGAAGGAGATTGGCCCGAGCTGAGTGCTCAACTCTTGCAATGGAGCTAATAGAGAAGGGTGACCTCGGCAACCTGACACCATCTGCGCTCGAGAGAGATGGCATGGGATTCCTCCTGGCCTCTTTGCATGAAGCACATCTCAAGGAATTCAAGATGGCTAGACCCAAGACTAAGGATGGGAAACTGGACCTCAAGGCGCTATCTAGAACAGTGTATGGACGCAGATTACTCCGTGAGAAAACGATTGCTGCCAGCTCTATAGATGAAGCTGATCCAGCAGCTGTAGAAATTTTGGAAACATATGACAATCTAATTCTTGAGCTAGAAATTACGGATGCTTCCAGAATCATTCCTATAGAATCAACGGAACAAGTCACACTCAATGGCAAGCTAATTGAAGATTCAGCGGATAAGGAGGAAATCCATAAGGCGAAGGAACCAACACCTAGCGTGCAAGCTCCACTCACAGAGTACTTGCTTGTAACCGCGAAAGGTTCACGTCCAAAGTCTCGAAAGCGCAAAACATCCAAGAAAAAACGCAGCAAGAAATCGTTAGCTAAGAAAAAGGGAGGGCGCAAATAGGTGATTGATATTCGAGGGGGTTGGATGACTTGACCCCTAGAAAGACGGCTCGGTTGGATATCACCAAACTTGAGATGACCAAGCTGAGGGAGTTGAAACGGATTGCAGGTTCCCTAGACTCGTTCGATTTGGGCGCCCTGTACGGATCTGCCGGGCAGCTGGTTGCCCATCCTGTCGCACGATCATTACTGCCAAAAGTTATGACTCTCCTTGACGATGATAATCAGATACTACGCAAGCTTGTCTTTAGGATGGCTGTGCGAAACGCATACGGTGTCTATCTTCCAGAACTCTTCAGATCCATGACAACCCTCAACCCTGCTGAGAGAGAGCAAGTGCTGCAGGGCATTGAGGAAGAATTTGTTCAGGATGGTGCCCCAATTTCCAACAACTCTCGAAGACAATGGATTACCGCTCTTGAGAGTTTGGGTGTAGAGCATCAACCAACTGTCTTCGGCTTGATGGCATCGCTTGGGCCTCCGGGTGCAAGATGGGCTATGAAAAAGATTCGCGATAACATTAAGGTCATTTCGCTGGGAACAGTACCGAAGGTCTTAGCTTTTCCTAATCGCACACGCCGGAAAATGATTCAACTCCTATGTCAAATGTCAGCAGAAAGCAAGCGTGAGCTGCTGTCCTATATCTGTGGAATCGTAGATCACACTACATCCAAGTATCTCACTGCATTTCTAAGAACAACAAGTTGGAAGGACCGAGTGCAAGTAGCGTCTGCTGTTGGCAAGCTTGGAATCGTGTCAACAAGGGGGATTGTAATGGATTTGGTTGCTGACCCAGATTGGAAAGTCAAGCAAAGCCTTCTAGAAAATCTGCACATTTCATCATCCAAGTTCAGTAGTCTTCTCCGAATCTTAGGTTATCTCGTGACTGACTCTCATAAGCGAGTCCGTGGCCTAGCCGAACGTTCATTGCTTATGCTGGGAGCGCAAACATGTTCCAGCTCAGATCTCGACTCTCAGAGAACGAAAATTATGAGGCGATATAGAACCCAGCTTCTTCGAGCCGCCCCTGTAAATCAGGATATTGATTCGCAATGGTTAGGTATTGATTACGGTGAGACCCAGTCAATTCCATTCATAGGAGAAACGTCGGGAGAACCAGAAGGAGTCAGTCTGGCTGATATCGCACCCTCTGAAACTAAGCCGGCAGCTGCGCCTGGAAAGATAGATCTCTTATCCGCTTTGCTCAGTGCGAAGAAAGCTGCTAGCATTGACTCGGCGCCTCCTTTTTCAATTGGCGTCAAACCCGCACCAGAACTCACAGTGATTGACCAATCCTTGCCGCCAACGCAGAAGTTCGTAAAGGTTTTGAAACAGATAGCATCTGAAGGTAACAAGAATGTCCCATTAGATGCATTAAAGGAAAGATGCGACTCATCAGGGTTATCCGGAGCCCAATTCGAGAAAGCACTCTCCAAGCTTGAGCGTGAAGGAGTTGTATACAGGTCCAAGAAAGGAACTGTCAGCTATGTGGATATGGAGATGTAAAGACACCAAGGTCAGGCATTGGCTTTGGCCGAGTAATTGCCATCCAACGTTTCCTTTGAGATGAGCTTTGGATCAAACTCCCTGTTGCAGTTCTGACATCTGACTACGCCCTCCTTGACTCGAGAAGAAGGACTGTAAGAATAAACCGCTCCACAATTAGGACATTTAAGCCGCAAGTAGTCTGGGGGAAGGCCTTTGGAAGGACTTGTATCCTGAGGAGATTCGCTCACAAGTTTCAGCGTGAAATACACAAGAACTGGTCCAACTGGCAATGGCAATCCCGCCTGTGGGTAAATCAAGGCGAGGTAGACAGCTGACAAGAGCAGGAGTAGGATATTAGCTCTCTTGTCTAAACGACTTGCCCCCATTCGCTGAAGGCGCCAGCTATTCAATGTGAACGCCATCAGGAGGAGTATTGCCAGTATTTGACTACTAGTTATGTAGAACTGACTCCATGACTCCTGAGAGTATGTTGAGAGTGGTCCCTGGAAGTATGTCCAGATTCCTTGTACCCACACTCTCCAGAGGATTGAGCCTAGCATCAAATAGCTCTCAGGTTCGATGTTAGCGGGGACCGTCGATTCCCCTACAGAAAAAACAACGGGAGAAGCGAGCACCTCAATTTGCAACAGGAGAGCGAGCATATTGTTCTTGCTGCTAAGGAATCGCGCCAGTCTTCCGCCCGTCCATTTGCTTACCATGTAGGTAGTGAACAGAAGCAATAGCACCGTGAGAATGGATATGAGCTGAATAACCACAGGAAGCTGATACCAAGGTAATGTGGATTTAGGGTAGTGGTCTGCTATAATCCTGCCATCATGAATAAACAAGATGTGAACACCGAACCCCGAATAGTCACTCCATGTGTTGTTATCCCAGTTGTTCGGGAAATAACCATAATCTTGCGCATTTCGAAAGTTTCGGTCGAACAGGTTGCTGGTGACAGTAGCCCTACAGCACCAGTCCAGATTGAGACCCATCCAATTCTCGCGAAATACATTCGATACGATTTCCCCGTCCTCGCACCACCACCAAGTCACACCCTCAGAGCATTGTTCAAACAGACAGTTGGACACTGTCATATTGTGTGAGTAGTGAGCGTTCAGTCCCAAAACACAGTCAATCACCTGTACTCGTTCAATGGATATTTTATTGCTGTGCCTTAGCATGATACCAGTATAGCAGGAGCTGAAATCGATGTCGCTTATACTCGAATTGAAGCAGTCTATTATCACAAGTCCTATGCTCACATTCCTGAAGGTTCCCCCGCTGTATATCGTATCCGAACAAAGGTATGAGATTACCTGTCCATAATACTGACAGTTGATCACCTTTTCTGATTCTTCTCTCTGAAACAGGATGGGTTTGCCAGCTATGTAGTTGTTCTCAATAACTGCGATGTCTAGTGGGTAGCTGCTGTCCTGCCAAAATGATAGTCCACCACCATCAAAGTGGTTATCTGTGATTTCGACTTGGACTGTTCTCACGCCTGAATACCATGACTCGTATGGCATTGAGATTCCACCCGTCATATTAAGGAATGTGTTGTTGCGAATCACAACCTCCCTTGAAGAGATACTCAAATCGATTTCTCCCACGACTGTGTTTGAAACGAACTCGACTCTCTGCCGTGTGTGAATCATGATGTACGGTCCCATTTCCACATAGGCAGGTTCCGACAAAAAGACATAGCCCAAGATTGAGTTATTCCTCACATTGACATTGCCGCTTTCCCACACACGCAGGAAATGTGAGTCTTCTATAGAGTTTTCAGAAACGTTCAAGATGTCAACGTCCATACACACGATGCCATTGCCCTGGGCAAATGTGTTGCTATGTATGCGGACACATTTCGAATCATGGACAACAATGTGAGTACTTCCGCCGATAAATCTGCAGTCTTCAATAGTGAAGTTCTGTGTATTTCTTATGGTCACATAGGTCGCAGAAGTATAACCATATTCCTGTGGCACAACAGGACGTGACAACATTTCGCAATTTCTAATCACGAAGCGTGCATCTACACCTGTAATGTTAATGTACGGTCCGAAACCCCCGTCGTAAAGCAATCCTTCGATGACATAGGGGTCTTCATTGGTTCCAGTTCCTTGCCACCCTTGTGATTCGAAATCGGCATTGCTGGTAATTACTAGCGGTTCGTCTGCGTCTTGCGTAGGGAACATAGAAGAATCCTTGAGCCCTGACCATGCGCTCATTGGCTGAGCCAAACAAGCAGCAACAAGAATGAACAACACGAGTCCTACAGACACGTGCATGAACCTCTTCATTCTCGCATACCACATTCGAAGGCCCCTCTTGGTTCAAGCTTGGGACAAAAGCTCTTGAATCTTGTGAATACTGTATGCAAAGGTGAGGTTCCACGGATTCTTCAGTCCTCTCAAGTTTCAAATCCTCGTTTTGCCTTCGCAAAACTGCTTTATTCGACAATGGCTCTTGCGGTCGGGTTCTATCTCGTCTTGTCGCCAGCAGCCATGACCCGTTCGCAAGCGCTGCCTCCGCGAGTAATACTACTCTTGTTTGCCAAGCTGAATGATCCGGACCCATGCATAACTTTCCTGCTCAATCTACACCGTCATCGAAGAAAAGGTTCTTAGGTGGGTTGTACCGCACCCAAGAACGGGTCGCTCCTGGTAAGCGTTTGTGACCATGTCTATCAGTCATAGCGCGGGTTTTGCTCTTCGGGGGTGCGCCCTATTCTCGGTTAGTCCTCCAATCGCTGGCAGACTTGAAGACCTAACCAAGATATTGCGAGGTTGGCTTAATGGAAGGTAGCGTTCTGATAAAGGGCGGATTGGTTGTAACCTGCGATGAGAAGGGCACAATAATCCCTAACGGATTTGTGCGTTTCGAGGGAGAAAAAATCGTAGAGGTGGGTTCGGGACGACCTGCTGACTCATCCGAGCGGACAATAGATGCCTCGAACTGTGTCGTGATACCCGGTCTTGTCACTGCGCATACCCATCTTTATGGCATTCTACTACGCGGTGCTAATCTGAGCATTGAACCGCCTATTGATTTCGCACAGATTCTTCAACGCGTATGGTGGCCTGTCGATGCGGCACTTACACTCAAGGATGCAAATGCTAGTGCTCTGTCAGCTTCAGCAGATATGTTGAGAAACGGTTCGACATTTTTCGCTGATACCTACTCAGGCCCAAACTCAATCGAGGGAAGCCTAGACACAATCGCCGAAGCAACTCGTAAGGTAGGTATCAGGGCAATGCTTGCATTCGAATTGACTGAAAGAAACGAAGCTGGAGAAGCAAATAGGGGTCTCAAGGAGAACATTCGATTTGCCAATAAATGCAAGAAGGATCCGCTCACGTCAGCCATGATGAGCGTCCATGCATCGTTCACGGTTGGCGATGAGATTGTTATAAAAGCTGTTGCAACAGCTAAAGGTCTCAATATGCCAATCACAGTCCACACGTCAGAAGGTTTAGTCGACCTCTATCACAATCTAGAGAAATACGGAGAAAGAACAGTCGAAAGACTTGACCGAGTTGGCTTGCTTGGACCGCGGACCGTTTTAGCTCATTGTGTGCACGTGGATGAACACGAATTGGACCTGATTGCAGCAAGCGGAAGTTCTGTTGCACATAATCCAATGAGTAACATGCTAAATGGAGTGGGCACAGCTCCCGTCCCCAAGATGCTAGAGAGAGGAATACCTGTGGGTCTCGGAAATGACGGCTGGATCTACGATCCGTTCGAGAATATGAGATGCGCTCTCACTGTGCACCGGCTTGCTACTGGCAACCCAAGCATCATTGGGGCTGAAGAGATATTAAGGATGGCCACTCTTGAAGGTGCAACATGCTACGGTCTGGAGCATGAGATTGGAAGCATCGAGTCTGATAAGCTTGCAGATATCGTGTTGCTCGACACGACCAGAGTACCAACACCCCTAACTTCGGACTCGGTTGTGGGTCATCTAGTCAACACGTTCAGCGGTCGCGACGTGAAAAGCGTGTTTGTCCATGGCGAAAAGGTTGTGGACGATGGTAGACTGGTTAAGATCTCGGATGAAGAGGTTTCCAAGAAATCATCGGAGTCTGCCAAACGCTTATGGAGCAAGCTAAATGAGTAGTCTGCTTAAGCAGCTTGAATTGCCATTGAAAGGAAAATGCTGGGCATGAAAAAAACTCAGACAGACACAGTTTTCAGTAGAGAGTCCTTTGCCGCTTTGAGGTGCTGGGACTGAGCCATGAACTCAAATACAGCGGTCCAATTTTCGATGCGCATACTCACATAATCGACACTGATGTGCTCCAAATTCTCGTGAAAATCGGAACTAAATATGGAGTGGAAAGGTCCTTACTAATCTGCCACAGCCTTGGCGCAAAGGAATTTGCTGAGAAGATGTATCCGGGCCGCTTTGTTCTCGCAAAATACATCCCGAGCACTCTGCGTTTCACCGAAAATGTAGATGCGATAGTAAGGGAAGTGAAGACTCTCAGAGAAGAGGGTTACGCCTTGGCGAAGATGCAGTCGGCACCCATGATGCGAGGAAGAGTCAAGGTGCGACCTGATGTTCTCAAAATGGACTCAGTCGAGCTAGACCCGTTCTTTGAAGCCCTTGCTGACGAGGATATTCCTTTTTTGCTTCATCTATCCGATCCGGATACTTACTATGAGAAGAGGTACAATGATCAGAATTACTTCAGTTCCAAAAAAGCCGATTTACAGGAATTGGAAGGCGTTGTCGCAAGACATCCCGAAGTGAAGCTTCAACTGGCTCATTTCGCTGCCCAACCCGAAACTGGGCGACTAAATGAATTGGGCAAGTGGTTTGACAGGTACAAGAACTTCAACGTGGACATGGGTTCGGCCAGATGGATGGTAAGAGAATTGGGGAAGGCCGCCTCGAAATCGCGGTCGTTCCTGACTAAGTACGCCGGTCGGATTCTCTTCGCCACGGACTGCGTAGCATATACCCCCGAGATTGACTACTATGAGGGTAGATACAAGTCCTTACGACTATTGCTTGAGAGCGATGCAAAAAGCGTACCTCTTCCCTTTACGGATGCTGACACCGTAGATAGTGGTGGGACATTCATCAACGGATTGGCTCTGTCTGACTCTGTCTGCAGGAAAATCTACTGGGAGAATGCTGAGCGTCTATACGGACACTAGGTTCATCACGTCTTCTTGCTACGTTTCTTTCGAGCCTTCTTCCTGCGCTTTGACACATAATCTGCAAGAGCCGTCTGGTCGAAGTCACCCAAGCGCCAGCCTTTTCCTTCAGGGTCACGAGTCACGATATCCTCCCGCTCCATATTCCTCAGATGATAAGAAACAGTGCCAGCCGTTACGCTAACTTCAGTTGATATCTTGGAGGCAGTCAACCACTGATCGCTTTCTAGCGCCCTGAGGATGGCGGTGCGTGTAGCCAAACCTTGTCGGATGTTTCTAATCCAGTGGAGGTAGGCTCTTCGGTCAATAATCAGGATATTCAACCCGCTAGATAATCAGCAGCAGCATCTATTTGTGTATTGGCGAGAAGTCGATTATTACGCTACCGTCTTATACCTGTAAGGTCCAGAAATGCTGCCGGCTCTGAGCCTTCAGCTATGGGACGGATTCGGTACTTGGAATATGTGTGACTCAACTTGGCAGCGACCCTTGTGCCCATGAGCTTCTTGAAGAGGTCAGCCTTGTTTCCCCTCCACAGATACACAGTCTTATTCTCGTGGTCTATGAAGATAAGCACTTTTGTGGAATCTAGAGAGCCCTTCTCCATGCTGATAGCAATCATTTTTGCGCCCGAATCCATCTCGAAGACTTCTACCATTGAGCCCATTCCTTCAAAGCAGTTGGACGTTTCATTTTACAGACTCACTTATCATCCTTTTCAATGGCAATAGCTTGGCGCAAAGGTGGATTGTTTTGCTAGAATTGCTTAATCAGAGATACGCTTATTGGTTACATTCTGGAAACAATTGGAAGGACGAAGCCAAAGGGTGTGTGTCTTGTGGCTGAACTGAAACCAACATCTGTCAGATTCATAGATCGCGAAAGGCGAATGATTGACCTCATCAGAGACAAAGTGATAATGTCCTATCCTCTGAATGCAATTCCTGACGACTTGTACCAAGCTCTTGCAGATCTCGCTGATACCGCTCCCGTTAAAGAGGATAATCTTGGAATGCTAAGAGCGCGAGTTGACAAGGCATCAATGGGTTCACTCAACCTCGATAATCCCTTTCCAATTAATTCAGCCATAAAGAGGATAAGACTCACGTTGACTGATGAAGCGATTGAAGATAGAATCAACGATTTGGAGGGTCAATTCCTCGCCCTTCAAGGCAGGTCTTTTGAGGACACCGCTGACGAGCGCGTCGATCTATATAGGAATCTTCATCTTGACGATTCCAAGTTGGATCTCTTTCGTCTTGGTGCAGTAGAGATGTATGGAAGTGCCAGCTACGCCAATATCAAAAAAGACCCCCGAGTTTCACTATGCGTTTCATGGCCCTTACCAAATGAAGTAACACAAAGGGGGCTGCAGATCAACTGTATTGCTGAAATCGTACCTCCAGGAGACCCCTTTTACAAATACATGAGAATCCTTCTTGCGCTATTTGGAGTGCGATACGTCGACACGGGCAAAGCTGAGTATCCTTGCGCCTACAAACTATGGGTTTCAGAAATTAAGGACAAATCCCTCGCTGACACTGAAGGTTTTGTTCTCTAGATTTTCAAGGAATCTTGTCATCACTAAACATGACTAGTTTGAATCTCTCGAAGTCCATCAGCAGTTCACCAAAAAGGAGAGTTATCCTCCACCAGTCAGGAGAGCGATTGAGTACAGCAGAACTGCTGTAACTATTCCGGCGAACAAGGTCCTTGCAGCATACTTCCACATGCTTTTCTTTGAAATATGGCCAAGGAATAGGCCTAGCAAGACCAACAAAAGCATGCAGATAGCCATTGCGATGTAGAATGCAAGGTCGTAAGTGAGAAGACCGTACGGAACAAACCACAAAGGAGACATGATAATCAGAGCAGCTACAGCAGGAGCCGCTCCATCGACTATCGCAACTACGACTGCCGTTGTCCTAGAGGCCTTTGCATACATAGAATCAGTCATGTCCGTTAACATGGCTCTGCCCATCTCCTCGACTTCACGTTCTCGCTCTGCGCTCTCTGCAAGATACGAGCCGCTGAAACCGGACACCGCCATGGCTATGCTTGTTCCCGCTGCGGCCAGTAGAATAGCATTGAAGCCAGGAGTGGAGTTAAGTGGATCAATTGTAATCAATCCGCCCAGAAGCAAACCCAGCATAGTAAGGGCACCGTCAAAAGCATTCATCGCGAGATATCGTCGGGCAATCTCGACACCCTTGGTCAGCTCAAGAGACCTCATCACTCGCTCAACCAACCCACCTTCCTCGAGGGAACTAATTCTTGGTTGAGTCGCTCGTTTATTTTCATCCTCAGGTTCTGCCACAGAATATCTATACTCCGTGAAAAGCGTCGCTTGACTAAGGGCTTGTGGCCCCGGATATAAACTAATCTGAAAATGCAGGATGGCCTTGTTGTAGTATCGCTCGATTTGACTGTGTCTTCCAATGGAAGCCACAAAGGGTAAAAGCGGCTTCTTGCAATAGGGAATTACTGCCAAGTGATTTTGATTGTCCGTGCTAAGGTGAGGAGCTTTGACAGAAGAATCAGAGATGGATACCATTTTTGACCGACCGGGGGGCCTTAGACTCATCGGCATTACGCAAATGACCTTCGGCGTTCTAGCCGCTGTCGGGGCCGTGGGCATCTTCGTTGCATGGCAACTTGGAGTACCTGAGATTGCCGAGTTGGGTTTAGTCTACGTATTGCTTATCATCTTCGGGGCAGCTATTCCTAGCCTTGTCATCGGAAATTACGTCGATGACCTCAGGCGAAATGCAGTATTTGCCCAGGTCTTCTATAGCACATTTGCTGTGATTGCAGCCGGTTCGTTTCTCATCATCAGAGGCATTGGATACTTCTGGACAATTCCACTTTTCGAAACGGAAATAATCTTAGCTATTGGAAATGTGGCACTCCTCATCGTTGTTGTAGAAGCAATCTTCGCTCTGTATCTTGTCATTCGTTGGAACTACGTTGTTCCTCCACTAGGCGCTGTGATTGTAAGAGACCGGCGAAAAGCCAGGATGATTGAAGATGGTCTCCAACCAACTCCTCTATCACCAAATCTACTAGCCCCTGACGGACAATCAATTCTGACTCCCGAAGAAACTCAGCGAGTCATGGAAATACGGAGGATAGAAACTGATGAAGGGATGGCGATTCTATGTTCTAACTGTGGTGGAGCCACTCCTTTAACGAAGATGGGTGATAACAACACAGTACCATGCAGTTACTGTGGAGTCACTCTAGCCGTCAGCAGCGTTTTCGTACCGTGCGACAACCATCCGGAGTTCCTTGCGGCTACAACTTGCGCAGTTTGTGGAGATCGCTTCTGCAGAAGGTGCCTGACTGCCCAAGAGCCGCCGGTGGATGAGCGATGGGAAGGCTCAACAGTCTACCTGTGCCAGAATTGTTTCGAGGGGCGTTTCCGGCCTGCTGTGACAACTACTTCGCTTGTAATCCCGATAGATAAGCTATTTTCTCAATCTGGCAGACGCTTCTCAAGGGTGGGAGGAATCTACAAGAAGTTCCTTGGCAAGTATCTAGGCATCATGCGTTACGTACTTGAATTTTCTATTAGATTGGCGGGAAGCGTAGCTAAGGGTAGTGGGAAGGGAAGTGGAGGTGATAATGCCGCATCGATCATTATCGTTATCATTGTTGCAATTGTTGCGATTCCGGTTGCCATAGGCATACTGCTGCTTCTTGGATCAATTGTCATCATCCCATTGATCTTCTATATCGGTCTCATAGGCATCACAATCGAAGCAGTGAAAATAATCAGACGCACAGATTTCCTCTCCATAGATCAGGCAAGGAAGAAGGGCATTGAGATCGGTCGCCCGGTTAAGAAAAGGGAGTCCAAACTTCGCGAGGCCCCCTTTACTCGGGAGCACGAACGCGATAGGCCGATGACAGAAACCTTCTTCAGGAGATGATCAAGATGTTGAAGTCAACAATCATCTGTCCGGTCTGCGGCGGTTCAATCAACGTCCAGTATGATGACAAAGTGAATCGATGCGAGTATTGCGCAAATCCGGTCTTAGGTCCCAGTCAAAGCCGAGACTGTGTGAATCATCTTGGTACACTGGCAAAAGCAACCTGTGCAGTTTGCGGCGACTTGATCTGCGAAGATTGCATGGACCGTAGAGCAGGTGACTATGGGGGCAAGTTGTTTACAGTCGTCAACTGCACAAAAAGAACATGCGTTGCTGAGAGCGAATGGGCACGACCGATCAATGAAGATTACGAGAAACTCATAAATATGGACTGGGCAGATAAATCTGACAATTTTATTCTTCGAGTAACTGGTTTCGGAGCTGTGATTATGATGGTGTTCGAGCTCATTTTTATCCTCACCATGTTGTATATTCAGTATTTCACCCCTTACGGGGTTGCAAGCAGTGTGTCATTCTTCCTATTCCCGGGAGATGCTATCATTGTAATGGGTTTCGTGGTTGTGGGAATGAACATCGTGGGCAACCTTCTCGGAGCGATACTGCTTCAGACATCACTTCAAGTGCACTTACACGGCAGGCAGCTGGGGGCAGGAATTGCTCTAATGATTCTTATAATCGTAGAAGCTTTGTATCTATTGTACAGGGGTATCTTCTTCAATCTCAGTGCCTATCCCAACCCGCCAGTAGTGCAAATTCTATTCTCTGCATTCTTATTTGCTACAATTCTCATCTTCGTTGGAGCTTTAATGGCAATATCCAATGGAGTGAAGAAGCGGAAGCAGCTGAAGAAAGCCGGGGAGAAGCTAGGGCTTTCTATGTAATTGGCCCGCCACAACGAATCGAATGCAACCTTTGAACAGATGAATCATGCTTCATCTGGAGTTTCAAAGAGACCTATGATTCGTTGTTTTTCAACGTCTATCAGTCCAAGGTCAGAAATCTTGAGCTCGGGAATCACTGGCAATGAAAGGAAGGCCATTGCCATAAACGGTTCGTCCAGCGTAGTGCCGATGACGTGAGCTGCTTCATTCAGAGATTTCAACTTCTCACTAACCTCTTCAATTGAGCGGTCCGACATTAGGCCAGCAATAGGCAAGGGAAGTGACTCCAAGACTTCACCATCGCGCACAATCGCTATTCCACCGTGCATCCGCACTATCTGAATCGCCGCATCGATGAGGTCATGATCATTTGTAGCAACTGCAACTATATTGTGACTGTCGTGCGCAACGGATGATACCATGGCACCTTCTTTAATACCAGTCCCTTTTACGAATCCAACGGCGTGAGGTTCTGTCGCGTTGTGGCGTTCTATGATTGAAACTTTTGCAAGGTCGCGGTCGATGTCAGGAACAGCCAGACCATCCACTATGCACGTTTCTTCTACCAAATGCTCAGTTATGAGCTGATTTGGAATCATTCCAATCACATTCATGAGTTCCCCTTCAGCCTTCACCTGGAAATCGTGAGGCTCCAGCCAGCTGATGTTCACGGATCTTCTTAAGCGCGGGGTTTCAATCTCACCCATCTCCTTAACTAGCACACCATCTTTTGCTACAAGCTCGCCTTTCTTGAACACCATCTTCACATTGACTTTCTTAAGACTATCAAGAACTACGAGGTCTGCGTTGTGACCTGGAGCAATAGACCCCTTGTGTCTGAGACCGTAGTGCCTCGCAGTGGAAATCGTTGCAGCTTTTATGGCTACGATTGGGTCTACACCTAGAGCGATGGCATCCCGCACCATACTGTCAATGTGTCCTTTAGTGACCAAATCCAGTGTGTTACGATCATCCGTTACGAAGCTACAGAACATAGCACTTCCCGGATTGAGAATTCCCGCAAGGGCCTTGAGATTCTTAGCCGTTGAGCCTTCTCTGATATGAATTTGCATTCCAACAGCTAGTTTCTCCTTGGCCTCCTCTAATGTTGTGCATTCGTGTTCAGAGGTTATGCGCGCGACGGCGTAAGCGTTTAGACTCATTCCAGATAGACCCGGAGCATGACCATCTATCCGCTTATTGTGTTGCATTGCAACCCGAATCTTCCCAAGGACCGCGGGGTCTCTATAGATCACTCCTGGATAGTTCATCACCTCGGCCAGTCCAAGGACATACGGCTCGGTCATTAACGGCTTTATATCTAGGGAATCAAGAGCCACGCCGTTGGTTTCTAGATCAGTTGATGGAACACATGATGGCAGCATGACATAGAAGTCCAGTAAACCGCTTCGCATGCTCTTGCGCATGAACATAATCCCCTCCATGCCGAGAACGTTCGCAATCTCATGAGGATCTGCAATCACTGCACCGGTGCCACGTGGTACAACAGCGCGGGCATACTGAATGGGCGTGACCATTGATGATTCAATATGCACATGACCATCAATGAAAGAGGGAGCGACATACTTGCCCTTCATATCGATAGCAGAGTTGCCTTCGTAGTTCCCAATACCAGCGACGTAGCCCCGATGAATGGCAACATCACCCTCAATGATGTCATTAGTAAAGACGTTGACCACAGATGCGTTCTTCAGAACGAGGTCTGCGCGCGCTCTGCCTGAAGCAACGTCAATCATTTGCTCGAGCGGGTATGCTTCTTCTTCGACACCAAACATTGCTGGTCACTCTGTACCTTTCGACTTTGAGTATGAAAAGGGTTTCCTAATGTATACGCTAGTATGATGTTGGACCAAATGCTGGATCTCCGAATACAAGAACCTTCTCAACGCCCAAACGCAATACTTTTATATTGTTAAGTGTACTATAGTTAATTGATAGTTATGCCCGAAATGGATTAACAAAGTTTGAGTGCAAGCTCTGTAGTCATTCCTTCAACTCCCAAGCGGAAATGAAGAGTCATGTCATGGAGAATCACCCAGAAGCAATGAAAGGCAAATAGAACTATTCTCTTTTCTCCTCCTTTGTCCCCGGTCTTCGGGTCGGGGACTATCTCTCTCATTCCTTTGGCAATCGTTTAATACTCTCTAGTTTTTAGGCTGCTTAGTGAAACTACACAGGTCCATAAATTAGTATACAAGGAGACACACTGCGCCGATGCAATGGCCAAGAATCAGTCCGGTTCGTAAGGATTCCAAGAGCATAGCCCTTCTAGCTCTATTCAGTGCAATGGTCATCATGCTTGAAGCTTACCCCATTCTTGGAGTCACTGACATCAGGACTGTTGGATTCTTCACCCTCGATCCAACGGGAATCCCTTTAGTGATTGTTCTTCTTGGATTGGGTGGCTTCTATTCGATCATCACCATTTTCATCATGTGGGTTTCCATTGCATACAGAGGAAAAATAGCAAGTGCTACATTCAAGGGCGTAGCTGAATTGCTTACGATTCTGGGAATAGTGCTTGCTAAGAAAATAACACGCAGACGTGAGACGAGTGAATGGACAGAAATTTTCATTTGGGTGGTGACAGCTTCTCTATTCAGGTCGGTAGGCATGTTCTTCGCAACTCTTATTTTGTCACCCTATTTCTACGCGGCAACTTTCGAATTTGCTCTTGCTGATGCAATCTTGTATTTTCCTTGGAATATCGTACAAGCATGCATCAATGTCATTGGGGGAGTTCTGCTGTACAAAGCGATACCAATAGAGTTGAGGTTACAAGCAGGACTAGGTGACAACATCAATCAAGGCATATCTGCAATTGAAAAGCTACCGCAGGATGAGATACCTGAAGCAAAGGAGATTGGCGAAACGGAAGTCTCCAAAGAGAGATGATAGACCCCATGCGAGCTCAGCGTCTTGAGATAATCCCACTTAGGGGCATGCCTTTGGTGAAGGAGCTGGACGACCTATCTGAGTTGATACTGACGACCCTTCAAGCAGACACTCAAGAACCGAAGCCAGGAGATATCCTAATTGTATCACATACAATTGTATCAGTTGCAGAAGGAAGAGTCTTCAAAATAGAAGAAATGGATATCTCGGACAAGGCAAGAATGCTCGCTGAGAAAATGGGTCAGGAACCGGAGAAAGTAGAACTTGCTCTTCGCGAGGCAGCAGAGATAATTCGAGAATCCTCTGTACTGGTTACACAAACTAGACAAGGGATTATCACTGATTATTCAGGCGTCGACAGTAGCAACGCTCCTACAGGAAGATTCATCGCTTTGCCAGAGCATCCAGATGATTCAGCCAGCAAACTTCATGTCAAGCTTTCCAAGGTTTTTGGATTCCACTTACCCGTAATCATCTGCGATACTCAAGGCCGACCCTGGAGAAAAGGGGCAACCAATCTTGCGATAGGAGTCGCTGGAATGTCCCCCTTCACGGATAACAGAAACAGAAAGGACCTATACGGTAGAGAGCTGCGGTCTTCTCTTGTCTGTCTAGCTGACGAACTCGCCTCTGCGGCAGAACTCGTGATGGGCCAAGCGAATGAAGGAATACCGGTTGCCTTGATCAGAGGTATTGAGTACAAACAGAAGGATGGTTCTGTAGCTGACATTCTCAGGTCTAGGGATGAGAATCTCTTCTTGTGAAACAAGGCCATTAGTACAGGAGCGTAATCCCAAAGGCAGGGAGTATTAGGATGATTCCAATTGCAATCAGTAAGATTCCAGCCAGAATCTCAACCTTACGTGTGTGCTGTTGCATGGACATGGCCATCCTCGTTCTACCTTCACCGGTGACTACTGCGATTGCTAGATAAGGAATCGAAACTCCAATTGAAAGGAAAATAAACATCAAAATCATGTTAAACGGGTTCGACTGAACGCCAAAAATGATGGGGATGGCAACTATTGCAGAGAATGCACAAGGAGCTGCCATAAATGAATAGCCAAGCCCTACCAAAAAAACACCTGCAAGACTCTTTGGATTACCCGGCTGAACCTTTGGAGCTAAGCTGGAAAGGTGCAATGCATTTCGTAAGGTGTCCGACATTGTGAGTATTCCAAAGAATACAATTATGCCTCCTATCACGGCTTGAAGGTTAGTGAAGTGATTCAGCAGGAATGCCTGTACCACAGTCGTTACGAGAGATAGTACGGCCAGAGATGTGATCAAACCCAGGACAAGAACCCCAGTTACAAGAAGACTCTGCTTTCTGCTATCAGTGGCATTAAGGCTACGGATTAGAAATAGCGGAAGTAACGGGAATAGACACGGTGAGAGAGCTACATAGAGCCCAGTCGTGAAAGCCCCTGCCAAGAAGATGGCCAGTTCAATTGCTCCTTGCATCATCAGCTCAACAACTCAACAATCAGGGCATCATTTGAGAGAGGGTTTCGGAGATACTGCTCTCAGTCCAGAGGCCAGGGTGCACCCATCTAAAGTATCCGTTGTCGTCTATTACTATTAACGTTGGAATGGATGATACTGAGAAGTAGTCACCAAACACATCACTGGTATCGAGGCCGTGTGGCCATGGCAAGTCATTATCCGTCTTATACTCAGCCATCATCTCAATCGTTTCTGCATCATCTATCGTGAGCGAGATAATGATCAACGAGTCAGAATCAAAGTTATCGTAGACCTTAAGCAGTTCGATGCTCTGAGAAGCACAGGGACCACACCAGAGCGCCATCAAATCAACAATCACAAACTTGCCCCGGAGTTCATGTATTGCAATTATGGAATCGTCCGACATTAAGAGATTCCAATCCGGTACTTCGAGAGAGCGGTCAAGAAGATCAACGTCACGGGGTATACTTCCACTAGAGCCGTTGCTATTGTCATTGTTCCCATCAGTGGGCGTCAAGAACAGATATGGGCTGGCAACAACAATCAAGCCAACCACAATTATGACACCGATCATTCCCACAATCAGAAGTTTCTCGGACTCCATCGAATTATCCTCTAGCGGTTGTGTAAATCAAATGCACAATCGCGCACATATAACGTTTGCTTTGCGACAGTTGCAGGTTCAACTAGTAACATAAATCGTAGAAGATTCTTAAAAACGTTCGATGTGCGTTAGCAATCCAAATCAGAAGTTGTCTTTATCCTCCTTCTTGGACGGTCCGAAACATTGGGCAAAAGTTATATCCGAAAAATCCAGGTTTTAGGGCACAAGTCGGCCTTGCTGGGCGTGGGCTGAACTTCCATTATGGGGTGGACCAATCGTGGCAACTGATGAAGTAAAGCCAATTCCGGAAGAGCCACTCACTCATGGGGACGTTTCTAGATACCATGTTGAGCTACATCCCGAAAAGGAGCTTCCGTACACTACGCAGTCCATCTGCCCTGAGTGCATTTTGGAGCATGATGAAGTAAATGTGATAGATGCTACCCTCTATGAAGAGGACGGCAAGGTCATGTACAAGAAGACCTGCGAGAAGCACGGTGAGTTCATTGACGTCTACTGGGGCGACGCAGACATGTGGAGAAAGGCCCAGAAACGGTGGTATAAGACAGTGGGCCTGGATAATCCTAGGACCAAGACCGTGAAGGGCTGTCCTGAGGACTGTGGTCAGTGTCCAGAACACAGGTCATATACGGCTCTCGGCTTAATTGATGTCACCAACCGCTGCAACTTGCGATGTCCAATCTGTTTTGCGGTAGCTGCAGAAGAAGGCACTGTGTATGAACCCTCGCCGGAGCAAGTCCTTGAGATGATGAGAAATCTTCGAAGGAACCTTCCGGTCTATCCTCCGGCCATCCAGTTTGCGGGTGGAGAGCCAACCGTTAGCAAACACCTGCCACAATACATCAAATGGGCGAGGCAGCTAGGATTCAACTATGTTATGATTGCAAGCAACGCCATTAGAATTGGCAAGAGCAAGGTGTACCTGCAAGAACTTCGTGATGCGGGCCTCTCAACGATCTACATGCAGTTCGATGGCGTCACGCCGGAGCCATACATTGCAGCCAGAGGCATCAACATTCTGCCCGTAAAGAAGCAGGCAATACAGAATGTTCGAGAGGTTGGAGAGCTCTCTCTCATCCTGGTCCCGACAGTGGTTCGCGGTATGAACGATGATCAGGTTGGAAAAATCATTGAGTTCGCTGTGGAGAATCGAGATGTGGTTCGCAGTGTCAACTTCCAGCCTGTAAGTATCACTGGACGGATTGACCATGATGCGCGCAAAGAGATGCGAATCACAATCCCCGATGTCATCAAGTTAATCGAGGAACAGACCGGAGGTCAGATACCAGCCTCGGAATGGTACACTGTGCCCTCGATGATGCCTTTAGGTCGCGGACTGGGTTTCATGCAGAACACCCCTCAGCTTGAACTCTGTACACACTTCGCTTGCGGAATGTCCACTTTCATCTACATCGACGACGATGGCAGATACAGGCCCATTACAGATTTGATGGATATTGACAAGTTCATCGATTTATTCGTGGACATCTCAAATCTCTATGCAGACAAAAAGAAAGGGGCTGGCAAAAGAGCTAAGGTCAAACTTGCGGCAGGTATTCGTTACGTCAAGGATAGGGGCATGCTCAGTCAGCTGACGAAGGCGTTCCTGAAGACAGGCGATTACTTGACCCTTTCGAATTTCATGAATCACGTAATCATGATTGGAATGATGCACTTCCAGGACCCCTATAATTTAGATCTAGAGCGTGTGCAGCACTGCGACATTAACTACGCTGTGCCCGACGGCAGGATAATCCCATTCTGCACGATGAACACAATTCACAGATCAAGGGTGGAGAAAAAGTTCTCAGTGCCGGTCGACGAATGGCGAACTCGTCACAGCCCCTCGAAGATTGAAGAGGACAGTATCACTGAATTCTACACCAACGAGTAGTCCAAGATGTTACGTCTGCAGGCTCCTGTCAATTCCTACACTCTTTTTTGAAGATGTCGAGATCGACGGCAACTCAAAGTAGATTGTTAAAAAGCTAGGCAGAGCCTTCGTTTCTCAGAGCTAACGATGAACCGAAGGGACTCTTCCATTTTCTAAATCATCCTTATTATTGATTAGGCCACCAATACGCTTACAAATCCAGTTGTGGAAATAGAGCTGAGGAATGTGCATGAATGAAGGAAAGCTCAGATTCATTGTACCGGCTATCTTGGCGGCAACAGGCATCTATCTGACTTTGTTGTTAGCCAACACGTTGGCAGGTTACATCGTTCGAACATATCCAGAAGCGGACCTGACCCGAGCCATCGCTCACGAGAGTATGGCGGGAGATGTCTGGACAATCTTGGTTGCCATTGTCCCAGTTATCTTCATAGAGTACGTGGTCTTGGCGCTCCCGCTCACAGCAGTTTTCATGGCTCTGAACAAAGTCCTCAAGGCATCAGCATATGAACAGAATATAGTGAAATTGGGCGACAGGTTTGGGATTGATCGAATCCTAAGAAGAGCTGCAGTTCCGGCCCTCTTCGCCATTTCTTCCGGTCAGTTGTCAATCTATCTGCTTGGTGACTACTTTCTAATTCATCCCGCAAGTCTCACAAATGAAGTTGGATCATTCATTACTCCTCTCTTTGCAATCGTAAGTGCCGTAATCGCCCTTCCTGTGTCCTTGGCGTTCTTTATGCCCACATGGCTTCTCAATGATTCGGGAATTGTCCTTCATCTCAAGGAGGGACAGCTAAAAGTCCGCACGTGCCCAGATACCGAAGGAGTTGGTCGATGGTACAGTAATTTCCTAGGCGGGTTTTCAGTGATTGCACTTCCGCTTTCAAGCATAGTTCACTTCTTCATACGACCCTATCTTGTTGACGGCCGAGTCTTTACTCCATTAAATGCAATTACTAGCCTTTTCTGGACAATTGGGCTTCCACTACTAATGATGGCTTTTGTCGTGCCTATTGTCATCCTAAACGAAGTGATGCTTGGCTTTACAACACCTCGTATTCAGAGTATTGCTAGGCAGCTAGGTGCTAAAGATGTCCAAGTGGTACCTGCTGAAACGAAACAGTACTCTGAGACCGAAATGTCTGATGCCCAGGAGAACCACGCGTATTCCAAGGGGCAAGATCAAAGATGACTGCGTGGGGCCTTGATTTCTTGTCAACATGGCAAAATCCGCTCTCTGCTAGGACCTTAACAAACTTGCGCACCTTGCCCTTCTTTGCTCCTGACAATTCGGAAAGACAGCCATATGATGCTCTACGCTCGCTTTGAATAATAGTCAGCAGCTGGAATTCCGGCATTTTCATGAGGGCAGTTCGAAGGCTCTGGTTTTCTCTCCGAGCGGCCTTTTCATCACCGGAAAGATACTTGTCCAAGCTTAGTTTAAGATTGGAAATTTCGCTTAGGAGAATGACTCGGTCAGACTCATGCCGTACCAGCATTCCATTGGATGCATGAATGAGTTCAGTACTCAAGTCGTTGCTTAGTCCGTCGAGAGCCTCGCGCGACGCGAGCTTTGATTCCTTGATAATCCCAGCAATGTCCGAGGAGTCCAGCCATTGTCCATCAGTTAGCGATTCCAACTGAGAGAAATAAGAGTCAATGCGTCGAACCCAGAGGTTTCTAGCTTGCTGAAAAACTCCGGCAAGCTTCAAAGTTAGTTTCGCGGCAATATCCTCAGGAGTACTCATTGACACCACTGACAATGGTTCAAGGGCGTAAACAAATTAGGGCATGTATTGCGGAGATATGATGTACTTCCCAAGTTAGAATCGGTTAGCTGGAATCTTTGTAAGTCGGATAGAAGACGCGGTCCATATATTGGGCCATGGAATTCGGAGGCTCATCGTCTTCAAGAATTCGGTTAACCATAATGACGATTGAGTCATCAATCATCAATGATTCGAGGCCCTTCAAATTGTAGAGCGGAGAGAGGTCAATGAGATAGATGTCATTCTCACTCAAATCAAGCCATAATAACTCCTCTAACGGAAACAACGGGGACAAGTCAAGGTGCTGAAGAGAGGTACCACGTAGCCAAAGACCTTCCAAGGCTGTACAATTGCCTAGATGCGTAAGGTCCAAATCCTCCAAGGGGTTATTTTCAAGAAACAATTCCTGGAGTAGAATGCAGAAACCCAACGGCATGAGATCTAGGTTGTAAAGCTGGTTGTTGTCAAGACGAAGGAATCTCAGATTCGGACAATCACTCAGTGGAGTAAGATCGATGTCCTGCAGGTTGTTAGAGTTGAGATACAGCTCCTCAAGCTTCTGGCAGTTGCTTAGTGGGGCGATGTCGACCCTCTGAAGTTGATTAACTTCAAGGTGAAGCTGAGTTAAGTTGGAGCACTCGGAGAGAGGGGTTAAATCGATTGTGATCAGGCCGTTTGAACCAAGCTTCAGAATCTCAAGGTGCTCCAAGGAGCTTAAGGACATTAACTCTGCCCGCTTCAGCCAATTGGCAGAGAGATCGAGTTCAACAAGGGACTTGCAGCTCTGGAGTGGGGCAAGGTCAATCTCAATGATTTCCTTGCCGCTTAGGTTCATGCTAGTCGAGTCGCTATTCACAGACTCTTGTTTCGATTCCCCGTCACGAGTTGTGTAGGTAATTTCGACCAAAGTCATTGCTAAAACTCTCCTTAGCAGATCTATGGAAACGCATTCTTATTCTGTATACTCTCTTCAGAGGGTATAATGAATAGTATTCTCTTCAGATATAAAAACCTGCAATACGTTTCAAATTACGACAAATCTAGTCTCTTGGAACGTGTAACCAGGGGGGTGGCTCAGGGATTGTTGCCACGAATCTAAGTATCACTTCTCGAATGCCATGAGGATTATGAACCCCTTCGAAGATAAGAGCTGGTTCATCCTTAGATTTCACGGAATACACAACGACATCGCCCTGATTGATAGCTTCCTCTACTGGTTCACTAGACGTTGCAACTTCCGTTATCTCATCATAAAAGACTCGAGCAGTCTTTTTGTTGACATATCCAGTCCGAATTCTTATGTTCCATGTGGTCACTATGTACAAAATATGTCGCCGTCGAGTTTCCGTCCAGAGAACCAGAACCAACCCAAATGCCAAAGCGAATAGACCAAGGGTCCAAGATACGAGGCCGAACTCCACGAAACCTGCGGCAGCGATGACGTTTGACCCAAGGCCAAAAATGAAGACCACGAAGCCAAAGACATAGTTGAAGATCGTAGAACCTCTCTTGGGATGATAAATGGCAACCAGTCGCTCCCTTTTTTTATGGGGCGCTGGAGAGTCAATCGGGGAGTTACTCATTTGTCCCACTCTGCTTTGAGTTTTAGTTCTGGCCTTCTATTTAGTGTCGAGGGTATATTTCCCAGAGGGTATCACAGGCGTGCACAAGGTGCCCAATAAGCGTCTTCATCTCTTCCGCTTTCAGGTCGGTATCATTTGTTTCGGCGAGGAGGATGATATCGTCGTCGTCATCTATCGCGAACTTGACTCCATTGGCCTCCCACGAAGCCCTAAGCATGTCGTAAGCTAGCTTCGCTCGTTTGCTTTCATCTACGTCGTTGTAGTTGGCAAAGGGATAAACGATATAGACCCACGATTCATCTTCGTTGGTGGCAATCCTGACCTTGAGGTTCTTGATGTGCTCCGTGCTCCAACGCATCATTAGCACATTTTCTTCACGAGTGAATTTGATGTCAAGTGATTCTAGTAGAGAGGCAACATGATCTATTGTTCCCAGTTCAGACACCTCAGGGCGAGATACTGATTATCTGCCATATTAAGATGCTTGCTATTGCATCTCTCTGTACTCCTTGTACTCATCCAATTCAATAGAACTATTAGCAGGGATGTAGAAAGAAGCCTAGAGCAGTCGAACAGAGCAATAGAAGGGGTACGTGGAATGAATTTTGAAATCAGAAACAACGTCTTTTGGGTAGGCAAGGTAGACTGGGAACTTCGAAAGTTTCATGGTGAAGAATACTCTGCCCATAAAGGCACAACTTATAATTCCTATTTGGTTAAGGATACCCACACAGCTTTGATTGATACAGTTTGGACACCTTTTAGCAAGGAGTTCGTCGACGGACTCTCTGATGTTGTTCCGCTGGATGAGATAGATTTCATAATTGCCAATCATTCCGAGCCGGATCACAGTGGTGCATTGCCAGCACTAATGGATGTAATTCCGGACACACCCATCTATTGTACAGCACAAGCAGAGAAGTTTCTCAGGGGGTACTATCACAAGGATTGGGACTTTCGATTGGTCAAGACAGGCGACAAGCTAAGTCTTGGTTCGCGAGAGCTTGTTTTTGTGAGTGCGCCCATGCTTCATTGGCCTGATAACATGTTTTGTTATCTGACTGGAGATAACATCCTCTTCTCTAACGACGCTTTTGGTCAACATTATGCCTCGGAAGCCATGTACAATGACTTGGTTGACCAGTATGAGCTCTATGATGAATGTATCAAATACTATGCCAATATTCTAACGCCCTTCAGCAAACAAGTGATTAAAAAAATCGAGGAGGTCGTTGGACTCAAGCTTCCTGTGGACTTTATCTGTACTAGTCATGGCGTGATATGGCGAAACGATCCACTACAAATCGTCAACAAGTACGTCGAGTGGGCTGGTGATTATCAAGAGAATCAAATCACAATTATCTATGATACCATGTGGAATAGTACTAGAAGAATGGCCGAAAGCATAGCTGAAGGGATTAAATCTGCTGATGAAAAGATAGTTGTTAAACTATTCAGCTCTGCCAGAGCTGACAAAAACGATATCATCAAGGAGGTCTTCAAGTCTAAAGCGATTCTTGTTGGCTCCTCTACCATCAACAACGGGATACTATCTTCAGTAGCGGGAATTCTTGAGGAGATTCGAGGCCTTCGTTTTAAAGGAAAATCTGCTGCATCTTTTGGTTCCTATGGTTGGTCTGGAGAAGGAGTGAAAATGATCACTGAACTGCTAAAGGAAAGCGGCTTTAAAATCATAGGGGACGGACTCCGCGAACTCTGGAATCCCGATAGAGAATCCTTTGAGAGATGCATTGATTTTGGCAAGGGATTTGCTACGAATCTTTGATAATGAGATACCAAAATCCCTTGAGGAATTGAGAATTATGGTTAGAAGGTTCATTATTGCAATGAAACCACGATCTCCGCGTGAAACCCAAGAGATATCTGGTTTTGCGACCTATTTCATCTATCCAAAGGGGTAACAATCTCGCTGAAATGGGGAGGTACTAGAACTGCGTAATAGGAGGACACCCTTGATATGCACAATTGCGATCACATTCATTCTACTTGCATCCCTCTCCGGAGCTCATCCGCTTCAAGACTCCCTCTTGACTAACGCTTCTTCAGGAGCCAAGGCGCTCGCGGAATTCGAGTCACAAGAACTAGTGATAGATCCAGACATTGCCAACCCACCTGAGATTGTAGTCGTCGGAGAATCAGGCGAATTCTCACATAGCTACGACACCGACGGTGAGGACGGGAGAGCGCTTCTCATCTGGAATCATACTGCGGGAACTCAATTGGATTTTCCAGCGTTTCCAGACGTCGAGTTCATTGACTGTGACGATTTCATCTATTTCTTCCAACCTTTGCTTTGGGAGAGTAGCTCCCCTCCGTATAGAGTCAAAGTAATCATGGAGTATGGGTTTGATGTAACAGGTACATTCAAAACGGATGAGTCAGGGTGGGACAAGTTCAGGGCATTCGTCTACTTGATAACTCCGCAAAACTGGATACCAATTTATTACTCTTGGTTACCGTCTATCAATGGAACGCCTCAATCATTTCTCATTAACCTATGGGAACACACTATAGACAGTGCATGGTCTGACCTGGAATACCCTCTCAACGACATACGTCTGGCAATTGGATTCGCGCCCAGCCGTCGATGCATTGAGCCTTCTACTGGGTCAGAGCCGTGGAGCAGCTACACAGGCATCGTGACAATGACAGTTGAGGGCATTAGCGTAAAGGCATTGCGCGGTGGGCCGGCAGCTGTTGAAGAGATTGAGCCTGTACACGCTGGGTACACATCTCGGAACAGCTATGAGTTTTTTGTAGATGTGGAGGATGCAGGTGATGGCACAGTATATTCCTTATCCAGAGAGTCCGGCTCTGTGTCATATGGGACAATTCTAATTCGATGGAATGAACGCGCAGATGTGCTATGGGCCTTCAAAACGAATAGCTCATGTACAATCCATGGTGTCGCCATTGATGTCTACGGTGACAACGTGTACGCTATTGGTATGTACGATTCAAGCCCAGGTAACATGAGCCCGATTCTACTTAGGTGGAGCTCAGATGGAGCACTAACATTAGCCAAGGAGTTGAGCTTGGACCTCAGTTGGGTAATCGACCTTGAAATCGCCAACGATGATTCCATCTATCTTACAGGTTACAGGCATTATGGATACGTTTGGGAGAGCTCGGGCGGGATAACGGAACACCTGATTAAAATCAACCACGAAGGTACGGTAATTTGGGAAGTAACTTTGGGAACAGATTCATTCGCATCCACTTCGCTAGAGGTGTCTGAGGAGGGTGATGTCTACGCGTTAGGCCGCTACAGTTTCATAAAATGGGACCAAGATGCCAATCTTTTGTGGAATAAGACAGGATTGTTCTACGACCTATGTCTTTCACCAAACGGTTCAATTTACACCGCGGAAGCAACATACAGCGAATGGTACTATGGCTCCTTTGTTCCACACATGTATCTCGTAAAACGTGACTCGGATGGGACTGTTCTTTGGAATCAATCCATTGATATTCACTATACAGAAACTTGGTCTGAGCCTATTTTGCTGCATTCCATGGAAATTGCGACAGACGGCTCCTTATACATGTTCTTTCGAATACCCCAAGACGAGCAAGGGTTTAGACTTGCGAAATACAACAGCTCAGGCATACAGCTGTGGAACAAGAGCCTTGCTCCACTTAGCAATGAATCGGTTTACTACCCTAGATGGAAGATGGTCCCAGGTCGAAATGGACTGATCCATATCATAGGAAGCCAGTACGATATCGAATCTGAAGACCTCAGCCTTCGAATGTTTGTGTATTTCGATTCAGACTATCCAGTGGACCCATTCAATCTGCCTGAGACAGGTTTGGTCATAGCATTTTCCGTTATCGCAGTGCTTGTGGTCTGTGATGTCGTACGACGACGAAAAGGACTCCGGTTTCGTACTTAGGCATGAGTACGTGAAGCCAAAGAAATATCTGGATTCGCGCGCTAGTATACCTGTGATTCAGCGGGAGGTTCTCGCTTGGGTGGAGGAAAGCATTTGAGTTTCAGGAAAATCGCAACAATGTATGCGCTAACTATCTGTGTATTGCTATCAGTGACATCTGTTGCCGCTCCCTTGTTTCTGTCAGCTCCAATGGGAAACAATGTGAGTCTGGCAGGATATGAGTACTTTGAACTCATTGAGGGGCCCCTATTGGATTCCTCCAATGATGTTGTTGAAATGGGCGGCACAAACGAGTTCGGTTACGAGTACGGCTACGCTGGAGGTAACCATGGGTATCTGAACCTCACATGGAATCACGATTCAGGAACCGAGATACACACTCGAAGTCCCTATAATTCAGAAATGCCTGATACTATGGAGTTCGTCTACTTCAAGCAGACAGTTGAATGGGAGTACAACGTCCTGCCATCAGATGTTGATATCACCATTGACTACGGTATCGTTAGGACTGGGGACTTCTACGCAAGTGAGCTCATGTTTCGTGTCTATGTTTGGCTTATTGACTCGTCGGGTGATTGGGAAGAAATCTATGGGTCATATCCACCGTACGTGAACGGTCATATCGGTTCACATAACATCTCGCTTTTTGGCTTTGACATCTACAACGCATGGGGTGGAATGATTGAGAACGATGCGGGGCACCAAGAGGACCCAAGCGATGAGTTGACTTTTGCGATAGGACTTGCTCCAACTGATACCTTCGTGAACTACTACGGCGGTACTCCGTGGCTGACTTATGATGGTTCCGTGACCCTAATGGTCACCCACTTCGATGCTTGGGTGCTCCTCAAAGAAACCTTACCTGACGAAATGATTCAGCCGCTGGAAAACAAGACATGGGGTAGAACAGATCGAAACGAACAGGTCATCGGAATAGATGTCAGCCCTGATGGAGCAATCTATACTGTAGGTACAGATTCATCCGTGGATGACCCGTACTTGACGAGCGACCCTAATCTTCTCTTGGTGAAGTGGGATTCTCAGGCAAATGTTTCTTGGGCGCGGACAGCAGGTAATGATTCGGTAATGATGTTTGGCTTCGATGTGGCGACATATGGCAACTATGTGTACACCGTAGGATACAGCTTCAGAAACACTACATTCCCGTTCGAACCTAACACGGTCCTTATAAAATGGGATTTGTATGGAAATAAGAATCTCGAACGTACATATAATTTCGGGACTCTTGATGCTGCCATTGGCGCAGACACAGGACCAGATGGGTCACTATATGTTGCGTACATAGTTCAGGATGAAAACGATCCGCTTACCCTAGAAACTTATCTCGGCAAGTTCGATTCCAACCTAGAGATGATATGGAATGTTTCCATCAAGGACTCCTTCTGGATGCTTGGACAGACAATTGGAATCACGAGCGATGGTTATGTCTACACATCTACACTCAATCAGATAACAAAATGGGACAGCGATGGCAATATCATATGGTTCAAGAATGGCACTTTCATGTGCATGAGCGTTGCTCCGAATGGGTACGCTTATGCAGTGCAGACGCCGTCGATGTACGAATTACCTGTCGAGCCAAGGGAACCCCGTCTTGTTGTTTGGCAAACTAACAGGGAGCCAATCACCAACATATCTCTTGAGATTTCATTCGGTGATATGTGGGAGGAACATGTTGTTCCGGGAGCTCTGACGACTACTGCAGACGGCAATGCATACTTCTGGTTCTATACGCACTCCAGTGGGGGAATCACACATTACCTTGCCAAGTACGATATATACGGGAGCCAGATATGGAATAGAACCATGTCAGACGACACCTATCCTATTTCCTACGGGTTCTATCCGGGCCTTATGGATTGCGATTCAAGTGGTCGCATCTACATGGCAGATTCCTCAGTCAACGTGGACAACCCGGACTACTATAACCTAGACATCCGATTGCTTGTATACCTGGACCCAAGCCCCTCAGGATGGGGGTTCTTTAATATCCCGCTGGGTGATGTCACAAGTATCGCTCTCTACGGCGCCGCAGTCATCATGATAGTATTCGTGGTTGTCGACTTCACAAGAAGAAGAAGAGCCGTATAGAACAGCCGGAAAACTAGGCTGGAGCTTCAGTATGCTGCGTGCAATTATGGCGATCGTAATAGCGGCATCGACTTCAATCCTGGCTGTTATCTTTGATTGTGCAAGAGGAGAGATTAGGTGACGTAGGGACGACAATGGCACATAATCAATCACATACAACTACTAGCGAATGCTAGAAGTGATGCATCGGTCCAAGAACCCATTCAAACACTGAAACTGGATTGGATTAGTGTCTGAATTGCCTGGCTGCACGAATCATCGCATCGATATTCCGAGATGGAGATGTTGGCGGCACATCGCAGCCTGGAGCCAAGATGAACCTACCATTAGATCCACCCTGTATCATTGCCGCCTCGCAAGCGGCTGTCACTGTAGCGGGTGTGCCATTCATGATGATGTTAGCTGGGTCCACATTTCCAATCAGTGTTGCGTCAGGAACCCTATCTCTTGCCTGTGCAAGGTCTAATGGCGCGTCAACACTCAACCCCCTTGCTGTTGTGTTTTGCATCTCCTCGATTATTCTAAGTACATCTCCACAGATGTGGTAGATGGCATGAACACCTTTGGATTGAATCCATTTCGCGACCTCTCTGTCATGTTTCCAGAAGAATCGTTTGTACATTCGTGGCGAAACCATATCAGGAGACGCGACGGGGTCAGAAAAATCAATTGCATCTACGCCGCTTTCAATGAGAGGCTCCATTGTTGTTTTGAAAACCTCAACGCTGAACTCGAAAGCACGCTCAATAAACCCGGGGTCCTCCACAAGACACTCCATGATTAGCTGAGTGTCCATTAGGCGGGAGAGGGTTGAAATGGGCCCTATGCACACCAACCAGATGAATGTGGTCGAACCTATCTCCTTGACTAGTCTTTTCACACAATCGACAGCGGCCGCAACTCGAGGCGCTCCAGCTGGATCAAACGCTTCAAGTTTGTCAAGATCCGCTGGCTCCTGAATTGCCGGCTTGACGAGAAGCGGAAAACCGCCTTGCGGTATTCTCAGTTCAGATCCATAATATTCGGGGATAAGCATAGGGCTAAGCATTGGGCACACGGAGTCCGCTCCGAAGTCCCTATTGAACGCGAGCCAGGATTTTGCCATCTGCTCTCCGTCGCGATCAACCAATGCCAAGTCCTGGCCGTAGTTATTGAAGATCCAAGCTGTTGATACTATGGATACTGGAATCCTCTCGGGAATGCCGCCATACAAAGCAGTGTCAATGAGTTCCTTGCCAGATTGCATAGACTTACGACCCCCTTATGTCTTCCATGAGATTCCTCGCCACTCTTACGGCATCCATCGCATCCCGACCGTATGCATTTGCCCCAATCGAATCTGCGTACTCTTGGTTGACTGGTCCTCCACCCACCATGACTTTCACGCCCAGTCCTTCTTCTTTCACCATATGTACGATGTCTTTCATACCAATCATCGATGTGGTCATCAGAGCAGAAACCCCAATAATGTCAGCGTTGCTCTTGATGGCGGTTGCGATGAACTTCTTCGCGGGTACATCTGTACCCAAGTCGATGACGTTGAACCCGCCCGCCTCCAACATGGTGGCAACCAAGTTCTTTCCGATTGAGTGTATGTCACCCTCGCAGACTCCAAGGACTACGGTGCCAGCGAGCTCCAACTTCTTGCTCTTGAGAAGTGGTTCAATAATGGCCATTGCAGACTCAAATGCCTTGGCTGACATTAGAATCTCAGGGACGAAGTACTCACCTTGCTGATAGAGCTCTCCAACCTCAGCCATTGCCGGTGAGCATGCATCTGTCACAATGGTATAGGGGGGGACTTCCATATCAATTGCCTTCTGCGCGAGCGCAGGAGTGGCCTTTCGGTTTCCATCAATAATGGTTTGCTTGAGAATCTCAAGGATTTTTTTGGTTCCCATATTGTTTCACCATAGGAGAATGGCCGCATTAAATCGTAGGTAACAATGGGAACTACTTCATCGATTCCACGATTTGAACATTCCGAGTCGTGCTTTTCGAACCTGAGGCCCTTTTCCTGTCATAAATTAGAAAGAATGGGGCACACTGCAAAACAATGGTTGAAAACGCAGCTTTGAATGCCAATAGGACCTTAATGACCATTCGCTAGCTCAACCTGTCTGTATGCCGTGAACTAGCCAGAAAACGAGCGTCAGTTAAGCAGAATGCTTCTATTCGTAACTGAACAATGCTGCTGTATTATTGGCTCGCGATTAGCCAACTGATATAAGTCGGTTCAGCTTTATGAGTATCGTTTTTACTAGTAGGCTAATAACCTACTGGGAGGAAATTCGCGTGACAGAAGAACGAACGAGAGAGAGAGCCCCGATGGGATACGGAGGAGCCAATATTGCCTTTATTGCAGTCTACGGTGCGATAAACGGCGCACTTGCCCTGGTCCCGATATTCCCATACTTCGGAGGTGGAGGTTTTGTACCTCTATCAGTTGTGTTCACTGCCATCGGTCCGCTTATACTTGGCCCGATTGGCGGGATAATAGCCGCAATTATCGGAGGGATTATTGGCATGTTCGTGAGTCCTGCCATGTTCCCATTAGGCCTTTTGGATGTGCTGCTCACAGGAATAATGCCTGCGGTGTTTACCGCTTTGTTTGTCAACACAAACAAGATCATTGCTTGGATATTGACAGTTGTCGCCCTAGTTATCACGGGAGTGATGTTCATTGTCTTCCCATATGTCTGGCCCACAATACCTGGGGAACCTGCGACTCTTACGTTTTTTGCGACAACACCTGTCTTCTGGCTTCCGTGGCTAATCATAACGCTTACGCCAATAGGTAGGAAACTGATTCCAGAATGGTGCCGAGGGGATGATCCCAAAATGCAGTATCTTGGCGTCTTCCTCGTGTTTCTAATGGGTTTCATGGCGTTCTATTACTGGTGGGCAGCGCCGTACTGGTACATCTTTACATATCCAATGGCACTTGCGACCGGGACGAACATAGGCTACACTGTGTGGTGGCCTGTGCTAGCCATCCTTACGACCATCATCGCAATACCGATTGTAGAGGCGCTTAAGAGAAGCGGCTTGCCCCGTATTCCAGATGCCATTTGGTGATGCGAAACAACGAGCACTGGCCTTTTCTGGCCAGTGCCATATTTTCTTTTCTTGCCCTTATCAGCTGAGGTCATAAGCCAACTTCATGCTCCTGATTTGCATACATCGTTGGTAAGTCGAATAGAGTGACTGATTGCCTTTGACAGACATTTGCAAAGGAAGAGATATATCTTATAGAAGGAATGCGCGATTATCTGGTGGAGCCTGCGATAATGACTGAATACTCGACAGCAAAAGTGAATAATGTCACTTTCACCTATGAGCGTGGTCCTCTTGCTTTGCATGAAGTTAGTTTCGAAGTCAAGAAGGGCGAGATACTTGGAATTCTCGGAGCGAATGGTGCGGGGAAAACAACACTATGTTTCCATCTGAATGGGATAATTCCCACGGTCTACACCGGAGTCGAAAAGGGGTCGATCAGCCTTTGTGGTCTGGATCCGTGGGAAACACCCATTATTCAGCTCGCAAGCAAAGTATCGATGGTTCTCCAAGATCCAGAGTCTCAGTTCACAACTACGAATGTTGCTTCAGAGTTATTCTTTGGTCCGGCGAATCTTGCAGTCGAACGGGATGAGATACTTCGGCGTGCAGCTTGGGCGGCCAAAGTCTGTGGTATTGACGGCCTTGAAGAACGAAAGCCCAAAGAGTTGAGTGGCGGCCAGAAACAGCGAGTTGCATTAGCTGCGGGACTTACGATGCTCCCGGAGGTCTTAATTCTAGATGAGCCAACAAGCCAGCTGGACCCAATCGGCACAACTGAGGTATTCGATGTCATAAAGCAGCTGGCAAACACAGAAGACATGACGATTCTCATCACCAGTCATAAGACAGACGAGATTGCCAGACTGGCGTCAAAAGTTCTAGTTCTAAGTGATGGTCGTGTCATGGCCTTAGGTACCCCAAAGGATGTCTTTGCACAGACTGAGCTGTTAGATAGTGTTGGTGTAAACCCGCCTGCGGTAACCGTACTCGCCGCCAAGATGGCCAAGAAAATTCCAGGGTTCCAAGAGAGATTAGAGCGGATCGGGGGCTTACCGCTGACCCTGGACGAGTCCTACTCTATGCTCAAGGAACTATTGGACGAAGGATTTTTCCAAGTGGAATGGACGGAACCGCTTCCTGCGCCACCGATGTCTGACGAAACTGTGCTTGAAGTTGAGAATGTTACTTTCGTATATCCGGCAAGAATACCAGTAACTGCCCTCAGGGGTATTAATCTCAAAATCAAGCGAGGTGAGATTGTGGCGATTGTTGGCCAGAATGGGAGCGGCAAAACAACCCTGGTAAAACATTTTCTGGGACTTCTAGAGGCCACCGAAGGAGTGACAAAGGTCGAGGGTGAAGATGTATCGGAATTAACCACGGGCAGCATTGCAAAGAGCATTGCATTGATATTGCAGAATCCTGACTACCAGCTCTTTTGCATAAGTGTAGAGAAGGAGCTCGAGTTCGGTTTGAGGAATTTGGGCCTCCCTGAGGACGAAATAGCCCGGCGAGTGGAAGAGAGTTTGAAAGAAGCGGGTCTGGAGGATATGCGGGACATCTTTCCATTCAGATTGAGCTTTGGCGACCGCCGGAAGGTAGCAGCTGCAGCTGGGATTGCAATGGATCCTGATATCTTGATTCTGGATGAACCAACTACTGCACAGGATTACCAAGGGCGTCACGCACTGTGTCAAATTGCCACACGCATGCGAGAGAAGGGAAAGACAATCGTCATGATCTCGCACGATATGGACCTTGTTGCTCAGTATGCAGATCGGCTCGTTGTTATGGTCGAGGGGATAATTATCGCTGATGGTCCAAAGCGTGAAGTCTTCAGTATGCATGAGGTCATGGATAAGGCATTTCTAAAGCCTCCTCAAATCATACAGCTCTCTCAGAAGCTTGAAGGCTACGGCATAGAAAAGAACTTGGTGACTGTCGATGAAATGCTTGCCTGTTTCAAGGCAGGAGGTGCCTAGGCATGGCGTTCGAGTACGTCAAAAAGGACACACCTCTGGATAGAATGAGTCCTCTTGTGAAGCTGCTCCTTATGTTTTTGGCGCTCATCTTAGTTGTCCAATGCACGAGCATCGAGCATATCAGCATACTCCTAATTTGGATATCGTTCGCCTCTCTATGGTGGCTTGTTGGAAAAATCGAGCTTAGCAGCCTGGGGTTCCTGCTAAAGCTGTTGAGTATGCTCTTCGTGTTTCTGTTCTTGGTGCAAGGACTAACCTACAGGTTTGGCGATAGCACAGTAATCCTGCAGCTGTTTGATTTGCCCTGGCCCGACGAGCATGGAAATGTTATGGTCAATTATGGTGAGATAACAATCGGCGGAATAATGTATGGTCTGCTTGTTATGCTCCGGGTCATTGCTGTAGTCACTGTCGTACCCATCTTCACAATGACTTCCCCAATGACCAAGATTAGCGGTGCACTTGCGAAGATACGCGTTCCTCAGAAAATTATTTTCATGTTCATCACAGCTATGAGGTTTGTCCCTCTGGTTCAGGAAAGCATGGACGCTATCATAGAGGCTCAAAAAATCAGGGGGTTTGACATTGATGCTGCCAACATGTATCAGAAGCTCAGGAGAGCGTACGTCCCCATCATAACGCCACTCCTTCTTCTGATGTTTCGCCGCGCAATGGACCTTGAGGTGGCCATCAATGCAAGAGCATTTGGAGCTCGTGAAGACCGGACCAATGTCGAGGATCTCTCGTTCAAGGCGAGAGACTACGTGGGCACAATTATTGTTGTTGGGTTCTTCAGCTTTATGATGTATTTGATGTACTTTGAGCCCACATCAATCACTTGGGTATCTCTCTCGATTATCGTATCGACGATGCTGACCATTGTGAGTAGCTTCCTCGTCACAATCGGTCTAGACGTTATTCTACAGGATCTCAACCAGTTCTTGTTGGGTCTGCCGGTTTTGGACTGGACTGGAGGGTTCTTGAACCAGAATTTACTGCTTGGTTATGGCGCTATTGTTGGACTCTTGCTAATTCTCTTTATCATCTACAAGCTTATCCGTAGGATTACGAAGAAGAAAAAGAGAGTCAAACGGTAGAGAAGGTGCCCCAAACGTGTCAGATACAATTGAACAGCTTAGGCAAATCGTTGGCGAAAATAATGTTATAACGGCCAAGGTCGATCGAGTTGCTTATTCTCGGGACCTCACACCGTATTTCTCAATTCCCGATGCGGTGGTCTATCCAACAACTACTGAGCAAGTCGTGGAGATACTTATTCTGCTCAATGAAAAGGGAGTACCAGTCACGCCCCGAGGCGGCGGTGCATCATTTCAGGGGTCGTCGCTTGCCGTTAGAGGAGGAATACTTCTCGACCTGAGTCGCATGAACAAGATCCTTGAGATTAGCAACGAAGACATGATTGCCATTGTTCAGCCTGGAGTCAGATACGAAACATTCGAACACGAGCTGGAGAGAAGAGGACTGACCTTTCCTCATGACGTCGGAAGTCATAACGCCGCGACCATCGGTGGAATCCTCGCCTCGGACTCAAACGGTCACCATGCCTACAAGCATGGTCGAGTTGGAGCTTGGATTCAAGGTATGGAAGTAGTTTTGGTTGATGGGACAATCCTTAGACTGGGAACAAGAGCACCTCGCTACAACATGGGATACAACCTAGCTGCACTCTTCGCTGGGTCTGAGGGTACCCTGGGAATAATCACCGAAGCAACCCTGAAACTTGTACCTAGAATGCCAGTTGAGGCAACCATCGGTGCCTTCTTCCAGAATCTTGATGGGCTGATGAATGCTTCTTTGGCGATCACTATGTCGGGAATTGATGCGGGAACCTTTGAGGCGACCGATGGCAAAACCGTGAAAACAATCAGTGATGTCATGAATCTCGGATTCCCAACTTGTGAGGGCAACTTCGTTGGAGATGTCCAAGGCTTCGATGAAGAGAATCTTCAGCGCAAGCTGATGGTGATGGAGAGAATCCTCAAGGAGCATGGCGGCGAGAATGTCGTCATAGCACGGGATGAAGAAACAACCAACAAACTCTGGGCTCCAAGATTGGAGATAGACACAGCAATAGTGAAGGTGCATCCCGGATACAGAGAGTTCGGTTTTGCCGCGGCAGATCCTTGTGTTCCACTGTCTAAACAAGCTGAAGCGATCAGGGAGATCGGTCGGATAATCCGGTCTCATGGCATCATTGCCGCCGTCTTCTGCCATGCGGGAATTGGGATAATTCATCCTGCAGTCCTAATTGATGCAAGGAATAGAGAACATTGGGTCGCGATGAAGAAGGCCGAACAGGAAATTCTAGAATATGTCGTGGGCATAGGCGGCGTGGTTACAGCGGAGCACGGATTCGGCTATGTCAAGAATCCCTATGTTCGGATGGCTATTGGCCAAGACAAACTCGAGCTCGATAGAAGAATCAAGAAATTGCTAGACCCCAATGGAATTCTTAATCCAGGCAAGATGGCGCTGGACACTGAGGAACGTGATTCGGATGTTGGGTTCATCTACAAGGAATACGTGACTGATGAAGAGATGGCGGAGTAGAAAGCAATGCCATTGAAGGAACACCTACATATTATCATGGAATGCGTCAGTTGCGGGCTATGCCAATCCAATTGCCCCATTTACAAGCAGACAAACTTGGAATCAAACAGTGCGAAAGGCAAGATGACAATTCTGTTTGCTTTGCTGGAAGGATGGCTGAACTGGGATGAAGTTGCTGAGAGGATGTATGAATGCACAACCTGTAAGAATTGCCAGGCAACTTGCCTATCCGGTCTTGACATCCCAGCAGTTGTCGAAGCTGCGCGCGCTGAGCTCGTGAAGAGGGGCCTTGGTAACGAAGTATCTGCTCAGTTAGTCAAGAATATGCAGAAAACACACAACCCTTTTGGTGAAGATCCAAAGGCCAGAAACAGGTTGAAGGAACTTGCGGAGGCATAGTTATGCTAGTGTATTTCGCTGGATGTATGGCAACATATCGTCTTCCAAACATAGCTGAATCAACAATCAAGGTTCTCAAACATGCAAACGTAGACTTCAAGATTCTTGGAGAAGATGAATGGTGCTGCGGTAGCGTTGCCCTTAGAACAGGTTACGTTGATGAAGCCAAGTACATGGCTCGGCACAATGTGGACGTACTAAAAGCCGCAGGAGCAACTGGAGTGGTCACAGCTTGCGCAGGTTGCTTCAGAACGATTTCAGTTGATTATCCATCAATCCTAGGAGAAGAGCTCCCGTTTGAGGTCATCCATTTTCCAACTCTGCTCAAAGAACTCATTGAAGATGGCAGAATTGAATTCCTCAAAGGTGAACCAATCACAGTTACATATCATGACCCCTGCCACGTTGGAAGACATATGGGCATCTACGACGACCCGCGAGAAGTCATGCAGGCAATCCCGAATGTTGAACTGAGGGAGATGCACAAGAGCGGGAAAAATGCTTCCTGTTGCGGTGCTGGGGGTGGTGTACGCTCAACGAACCGTGAGATGGCACGCGAAGCGGCAGCGATTCGAATACAAGAGGCTGAGGAAACCGAGGCGACGATATTGACCACAGCTTGTCCATTCTGCACGTTCAATCTGAGAGAAAGGGTAGAGCATGCTGGCAGTGACCTTAAAATGCTCGATTTTCCTGAGTTTGTGGCCAATCTCTTGGGACTATGATTAAAGTGGGTGAATAGAATTGGGTAAGATAACGCAGAATCTGGAAACACTGCCCCCTGGTAGAATCGGCCTACTGCTTCATATCGGTGAGCATCACAAACTGCTGAATCTGGGCATTGGAGAACCAAACTTCAACACACCGAAGCATATCATAGAAGCGGCAATGAGGTCTCTACAGTCAGGAAACACCCATTACTCGCCAGACGCTGGGACATTAGAACTAAGGAAAGCGATTGCTGATAAAACAAAGCGCGACAACGGTTTCACGGTTGACCCCGAAAGTGAAGTCATCGTCACAGCGGGCACTAGCCCCGGCGTGTTTGGCGCAATCCTTGCCACCGTGGGCGAAGGCGATGAAGTAATTATTCCCAGCCCTTCATATTTCGCATATGAATCGATTGTGCGAATTGCAGGAGGCAAACCCGTTTTTGTTCCTGCTACTGAAGAGGACCAGTTTGTACCCGCACTGGAAAAACTTGCAGAAGCAATCACGCCAAAGACTAAGATGATTATAGTATGCTCACCAACCAATCCCACCGGAGCAGTATGGGACAGGAACAAAGTTTCAGCGGTGGCGGACCTTGCCACTGATCATGACTTTCTTATCCTGTCGGATGAACTGTACGAGCAGCTGGTATATGATGGAGCAAGGGTCCATAGCCCTGCAGCGATTAACGGCATGTTTGAGCGCACTATCACAATCAATGGCCTTTCGAAGAGTCATGCAATGACAGGCTTTAGGCTCGGCTGGCTCATAGCACCGAAAGAAATCATCACAGGGTTCAGCAAGATCCATCAGTACAGCTCAATCTGTGCGCCCACAACTTCGCAGGCAGCGGCACTCGCTGCGCTCACCGGACCTGATGAACCAGTCAAGACAATGTTGGCGGAATATGACAGACGAAGGAAGCTTCTTGTAAACAGGATTAACAAAGAAATCCCTCTTCTTAGTACTATAAGTCCCCAAGGCACCTTTTACATGTTTGTCAACGCAAGAGAATTGATAGAGAAACATCACGATGATATGAAGGCATTTCTGAAAACCAAAGGAAGAGCTTTCTTGGAATCTCTTCCTCAGCACTTGTTCAGTATTGAAGACCTAAACAGGTCGGGTTCATTGGTCACAATGTTCTATCTCATTGTTGCGACTAAGGTTCTGACAGTTTCAGGAGCTTGGTTCGGGCCGGGAGGAGAAAGCTTTCTTCGAGTATCCTTTGCTCAGACCTACGAAAACATCGATAAGGCCATCGACATAATAATTGAAGGACTGGGATATTTGCAGTAGTGCACAGAAGATTGATGTAGAAGCCCTGGACCCGTGGACATGGAATGGTGTTGGATATGAGATTGGAGCCTTTCGAGCTCGAACGGATGCAGTCAGAGTGGGAGCACGTAATAGACATAAATCTAACAGAGAGTGGCGTTGAACCACTTACGATATCGGATCTTATCCCTGACAAAGAAGCTCAAAAAGAACTCATCGAAACGAAACTGGCATACTCACAAACCAATGGCACAATGCCGTTAAAGGAGGCGATTAGCGGCATGTATCAAGGGGCAGACGCGGACAATGTTCTAGTCACAAATGGAGGGGCAGAGGCAAACTTCCTCACTATCTGGAACTTGCTTCATGAACACGATGCCAAAGAGATTGTGGTGATGCTTCCAAACTATATGCAGATACCAGGAATAATCAAAGGGCTCAATGGGGTCGTGAGTCCGTTTCGCCTTAAAATTGAAAAAGGGGAATGGATTCCGGATCTTGAGGAACTAAAATCAGCCATATCAAAGAAGACCATGGCGATAGCCATCTGTAACCCGAACAACCCGACAGGTGCAACCTTTGGCCCGACATACTTGAAAGCGATTGCCGAGATTGCGGCGGATGCCCACCTTTGGGTGGTCTCAGATGAGATCTATCAAGGTGCTGAACTCGAAGGAGACTCGACTCCTACGATGTTCGACTATTACGACAAGGTCATTGTGACGAATAGCCTGTCAAAAGCTTACGGACTTCCCGGTCTCAGGCTAGGTTGGATAATGTGCTCGGATAAAATCAACGTGACAGACTTGTGGGCGTATTCAGATTACACGACAATATGTCCAACAAAGCTGAGTGATACACTTGCAACAATAGCATTGCAACCAAAATGCCGAAGGAAGATACTTGAAAGGACCAGCAGGATTGTTAAGAAACATTGGAGTATTCTACGCGAGTGGCTTGACGAACGAAATGAAGTCTTCGAATACGTTGCGCCAAGGGCTGCTTCAATCTGCTTTCCAAGACACAATCTGAATGTTTCTTCACTTGAACTGACCACACGTCTGTTAAGAGAGAAAAGCTTGCTAATCATCCCCGGTGAACACTTCGGAATGCCCATGCATTTAAGAATCGGCTTCGGTTACGAGGAGGACCACCTAAATGCGGGATTGTCCCGATTGGACGAGATGATTAAAATACTCAAGTAGGATCGCAAGCGAGTTACAGCGTATCAATCCACCCCGCCGAGTAGCAGGGCTAGCACGGCTTTCTCGGTATGCATTCTGTTTTCTGCTTCGTCGAAGACGACTGATTGAGGACCATCAAGGACCTCATCGGTTACCTCCTCTCCGCGATGTGCGGGCAGGCAATGCATGTATATCGCATCTTTCTTAGCCCACCCCATGACCTCAGAATCGATTTGATAAGGCATGAAATCTTTGAGTTTCTTCGCCTTCGCATCCTCCGTCATTCCGGCACGAGTCATGCTGATGAAAGTTATCCCCACGACTATGTCAACATCCGTCATGGCCTGTTTGAGATCGTGGGTGACGGTGAAGCTGCCACCAGTTTCCCTGTTGGTTCTGTCGATAAAATCTCTGTATTTTGTCTTCACTGTGTATCCTTCTGGGACCGCGTAAGTCATGTCCAATCCAATAATGGAGCTCATGATACCCCAAGAGTGGATCATATTCCAAGCATCTCCAATGTATCCTATCTTCAAATCGTGCAGACGTTTCTTCTTCTCACGTATCGTCTGAAAATCCGCTAGAAGCTGCATCGGATGAGTATCATTAGTCAACGCGTTAATGACTGGTTTCTTCATATGCTTCGCGAAGTCTTCAACAATCTCTTGTTCGAATGTTCGGATGACCAGTGCGTCGATATATCGGTCGATTGTCTTTGCCGTGTCAGAAAGTGATTCTCCGCGAGATAGTTGCATGGTGGTTGGATCCATATAGAAAGCAGAAAGCCCCAGGTGTGCGGCCCCAGCCTGAAATGATAGACGCGTGCGAGTGGAGTGTTTCTCGAAAATCATGGCTATTGTTTTGCCAGAGAGACACTCATGTGGCGCTCCTTTTGCTAGTCTATCTTTCAATTCGTCAGCCAGATCAAGAATCCTTAAGATTTCCTCTTTCGAATAGTCCATGAGCGTGAGGAAGTCTTTCCCCTTGAGAGGTCGTAGAGTGTTCATATCTCATGTTCGCCCCCTAAGCTCGTAGAAGCTCCATAGTAATGCATCGGGGTCCGCCGCCGCCCTTCATCAGCTCATTCATGCTAATTTCAATGATTTTCATTCCAACTTCCTCAAGACGCTTCTTGACAGTCGGATTCCCCGCAGGGAGGATGACTTTCTTTTTTCCAAGAGGCAATACATTTGTACCCATGCGCAAGACCTCCTCTCTCTCGACCTCAATCATATCAAACCCTCGGTTTCTGAGATCTTCAAGAAACCAATACGGAAGACCTGGGGGATAGACCAGCGCCAAGTCCTTGTCAATCGGGTTCAGGCATACATCTACGTGAACATAGCCACCGTAGTGCTCCAGATAGGCAGGGATGTCAACGATAATCGATTCTAGATCCATGAGTTCAAGCAGATTCTGGACTTGACGAATTCCGATGTCATTGGACCTGATACCACGCCCGAGGATAACTGTGTGCTCATCCAGTGGGATGTAGTTGCCTCCTTCGAAGATGCCATGGCCTGTGACCATCATTAGGACGGGGATATGCATTTCCCAGAGTTTCTTCGCGATGTGCTGCTCCTCACCCCATCGCTGGGTGAGGGCCATTCGACTTATGATGGCGCCCCATGGGGTCATTGTAGCGGGGTCTCGCATGAAATAGCTCTTGGCACACCCTTGATACCCCTTCTCAAGTAATTCCACCTCAACCCCGTTCTTCGCTAGAATAGCCGCAAAAGAGTCCCACTCACTGCGAGACTTCTTTAAGTCCGGCACGCCATCCCAAAGCCACCATACTGGATTCTTCTTGACGGCTTCCAGATCTTCACAAGGTCGGTGGAGTAAGACCCGTTTCAAGGTTGTGTGGTTGGACGCTACTCCAAAGCTTGAACTATCATAAATCGTTAGCAGTTCGCCCTCCCCAAAGCTGACTAGAGGTGGATGTTCCACAGCGTATATCTCATTCCACTTGTTCTTGTTGTTCATTTCCTTCTTCACACCTATTACCTTGCGCATAATCTTCAGCATTCAGGCTAGCTTAGAAACAATACAATGGCTTCTAGCAATGGACAACCGCTTGCCTTAACTCTTCGGGTGCTTTTTCCTGCTGCTGACACATTCTGTACGCTCACACCTTCTGATTGGAGCACCTAATGCTGAGTCAAGTTGCCGGTAGCCGCATTAACGAGCGCGTGTACATTATGATTTGGAGTTTCAAGGGGTATGTCGCAACCGGTTGAGAGAAAGAAACTTCCTCCTTTGGCGGCCTTCTTAAGGCAATCTTCCGCCGCTTTTTGCACATTTTCTTTGGATGCAGTCAGAATGAGAGTGGTATCGACATTGCCTATGAGAGTCGCACGCCCCTTGACTATTTCTTTTGCCTCTTTCAGATCAACAGCAGAGTCAATGCTCAGAGCATCAGCTTTCGTATCGCACATTGCGTGCAATATCGGATGTGTATTGCCGCATATGTGGATGGTTGCCTTTATTCCTCCTTTATGAATGCGCGACACCATTCTGGAGAGGTCGGGCGCGGAGTATTTCTCAAAGAACTTCGGAGAGATTATGCTCGAACTAGCTGTTGGCTCCAAAATCACAGCATTGTGTGCCCCTGCGGAGATATACGCTTCTACCAAAGGCTCAAGCACCTCCTGACAGTAGTTGACTACTTTCTTGGTCAACTCTGGGTCCTCGATAGCGTATTCGAGTAGACTTTCAACACCGATGAGGTGTCCTGCAAGTGTGAATGGTCCAATTATGTAAGTGCTAACCAAGTGCGATCGCCCCACACAGTTCACAAGCTGTTTTGTCGCATTTACAAATGTCAACAGGCGGGCACCTTTTATTGATGCCATCTCTAAATCAAGAACCGCACAAGGCGATTCTGCTGGGTGATCACTAACATACGGAAAATCTCCTTGCGGAAACGCGATAGATGCACCCAGCGCCTCAGCTTCCACAGTAAGGTCCATACAAGTGAAAACACCATCATACTTGAAGCATTGAAGAGCAGCTAGCTGCGACTTCGCCTGTAGGTTTCCGTCCCTCAGAAGGTCGTTGACAGGATATCCCGAGCATACACTCGAATACAGCCCGACTAATGGAATAACTGGAGTGCGTGGCGGTTCCTCATTCTGCATTGCCTGTTCGACAAGTTCAATGGACGTAGGCATTACGTATTCCACCGGTTCCGCGGTTGTATTCGCGCCTCTTATGTGATATGTTGGGTCCGCGCGAACTCGAGCAAGAAGAAGACACAATCTGCATTGACCCAGGTAAACGCTTGCTCAACTTTATATCGCTTTGTTACATAATGAATACGGGGGGTAAAGGACATGCAAGAATTCATGCCGTTAGCAATCATACTACGTGAGATTTCATTTGGGATACTTCTTGTGGGGCTTTTCTACACCTTCGGCATGTTTCTGATGGGACGACTCTTTGCTGCAATTTCTGAACACGGGCATGAGCATGATGTTTTCCACGAAGCAGAACATGACTTGGATCATCACATTGAGCATGATGTTGAACACGATTATGACCATGATATGGAACACGACATTGAACATGACTACGATACACACGTTGAGATTGATCATGACGTCGATCATGATTACGATCACGATGTTGAACATGACATAGAGCATCAGTTGGAGACAGATGTTGAACACGAAGTCGAGCACGATGTAGAACATGACATGGAGCATCACCTCGATGCAGACCATGAAGCTGATCACGACACAGAGCATGATACTGACCACGAACATGAACTGGACTATGATGTTGAAGCAGGTGATCACTCAGGTTTCTTCGAAGCCGCAAGGGGCGCTCCACTGGGCGTCACTATCGGAACATCTCTTGTCAGTGTCGGGTTTCTGGGGTCTATAGTGTACTATGATGGACTGCTAGCACCTCTTGCTGCGAAAATTTGCTTCCAGTTCATCGGAGCGGCTCTGCTTGTATTTTTGGTACGAACTGTACTTGGGAAGGTGTTTGTGGAGTCAGGCTTTAGCATCGAGCCAAAACACATTGTAGGACAAGAAGTTGAAGCAGTCTCCACCATAAGCGATGACTTTGGTGAGGTAAGGTATGAAACCGAGATGGGTCTCAGAAGATTCCATGCACGACCATTACAGCAGGGACTTGTATTCAGGAAAGGGATGACGCTCTATGTAGTTTCTGCAAATGATAAGTTCGTATTTGTTGATCCAAGAATCGAAGTGGTCAAGGGTCAACATAAGCAAAGTCAGAAACTCCAACGGTAAAAGAAGTCATAATCGAAATGCTTCATTCGATTGTCGATAAGACACAAATCTCGGCGCGAATTTATAACGTTAGAATACAATATGAACATGAGTGCACCAGAACCCGAAGCAGGATTCTGATGTCTCGTTGGGGGATCTGAACTCCGAGGGATGAAGCGACCTATCCAATGCCCTAAGATAGAGGTACATAGGTCAAACCACACAGTACCGCGTTCTCAGTGGAAGGAAGAGGGCTGTGGGTTTTAGGTGCACTCTCTAAAAAAGAGATGTGAGTAGAAAAACAAATGCAAGCGGGAATAATGGACATATTTGCTCAGAACTTTGGACTATCCATTGCATTTCTCGGTATATTGGTAGTACTGTTGATCACCTTCTACATCAAGAAGTACATTCGCATTTTTGACCCGAATGTATTCTACGTGCACCTGCGTAAAGGCAAGCCCATCAAGCAGGGCGAAGGGGGAATGGTTGTACGCATTCCTTTTCTTGACCGCATTCTTGCGATTGATAGAACGGTCCAACAGCTGAACATCCATGCAGAGTCAGTACTATCCAAAGAGAAGCAGAAGATAAGGCTCAGTACTGTCCTTCAATGGCAGGCTGACAACGCCATCGCGACGATCAATAATACACATTGGGAAGAAATTCCAGCGCGCCTAACGGCAATCATAGAGTCAGTCATCAGAACGGCTTGTGCGCAGTTGTCAGTCGAGGAGATTCTTGAAGAGCGCCAGCTAATCATTGAAGCAATCAAGAAGGAACTCGTGGATGTCATTTCCGAATGGGGTCTCAAGGTGGTCACTGTTGAGTTAGTAGACGTTGCAGTTGTCAATGAATCTTTTTTGCAGAATATGTCGAAGCCTCGTGAGGCTGAGATGCGTCGTCTTGCCCAGATAGCTACGATTGAGGCGGATCAAGCAACTGGTACAAGCGATATCGCAAAGATTCGTATACTGCGAGATAAAGAGATCGAGAAGGACAAGTACATTGGCATTCAAGAACAAGATCAACTACGTGCCATTCAGGAAGCGGAGCAGCAACGACAGCAAAGCGTTCTAGAAATCGAGCTTCAGAAGGACCTGATGCAGAAACGTTATGAAAAGCAGCAGGCCGAGGTCGATGCGTCGAAGGATCTTGAAGTCGCCAAGCTCAAGGCTGAAGCTGAGAAGCAGCGAAAAATCAAGCAGGAAGTAGAGGTTGAAGCGCAGCGAATACTTCAGCAGGCGAGAGCCGATGCTGAACGCATAAGTATCGTCGCGGTGGCTGACGCCGAGAAGATATTGAAGGTCACAAGCGCGCAAGCCGAGGGTATTCGCCAGACACTGGATGCCGCCAAGGATTACACGCCACAGGCCTTTGCAAGAGATTTTCTTGCCGTATTGCCTCAGCTCTATGAGAATATTGACATAGGCGATGTGACTCTCTTTGGAGGAGGAATGAATGGCGAAGCAGGTGAGGAGGGCGGAGGCGCAGGTGCGTTCCAAGTCTTCGGAAACGTTCTGCTACCGATGATGTTGATGGCTCGAATGATGGGCTTTGACTTCAAAGGGCTCATGAAGGAATCCCTTGCAGATTTGGCTATCGAAGCCTGATAGTATCAATCGATAGCTCTTGAGTCCTCTAATCAATAGAGGGCTCCAAGGGCTAATTCTGTCCTTTTCGCTATCTAATTAGATTACAGCTTGGAAAGGACATTCTGGCCTATCAGCTTGATTTGATCCAATTCTTCACCATGGGGCAGCATCAGAATGATATGAGAAACCCCGAGATCAAGGTGTTGCCTTAATCGCTCGACCATCATCTTGGGTGTGCCCCAAAGAGCACTGGAGATTCTCTCTCTGTACTTCTTTTCAGAAACCCCCCTCTTAGCGGCGTTCTCTGTAATTGTGTGATTCATCTCCTCATCCGAAACGAAACACCTTGTCCATAGACCCACTGACTTGCCCATTTCAGTAGAATCGCGCCCATTCACCTTGCATAGCTTGTCAAGCTTACTGAAGATTTCTTCACATTGGCTTGGAGAGAATGTCCAAGCGACGTTGATTCCATCGCCGTACTTAGCTATGAGCTCCAGCATCTTTTCCTTTCCTCGCATCGTCCCTACCCACACTTTGGGATGTGGTTTCTGAACTGGCTTAGGGAATGAGACGATATCCTTCACATGATAGTGTTCTCCCTCGAATGTGAATTTGTCATGCGTTAAGACCCCCTTTATGATCTGGATTGCTTCGCCAAGTTGAGCGATTCGCGTCAAGTCATCGGGGAATGGATATCCATATGCTTCGTACTCCATTTTTTTCCATCCTGCGCCAATGCCGAACTCCAATCTTCCGTTTGATAGATTGTCAAGCGTTGCTACCATCTTGGCGTGGAGTGGAGGTGACCTGTAGCTATTACAGAAGACGAGACTCCCAACTCGTATTTCTTTATTCGCTGTCACAAGAGCCGTCATCAGTAACCATGGATCCAGAAGCACCTTATCCACAGCATCCGCATCAAGCATGAAATGATCTGAAAACCAAAGAGTTGAGAAGCCATTAGCAAGACCAACTTCTGCAATTTGCTCCACCTCATCTAGAGTAAACCCAAACTGAGGCTCAACTTGTATCCCGAACTCCGTCATTAGTATCAACAGCATTTGCATGCTGTACACTCTTGGATAATAGTTCCGAAATCGGAACTGGATTATGACTAAAGCTCAGGATAGCAGTCCTTCATAAGAAGTGTCAATACAGCGGACCGGACTTGATCATCTGAAACAAGACCAGTTAGCTCGACATCACAAATCTTGATGAAGGGAAGCATGGGCAATTCGCCCTCAGAAATGCCTGCAGAGGGGTCGTCGACGTTAATCACCTCAACATGATGGTTTGGTACGTTCATTTCATTGAGAACCATCATAAGAATGTCGTAGGTTGGTTCGCAGAACAGGCAATGGTCTGATTTGTAGAATGTGATGCAGGTAATCCTTCCACAGGGGAGATCCTTCTTCTCTACCCACGATGGAAGAAGCATGACTATTCTTGTTCCCTGGGAATGATCATCCTCAACTCGGTTTTCGACCCACACCGTTCCTCCTAGGTCCGTGACATAGTGGTCAACCACCGTAAGTCCCAGACCTCTGCCAACAAGCTGCAATTCGGGACTGCCAGTACGTTTGAAGATGTACTGCTTCATGTTGTCTGGTATTCCCGGACCAAAATCCTCGAATTCAATTCGGACCATCCTGCCAGAGTCTACCTTCCTTGCGCTTACGTTGACGGTGATTTCATTATCCCTAGAGAACATCATGGAATTGTGGATGATGTTAAAGAACACGCTCCAGAGGTACATGTGACCTGCAATCTCAAACTCATCATCCTCAATGTTAGAGTTGATGTTAAGGGACTTCCAAGGGAAGTCTCTATCAGTTTCAGTCGCTGCTCGTTCGATATGGGGATAGAGGTCCGTTTTGCTCTTTGTTGGAGGGGACTGTTTGAGGGTGATAATCGCTCTCATATTCGCAATCATCCTGGCAGCGCGTCGCACGTTCCAGGAGGTCTCCGTTAAGACTAATTCAAGATTTTCCGGCAAATCCGCCGTAGTTGTGAGGAGCTCCATTGTAAATAGCGCGCTCTGATTGATATTGTTGAGATCATGTGTCATTATTTCAAGATAGAGATTTGCTCTTTCGCGCTCCTCTGTTTCTCTGCTCTCAGCTACTTTTCTCCGATCTATCTCCAATGCCATAAGCCCGATATTAGATGATTGAACTGAATCGCTTAACACGCTCGAAGTAACACTGACCCATACTTTCTTCCCTTCTGCGTGCTGGAGTTGCATCTCAATATCTTCGAGATTCTTTCCTTGAAGGATTTCAGCGATAACTTGATTTCCCATCTCGCTAGCTCTTTCATCTTTAGGGAGAAACGCTGAGATGTTTCTTCTTATCATATCCTCTTTGGAGTAGCCTAGGAGTTTTTCAGCAGCATTGTTTACTTGCTGCACTGTCCCTCGCGGGCTCAAGGTGAAGTAAGCGATGGGCGAGGATTCGTACAAGGTTCGGTAGCGAGCCTCGGATTCCTCTACAGCCGCCTCCAACGTCATTCGTTCAGAAACATCTCTAACAACTGTTACCAATGCAGGTGCTCCCTCGAAATCAAGCTCTGCAGTGCTCATCTCAACGTTCAGTATCCGCTTTCTTTTTGTCAGAAGTCGAGCACGAATCGTTCCAGTGGAGTCTTCTTGGTGCACAATTGATTCCCAGCGATCCCGATACTCGTGAATGCTAGATGGTTCTACAAGGTCTTCAAATCGGGTACCCTCCAGCTCAGGACCTTCATAGTCTAGCATAGCAACGAATGCATGGTTTGAGAGAACAATCATCTCGTTCTTGAGAACGACAATTCCGTCGTTAGCTTTCTCAATCACCTTCCTGTGGAGGTCATCCAGTAGCTGTTTTCGGTCGCCATTCATGTCGAAGCCGCTCCAACATTTCGTGGATTTCAAAGATTATTGCAAAGTGTGTGGCTTGGACCATGTAGTATCCTTAACACAGCACACTGACTCGCGATTGAGTAGGGTCACAGTCGCGAAGTAGTCCCATCTATTGAAACTCCCTCTGGAGTCTACATAATTGTTCCTTGTCGATATGAGTAGTGTTACTGAAGGGAAATCATCAATCACTGCCCTAAAGCAATCCTTATTTACCACAAAACATTCCAATACTTGTTCAAATGTGATAATGTGGGTTAGATTATGTCGACTCTTAATTCCCAACTGAGTGAAGACGGTGATAATTTGGAAGCGCTTGTCAGAATCTTCAAGGCGTTGTCCGACCAATCCCGACTCCGCATAATAGCGATCCTTGCGGAGGATAGAAGGCGAAACGTATCTGAGATTGCCAACGAGTTGAACATGTCGATAAGCAGCGTTAGCCATCACCTTAGCATCCTAGGAAATCTTGGATTCGTAGGAAAGAAACGCAATGGCAAACAAATCTATCACTCCCTCGATGACCAGTGTGTGAAAGACATTCTGAAACGGGCGATTGAACATGTCTCAGGAAACTGAACATTACTGCTCCCATTGCGCCGCAGAGGAGGCAAGAGCAGATGACACCGATTTTCGCGTGAAGTACATCCTTGTAATTTCGTCAGCCGCAGCCTTTGCCGCTGGATTTACTCTTCAATGGTTGAACTTCGATGCAATCTGGGTCTATGCCGCGTTCGTTGTGTCAATAGTCTCTGCAGGAAGATGGGTCATTCCTAGGGGACTGAGAGGAGCTGCGAAAATTCATCTTGATATAAACTTCCTCATGACTGTTGCAGCTTTCGGCGCATTACTCATAGGTGCACCGGAAGAGGGTGCGGCCGTAATGCTGCTCTTCTACGTCGCTGAGCTGCTTGAAGAGAAAGCTGGAACCAGCGTTCGAAGGAATATTCAATCACTACTAGAGCTGTCCCCACAGACTGTTACAATCAGAGTCAATGGGGCAGAAGCCTGCATTCACGTAGAAGATGTCAAAGTAGGCGACATAATCTGTGTCAAGCCGGGAGAAAGAATAGGTCTCGATGGGGAAGTTGTGAAAGGAAACTCCACAGTCAATCAAGCTACCATTACAGGCGAGTCGCTTCCAGTTACTAAGTCAATCACCGATGATGTCTATGCAGGAACAATAAATCAGGAAGGGTTCCTTGAAATCCGAGTCACTAAGTCCTCTGAAAATTCTATGCTATCTCAGATTGTGAAATTGGTTGAAGAAGCCCGCGGAAAGCGATCTCCTACGGAAGCCTTCGTGTCAAGGTTCTCGCACATATACACACCAGCAGTTGTGATTCTCTCTTTCGCCCTTGTCATAGGTTCTTTACTCTTTGGCCTTAGTGCACAGGATTCCATATACAGAGGATTGACCCTCTTGGTCATATCATGCCCCTGCGCATTCGCCATTTCGATTCCAGTTAGTATGGTATCTTCAATAGCTGGATCTGCACGCAATGGAGTACTTGTCAAGGGTTCAAAGTATATCGAAAGCATGAGCAATGTCTACACGGTAGCATTTGACAAGACCGGAACTCTCACTGAAGGCCGCTTAGCTGTTGATCATGTGTGTGTACACAATGGTGCTACGAAAGAGGAAGTTCTTTCGATAGCAATTGCACTTGAAAGGATGTCTGAACACCCTATTGCGAAGGCACTTCTGGAAGTATCAGAACAGCAAGGCTTTCGCATCCCAGATGCGGATGACTTCTTTGCAATTCCAGGACGAGGTTTAGCTGGTAGCATTGCAGGTCGAAGACATTTGGTGGGGAACAAGGCTTTGCTCAAAGAAAATGGAATTATTGTCGATCACTCACACGACCACGAATGTGGAACCGGCACTCTTGTGTATGTTGCACGAGAAAATACGCACTTGGGATCCATTGTTCTCTCTGACAGAGTTAGAGATAGTGCAAAGGAAACGGTAACCAGCCTTAAGCAACGTGGAATTCGTACAGTCATGCTGACTGGTGATAACGAAGTCGCGGCAAAGAAAATTGCAGAGTTCCTCGGGATTGATGAATACAAAGCGGAGTTGCTTCCCTCCCAAAAGGTCGAATACATTGAAGATCTTGCCAAGCAAGGACGTGTTCTCATGGTTGGAGATGGTGTGAATGATGCCCCGGCTATGGCCGCTGCTGATGTCGGTATAGCAATGGGCGTAATTGCCAGCGATACAGCACTAGAAACCGCAGATGTCGCACTTATGAAGGACGACCTCAGAAAGATCCTCGAGTTGCTAGAGCAATCAAAAGGCACAATGAGAGTTGTTAGGCAAAACGTAGGATTGTCAATAGGAGTGAAGGTTCTCCTAGCGGTCTTAGCAGTCCCAGGCCTTGTTAGTCTCTGGGTAGCAATCGGAATAGGGGATATGGGTTTATCGTTAGTAGTGATTGCCAATGCTCTGAGACTCGCAGCCCGACGATGATACACTACTTGTAAGATCTTAGTGCGAATGTGGCCAATGCTAGAAGACCCAAGACAACCACGACAACGAACGCAGGCATGACTTGCACTAGTTGCATGTCGTCTGCGTATATTGCTACGATAGCCATCAGCAATGCCCCGAAGCCGATATTGATGGCAGGAAATCCAAATGCAAGTGGCACAGGAGGATCGCTCGGTTCATTTGTGAACACAGGGACATATGCTCCGACCATAACACCTGTCGCGGAGAAAATAAGCACTAGTGGAGCAACCAAGGTGAGCAGATAGAAGGAGCCTTCTATGCGCATGAAGTACGCTAGGAATCCGACAATAGGGGCAGCAGTGAGTGTTACTTCAAAGAGACTTAGAAAGTACTTCGCAAGAACAATATCAGAGGCTTTGAATGGACTGGATTTTAGTAGGTATATATTTTCTTTCTCATCAATGAAACTGAGCAGCGCGCTCACGCTAGCCATCTGTGTTACCAATATTAGGACTAGAAGAAATGCCGGAACAGCCGCAAAGCTCAATTCAGGTGGTATGATGAGAGGAGGAAGCCATATTGGTCGGACTATGTTGAGATACAATGCAATCGCTATGCCAATGAAGAAATAGAGGTATTTCCAGAACTGAAACGGCTTGCGCATCTTGCTCCAGAAGTCCTTCAGAAACACCCACATTAGGGGATCATTGAACCTTGATTCCGAGAAGTCAACCTCTCCTCTGATCATTCTACTTATTCTGCTCTCATTTCCTCCATTCGATGTCTTCAACGCAAATCGTTCGTAATAATCTTGACCAACAAGATTGACTACCACAAGAAACGCGATGGGGTAGCCAAGAAGAAGGCAAACTAATCCATTCAAGGGACCCAACCCGGATGCGAAAATGCCTGTCATCTCCATTACAATGTAAGCGAATGCGTTTGAAGGAATGAGAAGAGAAGAAATCGGGTTTATTGTAACTTCAGGAAGAGTTGGGATGTACACAACAAGTGCCAAGAAAAGAAGGATGAAATGCCTGAAAGGCGTTTTGAATTTTCTCTCAAGCCTAGAACGAATCTGAAAGCTAATGCTTCCTAATAGATAGTTTATTTCCAAGAAAACGATGAAGCAGGCCATCAGAACCCCTAGAGGAATTAGCGGAATATCCGAAGAAGATACAAGAGGAAGGACGACAAGCAAAGCCAAGAACGCAAAGCCCAGTTTCCTGAATATTCTACGTATATATTTGGGAATGAACAATTGATACGGCATTGTTGGTGTGGGCATCATGATGTACTCATCAATCTCAGTCAGCTCGGCTGAAGGCCCCCGCCCAAGGTAACCCCCAACCACTGCCATTAGACTGACCAAGCCTAGAGCAGACATTACCATGCTTCTGTCAATGGTAGATTCAATGGTTGTGGTCACAGTTTCGAAAAGCGGCTCGTAACTGCCTAGAATCGCAATGACCGAACTCACGAGGTAGGTTCCTACTAGCATTATTGCATAGAACGAGAGCATCGAGGGTGAAGTAATTGTGCGCTTCAAGTGATTGAATAACATGCGAATCTCATTAGCTAACAAAGAGAAAGTACTCGCTTTCAGTTGAAACACCTACGTTCCCGGTATGCCGCCAGTTAGCTCCAAGAATATTTCTTCAATTGTATGTGCGTTAGGTGTCTGAACAAGTAGCTCCTCCAGAGTTCCTTTTCCTACAACGTCTCCTTCATTCATTATGACAAAACGATCACAGAGGCCCTCCGCAATTTCAAGAATGTGAGTAGATATGAGAATGGCTGAGCCTTCATCGCGTAGTTTTTTCAAGAGCACCTTCAAGCTCCACGCTCCACGAGGATCAAGCCCGTAAATCGGCTCGTCCAAAGCAAGGATGTGCGGCGGAGGTCTTACAAATATGCCCACTAGGAGAGCCCTTTGCAAGTTGCCTTTTGAGAGAGTACCAATATAGGCATCAAGAAGGTCGTTCAATTGGAACAGGTCTACATATTCCTTCATCCTAAGAGTGGCATCAATTGGCGGAACACGGTAGATTTTGGCGATGAAAGTGAGGTACTCGCGGACCTTCAGGTTTGGATAACAGGTAGGTCTCTCAGGTATGTATCCAAGTGTCTGTTTGGCTTTGAGCGGAGAAACGTTCATGTCGAATCCATTCACCCGCACTGAGCCCTCTGTTGGTCTGATAATACCTGCAAGCACTCGCAATGTGGTTGTTTTCCCAGCACCGTTAGGCCCGACAAGACCCACGATTTGGCCCGGGCGCACAACAAGGTTCAGGCCTCGCACAGCAATAGTATTTCCAAACTTCTTGGTCAGACCACTAATCTGGATTGCTGGATCTTTCAATCGAGTTTTCTTCCATGGAATCCTTTCACGATAGTGCTCTTCGAGCTCGCTTTGAATGGTTTCTACGAGCAAATCACGCTTAACTTTCCGATTTGTCAAAGACACCTCTAGTTGTCGTGCCAGTCGGATTAGCTCGTCATTGTTCATTCGTTCAACGATACTCTTTACCGAGTTCAAGATTTATGCCTCCTAAGCAATTTCTTCAAACGCGACTCTAAGATGTAGATAATAGGAACGGAAACTTCGTTCTCATGACTTGGAGAAGGTTCTACCTCCACTGGCTCCGCATCTCCATTTGAGAGAAGTCGATCCTTTCTCTGAACAAGCCAAGACCCTATAAGAATCGACACAGGGAAGGGAATGAATGCGCTATTAGCTTGACCCAGCATCATTGTAACTCCGCTTGAAACTCCGAGGAATACGATCGGAACTAGTAACGTCAATCCGATGAGCGTGACCCTTTTCTTACCAACCCGCCCCTCAACGTATCTTAGAACTTCGTGAGCATACAGTAATTGAAGCCAAAGAATGCCAAGTGCAAGAAAGCCAATTGTCGTGCTCCCGAGTTGCATGAGGAAACTGGCACGGTACGGCAGAAACGGAGTTACTAAAAAGCGATCAACTTGGAAGTAAAAGGAAAACATTCCGGCTAGCGGACTAAAAAGGCTCAAGCCGCTGCCGTAAGTGTCAACGAACAATCCAAACATGTAAGGTGGAACCAACGCGGCCAGAATCATCATCCTGCTAACATGTTGTGGCAACAGTTTCACTAGAGTCTGATGGAGTCTGTCGCGGATACGCTTAGCCCTTCGCATCTGCCGCTTGGGAATGCATTTGTTTGATACACGTTTAAGGGTAGGCACGAACACAAACAAGGTGAGAAGGATTGTGAGAAATCCTTGCAGCGCGTGCCAATACATTGTATCCGATCCCCAACCTCCAAACTCAAACCAGTATGAATAGGATATCAGAATAAAACAGATGAACGACACTGCCGTAGTTGAAGCGGCTAGCCAGGAGGAAGACTCAGTTTCCGACATACTCCGCAGCCTATAGCAGAAATATAGACTTGGAGCTGTAATCACTGAAATGTTTGCAGCAGCAGTCCAAGGAGACATTAATCCGAATCTCTGAGCTATAAACCAACCAGGTTCATACGAGTACCATTGCCAGAATATGCTGCTGAGATGGATGTAGGTGTCATAGGGAACGAATTCTATTGAAACTCTATAGGGGATAAGAAGTAAAACGATAAGTTTCAACGTCTGCACTGGCCAAAACGAACGCAGTTTCTCCCCTACCCGAGCTAGCATCTCATCAAAAACCTAGCAGTACAGCAAGAAAAGCTTAATGTTTCCATCAATGGGATGTGGAGAAGTGCTCTAGCTCCGCAGGGACTTGACCGAGGAGTTGAAGATCCCAATCCACGACTTTGGTTGCTAAAGCATACACCTCTACGCCGTTCATGGCAGCACTTCGCAGCGCATTTGAAAATTCCGGGTCTGTTGGATCATTCGGTGAGAAGACCTGTACATCAGGTCTTTGAATGATGAACACCACCGCTGTCGCATCCGCAATCTTCTCTGTTAGAGCCCATGCAAGATGTTTCATATGCCTGGCACCTCTCTTAGTTGGAGAATCGGGGAATATCGCACGACCATCCTCCACAAGAGTACACGACTTCACCTCTATGAGAGTAATCCCGTTCAACCCTTCAAGCTTGAAGTCAAAGCGCCCATTGTAGTACCTAGGCTCTGGAACCACCGTTTCATAATCAGAGAACATCTCCAGTTTGTGTTCGTGAAGCATTCTCTTCATGAACCGATTAGGCAGGTTTGAATCAATTGAAACAAGAACGCCTGCATGCTCAACGCCAATGAGATTGTACTGAGTCTTTCTCTTGTTCCCAGTGGCAGGTGTAAGGTAGACATGCTTGCCAGGCACCATCAGTTCGTACATCCTGCCAGGATTTGGAATAAACGCCTTGACTTGAATTCCATTGATGTCCACTACTCCAAGGAATCGATTTGGTCTTTCAATCAGGCGTCCTTCAATGATGTTTCTTTGAGGCACAGGCATTTCACCACTGGTAGAAGAGGGTCTAGGCGATCCAACGTGATAGGAGTACCTTATGAAATCACGGGCGGATTTCACTCTCATCGAATTGCTAATTTGAGAGTTCAAAGAGTAACACCTAAGAGGGAGGTGCTTTTCCAACGGACACAGTGAATCCACTATGACGGACTTACTGTTAATCGGACCGATACTTGCATCCGGTCTGCTCGCCATTGTCGTCGCGATTTACATCTTCAGAGCCAATGAAAAGGCAGATGAAGGCGACGAACGAATGAAAGAGGTCAGCCACCTCATTGAGCAAGGTGCATACTCGTTTCTTAAACGTCAATACAAAGTCTTGACTGCATTTACCTTAGTTCTAGCAGTTGTGATCGCCCTTGTATTTGGTGAGTTTGCATTTGCAATTGCAATCTCCTATATTCTGGGCTCTCTTGCTAGTATGGCTGCTGGCTATCTAGGGATTATTGTGGCAACTAGAGCGAATAGACGAACAGCCGCAGCTGCTGCGAAGGGTGGCCTTATTCCAGCATTCAGAGTAGCATTTAGAGCAGGCTCGTTCATGGGTCTTTGCATTGCAGGAATCGCCTTAACTGGCCTAGGACTGATACTCCTATTATGGGAAGCCGTTTTCCCTGCTGCTACCACCCCCGAAATCTGGGAGATTATTGTGGGCTTTAGCTTTGGCGCTTCCACGGTAGCTCTATTTGCAAAGGCTGGCGGCGGAATCTTCACGAAAACTGCAGACATGGCTGCTGATATTGTCGGAAAGATAGAGCAGCACATTCCCGAGGATGACCCAAGAAACCCCGCATCAATCGCTGATGCAGTTGGAGACAATGTTGGTGATGTTGCGGGAAGCGGAGCGGATATTTTCGACAGCAATGTAGCATCTATACTAGCTGCGTCCATCATAGGCGCTGCAATAGATGCCACCGTGAGCACTCCGATTTCATTTGCTATTCTACCTCTGCTGCTTGCCGCACTTGGCACAGTAGCTTCAATAGTGGGCGTGTTTCTTGTTAAACCAAAAGAGAGCGAGGACCCTGGTCCGGCGTTGAATAGAGGAACCTACCTCACCACCATAATGTTCTCGATACTCGCTGTGGCGTTCATGGCATTAGTGGGCTTGGATCTCGCGCTAGCTGGTGCGGCAATACTCGGTTTGGTTGCAGGTGTACTAATTGGTTTCACGTCAGACGTTTTCACAAGTGACCGTGGAATACTTGGATTCCAACCTGTGATGAATATGGTCGATGCGGCTGAAGAGAGCCCCGCGGGTCTAATCCTGTCAGGGTATTCATACGGCCTTCTTAGCACAGTCCCATCTGTCATTGGTGTGGTTGTTGCCCTTATTGGGTCATTCATTCTGGGTAGCACTGCTATTACTCCCGGTCTAGGTGGCTGGGATGGAGGCATATATGCTGTAGCGATTGCAGCAGTCGGCCTTCTGGCTACCAATGGTTACATTATGTCCATTGACGCATATGGTCCGATTGTCGATAATGCAAGGGGTGTCATTGAACAGGCACATGCCCCACATGAAGCAATTGTTGCTTGTGACAAACTGGATGCTAGTGGCAATACAACCAAGGCAATCACAAAGGGCTTTGCAATTGGCGCATCCGCGATATCAGTACTAGCACTATTCTCAGCATTCATTCAATCTGCAGGAATAACCTCTGTGGACTTCGCGAATCCATTTGTTATCGCTGGAGCGTTCATCGGGACATTGATTCCAACCGTCTTCTCTGCGATACTGGTGCTTGGAGTTTCGAAGAACTCCGGGCGCATGATCAAGGAGATACGCAGGCAATTCGCTGAAGACCCCGGAATCCTTGAAGGAACTTCACAACCAGACTACGACTCATGCATTGGCATAGCAACTCATGGAGCTATCCGGGAGCTGATGCCAGGAACCATAATTGCAATCGGTGCCACTATTCTCACCGGTGTAATCTTGGGACTTGAGGCTCTTGCTGCGTATCTAGGCGGAGCAGTTCTGATTGGCTTCATCCTTGCGATCATGATGGACAACGCTGGAGGCGCATGGGACAACACCAAGAAGTGGATTGAATCGCCGGAATACAAGAAATACGAGAAGGACACTGATAAGTGGCATGATGTTCATGATTCGGTCGTCCTCGGCGACATGGTCGGTGATCCATTCAAAGACACAGCTGGACCAAGCATCAACACTCTTCTCGTAGTGCTTTCGCTCACTGCAACACTATTCCTACCCATTATCGCCATGCTCCACATATGGTTTGTCGGATTGTTTTGAACAGAACCGTACGAAGCTACAGCGGTCAGAATGTTTCTGACTGCTGACTTCTCTTTTTTCTCCGCAGATTCCCTGAAGCATCACTTCTCAGTTCAGCTGATGCCATCGCGTGTGTCACAAGAAATTAGTAAGGCACATCTGCGCTGAGTTCTCGCTCAAACCTGACACTTTCACGCCAAGGAGTCGTACAGCTCTATCTGGATCACGCTTTTGGTCAAAGATTTCCTGAGCTATCCGTTTCAACATGTCAGCATCACCTGTAGATACTGGCAAGGTTCGGCTGCGTTGAATGGTTGTATAGTCGGCGTAGCGTAGCTTCACGGTCACTGTTCTGTACTGTAGCGCTTTCTTCTTCACTTTCTCAGCTATTCGTTCACAAATCTTGGACATCGTTTCATGAAGGTAATTCACGGCCTCCGGTTCTACATCTTCAAGGAAAGTTCGGTCCTTGCTAATCGACTTGCGGACTCGAGGCCCGTTGTCAACAAGAGGGCGCTCGTCAATTCCAGATGCGCGTCTATACAACCATCTCGAGCCTTTTCCCATAATCGGCCAAAGCTCTGTCACGCTCATCTGCTGTATTTGTCCAAGAGATTCTATGTCATATCGTAGGAGACGCTGGGCTGTAACCTTGCCTACACCATTTAATGCATCCACTGGGAGTGGAGCTAGGAAACGGACAACATCCAATGGGTCTTGAGGAACGAAGGTGATTCCCATAGGTTTGTTCATACCTGTCGCAATCTTGGCTACTGACATGTTGGGCGCGATGCCTACCGAGCAAGGCAGCTTGGTGGAGTCCTTGATGGTTGTCTGAATCTCAAGTGCGAGTTCCCTTGGATGTTCATACCCTTGACATTTGAAGGTGACCTCAATGTAGGCCTCATCGATACTGGCTCGTCGGACCCTTCCCTCGTCTGCGAATTCACGGAGAACTGCCATGAACTCGTCTGAAGCACTCACATAGCTTTGGAAGTCACCACGTACAAAGACTGCATCTGGACACAGCCCGTAAGCCCTAGAAACTGGCATTCCAGCCCGTATGCCATGATTTCTTGCCTCATACGAGGCGGCTCGAACAACTCCGCGGCCTTTGCCTCCCTTTGGATTATGACCTACACATACAGGCAGCCCCTGGAGTTCGGGGTGATTTCTGTACTGTTCGACGGAAGCGAAGTACGCATCCATGTCTACGTGCATAATCCAGCGCTGCAACTAGATAACCCGACCAACAACTCACACAAAGACCTTTGGCAATTGCCGTGTTGAAATGTCGCCCCCAATGAACAAGAGAAGAGTAGAGAGATTGCCGAATCTATCTGTCCTGTGCCACACCTGTATCCACGTTCTACATTGGCAACTAATTGGTCAGTACAAGTGCGCTAATGATATATGCAGAGCCTGCCTTGTTTTGGCGTTGACGGGCGTGAAGAAGACGATACAACTCCTCCTCCTTGATGATAACGATGCATTTCGGGAAGAAAAACGGTGGAAGACAGCTTTGGAGAAAGAAGAATGATGGGGGACAGCTTTAGAGAGATCGAGAAAGCAAGAACCGCGATACTCGATAGCATCGCGGAGCATGTAATGTACTACCAAAACTTAGACATGCGAATCACGTGGGCCAACAAAGCATCTGCAGAGGCAGTCAAACTAGCTCAAGAAGAACTCGTGGGAAAAAGATGCTACGAGGTTTGGTATGGCACCGAGAGACCATGTGATTCCTGTCCAGTCATCAAGGCGTTTGAAACCGGGGAGAGTCATCATAAGGAAATGCGAACCCCAGATGGTCGGGTGTGGCTCGTCAGAGGCTATCCGGTGCGCGATGACGACGGCACTTCAATCGGAGTAGTGGAAGTGTCCAGAGAAATAACAGAACAGGTCGTCGCAGAAAAGACCCTCAAAGAGAGTGAAGAAAGGCATCGCACCCTCGTTCAATCGCTAAACGATACGATATTCGTGCTAAGTAAAGATGATGTATTCGTAGAATTCTATCCCTCTGGCTCTGTAGAATTCCCTGCCAAACCAGATGCGTTCTTAGGACGCAACATCAAGGAAATCGTGCCTCCTAGGGCCGCCGAAATGCTGACACGTCTATCGGCTGAAGTGCGAAAAACTGGAAAGCACACAAACACAGAGTACTCTATGCCTATGGGCGACGATAAGCGCTGGTTCTCTTGCGGGATAGACCTGCATCAGGATGGTGAGAGCACAGTCTTCGTTACAAGGGACATCACTGAAACGAGGAAGATAGAACAGGCCCTCAAGGAGAGTGAGAGTAGCTATCGAAGCATATTCCAAAACTCACCAGTATCAATATGGATAGAGGACTTCTCAGAAGTCAAGAAGTATGTTAATGATCTTCAGGCGTCCGGAATCGAGGACATCAATAAATTCTTCCTGGAAAATCCCGATGAAGTCACCAAGTGTGCAAAGCTTGTGAAACTGATTGACGTGAATCAAGCCACGATTGACTTGCATAATGTAAGAAGCAAAGCTCATCTTCTTGGGAGTTTAAGTGACATAATTCTCGAAGACGCACTAGACATGTTTCGGGAAGAGATAGTTGCGATCACTGGGAGGGCGCAATACTTCGCGAAAGAGGCAACAATGCTGAATCTGTCCGGCGAGAATAAACATTTACTCGTGCAGCTCATCGTTCCGCCAGGTTATGAGGAAACCCTATCGAGAGTTTTGCTTTTCATGGAGGATCTCACTGAGAGAGTAAAATCCCAAGCTATACTCCTAAAGCAAAAGCAAGAGCTCAGCGAATTCGCACATGCTATGGGTCACGACCTTAGAGGCTCGTTACATGCAATCATAGGATACGCAAACCTGCTTGAAGAAGAATATGATCAGTCACGTGCTCAAGAGATAACGAACTTGACCAGGGGTATAGTTACCATGCTTGAACAATCCATTACTCTCGCTGATGCAGGTCAAGTGATTGGAGAAACCCATCCGGTTGATCTCGACAAGCTCGTTGCTGAAGTTGCAGCAACTGTTGTGCCCAAAAGCATTCGATTCAAGCAGCAGAAGCTGCCGGTGGTCAGCTGTGACCGTGAGAAGATGAAACAAGTGGTACAGAACCTCCTTGCAAACGCAATACAGCACGGAAAGCCGAATGTGATTGAAGTCAAGGCAGAGAAAGGGGAAGGGAGCATTTCATTATTGTTCTCCAACGATGGAACAACCATTGCTGAGAAGGAGCGCGAAAAGGTCTTTGACCGCGGCTTCACAACGAAGGAGGGGGGCGGTATGGGACTCACAATTGTCAAGAAAATAGTAGATGCTCATAGATGGAAGATCACACTTGAGCCCTCGGAGAAGACGACATTCAAGTTGACTATCCCTAAATTAGAAGAGCAATGAAGCAGCTCGCATCATCTTTCAGCCGGCTAGAAGATAAGATTGAACAGTGTATCAATGATGCTAGTCAAGACACCCGACAAAGCTATATCACATGGTATTCTCAGACATCTTGGAGCCCTTAGGCAGTACTAGGTTGAGATGAAATGCCAGGCGAACTTCCTGATGTACCCCACGAAGAGCGAATCGCTAGTCTTGAAGAAGAATCGATTCGGTATAGAGCTCTTGTTGACAGTATGAATGATGGTTTCGGGGTTATCGATAAAGGTGGTAGACTAACCTATGTCAACGCACGTTGGGCATCCATGTTGGGGTATGAACCTAACGAGATGGTAGGCCATTCACTTGTGAGCTTCGTAGATGAGAAGAACCGTGCGATTCTAGATGACAATGTCAGAAAGAGGACCAAGGGACTTCCTTCGCAATACGAGCTTGAATGGTCATCAAAGAATGGCAAACTGGTTCCAACCATTGTGTCAGGCGCTCCGCTTGTTGGCGAGAATGGCTTGCATATGGGCTCCTACGCAGTCATCACAGACATAACTGAGATTCGTCATATTGAAGATGCGCTACGGGAAAACGAGCGCTTCCTGTCCAGTGTGTTCAGCAGCATCCAAGATGGCATCAACATCCTCGATTCGGACAGAATGATTCTCCGCGTTAATCCAACAATGGAGCAATGGTACGCCCACGCGATGCCATTGGTTGGCAAGAAGTGCTATGAAGCGCATGGGGGCTCCGCTCCGTGCGAGAAATGTCCAGCAGCAATAACACTGAAAACAGGTAAGGCCGCTTCCGGAATTGTACCGAGGAGGGATGCCAGCGGCAAAGAAATTGGATGGCTGGATCTTCATTCGTTCCCATTAAGAGACAGAGAAACGGGAGAAGTTACAGGAATCATCGGGTACGTACGAGACATAACTGACCGCCGCCTTGCGGAAGAGGATCTGCGTGAAAGCGAAACACGATATCGTCTGCTTGCGGAGCATGTTAAGGATATAATCTGGATTACAGACTTGAATTTGATAATGACATTTGTCACACCTTCAGTAGAGGAACACCTCGGCTACACTGTTAGTGAGATAGTTGGCAAATCCCTTGAAGACATAATGACTCCAGAGTCAATGCTGCTAGCAAAAAGAACACTTGTCGAAGCGATGGCTGCAGTGCCGGAGAACCTCGAATATGATTCCAACGTCGCTCTTCGATTGGAGCTCTACCACAAGAATGGGCGCCGAATCGTGATGGAGGTAAATCGCTCATTTCTGAGAGATGATGATGGAACACCAATAGGAATCATCGGCGTCGCCCGGAATATAGCTGAACGTATTCGAGCGGAGGATGCGTTAAGGGAATCCGAAGCGAAGTTCAGAAGTATATTCGAATCAATCCCGCTGGGAATGCACCTTCTTCGACTTGATGAAGACGGCGACTTAATTCTCTCCGAGGTCAATCCTGCCGGAAGGCACATGTTCAGCATGGATGACGCTGATTTCGTCGGTAAGAAAATCAAGGATGTGGTTCCCGACCCGCCAGGCTCTGAGATTATCTCACATCTCCAGAATGTCATCAGGAATGGGAGTACGTGGCTGACTGAGGATGTCATTCAGGAAAATGACGAAGTGAAGAGTGCATTTCAGGTTACTGCATTTCGCGCTCTCCCTGAAATGATGGTTGTGGCCTATTCGGATCTCACAGAGCGTAGAAAAGCAGAAGAGGCCCTCAAGGCTAGTGAAGAGAAGTTTCGGCAGATGTTTGAGCAATCACCAATAGGCATCGAATTGTTTGATGCCGATGGTTATCTTGTGGATGCCAACAGAGCAGTATTCGAGCTGTGGGGAGTATCAAGCCTTGACGACTTGCGTGAATTTAACTTATTCGATGACCCGAATCTCCCCTCAATGTTAAAGGAAAAGATTCGACGAGGTGAATCCGTCAGGCATGAGGTTGACTTCGATTATGGCAAGGTAGCAGAAGTAGGACAATACAAAACATCAAGACGGGGCACCGCATACCTTGATGTCAACATAGTGCCATTGGGCTTGAAAAAGGATGGTTCCTTGGTGGGATATCTGTCGCAAATTTTGGACATCACCGAGAAGACTGAAGCCATTATGGCTCTAAGGGAGAGCGAAGAGAAATATCGCATGCTAGTAGATAGCTCCCTCCAAGGCATTGCCATACTACAGGGAGATCCATTCAGATTATCCTTTGCGAATCCAGCTCTTGCCAACACTTTTGGTTACTCGGTCGGTGAGCTTTTGAATTTGCAGCCTTCTGAGCTTGAACATATTGTGCATTATGAAGACAGAGCAACGATTTTCCAGCGATTCAGAGACATCCTTGAAGGGCGGTCGACTCCTGACCACTTCGAAGCACGAGTAACCCGAAAAGACGGGGAACTGCTGTGGTTTGAACTTACAGCCGGAAAAGTAACCTACGCAGGGGAACCTGCAGTCCAAGCAGCTTTCGTTGATGTAACTGACCGCAAGAAGGCCGAAATGAACATTCGAACGGCCAACGAAAGGTCCAATCTATACCTCGATATACTGGGTCACGATATCACGAATCAAATGCAAGCAATACTTGGTGGAGCCGCGCTTCTTAGACATACAGCAGGAGGACCCGGAGTATCTGAACAACTGGATCAAATCCTGGAGTCAGCTGAGAAATGTGCAAAAATAATTACCAAGGTCAAGATTACTGAAGACCTGATGGTTGTACCGCTTAGCCCAAGGCTTCTAGACGATGTCCTCCGGAAAACCGTTGAAACGATGACATCTAAGCACAAGGATGTGAAATTCGTTTCAGACATTCGGGCAACCGAAGCAACCATTCAAGCTGATAAATTCCTTGAGCACATATTCAATAACGTGATTGACAACGCGATCGAAAAAAACCCACACGACATAAAGAAAGTCTGGATTAACATGTCCGAAAGTGGGAACGGATACGAAGTGAACATCGAAGATAATGGTCCCGGAATCTCAACGAGGCTCAAGCCAAAGCTATTCGACACCTCACGACGGTTTGGAGGTGTGGGACTTCATCAAGCCAAACACATTGTGGAAAAATATGGCGGAAGAATTGAGGCTTACGATAGAGTGCCTGGGCAACCGGGTAGAGGAGCAGGCATCTTGATGTGGTTCCCGAAGACAACACACAGGAATCAGAAGCTGCCCAGCGAAATGATGTGAGCCAAGACACAATAACGCTGATAAGCCAGTGTGGACATAACCATCTCGTAAGGGTGGGCAAATCTGGTGAAACGGCATTGCATTGCTGCAATAGTTCTCTGGGCCCTTTTCTTCCAGTTTCAAATAGCAGTTGAAGGTCTACATGTTAGAGCAGACCCAATCGTAATCGAAATTCCTGTCTCTGACCAAGTGAACATAGGTTCGGGCTTATGCTTTGGTTCAAACGTTTCAATGCCTGAAGCGTACGTCGACATAGGCATTGTTGTGGAAGATGGCTTCTGTTACATCATCAATGTGTCCTGTCAGTTCCTACTGCAGACCGTTACCGGACAGAATTTCACCACCGCATTTGTATACCCAAGTGAATGGGGCTTGTGCTCCCAGCCGGAAGCGGAGTTCAAGTCTTTTGGGATCAGCATAAATGGTTCTGAAATCGATTTCTCTGTCATGGAGTGGGCAGACCTTTTGGACACCTATGATTTTGATGCGTCGGATTGGCTTTGGCTCGGCAGCAATCAATTCGCAATATTCTCACTTGAAATGCCTCCCAACTCAACGCTCGTTGTCAGTGTTGAGGCGGACATCACGCTTCATTCCAATGCTCACAACTTCACATTCGCCTACTGTATAGGTTCTGCGCGCAGCTGGGATGGAAATACCCATCAAGTTATCCAAATGGATTTGACGAACCATGCAAATCTGTTGGAGCACGGTTTCGAACCAGAAAACTATGAAGATCTCATGGTGGAAAACGAAACTGAAACAATACGATGGGAATTCCTAATCAGCGAACTGGACGATAACTACGTCACATTCTGGGCGGCGCAGTATGAAGTTTCCACGTACAAACCGGATCCGTTCTCGAACCCATTACATATTGTTCTAGCCGTATTCTTCACCATAGTGTTACCTATAATCATCTTCAGCGCATATTACATCAAGACGAAAGATTAGACTCCATCACCCAGATAGGCCCCTCAAAAACGTTCGTTGTAAAATGCCACTTGTTCTGCGTTTCGTGATGTTTAATTCATTTGTTGACTAAACTTATAGGCCCACATCACATACTGAAATGTAAGTCACGCAGGTGAGCGCTTTGAAAGAAACTAGTGCTTCAATTATCCGCTTGCTCTTCCAAATCATCTTGGCTTTTCTTCAGTTTCTGGCGGCCTTAGGTCTCTTGATTTACCTAACTGATGTGGGCCCAGACTTTGGACCTTCGGGCGGGGGGATGATAGTGTTCCTTCTCGGAGTGATATTCTTCGCATTCGTTCACTCAGTCTACCGTATCGTTGATGGTGTTATGATGTGGCGCTTGGCTGCCAGCAAAGCTAAGCAAGCCTAGCATCCGTCATCGCGTACATGGGATACCATTCTTACGGAGGAATCCCATACTGGACTCTAGGTCAGGTCTATTCTTTAACTCAAGAATCGCCGGGCCAGTAAAACCAATGCTTCTGACTACCTCAAAGAAGCTTTCGAAGTCAATGCTTCCTCCACCAAGAAGGAGATGGTCGTCAGAAATCCCGTTGTTATCATGAAGGTGCAACTCGATATTCAGGTCATTAAGTAGGTGTGTATAGTTCGCCAGGTCGCTATTAGCAGTGTGAGCATGCCCGATGTCTAGAACTGCCCTAGCCCCTTGATCACGAAATGCCTCAACAACCTCAAGGTGTTCATCTGGATACAGAACCAGTTCTCGATCTTCAGATTTTTGCTTATTTTCTACGCCGATTGTCACTCCAGAGTTCATAGCGACCTTGGTTAATTCAGAGAAACTGCTATGGAGTTGATCGCGGGCTTTATTCATCAGATTATTTGGAAAGTCTCCGGGAAATGAGCCGGCGTGTACAACTAGCAAATTGGCACCTAACTTGCTAGCTAGCTCAACACATTCCTGCATGAACTTCACTGATGCCCTTCTAATGCATTCCTTGAGGCTAGACAGATTTGTGTCGAACAGGGAGCCATGAAGGATGATGTTGAGACCGCAGGTGTTCGCAAGTTCCCTGACTTCATTGACATGTTTCCTGTTCATCTCGGAAGGTGTGTAGGGATGTTCAGTCTGAATCTCAACATAGCTCATACCTAGGTTACTACACATGCTAAGGAACTGATCGAATGGTATCTCACAACCCGCATAGAAAGATGCTCCAATATCCATCGCGTATCACTTCAGCAGTTAACGTGTCGTATTCGCTTTTCGCGGAAACAGCATTATGAAGCTTATCCTGATTGAGTGATGCCCGAATTGGAGAAACCCAACTAGACTTCCACTCTTGCTGCTAATGCTAGTACAAATCCGTATATGCAGCAAATGCTTTAACCACTTCAACCTTCACTTCATATGATGCATATGCTCAGACCTTTTCTACACTCGGGACAACTATTACATGGAAGGTCTAGGAAATGTGGCTCTTGGAAACTGTAACCCTGTTCGTGATTGTGGAATCTTTGCTGCTATTGACGGTGGCTTACTATTTTTTGCCGCATAAAGCTCACCTAGCACGCACACCATAAACAGTGTGACAATTCAACTGAAACCAGAATGTCGTCGAACTGAGCAATACTTGGAGCTGCAAGACACACATGCGTAATAGCCACGAGCTTTATGACCACTTCGAACCTTACGAGGGCCTCAATCAAGCTTAGTACTGGGTGTATCTATTGCGAGAAATCAGAAGAAGAGAAAGGGCGATTACTGATAGGAATGAGATGATTGAGATACTCGAGTCGGTACAATACGTGACAATAGCTATGTGTTCAGACAACGAGCCATATCTTGTCACATTGAGCCACGGTTACGATCGAGAACGCCATTGCATCTACTTCCACTGCGCTAAAGAGGGCAAGAAGATAGATATCCTGAATTCCAACAGCGTTGTCTGGGGTCAAGCTCTTCTTGACAAAGGGTATGTCCAAGGTGACTGTGACCATATCTTCGCTGCCGTTCAGTTCAAGGGAAGAGTCACATTCATTGATGACTTGGTGGAAAAGAAACACGCACTACGTGTTATGATAGAGTGCCTAGAAGATAATCCCTCAAAGGTTATTGCAGCAAAGGTCAAGGATAGTGCAGTTCAAAAACTGGGCATCGGCAGAATCGATATTGAGTACTTAAGTGGAAAGAGGGCTGAGAAAGCTGACGTTTCAATCTGAGTCTGTCGATGGAAAGATGCCTCCTTCGGACCTAGGCAGGTCGTACCGCGAAACGTATTCTGTGTCCTCGCTCCGTCGAATAAACAAAATCAACACAATGAACGCAGCCGCCACCACTCCTAGTGCCCCAATAATGATAATCCAAAGCTGACTCGTAAGACTCTCATCCATGTCAATAGGAATGGGACTGTTTGTGATGGTTGTGGTTGTTATAACGTCAATCAAGTGGTCAACGTTTCCGACTACATGTTTGGCTCCAGAATTGACTGGATCATTCCAAAACACGACATACCACGTGTCAGCATATGGGACAGGAAAGCTAAAATCGCCCGACATGCCATATCTGTATACGTGGGGCACGTAGACTGAACCATTCACCCAATCCGAGAAGTGTTCGGAATCCAGAACTAGCAGCATGATTGGTGCACTGCCGGTCGCATCCACAACAGTGTAGTTCCCCGCGATTATATCACCCACGCTGGCCATAATGACTATCTCGTAGAGTTCATCTTCATCGAGCCAGATGTCCACTGCAACACCAGCTTGTGCGCAGCATGGGACTAAAAGAATCACAATAAGAACTATGAATGGAATGAATCTCGAACGTCCTTGCCTCAATACGAACCCAACACCTCAATCCCAAACTTGAATGTGCTCTTTATGCATATCTGTGTTACTAATCCTAGTTATTTACGTCTCTGGAGGTCATCCAACACCTGCATCGCCAAGCGTGCCTTTTCTTGGGGCACAAAGAGATGGTCGTGGAAGTAAGCTGATACAACGTTCACACTGATGCGATTTTCAGATAGCTTGGCTGTGATGGCCGCGAGAAAACCAATGGCAGAAAGGCTGGAGTGAACAGTTAGTGCAATCCAGGACCAGACATCCTCGTAGTCCAAGGATTCTGAATCTGCTTGCCGTTTTTCAATGATGATTGTAGCGCCTTCTTCTTCCCTGAATACAAATAGCGGCTCCATCTTCAGAGTGGTGAGCTTGTCCCGCAAGATGTTACAGAAAACAAACTGGATTTCGGAGAGCTTTGGACGCATGGAGCGCAGGAGGATTTCTAAATCTTTTTCTCCATTCATAATTTCACCCAGCCTAAGGTTTCGTTGGTTGAGTTATTAGCAAGTCAGGCAAGCTGGCTATTTGCCAAACTTATCCCGCGATACAATGTTCTCAATCGGTTGTCTCGAGCTGCTTCTATCCACGTCACTGTACCCAACGGAAACTGCGCAAACAACCCTCAAGTTCTCAGGGATATCCAGGATCTCGCGGAATTCGGGTTCTATGGAAGCATCTCTTACGCCCATCCAACAGGTGCCCAAGCCAAGCGAGAAGGCGGCAAGTAGCATGTTTTGAACTGCGTTGTGAGGGTCACACAGGTGGTACTTGGGATGTTTCTCTGGGTCACCCAATACAACAATCACAACCGGCGACTGGTCCATCCATCTGCCGTAAGGATGCGCCTTTGCAAGCTTCTTGCGAATTTCAAGGTCACGTACAACAATAAAATGCCAGGCTTGCTTATTGGATGCTGAAGGCGCCCATCGACCGGCCTCCAGAATGATATTGACTTTCTCCTCTTCAACCTCTTTAGCGAGGTAGGAACGAATGCTCCTTCGATTCTGAATCGCTTCCAGAACGTCCATGATTGATCGCGTTTCCATTGGACGATTGCATTATGAAGACATCGATATGAAGCAAGTCAATGTAGCTCCAATCGCAAACCTAAAAGGCTGATGAACTTCGTGCCAGTTCTAAGGAGGCACCGATTCTAGAGTGTTTGTCAAAACCACACAGAAGCTACTCACAAGCGTGGGGGTTGACATTGGCTCCTCAACATCGCACATCATTTTTAGCAGTATACTCCTTGAGAAGGACGCGCAAAGCAAGTCTGAGAAGTTCAGAATCAAGGAGCGAAAGATCCTTCACTCAGGACCAATTCACCTAACACCATTCAGCGATGCCGATACAATAGACCTTGTAGCCCTCAGAGATTTGTTCCTTAGAGATTATGCTGCGGCGGGAATCAAGGTATCAGAGATAGACACTGGTGCAGTCATCATAACGGGCGAATCAGCCAAAAAGCAAAACGCAGAACAGATTGTAAAAGCCTTGGCGGGAGAAACCGGCAAGTTTGTGGCAGCAACTGCAGGACCAAACTTCGAGGCAGTACTAGCTGCGTATGGAGCAGGCGCCGTACTAAGGTCTGAGAACAGTGGTCTTACAATCATGAATGTTGATGTCGGTGGCGGTTCTTCGAACATCTCAATATGCCAAGAAGGACGAATTGTTCAGACCGCTGCGATAAATGTAGGAAGCAGGTTGCTGGCAACTGATGACAGCGGGACACTTGTCCGGCTTGAGGAAACCGGTCGCAAGGTTGCTGAACAACTTGGAATTAATCTCAGCATTGGCCAAAGAATTGATGCTGATACTCAGGGAAGACTTGCTTCATCTCTCGCAGAGTCTCTTGTAGAAGCCTTGCAAGGGCCCCCCAAGTCGAACATTACCAGAATGCTCATGATGACTCCGCCCTTAGATGCAGCACAGAAGATCGACGAGCTGACTTTCTCAGGAGGCGTCGCTGAGTACATCTACGAAACTGAAACTCGGGAGTTTAATGATCTCGGTCGCACACTTGCTGATGAAATCCGAGCGAAGGTAACAGAGCGCGGTATGCCTTTGCACGAACCGGAGCATAAGATTAGGGCCACCGTTATAGGTGCTGGACAAAGCAGCCTGCAAGTAAGTGGCTCAACAACTTTCCTTTCTGCGGGACTCGAGTACCCTCTGCGCAATCTGCCTGTGGTCGTTCCTCACATCCCAAAAGGAAAGCAAACTTCCGAGGAAATCAAAAGAGCCATTATGAAAGCACTTGAGAGATTCGATATTCAGGAAGGCCTAAACCCGTTGATTCTAGCGTTCAAGGACGCAGTTAGACCCTCATATGAGAATCTTGCGTCATTTTCAGAAGGAGTTGTTGCAGCATTGCCCACCACTGTAAGAACTGGGAAATCAATTCTCATGTGTTTTGACACTGACATTGGTAATAGTGTGGGAAATGTCATGAAGAGGGAGACCGGCATCGCGAACGAGATACTTTGCATCGATGAAATTTCCCTTGACGAAGGTGATTTCGTGGATATAGGAGAGCCCATAATCGAGGGGGTTGTTGTTCCCGTTGTGGTAAAGACGCTGGTATTCAGCACAGAGTAGGTGCTGAGAACTCATCTAATGCTTAGAGCCTGGCAGCCAGACTCGAATTTCCACGCCCTGCTTAGGTTCATCTTCTACGCGGTCCACAACGACAATATGACCACGATACTTGTCGACAATATGCTTGACTTGTTGTGCTCCAACACCTCCAAGTCGCTTCTCTAGATCGAAGAGAGAGAGTTTCATCTTCTCGGACATCCCGGGGCCATCATCCGAAATCGCGATTCTAAAGCCATCGTCCCTTTGTCCAATGCAGATCCATACCTGTTTCTTTTCTTTGGGATTATGTTTGACTGCATTCTCTAAAAGTTCCCTCAATAGATTTTCAAGATATGGATCCGCACGAACAACTGGGTCAAGTCCGCCGTAGTCGACCATCACCTTGACTTTGCGGTGCTTTCTACGGAATAAATCCAATGTCTGCTCTAAAGTTTCCTTCAAGGAAACATCACCAAGGGGCACAGAGAGAAGATGTTCTGTAGCATGGACTTTGTCAATCAGCGCATCACAAACATCTGCCGCGCTAATAACATACTCAAGAAGCCGTCCTCCTTCAGGCCCTTGCGCCATGTCCTTGAGCAAATCTGCACTCATGGTGATGGCCTGCAGTTGGTTGCGTATGTCATGCCCCATCAGGTCTAGATACAACATCGATGTTTCAACTGCAGCCTTAAGCTCTGACGCAGCCCTTTGACTCTCCGTGATATCAATTCCGGAGCTGAGCACGCCAATGATGTTTCCATCTTTGTCAGATAGAGCAGTGTCTCGCCACGATACTATCCTCTCCACACCACGTTTCGTGAGCACCGGATTGTTGTAATATTCGATTGTTTCAACCTCACCTGCAATAATAGTCTGGAAGACACTCCTCATCTCAAGCCTAATTCGCGGAGGAATAATCGTTTCGAACCAGTCCAGGCCCACAAACTCTGATCCCGAGTACCCGAGCAGCTCGGTCGCCTTGCGATTGGTGAAAGTGACTTTTCCAAACGCGTCTAGGACAACTATTGCGGCTCCGGCTATATCCAGATAGCGCTGAAGCGTTTCGTACTGTTCTCTCAATTTGACCTCTGAGCTCCTGAGCAAGGTTGTATCAGTGAATGCGAGCTGAACGGCGGTCTGCCCTTTGAAATCCATCGTCTGCAGAAACACATCGAAGAAACGGGGACGGCTCTTACGGTCATTCCACTGAAGAACAACTGATTGCGTTCGCTTGGATTTCTTTGAAAGGTGAGCATTCACCTTCTTCTCAAGAGCTTCAACCTCACCAGGAAGGGCGGCAAGAAGAGCATCACCGATTGTTCTACCGAGAAGGTCTCCTGACACCGCTGATATCTTGTGGAACTTCTTATTCGCATAGATGATTCCTTTTTTGCCAACGATCAGTATACCCACTGGCAACTTGTCAACGATGAGATGAAATTGATCTCTATTTTTTTCCGTAGGCATTTAGTCCACCGGTAAATCCCCAGTCTGCTTGGAGTGCTCTGTGAATGAAACGTTATCTTTCTTCCGAGTAATAGTTAGAGCTCAATCAATCGCTCTCATTATTTCGCGAGTTACGATTTTGAAAACATCACCAACGTTCTCATTCAACTTGACCGAGGTTTCAATGTAGTTCCAGCCGAATTCCCCAGCGAGCTCTCTTCCTTCAGCCTCTGTAACGGCTCTGTCTTGCACCATATCGGTCTTATTCGCCACAAGGAGAGAAATGCTTCCTTGGGCATGGGTGTCAGCCTCTGTCTTCCAGCCCAGCATCTCATCAAATGTTTCACGGCGCGTCACATCGTAAATGAAGATGACTCCGCTGGCCCCAGTGTAGAAGTTGCTACGAACCTTCTTCATCTCGGGTTGACCTGCGAGGTCCCAAATTTGCAGCTTTACCAGTCGATTATCCACATCTAAATTCTTGAACGCGAACCCTGCGCCCAGAGTCTGTAGGTAAGTTTCACGGAAAGCGCCCGTAGTGAATCGCAAGATGAGAGAGGTCTTTCCAACGGCACCGCTTCCAACAACTACAATTTTGTAAATGCGAGTGAAGCTTCTATCGTCCATGGCCGTCAAACCTCGTTAGGTCTACTCTGTATTGTTTATCGAATCCTCTGGATTAGCTATTTTGAAAGGCGCCAAATTGGTATTTCTGTGTTAGTAGTATAGTACGGAGGAGTAAAATCTCTCGCAAGCGTACCGACTGAGCAAACATTCTTGATTATGGACTAGCGTTGAACCATTAGAGGAAACTTTAGACTGGAGCTGCCCTTCAGCACAATTCAAATAGCTGTGAACAGGAACGTGGCATCTGAGGAGTCAGCCATGCAAGAAACTACAACAATCCCGGACCTGTTTGTTGATCCCGTCGCATTCATCCAGTATTTTTGGCTCCAGATACTGCAACTTGTCATTCTATTTCTACTATACTTCATTTTAACACGGATTCTCCGCAGGTCCTTGACAGCTATGGGGGTAGGACCTGAGGCATCAAGCGGCATAGTACTGATTTCAAGACTAGTTCTCTTTGCAGCCATGGTCGTGGTCATTATAGGCTTCTTTTCATCCAGTTTCGCTGCAATTCTATCAGTAACTACACTATTCGGAACCGCGATAGGTCTCGCATTCTCACAGGCGTTAGGAAATATCGTCAGTGGGTTGTATGTCTTTGCCGCTAGACCGTTTCGTGTTGGAGACTACGTGAAAATTGGAAGTGTCGAAGGTATCGTCCGTGAGATTACACTCAATTACACGGAAGTTCTGTTGCCTGATGAAACGACTCAGTTAGTGCCCAATAGCAAGGTTGTAACAAGTGAGGTCACTAATTATCGCATCGAGATGTCAGATTTCATCGATAGGAATGAGGATCTGGAGTCAGGTGAGGACTCCTCGGTAAGGCGCTCAATGAGAAGAGCGCTCTATAGACTCAAAGACATGACTGGCTACGATGAAGCATATCGCTACACCTTCGAACTGACTTTCCATATGAATTTCGATCATCAGAATCTTCGAATTACATTTGAAAATGTCTGTAAGAATTGGACAACCAGGTTCCTGACAAGTCCTAGCTATATAGTGTGGGCCGCTCCAAATGCATGTGTTGTTTATCGATTCTCGTTCATTGTGGCTAATCCGATGGACATCATCAAGTATGGTTCAGAGTTCAAGGATGATCTGCTGCAAGTGTACTGGAAAGGCGCATAATCCGCGCAAGTCCAGCAGATTCAATCAGGAATAGATACGAAGCCGAAGTGCGCATTCACCAATTTTAATTGCTGTGGCGAGATTTTAAACCTCACTTGGTATATTTATCGTGAAAATACTATCTCTTGCGACAATCTGGAAGACAGAGGTACTTCCATGGAAGCAGGCTTCCTCATAAATGCCGAATGGGGCAAGACCCCTCCTCGAGTGGGCATCGTGTATCTTTCACCGAACGGAAGTACGAAGGATGTTGCCGCTCTCCTTGCTGAGGAGCTCGCCTTCTTGCGAGAAGTTGAATTGTTCAATCTTTCAGATTACGGGAGCGATGACGGTCGGTTAGAGATAAGGAATCTACTAGCAGAGATCCCAATTCTGGGCATCAGAACACCCGTATACCAATTGACGATGCTAGACCCAATCAAGCACCTTCTTAAGGGATTGCTAAACGTAGGCGCCACAGCAAATGAGCCAAGGAAAGCCTTCTGTTTTACGACATTTGGGGGTGTGAATAGTGGAAAGACTTTGCTCAACATGTGTAAGATGCTTCACAGCCGAGGCTTTGAAATCCTGGGCGCACTCAAGCTTTTGACACCTCACTTCTACGATGAAGATGTTGAGTTTCCTAGGAGCGAGGATAGAACGCTCATTTCAGAGTTCGTAAGTATAATGCGTCAGCGGCTTGAGAAACCAATCGAGTGGACCGTGTTAAAAAAGAAGCTGAACTACATGTCAATGAAGGTGAGAGTTCTATATCCTTTCGTTCGTGCGTTTGGACGCTTCAGAATCACAAAAATTAGATTCGATAAGGACCTCTGCACCGAGTGCGGTGCTTGTGAAAACGCCTGCCCCGTTCATGTGATATCAGTACAAGACTTGTCCAAAAAGCGCAATGATTGCCTTCACTGTTTTAACTGTGTCATAGCGTGCTCAACCGGTGCAATGCACGCGGACATTGAAGAAGCTAGGAGAATAATTCGCTTCAACAAAAAGCATGTCGGGAGAGAACCCGACCGAAAATGCTTCTAAGAATGGATTGATGAAAAAAAAAGGATAGAAGGAGAGCAACGATTGCCCCCTAAAGGGCGTCGTACCCGCCTTCGAAACTGATGTTAGTCATCTCAAATGGTTAATGCCATTCGGGATTACTATTACCTGCGTCGTCTGTCCCGGCCGCCGTATCCACCGCCGCCGCCACCGCGACCGCCGTATCCGCCGCCGCCACTGCGACCGCCGTATCCACCGCCGCCACCGCCATATCCGCCGCCGCCACGACCGCCACCGCCATAGTCTCTGCGACGTCGAGTATCTTCGTGCTCCTCGGCTGACATGTCAAGTTCCGTGTTGATTTCTTCAATGGCTTCTTCTGCATCTGCTAGCTCGCCGTAGCGGCCAACGTTCAGTCTCAAGTTGCCTCTGAAGAGACCTGTGTAACCGTTAGTCAGGTTGTAGGTCTTCCCTGCTTCAACTGCGTCAATTGTGTCGTCCCAGAGTGGCACTTGAACAGTTCCACTTGAATCGCCAACTACCACATCAACAACACGGTGTGTCGTTCCATCACGGCGTGATGAAACCTCACGCTCTTCACCGATCTCAATCACTTTGAATGAAATGGTGACATTCTTCATACGTGGCTTCAATTCAGCCACTGTAGCCTCAATAGGCTCTCTGTCGTAACTCATTGTATGTACTCTCGCTTTTGCGAATTACAGGTTAGTCAAAACTAGGGAATTCTTCAGATATGGTGCGAAAAGGAATGAACCCTCAATGAACCACGTGTGCGAAGCGTCTCTTGCTTGGTGTACCTGCAATTGATTACCAAAAATGTTTCCTTATTACCTTACGCATTGTTACTTTTTCGACGATATCATTCACAGTTTGCGCATTCTGCTCAAGCTAGCAAGCCAGAAAAGTGCTCAAAGAAGGTTTAAGCCTGAGAAGCATTGCAATTCAGATGATGTGAAAATCATGAGCCTGGATGTTTCGAAACTGCGCCAACAGTTTGAAGGACCCCACCATCTAATCACAACCTCCGATGGTCAAACGCTTTTCCTTAGGAAATGGGAACCTCAAGGCGGAACTCAACGTAAGCAAGCGGTCCTGATACTTCATGGAATAACTGCTCATAGCGGGCCCTATTCGATGATTGGTGAGCCACTAGCGAAATCGGGTTTCACAGTCTACGGACTCGACCTTCGAGGGCATGGGCTGTCTGATGGGGTTCGAGGAGATTACGCGAGCAAGGACAGGTTTGTCAAGGATATTTGCGAAACAATATCTTTCACAAAGCAACTTCATGACACTGTAGTGTTGCTCGGACATAGCCTTGGAGTTCTTTCATCTGTACATGCAATGAACAATTGCCTCGCGAACATTGACGGAGTCATCCTGTTGAGCGGTGCTCGAACCATTAGACCAGAAGCGTATCCGCAAATGTCAATCCTGCAGAAGACCAAGATAGCTCTTTGGTCTCTTTTCTTGCCAAACAAGCCAGTGATCAAATACGGGCGAGATGGAATGGTCGGATTGGACGATCCATTGTTCAATTTCAGATACACATTGCGCTTCATGAGAATAATGAATCATAGGGACATGGAAATCCCAAAGGAATTGCACATTCCATTCTTCGTTGGAATCGGTGACTCTGATGAGTTATTCTCTGTTGATTCGTGTCGTGAGCTCTTTGAGGAGATTCCCTCTGACTCGAAGAAGTTTCATGTTTTTCCGGGTGGAAAGCATACAGAGTTCTCAGAAGGGAGCTGGGTTCCGTTAGTCACTTGGTTAGAGAAGACTTTCAACTAGAATGAGCGTGCTATTTTCAGTTAGTCATGCATCATCCATACGCCCGAACTATCGCTACATATAGATTTTTAACAATTGTTACCTATTTTAATGGATAGAACTACTAGTCACAAGATGTGACCCTAAATTGTGGCCCTGCTTTATATACAAAAAAAGGTCGGCTTTGAATAGAAAGACCCGACGCAAACGGATTCATGAGCATATCTCTAGAAGAAACCATAGCGTTGGATTTAGGGTTTGATACAATGAAACCAAATGACGAAGATGTAACTCCACCACCTGAAGATGTTGAGGCTGTGGAGTCTGTAATAGAGATAGAGATTACAACTAGGAAACGAAGAGGTCGACGCAAAGAAACGAAGATTCAAGAATACGGCTCTTTAGCTAGTATGATTGCTTGGATGGCATTTCTGTTTGTATGGCTATTCTTCTACGCAAGCAACTATGGAATCTTTGAGAACATAGCAGTCGTGCTAATTGCTCTTCTCATAGTCGGTGCATTGAATGCCGTTTCACGGATACCAATTCAGGGTGAAGGTTGGAGAGCTCGAACAAGTGCTGTTAGTGGAATCGCTTGGATAATCTTTTTCGCAGGTGATTACGGAATCTATGAGAATATTGGAATTGGCATTGCCTCTCTCCTGATTATTGGTGCTCTCAATGTATTGCTTTGGATTCCAACGGCAGGGGAAGGTTGGGGAGCTCGGATTAGTGCACTAGGTGGTATTGGATGGCTGATATTCCTGGTGTTATGGCTTCCGTTTGCGAATGACTTCGCGCTCATTTACTCAATCAATGTCTATCAGAATTTTGCAATAATACTTGCTTCCTTCTTGATAATGTTGGTAGTAGTGATTGCTCCTTGGAGATCTGAAATCGGTAGGGAGGTTCACCGTGAACCTGGTCTGCTCCCCCGACTAAAAGGAACAATGGCAGGATTCATTCTGTGGCTTGTGTTCATCGTGATATGGTTGGTGTACTTTGCGGGGAATCCTATCTATAGCGCAAACCAGAATGTATCTGTTGTCCTCCTATCATTTGCGATATTCTGTGCAGTAATTCTAGGTCTATGGCTACCTTGGGCCCGCCGTAGAGGTGAAGGTCCTGAGAATTGGTGGGCTATTGGGCTGGCGTTTATTTGGGTCCTAGCACTGACAGCTTGGTTCTGGTTCTTTGCTGACAGTTTCGACGCATATCAGAATTTCGCAGTGTTCCTACTCTCTCTAGTGATTATGGCTGCTATCAGCGGTGGTGCTCAGTGGAAGAAGGCCCGAGACTTTGGAGCCCTGGATTGGGACGACTGACGAACAAGATCTTAAATCTAAGGAATGGCAGGTAAGGCCTGCCTTCCTCTTCATTTTTCCACCGTATTAATACTCAGGCCTAGACTTAGCGTATTGAACGACAGTAGTGCGACAAACCCTAGAGACCCGAAGACTGTAAACCACTCAACGAGAGGCCCTCCAACTACTAGTTCAAAACCCAAACTTAGGGCGTTAACCGAAAAGCCGTAGACTGCAATCACTTTCAGGAACTTCGGATGCCACAGGAGGGCAACATTGATCAGAATTAACACAATGAAGTTCAATACGAAGAAAGTTGAGGAGGCCGTCATATGGGGACTGCCCTGATCCTCAGAGAAAATGCCAATCATGATAAGCGCAACGGCTGAAAGGATGCCAACAATCTGTCCACCAATCAGGAGAATCTTGCTCAGTCGCCCTTCGGAATGCCATTTGTTCAGACCCAAAAAGAAGGGGATTAGAGCCGCTCCCGTGAGCACACAGCCGAGGTTGTAAAAATAGGCACCAAAGGGACTATGGTTGAAGTTACCCAGCCTGCTCAGGTAATTAGCCCACGGACTGAAAGGCTCTGGGTAGAAAGCCCAAGAAATGAGTGTGAAGACACAATAGAGTAAGATAACAACGATTCCGCTAAGGGTCGTCAGCGGCCATTTACGAGGATTCAGATTCATATGCGTTCCCCGTGATTCAAGACTGACCTGGCCTCATATATCCTCTTCTTAGGTTCTTGAAAATACGAAGTCTTTCGAGCTTAGATTTCTTTCATCATAGATGGAGACTCTGTACATAAGATCGTGAACTCAATGGATTGTTTGACTTCTTCTGGAACTTCATCCCGCGATATTGGACTGAATCCAAGCCTCTTGAAGAAATCTTCCGCAGTATCAGTGAGCAAGTAGAGTCGAGTGATTCCTCTTTCCCTTGCAGTCCGAGTAATTCCGCTGACGAGTCGCTTGCCTAGCCCTTTCCCTTGAAAATCCGGATGCACGGCAAGAGAACGAAGCAACGCAAACTTGCCATAGATTTCCAGACCTACACTACCTAAGAGAATATCAGGTTCAATCGCAGCCTCTGGACTCCGAACTACCAGAAAGCCTTCCAGATGATGTTCGATGTCATCAGGAGGAAGACCAGTGTTCCGCAGCAAGGCTGCTATTGCAGGGAAGTCTGAGGTTTCAGCATTTTCTATTCGCAGTTCGCCTATCACGGTCACCACAATCGTCGTTTCTTGTAGAAATAAAGGGATAGAAGGAGCGCGACTAGCGCGCCCTTGCGAGGCTGTCCAACCCGGTCCGTTAGTTTTCGACCGAGCCTTCATCCGCCGCCAGTCACGAGCTCCTTCCTAACTATCTCGCGGCCCTCTTCGTCGACAATGACGAGATGAGCGCCGCAGGATAGTCAGCAGTCGTAGCACCGAACAACCATTTCGATGATGTTCAGTACTCCTTCAGGTATTTCGTCTGTCATAATCATCAATTCTCTCGTCTAAGTTTTCACCATAGGTTCAGGAAGTGTAATCTTCTCGAGGACTTTATCCTCGAAGATTTGTTTCGCGGCAACCATTAATGACTTCTCGATGCCGGCAATATTGTTATTCGTGGCCACAATGAGGTTCGCCTTGACCAGCATGCCCTTGTCATCAGACTCGTAGTTGTGGAGCAGGATGCCTCGCGGAGCCTCGACAACACCAACGCCGTCGCCAGCCTTGGGTTCAACGTCAGAAAGCTTCACGTCTGTGCTCACAATCTCCGGGTCCTCCAGAAGCGTCTTGATCATCTCAGCGGCTTGCACCATCTCTACGATTCGAGCGTAGTGGTATACAAACGTGTGATGCGAGGGTCTCCCAACGAGTTCTCTCATCTCTTTCAGAGCCGCATCTGCAAGAGGTGTGGCCATCCTATCGGCTACATTGCACCGTGCGAGAGTATTCGCTCTCCAAATGCCCTCGGGGTAGCCGACTGGTTTGTAGTAGATGTGAGTTGCATAGGAGTGCTTGGCAACATGCTCACCGTAGTACTTTGTGTACTCGCTAGGCTTGAAGTTCTCTACAATCTTACCTTCAGGGTCCATCACGCGAATCTTGCCATCGTAGATATCATGAGTTCCATTGTTGGTCAACCCAATATAGTAAGTTGGAGTTACCGCTAGCTTTGTTATCACCTCGATGTATGAGTTGACAACGGTCTTGGCAAGGTCCACCGTCTTGTGGATATTCTCCAGCATTTCCGGTACCTTCGTCAGCCAGTCATCGCGTTCCTCCTCTTTCATAGCGTATAGCATCCCGCCAGGAATGCCTGTCGTCGGATGAATTGCCTTGGCCCCAATGGTCGTGCACAACTCCTGACCAAACTCCATCAGCTTGATTGCTTGGATTGCAACATCAGGGAGATACTTGAGAACAGCAGCAACGTTCCGTACCGCCGGGCTCGCGAAGGGTCCAAAGACAAAGTCCGGAGCCGCAAGAGCGTAGAAGTGGATTGCATGAGATGAAAGCTGCTTCGCCTCAATCAATAGCCGCCTCAGTTTGATTGCGGCTGGTGGAGGTGTCACATCCCAAGCGGCCTCGACTGCCTTCAGTGAAGCAAGATGGTGTGGGATTGGGCATATGCCGCAGATCCGTGGAGCGATTCGTGGAGCTTCCTCCATTGGTCGCCCTTCTAGGAATTTCTCAAAGAATCGTGTGCTGTTAACGTTGAACTGGATATCCTTGACCTTGTTGCCAGGACCTAGTTTGATAGTCAACGTTCCATGGCCTTCAAGGCGTGTCACTGGGTCAATGCGGATTGTTCGCTCGTTGGTCATTTCGTCTTTGCCTCCTCTCGCTTGATTCGAATAGCACCAAGGTGGCTTGTTGGGTAGGTGAACCTCCAGAAACAGCCAAGTGGGTCAAGGACCGTTTCAGCAAGGACTTCCGATTCAAGAGGTGCGTATGAGCCAAACATGGATATTGCCGCCGCTCCTTGGTCGTTCGTTATTGGCGGAGGTGGACCGAAACAGCCACGGCATGTGGCGCCGTGATTGACACACTGCCCTTCGCAGAGGCCCCACGTTGCAGAACCAACGCAGATGTAGCCCTGTTCTAACAGGCACCTGTCAGGGTCTGCAATGCCCTCGTAGGGTCTCAGTATCTTCTCTATCGGGGTCTCTTTCTTCTCGCGGTCGCAATAGTGACACACTGTGTGGGGCGGTAGCTCAATCGGTTTGCCTTCAAGCAGAGCAGTCAAGGCCGTTAGAATCAATTTGGATGTCGGAGGGCATCCTGGAAGAAAAATTTCAAAGTCAACGATGGTGCTGTTAGGTACCACAACAGGAGCAATCGTTGGAAGGTTCTCTGTCGGCACCTCGCCATCCTTGACTGTCTTGTTATTTCTGAACTTAACTTCTAGGCACTCCTCTAGAGTTGAAAAGTTTGCTAGGCCCGGAATGCCGCCAAAGCAAGAACACGAGCCGAATGAAATCAGAATCTTGCACTTCTCTCTCATAAGCTTTAGCAGATGAATGTCCTCTTCTGTTCGAGCCATCCCTTCGTACAGGCCAACCGTTATCGATTTGTCTGGATAGCCCTCAAGGTCCTTGAGCTTGAAGTCAGCAACACACTGCCAGTACTTGATGTCAATCAGCGGCAAAACAGTTGCAAGATTGAGGTGAATGTCGATGAGGCTCTGGAAACAGCCCCAACAGGAGCTGCCTTGGGCCATTGCGATTGATGTGGGTTCTGTCATTCTTGGACCTCCGTTGCAGCGAACATGAGTTCATGTTCTTCTTCCCCAATGATCTCTACGGTGCCCCACCTGAGAAGGCCAAGTAGGTTCCAGACGATCTTATCCTTGGATAGTTCAGTTTTTTCAGCTATCACTGAAACCTTGGATGGACCCTCGGACAACACTTCCATTATCGCCTTGCGCTGTGCGCGGACATCCCCGCGTTTCTGTTTGAAGTGCGCGATGATTGCACTCATTTCCATTCCTCCATGATAGGACCCAGTTCTTTCACTTGCTTTACCAAGGTTCTGACACCGTCAGCGAATATCTGTGCCTCAGAGGCACTCGCCCACTGGAGCCGGACTCTGCGAGGGTCAACACCGGCCTGCTCAATTGCCTTCTTCATGATAGTCCAGCGCGCCCTGAGCTTAAGGTTGCCGCTCGTATAATGGCAGTCACCTGGGTGGCATCCAGACACAAGAACTCCGTCTGCACCCATCTCAAGAGCGGCCAAGATAAACTCAAGACTTATCCGGCCGGTACAATTGACTCGTAGAATCCTGGCATTCGGGGGATACTGGATTCTGCTAGTGCCAGCTAGGTCAGCTCCAGCATAGGAACACCAGTTGCAGCAGAACGCTACGATTCTCGGTTCCCAACTCTCAGTGTTGTCAATCTTGGCTGCTGTTTTCGTCGTCATTGCTATGTACCTCCTATTGTGTCGGGTGGTGCGCAGAGGTAAGCTTGCACCATCGTCATGATTTGGTCGTCAGTCGAGTGCAACATTATGATAGCACTGCTCGGACAAGCTGCGGCACATGTGCCGCAACCGTGACATTTCGCTTCAGTCACGAAGGCGATGGGCGGGTCCTTCGACTCGTCCATTTCAATTGCGCCGTATGGACACGCTGTAACGCAAGTGTGACATGAAGAACACAATTCCGAAATGACACGAGATACAGTTGATTCAATCTCAACCTCGCCTCGCGCCATGATTCCGACGGCCTTTGCTGCTGCGCCACTGGCATCGACAACTGACTCAGACGCATTCTTTGGCGCCTGCGCAGCGCCTGCAATCATAACGCCTGCAGTGTGTGTGGTAAGCGGAGCGAGCTTGATATGCTCCGGATTAAAGAATCCGTCTCTACTCCTAGTTAGACCAAAGAGCTTCGTGGTTTCGTCAATGTCCGATCGGGCAACCATCGCGGACGCCAAGACAAGGATGTCGGGCTCAAATTGCAGTTCCTCATCTGCGTAAATATCAGTCCATCTCATCTTGACTTTTCCGTCCACTACTTCGATAACCGGGTCTTCTCCGTCCGGGAACCGAGAGTAGATGACGTGTTTTGACCGGGCCAATCGATGCAGTTCTTCATGGCCTCTGCCATACGTTCGGATGCTTTTGTAAAGGATTAGCACTTCGTCGAGCCTGTCTTTAAGATCAGAAGCAGCTTTAGCCACGGCAGGACAACAATGCCTGGAACAATGTTCATGACCCCTCTTGCCAGGCTCACGCGATCCTACACATCCAATAAATGCAATCTTGCTTGCAGGCTTTCCGTCGCTAGGCTTAAGCAGACGATCTCTCGGAGGCATCTCTTGTAGCTCAGCCAGAGTGACTATATCTGGACTCTCTCCGTAGCCGTAGTATCCGTGGGGCTTGAAGGCGTCAAAACCAATTGCCACAATCACCGTGCCAATGTCAAATTTACTGCGAGCCTTGTCCTTCCTGTTCTCTATGGTGGCCTCGAAGTTGCCAATGTAGCCATCAAACTCGATCACACTGCTATTCGTCAGAATTTCAATACGACTGTGCGCTTTCACTTCTTTGACCAAGGGGCCAACAACCTCAGATCCTGACCTGTCGCCTGTAAACATGTGAGTCCACTTCGCAACATGTCCGCCGAGTTTTGGTTCCTTGTCCACCAGAACGACATCAAAACCACGGTTAGCAATATCGAGTGCAGCTCGAAGGCCAGTGATTCCTCCGCCAACGACTAAAGTGCGAGGGGTGACTTTAACGCTCTTCACTGGCAGATTCTCAAGCTTGGCCGCTCGCGCAACAGACATCCGTACCAGATCCATTGCCTTCTCAGTGGCCGCTTCGGGCTCTCTCATGTGACACCAAGATACATGCTCTCGAAGATTGGTCTGCTCGAAGAGATAACGATTGAGGCCAGCCTCTTCGACGACTCTACGAAATGTAGGTTCGTGCATTCTGGGTGAGCAGCTAGCGACTACGACGCGATTCAGACTATGCTCCTCCACCATGTCCTTGATTAGTTGTTGACCAGCATCAGCACACATGAACATGTCATCCGTCGAGAAGACGACATGCGGCAGAGACTCAGCCATCTTAGCGACTCTTACCACATCCACGACTCCCGCGATATTGTGACCACAGTGACAGATGAAAACGCCAATCCTTGGTGTTTCTGCTTCAGTCATTATTTCGCCTCCTGTAATGCTGACAAGATGATATCGGGACTGGTCTTGTTCAACTCAATGCCCAGCACATCCTCCTTGATGCCGAGGGCTGGACCGAGAAACTGCACAATAGGAATGACGGGAATCATCTTGCTCGAATCTGTATCTTCACCGAACTGGACTTGTGTCAACTGGATATCACAGAACACGCATGCGGTGACCATGCCTTGTGCGCCGGCGGCGATGGCATCTCTTATCTTGTCTTGGCCAATGTGAGTCGCAAGACTCTCATCCATTGCCAGGAGAGGCCCACCGCAGCACCTGGTCTTGCCCACATAGTCCACAGCCTCTGCCCCCGCAATCTCAATAAGACGGTCAATGATTGTGGGATTTTCAGGGTCATCGACTTGAACAATCTCATAGGGCCGAGTTACGTGACAACCATAATGTGCGGCCAATTTCAAGCCTTTGTAGGGTTTCTTTATGGCTTTCTCAATTGCTTCGAAACCGATATCCTCGTTCAAGACTTGGAGCAGGTGTCGAACTCTAGTCTTGCCGGTATATTTCAACCCCTCTTCTGACAGGAGTTCGTTAACCTCCTTACGGGCCTTCTCGTCGTTGTCCAGAAAATGCTTGTTTATCTTCAGGGAACCTGAACAAGCGCCACACAACGCCAAGATGTCTTGGCTCTCTTTCTCAGCCAGTGCGAGGATTCTTCCGCTCATTGCTGCAAATGCCATTCTGCTTACGGACTCGACATATTGGGCTCCGCAGCAGTTTGCATCATCCATCTCAACAACCTTCACTCCGAGCTTCCCCAGCACAGCTATTGTGGCTGCCTCGTATGCCGGGAGCCTCACAGGAGTAGTGCACCCTCTGTACAGCATTATCTCTTTCATGCGCTCTCCTCCCCAGCGAGGTACTTCTTCTTCACCTTCTTCGTAAAAGTGTCATTCCAAGCGAGGGCAGGATTTAGGCCGAGATCCTCTCGCTCATCTTCGTTGAAATCGGTATATGCATCTGCTAACATCCAACCATCGCAGAGTACCTTTTCGACAGTAATCTGAAACACCTTGGGAATGTGACCCTCTTTGACTGCGAGGATTCGTACAGCGTGGAATATCTCTGCGGGACTTACGCCCTCCTGGCATCGCTCTTCACACATTCTGCACGTCATGCATAGCCAAGGTTGATCGCTCTTCAGCACCTCATCTCTCTTGCCTATCAGAATCTTCTGAATCAGCCGCCGAGGCCGGTATTGGTCGTCTACACAGGCCACAACACAACTGGCAGTACATATGCCACACTGGATACACTTGTTGATGACTTCCCCTCCCGGGATTAAGGCAATCTCTTTTGCGAAATCTGAGGAGGGTGTGTGTGTTTCATTGTTCATCTCATATCACCTGTCCTTCATAATGCACCAGCAGAATTACTCCTTTTTCTCAGCCTGCGATAGTATTATTGTCGCCCTCATGGCGGCAGCGCTACCCGCAGTCACCGAGTCTGGAATGTCCTTGGGACTATCGACGCATCCACACGCAAAGACACCAGGAATAGTAGTGTCCACAGGCGCAAGTAGCTCGTCCTTCACTGGCACATAGCCTGTCTCATCTAGTTCTAGTCCGAGCTCACTGGCGATGACATCAAGACCCCAGGGGGGTTGAATACCGGGGCTGATTACTACAAGATCATGTTCAATGTCCTGAATGGCATGTTCATCGGTGTTCTCAACTCTCACAGTGAGATTGCCTGTTTCGCGGTCCTCCATGACCTCTCCAACTCTGCCTCGAATGAACTTGATACCAAATCGATCCTTAGCCATGTTGTAGAATTCCTCGAAGCCCTTGCCAAAGGCACGGATGTCAGCGTAGTAGATGGTCACGTCAATCTCAGGGTCATGTTCCTTTGCCATGACTGCGTTTTTGATACCATACATGCAACACACTCGTGAACACTCAGGAACGCCGCGGTTGACATCTCGGGCACCGACACATTGGATGAAACCGATGCTCTTGGGTAGCTTCCCGTCACTGAGCTTTATCAGATGTCCGTGGGTTGGGCCTGATGCGTTGATCAGTCGCTCGTACTCCATCGCGTGGATGACATTAGGGAACTTTCCGTATCCGAGCCTGGGGTAATCACTAACATCGTAAAGCCTGTATCCTGCGGCCAATACTATCGCACCTACTGGAAGCTCTATTATCTCATCCTGCATCTTGTGATCGATTGCTTCACGCGTGCAAGCTTCAACACACAGCTCACATTCGCAACAGATTGCACAGCCTAGGCATCGTTCAGCCTCCTGTGTAGCAGATTCTTGTTCAAACCCAAGTTCAACCTCAGTGTAAGATTGAATTCTTCCCGCTACACCGTGTTTGGGCATGTCTACGCGAGGCTCAGTAGGTTTTTCCATGTCAACCTCTTCAACTCTCACTCGGTGTCGTTCTTCAATTCTATCCGCTTCAACATTGACCTTTCTCAGAAATCGATCTATTGAGATTGCAGCCTCCTTGCCATGGGCCACGGCTTTAACTGCGGTGGCTGGACCGAGAACAACGTCACCGCCAGCAAAGACTCCTTCCATGTTAGTTTCCAGAGTTAGGGGATTCACTTTGATTGTTCCCCATTCCGAACAATCACATTCCTCGTGTAGGCCCTTTGGTGTCACGCTCTGTCCCACAGCAATAATCATGTTGTCTACAATCAGCGTGAATTCCGAACCCCGAATGACTTGGGGCCGTCGACGACCCGAGTGATCTGGTTCACCCAGTTTCATCTTTATACATCTGATGCCCCTCAGCTCATCCTTTGATGTGAGGATTTCGATAGGATTAGTCAGTAGTAGCAGATTAAGGCCTTCCTCTCGTGCATCTTCGACTTCGCTGGGGATGGCAGGCAACTCGACATGTGACCTGCGATAAACTATCGTGACTTCCTTCGCACCGAGTCTAATGGCAACTCTCGCGGAGTCAATTGCCGCGTCCCCACCGCCAATCACAGCAACCTTTTCGCCCAACGGATATGGTTTCCCTGAGTTGGCTCGTTCCAAGAAATCACTGGCATGGTAGATGCCCTTTGCCTCCTCTCCTGCAATCCCAAGTTTGTTACTATTTGAGGCTCCTGTAGCCAAGAATATCGCCTTGAAGCCCTCCTTTTTCAGGCTCTTGATTGACTCGACTGGAGAGCTTGTCTTTATTTTTACGCCATGCTTGGCAATCCAGTCGATCTCTTCGGCCAGTATGTCACGAGGAAGTCTGTATTCCGGAATGCCATAGCGGAGGAGTCCTCCTGCTTCAGGTTGAGCCTCGAATACGGTTACGGGGTAGCCCATCTTGACAAGATGATACCCACATGCCAGACCCGCGGGACCTGCGCCGACCACGGCGATTCTTTCATCCTTGTCAATCTTCGCTTCAATTGGCCTATCAGGTCCATGTTTTCTCTCGTAGTCAGCCAAGAACCTGTGGAGATTCCTGATGCTTACACTCTCATCTAGCTCTCCTCGAACACACTCGCCCTCGCAGAAGGCTATGCACACTCGGCCAAGTACACCTGGGAACGGATTGGACTTCCTGAATATTCTAAGAGCATCATGAAACCTCCCTTCCTTCATGAGGGAGATGAAGCCTTGAGGATTCACGTCTGCGGGACACGCTTCTCTGCATGCTGGTGTGCCAAGCTTGGTAATGGTGTAGGTGCTCGGTGTCGCCTGTGGGAACGGTTGATAGATTGCCTTACGGAAACCAAGACTCTGATCGAATTCATTAGGAACCTCCACTGGACAAGCCGGGACACAGTCCGCACATGCCGAGCACTTGTCCTCATCCACATATCGCGCCCGCTTGCGTATCTTTACTTTGAAATCGCCAACTCTTCCAGCAACGCTAATTACGTCAGAATACGTATGTAGTTCGATGTTTGGATGACGCGATACCTCGCTGAGACGCGGCGTGAGAATACATGCCGAGCAATCCAATGTTGGGAAGGTCTTGTCTATCATCGCCATTTTTCCGCCGAGAGAAGGAGTCTTCTCTAGCAGATGAACCTTGAAACCCTGGTTAGCCATATCCAGAGCCGCCTGCATGCCAGCTACGCCACCCCCAATAACCAGGGCTTCGCTAGATACAACGTCCAGTTTGGATGTACTTTTCTTCGATGTGTGGTCAATCGTCATTGGCTCAATTCACCGTTCCGTTCTGCGAGCAATCATGCCAGAGGCCAGCGAGGAGTCCTCTCAACGAGATTATAATACTATTGAGTTAGGTTTCGGTCACGGAAACGAGATTCATCATTTGAAACGAAACGCAATCAATGATTTCATGCATGATTACAGACAATCAGGAAGATGTTTCTGAATTTTGAATCTGGATTCGAAATAACAATTCAATGTCCGAAATCATTCATTGTCTTCTTTGGAGTGTAGGAGTTCGAGCATACAAGACTGGTGTTTGAAGGAGCCAGACCGACTCCGCCCCTGCTGGAGCAGGTCAGACTCAGTTTTCAATCTTTTTTCTGGGTCTTCATCCGCCGCCGGTCTGAAGCTCCTTCCTGACTAGTTCGCGGCCCTCTTCGTCGATAATGACGAGATGAGCGCCGCAGGATAGTCAGCAGTCGTAGCACCGAACAACCATCTCGATGATGTTCAGTACGCCTTCAGGTATTTCTTCTGTCATGATCATCAATTCTTTTGTCTAAGTTTTCACCATGGGTTCAGGAAGTGTAATCTTCTCGAGCACTTTGTCTTCGAAGATTTGTTTCGCGGCCACCATCAATGATTTCTCGATGCCGGCAATATTGTTGTTCGTGGCGACAATGAGATTCGCCTTGACCAGCATGCCCTTGTCATCAGACTCGTAGTTGTGGAGCAGAATGCCTCGCGGAGCCTCGACAACACCAACGCCGTCGCCAGCCTTGGGTTCAACGTCAGAAAGCTTCACGTCCGTGCTTACAATCTCGGGATCCTCAAGGAGCGTCTTGATCATCTCAGCAGCTTGAACCATCTCTACGATTCGAGCGTAGTGGTATACAAACGTGTGATGCGAGGGTCTCCCAACGAGTTCTCTCATCTCCTTCAGGGCCGCGTCTGCAAGAGGTGTGGCCATCCTATCGTTAACGTTGCATCGTGCAAGAGTATTCGCTCGCCAAATACCCTCGGGGTAGCCGGCTGGTTTGTAGTAGATGTGAGTCGCATAGGAGTGCTTAGGAACGTGCTCGCCGTAGTACTTTGTGTACTCGTGAGGCATGAATTCTTTCACAATCTTGCCATCTGGATCCATCACGCGAATCTTGCCATCATAGATGTCAAAAGCTCCATCATTGGTCAGACCAACGTAGTACGTTGGAGTGACTGCGAGCTTCGTTATCACCTCGATGTATGAGTTGACAACGGTCTTGGCAAGGTCCACTGTCTTATGGATGTTCTCCAGCATCTCAGGGACCTTCTTGAGCCAATCATCGCGCTCTTCTTCTTTCATAGCGTACAGCATCCCACCAGGAATGCCCGTTGTTGGGTGGATTGCCTTGGCCCCAATAGTCGCGCACAGTTCCTGACCGAACTCCATGAGCTTGATCGCTTGGACTGCAACATCAGGGAGATACTTGAGAACAGCAGCAACGTTCCGTACAGCCGGGCTCGCGAAGGGTCCAAAGACAAAATCAGGAGCCGCAAGAGCGTAGAAGTGAATTGCGTGAGATGAGAGCTGCTTCGCCTCAATCAATAGCCGCCTAAGCTTGATTGCTGCAGGTGGAGGTGTCACATCCCAGGCGGCCTCCACGGCTTTCAGTGATGCAAGATGATGCGGGATAGGGCAGATTCCGCAGATCCGCGGAGCGATTCGTGGAGCCTCTTCCATTGGTCGCCCTTCGAGAAACTTCTCAAAGAATCGTGTACTGTTAACGTTGAACTGGACATCCTTGACCTTGTTGCCAGGACCCAGCTTGATAGTCAACGATCCATGACCTTCAAGGCGTGTCACTGGGTCAATGCGGATTATCTTCTCGTTGGTCATTTCGTCTTTGCCTCCTCTCGCTTTATTCGAATGGCACCCAGGTGGCTTGTTGGGTAGGTGAACCTCCAGAAGCAACCAAGTGGGTCATGGACCGTGTCAGCAAGGACTTCCGATTCAAGAGGTGCATATGAGCCAAGCATGGATATTGCCGCCGCCCCTTGGTCGCCCATGATTGGCGGAGGCGGTCCAAAACAGCCCCGGCAAGTCACGCCATGGCTGACACACTGTCCTTCACAGAGACCCCAAGTTGCAGAGCCAAGGCAGATATACCCCTGTTCGAGAAGGCACCGGTCGGGGTCTGCTATGCCTTCGTAGGGTCTCAGTATCTTCTCTATCGGGGTTTCTTTCTTCTCGCGATCGCAATAGTGACACACCGTGTGTGGTGGTAGCTCAATCGGTTTGCCTTCAAGCAGAGCAGTCAATGCAGTGAGAATCAAGCTAGAGGTTGGCGGGCACCCCGGCAAAAAGATTTCAAAGTCAACTATGTCTCGGTTGGGTATCACAACGGGAGCAATCGCTGGGAGGTTCTCTGTTGGCAGCTCACCATCCTTAACGGTCTTGTTGTTTCGGAACTTGACCTCGTTGCACTCCTCTATCGTTGAGAAGTTAGCCATTCCAGGAATGCCGCCAAAGCATGAACATGAGCCAAATGCAATCAGTATCTTGCACTTCGCTCTTATGAGCTTTAGCAGATGAATGTCCTCCTCTGTTCGGGCCATTCCCTCGTACAGGCCGACCGTGATCGATTTGTCAGGATAGCCCTCCAAATCCTTGAGCTTGAAGTCGGCCACACACGTCCAGTACTTGATGTCCAACAGGGGGAGGACAGTTGCCAGATTAAGGTGAATGTCAATGAGGCTCTGGTAACAACCCCAACAGGAGCTACCTTGGGCCATTGCGATAGGAACTGGTTCAGTCACGTTCAGATCTCCTTCAGAGCATAGACATATTCTCTCTGCTTCTCATCGACTATCTCAACGCGGTTCCACTTCATCATGGCGAGGAGATTTTCCAATATGTAGTCCGTTTCCAGCTTCGTTGCCTTCGATATCTCTGATATCGTTGAAGGCGACTCTCTAAGCCGCCTGGCAATGGTACTCCGGTCAATCTCTTCGCGGACTGTTTTGTCGACGAGCTCCTTGAGTTTCTCTTCGGTCAGCTCGTTTCGTTGGGTTAGAACGTCTCCTTTGCCTATAAGCCATCTTAATCGCTCGCTTCCGAAGGCGTCAATGGCTGCTTCAATCCTATCCTGTGTAGATTTCTCTTTCATTGCCAACCCCTCCTAAACGGACCCAAATTCTTGACCTTCTCCGTGAGTTCTCTAACCCCATCAGCGAACTTCTGTCCCTCTGAAGCGCTGGCCCACTGTAGACGAATCCTATCGGGGTTGATTCCGGCTTGCTCAACGGCCATCTGAAGTAGCGTCCATCGTGCCCGCATCTTGAGATTGCCGCTTGTGTAATGGCAGTCCCCTGGATGACAGCCTGACACGAGTACTCCATCCGCACCCTTGTCAAGGGCGTTTAGTACGAATTCGGGGTCGACCCTACCAGTGCAATTTACCCTGATTATTCGCACAGCAGAGGGGTACTGGATTCTGCTTGTGCCAGCTAGGTCAGCACCTGCGTAGGAACACCAGTTGCAGCAAAAGGCTGCAATCCTAGGTATCCACTCTTTAGAAATTGTGACAGTGGCAGTCATGAATCACCACCCCCCATCACTGGTGGAGGCATGAGAAACGCTTCAACCATTGCAGTGATTTGTTCATCAGTCGAATGCCGCATAATAATGGCACTGCTTGGACACCCTGCTGCGCAGGTCCCACATCCGTGACATTCTGCCTCTGTCACCACGGCTATCTCCGGTTTCTTTGAGGTGTCAAAGGAGATAGCACCGTATGGACAAGCAGTGGCGCATGTGTGACAGCTGGAACACAGCTCTTCTAGCACATGAGCAACGGTGGATTCAATCTCCACTTCTCCCCGGGCCATCAATGAAGCCGCTTTCGCGGCAGCTCCGCTCGCTTGCGTAGTGCTGTCAGTAGAATCCTTTGCAGATTGGGCAGCTCCTGCAATCATCACACCTGCGGTGTGAGTAGTTAAAGGAGCCAGCTTGATGTGTTCCTCATTGAAGAAGCCATCTGCCGAGCGTGTGAGGCTGAACAGCTGGGACACTTTCTCTACACCTTCCGGGGGAATCATAGCTGTAACCAATACCAAGAGGTCCGGATGGAACTCAAGATTATCGCCAGCCAAGATATCTCTCCATTTCACACTCAAAGCACCGTCAGCTACTGTTGTCTTGGCAGGCTTGGTGCGATCAAACTTGGAGAACATTACAAACTTCTCGTGGGCAGAACGGTGGACCTCCTCGTGGCCCTTCCCGAATGTACGGATATCATCATAGAGTATCAGAACTTCGTCAGTAATCTCAGTTATGTCAGCAGCTGCCTTCACCATGGCAGTACAACAGTACCTGGAACAGTGTTCATGCCCTTGCACTCCCGGTTGACGAGAACCAACACATCCGATAAACATGACCTTCTTGGGAGGCTTGCCGGTACTTGGACATAATAACTTGTCATCCCGCTTCATCTCCTCTAGCTGGGCCAACGTGATGACATCCAGACTCATTCCGTACGGAGGGATTCCTTCAGGCACCCATGACTGAAAGCCTGTAGCAACTATTATAGCTCCAACCCGGAGCTTCTCTGTCTTGTCGGTGGCATTGTTCTTGACAGTCACATCAAAATTGCCAATATAGCCTTCGACGTCAACCACTTCCGAATCAGTCATTATGGTCAGGTTCTCGCTAATTCGGGCCGCCAGTACCATACGTTCGATGACATCACTGGCTTTCTCATTGCCCTGATAGAGAGTAGAGAGCTTTGCTAGATTCCCACCGAGTTCAGGCTCTCGTTCCACGAGAGTGACCTTGAAGCCGCGGCTGTCAATGTCGATTGCCGCCCTCAATCCAGCAACCCCGCCGCCAACGACCAGAGTATGTGGTTCTACACTCACAGTCTTAACCTCGAGTGGCACGAGAAGGGCGGCCCTAGCAACAGACATCCGAATAAGATCTATCGCTTTCTCGGTAGCTGCCTCAGGCTCCCTCATATGGCACCAAGACACGTGCTCTCTCAGGTTCACCTGTTCGAAGCAGTATCTGTTGACATCAGCCTCTTCGACCACCCTTCGAAACGTTGGCTCGTGCATCCGGGGAGAGCAACTGGCAACTACGACCCTATTTAGACTAAACTCCTCGATCTTGTCGCGAATCAGCTGTTGTCCGGAGTCACTGCACATGAACATGAAATGTGTAGCGAACTCAACATTCGGGTAGTGGGCGGCAATCTCCGCCACGCGCTCAACATCTACAGTCCCAGCAATGTTATGTCCACAATGACATACGAATACGCCAATCCTTGGAACTTCCTCTGTAGCCATTAGTGCTCACCTTCCCTCCATAACGTGATGCTTGCGCGCATCGCGGCCGCGCTTCCTGCTGCTACGGAGTCTGGAATGTCTTTCGGACCCTCAACACATCCGCATATGTAGACTCCAGAAACCGCCGTGTCCACAGGGTTGCTCGCTGGTTGTTCCACGTGAATGAAGCCATCTGAGTCAAGCTGGAGCCCCAGCTGATTCGCAGTATCCCGCAGACCTTTGGGAGGCAGGATTCCGGGGCAGAGCACTACTAGTTCGTGTTCCTGCTCCAAGAACTTCCCTGTTGTCGTGTCTTCGGCACGCACAATGATGTTCTTGTTCCGTGAGTTCTCCGACACCTCTCCTACTCTTCCTCGGATGAACTTAATGCCAAATCGATCCTTGGCCATGTTGTAGAATTCCTCAAAACCCTTGCCGAACGCTCGAATGTCGATCGAGTATATGGTCACCTTCTTCACGTTCTCGTGTTGGAGCTCTTTGGCCATGACCGCATTCTTGATACCGTACATGCAACATACTCGCGAGCAATATGGTACGTCCTTCGTCGCGTCGCGTGCCCCAACACATTGGATGAACCCAATGCTCTTTGGAATCTTCCCATCGCTAAGCCTCATGAGATTCCCAGCCGTTGGTCCAGCGGCATTGATGAGGCGCTCGAACTCGAGTGCGTTTATCACATTCTTGAAACGACCATAGCCAAAGCGCCTGTAATTGGCTACGTTGTAGAGCTCATATCCGGTTGCCACCACGATGGCACCAACGGATATCTCAATCTCCTCATCCTCCAAGTCAAGGTCGATGGCCTCTCGTTCACATGACTTGACACACATACCACATTTGATACAGTTCTCAGAATCAATAGTATAGACGAGGGGTGTGTTCTGTGGGAACCCAATGTACACCGCCTTGCGGTAGCCCAGGCCTTGGTCAAACTCATTTCGCACTTCTATTGGGCAGTGTGGAACACAATCCCCACATCCGGAACACTTGTCTTCGAGGACCTTACGTGCTTTCCGAAGAACGCTGACTCTAAAGTTGCCTGCAGTTCCGGTGATGCTCTTGACTTCAGAGTAGGTCATGAGCTCGATGTTCGGGTGCCGAGCAACCTCAGACAGCTTGGGCGTAAGGATGCATGCCGAACAATCAAGTGTGGGGAATGTCTTATCCAGCATGGCCATGACCCCACCAATGGATGGTGTTCTTTCGACTAGCACCACAGAGTAGCCTTGGTCGGCAATGTCGAGAGCAGCTTGCATGCCAGAAACACCGCCACCGATTACTAAGGCAGTATCAGTAGATTTCCTATCCTCGACAACTATCTTTTCCCCTGCAACAGTCACTTCTTGCTACCTCCTTTGAGTGGACTAGGTCCAAGCTCTCTAACTTGCTCAGCCATCTCTCGCATTGTATCCGCCCACTGCTGTCCTTCTGAGGCACTCGCCCAAAGAAGACGCAACCGTTCTGGATTTAATCCAATAACATCCATCGCTGATCGGAGTGCCATGAATCGAACCTCTGTTCGGTAGTTGCCTGTGGAGTAGTGACAGTCACCAATGTGGCAGCCACTAATGATTACACCGTCAGCTCCATTCTTGAACGCCTCAAGCGTCATCAGCGGGTCAACTCTGCCTGAACACATGAGCCTAATCACCTTCGAATTGGGGGGGTATTGGATACGTGAAATTCCCGCAAGGTCTGCACCGCCATAAGAGCACCAGTTGCACGTGAACGCCACGATACTAGGTTCGAACCTCTTGCCACTCATTTCTTCATCCCTCCATGAATGCGCGCCGCAGCTGCAATCTGCGGCATTAGCTGTTCTGATCTATAGTGCCGCATGTCAATCGCCATCTGTGGACAGGCAGCAGCACATGTCCCGCATCCCTGACAGATTTCGTACATGACTTTCCGTTCGTCACCCTCGCCAGTTATGGCACTGTACGGACATAGATCGTTACAGAGATCACAGTCGTTGCATAGCGTCGTGTCAATCTCTGCATAAATGGGTTCAACCTGAAACTTGCCTGGCGCCATCAAGGACTGAGCACCTGCAGCAGCAGCCTTTCCATAGGCCACAGCCTTGGGGATGTCCATTGGACCAAGACAAGCTCCCGCTAGAAATACACCGTCACGAAAGCTGTCTACTGGTCGCAGCTTGGGATGGGCTTCCATCAGATAGCCGTACTCCCCTGTGGAAATGTTCAACTTGCGGGCTAGGTCCTTCGTGTCGTCATTGGGTAGCAACGCAGACGCGAGCACTACCAGTTCATAAGTAGTTCCGAGTCTTTCGCCAGTATACAGGTCCTCAGCGAGCACTTTGAGAGACCTTGTTCCCGGAATCTCCTCAATCTCGGAGGGACGTCCCTTGATGATGATTACGCCCATCTCTCGAGCCCTGCGGTAGAGACCCTCATAGCCCAAGCCATGAGTGCGAATGTCCATTGCGAAGATGGAGATTTCAGTGTTAGGATACTTCTCCTTTATCTGCGTGGCCTGCTTCAGCGAATTCTCGCATCCCGTGTAGCAGCAGTAGTCTTGGTTCACTCTACGGTCTCTTGAGCCAACGCACTGCACAAATGCAACACTCTTTGGCGGCATTCCGTCAGAAGGTCTCTTGACTTTGCCGTGGGTAGGTCCAGCGGCATTGGTTAGCCGCTCTAGTTGAGCATTCGTAATGACATTCTTAAAAGCGCCATAACCAAACTCACGAGTTTCGGATGGGTCATAGGGCTTGAACCCAGTGGCCAAGATGATAGTCCCGACATCCAGCTCGACGAACTCATCCACCAACGAATGATCGATGGCGTTGGGCTTGCATACCTCGATACATAGGTTACACTCAGAGCACAGAGCACAGTTGAAACAGCGCTCTGCTTCCGCAACAGCAGTCTTCAGGGCCAAGCCTGTTTCAACCTCAGCAAAGTTACTCTTCCTTAATTTCGCATTTATAGTTGGCATGACTGCACGTTCAGCGATTTCAGCTCTCGTCTTGTCCACCTCAGCAGATGGCACCAGACGGAGTATCTCAGGTCTTCCTTCTGAGAGATCAACGCCTCGTACATAGCGGTCGATAGACTTCGCTGCCTCTATTCCTGCAGCCACAGCCTCCACAACCGTCGTTGGACCTGAAACAACATCCCCTCCTGCGAAGACACCCTTTAAGCTCGTCTGCAACGTGATTGGGTCGACTGAAAGGGTATCCCATTGTGTGACCTCTAGACCCTTGAGAATGCTGGTGGGGCTCACCATCTGGCCTACGGCTATGATAACATTGTCAACACGCACCTCAAACTCCGATTCAGGAATCGGTATCGGACGTCTGCGACCAGAGGCGTCAGGCTCACCTAGCCGCATCTTGATGCATCTGATGCTCTCAAGGACACCATCAGACATGATAAATCCAATGGGCGTAGCCAAGAGCATAAGGTTGACTCCTTCTTTCTCTGCTTCCTCAATCTCACTAGGGATGGCCGGCATCTCCACTCGCGATCGTCTATAGATGAGTGTCACTGTCCTTGCACCAAGACGTTTCGCAACTCTCGCCGAGTCAACTGCAGCGTTGCCGCCCCCAATGATTGCTACCTTCTTCCCCAGATCAACACTCTCTCCGCTGTTAACCTGGTTCAAGAAGTCAAGGGCATGAAACACGCCTTTGGCATCCTCGCCTTCAACTCCCAGCTTTGTACTAACCGGTGCGCCCGTGGCGAGGAAAACAGCCTTAAAACCTCGATTCCTCAGACTAGCGATTGACTTGACTGGTTTGCCCGTAAGAATCTTGACACCAAGACCTTCGACTCTCGATATCTCCTCCCTCAGCACATCACGAGGTAGCCGGTATTCCGGGATGCCCCATCTCAGGAGACCACCACTCTCCTCTCTGGCTTCGAAGACAGTCACCGGATAGCCTAGTTTAGCCAAGTCATAGGCGCAAGCTATGCCAGCGGGTCCCGCTCCCACCACAGCAATCTTTTCTTTCTTGTCTTTCTTGATTTTCTCAACTTTCGTAGCGCCATGTTCGCGCTCGTAGTCAGCTAGGAACCGATGTAGGTTTCTAATGCTCAAGCTTTCATCGAACGCTCCCCGTTCACACTTCGCTTCGCATGGACTTGTACAAACGCGACCCAGTACTCCAGCGAAAGGTATCGCGTTTCTTACAATGTCGAGAGCCTCACTGAAGCGTTTCTCCTTGATCAGTGTGGAAAAACCCTGACAATTCACGTGCGCGGGGCAGGAGAACCTACAAGCTGGGATCCCCTTCTTGTCGATTGTGTAGCTACTGGGTACTGCCTGTGGGAAAGGTCTGTATACCGCCTTGCGATCCGTCAACCAAAACTCATAGGAGTTGGGTGTAGAAACAGGACAGACCTGTTCGCAGTCGGTACAGCCATTACAGATGTCCGGGTGGATATAGCGGGTCTTCTTCCTGACCGTAAGCCGGAAATTGCCAACGTGCCCGTTTACTGTCTCTAACTCACTGTAAGGCAGGAGTGTGATTCTCGGATGTCGCCCGACACGAGACATGATGGGACCAAGGATACATATCGCACAGTCATTCTGTGGAAAGACCTTGTCGAGCAATGCCATCTGCCCGCCGATAGTCGGCCTCTTCTCGATTAGATAGGTTTCAAAGCCCGCGTCTGCTAAGTCTAGCGCGGCAGATATGCCTGCGACACCAGCACCGATGACAGCACACTTCGGAATCACATCCACAATCTGACGTTCAAGGGGTTCCAACCTTTTGGCCCGCTCCACGGACATAGCCACCAGTTCCAAAGCCTTCTGCGTAGCCTTCTCCTTCTCGTCCATGTGAACCCAGCTGACATGCTCCCGAAGATTGACCTGGTCGTACAGATAGGGGTTCAGCCCTGCCTCCTCAAGGCACTGCCTGAAGACAGGTTCGTGTGTCCGAGGAGTGCACGAGGCAACGATGACACGGTTCAGATTATGCTCATGGATGGCTTCCTTGATGTGTTCCTGTCCGTCGTCGGAACAGGCGAACAGCAAGTCCACTGAATAGGCCACATCAGGAAGTGTGGCAGCGAAATCGGCCACTTTCTTGCATTCCACTACGCCAGCGATATTAAGACCACAGTGGCAGACGAATACTCCTATTCTCGGTTCCTCAGTGCTCATTTCTTGACACCTCCTTTCGATGCGCCCGCAATGATTTTCGCAACGATTCCGTCCGTTTTCACGGTGTGCAGATTCAGTCCTATCTCTTCAGCAGAATATCCAAACCCTAGAGCCAGCAATTGTGGAAAGTGCAAAACCGGAATCTCGAGGTCCTCTATGCCAAATTTCCGCTTGATGCTCTTCTGACCCATGTCGTGCTGGATATGACAGAGAGAACACACAGTCACAAGTCCGTCGAGATTGGCATTTTTAGCATCCATCAGTCGGTCGTGTAGTATATAGTCAGCCACATCATCCTGTGTTCCTCGAAGAAGCCCTCCACAGCACCTGTAGCGCCCTGTGTACTCCTTGCACCTTACGCCGACAGCCTCTAGCAACTCATCCCCGAATCGGGGTCTTTCAGAGTATTCGATATTGAGCAGGTCGCTTGGCTTGAGCATGTGACATCCATATCTAAGACCGATCTCGATCTCACCAAGATCTATCTTCATACTCTCCTTGATTGCATTAACACCGATATCTTTGTAGAGAAAATCAACTACGTGACGCGACTCGACATTCCCATCATATCTCAGGTCTGCCTTTGCGAGAATATCGTTTACTTTTTCACGCATTTCCGGATGGTTCTCATACGTGTGATTCACTCGCATATAGGAGTGGAAGCAACCGCTGCAAGGTGTTAGGAGGTCAAGCCCCATTTCCTCCGCCTTTGCAAGATTTCGGGCAGCCATGGCTAGGCTGGTAGTAAAATCGAGAGACTGCATCCAGAATGGTGCACAGCAGGTTTCATTCGGGATATCTACGGTTTCAACGCCAAGATGATTCAGAACCTTTCTAGTAGCCGCTTCATATCCTATGAGTGATCTTCGAGTGGGGACAAGGCATCCCCAAGCCATTGCCATCTTCATACTGTCTTCGACCTCCTTGTTGCCGCTTCCATTATCTCAGGAAAACCAGCGGATTCCATGATTGCCCGGAGTTCCTCAATCGCTGGCTCTTGAAGTGGCGGTAGATTGAGATTCTCACGCATCCTTTCGACTTGTCGAGTGAGTGGGCTAACTCGCCCGAACTGAATAACTCGCTTTGCCATCTCCATATAGCCTTCTGCGGCAAATCCCTCCCGCACAGCCATGTTGCGTAGTACAGTAACTACGTCAGTGAAGTTGACTTCCTGAATACAACGCTCTTCGCACGTGAAGCAAGCAGCACAAAGCCACAGGGTGTCACTGGACAGTACCTGATCCTTTAGGCCAAGCAAAACATCACCGAGAACCTTCCTGGGTCTGTAGTCGGTGACTGCCGCCACAGGACAACCGCCGCTGCAAGCACCACACTTCAAGCATCTCATCAGGCCTTCTGCGCCAACATGCTCTGCGACCTCGTACTTGAAGCCACTTTGCACATCGGAATCCTGTATGGGCTGATCAGGCTTGTATGATTTGATGTCTTCTGCACGTTCCATTCTACTCACTTCCTCGGGAATGACGATTTACTAGCGAGAGCCTTCTGTTGAGGGATGCATCTTGACATGCCAAACTGGTCGCATTAGACGCAGTGGTCATTATGCCACCTCCCCGGCGGTTCGGAACACGGTATGGCGAGCACTGATTGGATTCAGATATAGGCCAAGGTCATTATAGTCAAGACCCATAGCGTACCCCAAGAACTGAGGTAGCGTAATGATGGGAATGCGGTTGATAACCGTGGATTCACTACCAAGCTGTGTCTGAGTCAGCTGAATCTGGCAGAATGCACATGCTGTAACAATACCATGTGCACCCGCGCGTATTACATTGTTAATTTTGCCAGCTCCAATCTTTGTTGCGAGCTCTTCGTCCATGGCGAGCAGTGGCCCACCGCAACACTGCGTCTTGCTTGTATACTGTACTGCAGTGGCCCCTGTCAGCTGAATTATCCGATCAATGATCGTGGGATTCTCTGGGTCATCCACTTTAACAATCTCAAAAGGACGCGTTACATGACATCCATAGTGAGCTGCCATCCTCACCTCTTGGTAGGGTCGCACAATTGCCTTTTCAAGAGCTCTGTATCCTATGTCTTCGTTGAAGATTTGTAGGAGGTGTTTAACTTCGACTTTGCCTGTATACTTAAGCCCTTCATGAGCCAGGAGCCCATTAACTTCCTTTCTAATCGATTCATCTGAGTCGAGTAAATGCTTGATGTGCTTCAGGGAACCCGAGCACGCTCCGCATATCGCAAGAATGTCTTTTTCCTCTTGTTCCGCCAGGGCAAGTATACGTCCACCGAGTGCAGCATGGGCCCTTGGGTAAAGCGATTCAACGAATTGAGCCCCACAGCAGTTGGCATTAACAAGGTCGATAGCGTCAACACCCAGTTCTTTAAGAACAATCTTTGTCGAGGATTCGTATTCCGACAGTCTGACGGGCGTTGTACACCCCCGATAGAGTAGTATCTCTTTCATTCGCATCACGCTCCTCCCAAGAACATGGCTTTCAGCCGTTGTACAAACGTGTCGTCCCAATGAAGGTCAACATCCAGGCCCATTCCTTCACGCTCATCTTCAATGAAGTCTGAATACGAGGCAGCCAGCAGCCACCCATCACGAAGCACCAAGTCGACAGCATTCGCAAAGACCTTGGGCACAAATCCTTCTTTGGCGGCCAAAGCTCTAACAAGTTGGAATATGTCCGCCGGACTCACGCCCTCTTGGCACCGCTCCTCACACAATCTGCAAGTCATGCACAGCCACGGAAGGTCGCTCTCCAGTACCTCCTTCCTCTTGCCTATCAGAATTTTTTGAATGAGTCTTCGAGGGTGGTATCTCTCCGAAACCCTTGCGACTTCACAGCTAGCAGTGCAAATCCCGCACTGAATGCATTTCTCGATCACCTCGCCGCCAGATAAAGCCGCAATCTCTTCCGTGAAGCTTGACGTGGGTATGTGATATTCCCGTTTCATTCATATCCAATCCTAGTGGCAATATTTCTTGATTGCTGGTTGTGAAGTCCAAGTATCTAGGTAGCTCAATGCATGTCACCGCAAGGTGTTGTTGAAGTCAAGGTCGGAATTCACGTAATATCAGAGGATATATAGGGCAGACTTCCATAATATGCTTAGTGTATTGGAAATTGTAACTAAAACCAGACTACTCTGTTCTCTTCACGGCATAGTTGGTTTCTTTTTGTCTGTTTCCATCCATATTTTGAACATTCATGTTTGGATAGGTACAAAACGTTCATGTTCGGCATTGGAATGTACATAATCTATCGTTTTTCGACACAATTTAAGTACATTCTTACGCTGCTTATCGTATTCTCGATGCTGTCAAGCGCTGCTCCTGCACACAGTACAGGAATGCACGTTTTATGGCGAAGAAGTAAGTAATTATGACCGTTTATGTACATGAAAACGTACATGCCGGGAACAAGAATCGAAGACACCGCCGTTTTGTATCTACTATGGTATGGATTTGACGTACCAAGCGTCGATTGAACCATTCATTGGCAACGATCTTGGTTCATGTCAATTTGTCTTTGCCGTAGAGAGAAACCTCATCCTCTCGATGATGACCGTTGGTTATGACTATGTTTTTGAACCCGCTTGAGAGGCCGAAGGGTTCCAAGGAGTACGTCATGAGCAACGTTCATGTAATCTATGCGAGTTTAACGGGCTTTATGGCTGCTGCAACATGTTTGAAAATGCTCATGCACGTGTGAAGGTAGCGAAGGGATAGCGGCTCCGCTCCGCAGTCCTAAGGCAAGACTCAAATGGGAGCCATGGCGCAAACCGCGACTAGCGCAAACTGTGAACTCAGTCTAACGTGCTATCTGCTCCGAGTGGTGTGCAAGATGACCTTGAAAGAACTTGAATACAAGATACCGAAGCTAGACCGCGGCTACGCGAACCAGACCCTCTACATCAATCTCAGTGACAATACAATCAAGATCAAGTCGGTTGATGAGAAGATGAAGAAAACTTTCACGGGCGGAAAGGGCTTTGACCTCTGGTTAATGTGGAACGGACTTCCGAAGGACCGCGTTGTGAAGTGGGATGACCCCGAGAATGAGATATGCATCGCCACTGGACCGCTGGGTGGAGTCACTCAATATCCAGGTGCAGGAAAGTCGATTGTCACTTCGATTTCGCCAATGACCGGCATTCCTATCGATAGCAACGTAGGGGGCTACTTTGGTCCAAATCTTAAGATGGCAGGCTTCGATGCCCTTGAGATACAGGGGAAAGCGAAGAGCGACATCTATGTCTACATTGATGGTGACAACGGCAAGATAGAGATCCATGATGCTTCTGATCTGCCTGATACCGCCTATGAAATCACAAGGGTTCTCACTGAACGCCACACGGAGAAGGACGGGAAGGATTTGTCAGTAGTTACATCTGGTCCCGCTGCAGAATATGCATACATGGGGTGTCTGAATTTTTCATGGTGGGACATGAGGCGAAACCTACCCCGATACAAGCAAGCAGGCCGTGGCGGCATTGGTACAGTTTTCAGAAACAAGAAGGTCAAGGCGCTCGTGGCCAAAGTTAGCAAGATCACTCTAAACATGAACGCTCCCGATGATATGGAGGGTGTCAAGCAGGTAGGTCGAGACCACTCAAAGGAGATTCTCAATCTGGATCCTGTGCAAAACAGAATGAGGGTTATTGGAACTGCTCACCTGCCTTCAATTATGGACGAGTTCGACCTTCTACCAACTCGTAATTTCAGAACTGGTAGCGACCCCGAGGCCAAGGCTCTGTTCGGAGATGTCTGGGAAAAGACATTCAGTAACGTTGGCAAGGGTTGGGACGGCTGTTGGAGACCGTGCGCAATCAACTGCTCTCACTGCATTGTGGGATTCGTTCCCAAGACCGGTCCATTCAAGGGCAAGAGCGTCGTCGTCGACGGACCCGAGTACGAAACGATCGCAGGGTGCGGTTCCAACATTGCAGTTTTTGACCCACACTATGTTGCGGAGATTAACTTCTACGCTGACGCTTACGGAATTGACACAATCAGCTTCGGTACAACCATGGCCTTTGTCATGGAACTCTTCGAGGAGGGATACATTAACGAAAAAGCTACTGGAGGTCACAAGCTGAACTGGGGCGCCGTGAAAGAAGTACTTGCAGTCTTACACGAAATGGCCACTGGCGAGGGCTTCGGCGGCAAGCATTTCGGCAAAGGAACTCACTACCTCAAGGACTACTTTGGCAAGGAGTTTGGTGTTGATACAAATGTCATGCAGGACATCGGAATGGAGCACAAGGGTCTCGAATACTCAGAGTACGTGACCAAGGAGAGCCTTGCCCAGCAAGGCGGCTATGGACTTACACTGAAAGGGCCACAGCATGATGAAGCATGGCTGATATTCCTCGACCAAGTCCACAACTACATGCCAACCTTTGAAGACAAGGCAGAAGCACTGCATTACTTCCCAATGTGGAGAACTTGGTTCGGATTGAATGGTCTTTGTAAGCTGCCTTGGAACGATGTTGTGCCAGCGGACAACTCCGATACCGACGAGCCCGCGAAGGTTCCTGGCCACGTTGCATTTTATGCTAGATTCTTCACTGCTATGACCGGCAGAAAAGTTTCCGGTGATGATTTGGTCCAGATGAGCGAGCGTGTCTACAATTTCCAACGCATCTTCAACATTCGACAGGGCAAGGGTCTCAGAATCAATGACTCAAACCCGCCCTACAGGAGCGTAGGCCCTGTGACCGACTGGGAGTACGAATCCAGGCAGGACCGCTATGATGTGCAACTGAAGGAGATAGGCATGGACATCACCAGCATGAACACCTCGGAGAAGAACAAGGCCCTTCGAGCACACCGCGAAGAGAGGTACAAGTGCCTTACAGACGCAACTTACAAGAGAAGGGGCTGGACACGCAACGGTGTACCAACATCGCACACGGTCAAGGAGCTTGGAATCGACTTCCCTGATGTGATGGCAATAGTCAAGAAGTACGAAGGGCAAGAACCTCCCGCAGACACCTTGCCAGAAAGCGATGAAGCATGGGTATAGCTGCCTATGGGAACGTGTAAGAGCTTTAGGCAGGACGAATGGCTGTCTGCCCATTCCGCTGAATCTCTGTTGAATGGCAAACATCAATCCTCATCTACTTCGATAGACACGTTTTAGAGAGAGAAGACTACAGACCCCAATGAGAGGCAAAGAGAATGAAGATACGCCGCACAACTTCGGACGAAATCGATGACGTGATGAAGCTGGCAATGTATTCCTACGGGCAGGGCACAGAGCCTCGTCCAGGTTTCAAGGAAGTAATGGACCTCACCTATGATGAGTATCTCACGCTTGAAGAAAATGGAAAGGTGATTGCCAATAGTCGCCTCCTTCCATTCGAGCAAAACACTCGCCAAGTCTGGAAAAAGATGGGTGGGATCGCAGAGATCACAAGCGCTCCCGAAACGCGACGCCAAGGACATATCCGGGAACTGATGAAGTATATGTTCAAGGAGATGCACAACGACGGATACGCAACAAGCGTGCTTTATCCCTTCAAGGATGAGTTTTACAGTCGTCTTGAGTATGTGTCTTGCACGCCCATACGCGGGATGACGGTCAACTTGGATCGACTCAGAAGATGGGACCTCCCTGCTGGATACCATGTTGAGCGCATGGAATTCTCGCAAGGGTTCACCCATCTGAAAACAATTCACAAGGAGTCAGTTGAATCGACTCACGGCGGTGTTCGAAGAAGTGAAAAACGCTGGAAAGAAATGAGCATCAATTTGAGCAAGAAAAGCTCGATTGCAGTCGCATTTGACCGAGAAGATGAGCCTAGAGGCGCATTGGTCTATGCCATTAAGGGCTATGGAACATATGGCAAAGAAGATGACTGGGGAACAATGCGCATAAGGGAAAAATACTGGCTGAGCCACGAGGCGCGGAGTGCTCTATTTCATTTCTTGCACATGCACGATGATCAGATTATAAAAATCAAGATGCCTGTGCATCCCAGCGAGATTGACTATCATTTTTGGTTCACAAGCGTTAATCCGCCAACTATTGAAGCTCGACTCGTGGTCTACATGGCTAGACTTGTTGATGTGGAGAAAAGCGTTGAAGGACTTCCCGCAACATCTGATGGCGAGCTCACAATCAAGGTTAAAGATACACACTGCCCGTGGAACAACCAGTCGTATCGATTGGTCGGGGAGGGTGGTAGTCTGAAAGCTGAGGCCCTCGGAAACGTAGCATCATCCATCAAGATGTCGATTGGCGGCCTGAGTGCACTAGTGTTTGGAGTAATGTGGCCGAACGACCTAGAGCCTCTTGGCTTATGCACTAGTCTGGACAGCAAGTCCGTGGAACTACTGGCCAGTTGGTTCCCGCGTGAACCTCCTTCAATGATAGAGGACTTCTAATCGAAATTAATGGCGCAGATCAGTCTAAATGCGACCACGGGACGGGTGCGAGATTAGCTTTATCATTGTAGACCGGGCGTCGCCAGGTTCTGCTCGAGATTCCAATTCATGCTTGTACTTTGCGTAATCTTCTTCGCAAGTAGCCTTTAGCTGGAATCGTGTCCACTTCAGACAGATTTCTTTCTCTCGAATTTCCGAGATAAACTCCTCAGGTACAAGTAAGTCAATGTCAGGCTGAGCACCTAACTTCTCAAGGGTTTCTTCAATGAAGCCACCGCCAATCAGAAGCCAAGGCTTGGTGTTTTCATCGAACCAGACATCCGTGACGTTCCCAACATTGAATCCGTCTGAGTCAACTACCTTTAGCTTGGCAAGCTCGGACATCTTCATGTCGCCATCCTCCATCGCATTAGGGTCCAAGGTGGTCTTGAGAGTGTCCACATCGACCTTTAGATGGATAACATCTGATATCGAATCAATGCAGTCCAGCTGGAAAACCGGGTCCTTATCCGGACGAATACCAAGGGATTCCAACAACTCTTCTATTCTTCCACCGCCTAGGATAACAGACTTCATCTCAATCCTATTGTCTGTAAAACGAACGATGAAATCGATTACCCGGCCAACCTTCTTTCCGCTAGCGTCTGTAACGTCTTTATTTTTGATGTCACTGAACTTCAATTCACAACACTGAAACAAAGGAAAAACCTCATTGTTAACAATGGTTAATCATAGATATAAATGTTAGCTTACAGGTAGACGTGAAAAAGCAACATAGAGCCATCCAACAGGGCTCGACAGCTTGGAAGTACCAGCTAGTAGACTTCTCTAGGGCTTTCTCTTAGCCTGTCAGGAAGCTGGCCGCCTTCGCCAACAATCTGCAACTCGTGATTCTGTCCCACACGTCCCCCCGAGCCTAGCATAAATCCTGACTTTGAAATTCCGCGGACCTGTCGCTCGGCAGACCGGCGGGCAATCATGCCAATTCCAGTCGGCACGGACATGAGTAGTTTCTTCTGGGATTCATCTACGACTACGATGATCGCATCGTCAGCCATGTTCCTTGTGGTTTCGAAGAATTGCGAGGTGGATTCATTGTACTCGAGATAAACGGGCATAGGATTTCCGATCTCCAATAGGTCTTGCTTCTTCTACTTTTGCTGGTGAGCCATATTAATGAATCTTGGACGAGTTCGACAATTGGTTCGACATTACGGAGGTAGCAAGTGTGCGGTTCCACAGTGAGCGCAGACAACGGCTTCCACAAATTGGTCAGGTACTGGCAAGGGGGCGCCGCAGTTTTGACACTTGAGCTCCTCCATGCCTTGTCTCTGGGCAGGCGTTACGTCCATTTTGAAGATTTGTTGTGCGATTTGTGAGATTGTCATGCCAACACGCTCGGCTGCTTTGGCAATGGCACCTGTTTCTCTGTCATTAAGCGCTGCGATGCCAATCGCTTTGAAGATGCCTCCAATCGTTGAGCCAATCTTATCTAGAAAGGAACCGCTTTGGAATGTCTTTATGTCACCCAGGAATATTTCAATCAAGTCTTCATCAGGATAACCCGGTATCTGGTAGCCCTTCATCCATTGTCGCCGCTTATCTCTTTTACCAGATAGTATTTGTTCACAATTCGGGCATTTCAATTGGTAAGCGCGGGAGAATATGCCAGTCTTTACTTTCTTATCGCCATGCCTGTACCAGCACTTCTTGTGTGCTATCTTCTCACAGTTCGGACACTGGAAAAGGTGATACCGCTCTGGCTTGGCCTTTACGCTCTTTCCCGTTGGCAGCGGCAAGTACGCTAGGAAATCACTATTGTACTTGAGCAGTGATTTCCCACAAATGGCGCAGTTCTTGCCATCCAAATTCTTCATTTTCTCAACTGAAATCCTCATGGCGGGCTCCTAAATCTTACCGAGAATTATTGCCTAAAAAGGTCTTCTGCAACATAGAAATTCAGATGAGTGGCGGAGCATGGGCACAGAAACGCATATTCATGCATACAGAAGTATAACATAAAGTCAAATTAACGGGTCTTGACAAGCAATAGGATGATGGAAATCCCATGTTCGACTTAGTTCAAGAGCGTGAAATAGGAAAGTCCTTAGCTCCACGGACCATGGTCTATGTAATCGTACACGGGGAGCCAGATCCAAACAAACCTAATGACCTTTCAGAGAAGGGCAAGAACCAGGTTGGAGACCTGGGAAGGTCCAGAGTCGCCACTGGCGTGAGGAAAGTCTACTCCTCGCCAGCGGAGATATGCCTGAAAACGGCGGGTCTATTGAGAAGAGAGTTCGATGCCCCGGTAGACGTTAAGGAGTGTCTTAAGGAGGTAGCCTTGGGAGAAGGTAAGAGCAAAGATCTCGGCACACTCCTCAAGAAGATGTGGGATGATCCTGAATTCACCCATAAATCAGGAGAATCATTATTCGACGCGCGCCATAGGCTCGGGGAATGCATGAACGTAATTGGCGACAGACATACTGGTGACAGTGTCGCAGTAATCGTTGATGCGCTTCTCAGCGCCATGTTCCTCTCTCTGGTGAGAGGTGGAAAACCCAGAATAGAAGACTGGATGCACTGTGGACATGCATCATGTGCAACCTACGAATACTCGAAGAAGGGGTGGGAGTTACTAATGCCTCCGGATGACAGCTTCCTGGCTGAGCCTTCCTCAGTCAGCGACACTCTACCCGAGTGAGTGATTCAATCATTGAGCAATATCCCAGATGAATCAGATGAATTCGAACTGTAACTGGGTCGAGCAATATAAGGAAGAAAAGTGAAAAAAAGAGAGGGGAGGGATGCCATAGCATCCCCTTATGCACCTAACGCCTTCGACGAAGGAGCACCACTACTAGGACGATCAGTATCACTGCACCGCCTACAAGGACAATTAGACCATCGCCTTCATCTGGCGGAGTCGGTCCAGTTGTGGTAGTCGTTGTAGTCGAGCTCGCAGTGCCGGTCTGATGAGCGCTGGTGTATGCCACAAACACAGGGTCACAGTGGACAGCGTGACCACCCCAATTGGTGTAGCCTGCTGTCATGAACAACATCGAAGCATCGATGTTCCAATCTGTTACAGTGTCACCTGAGGTAGACTCGTAAGCCAGACTGAATGCCCCAATTGGAGCTGTTGACGAGCCGGAGATGTACTCCGTTGCAAAGTTGTCGCCACCCCAAGTGTAAGGCAATCCGCCCATTGTAACGTTAGCATACGGATTGTCGTCCGCACCGAACTGATAGTACGATGCTGCAGTGCTATCCGCGTTGGGATCCGTCACCGGAGTTTCACCAGCTTGGTACTGAGTCCTGCCGACTGTGCCAAGAACAGCGAAGAAGTTCACTGCTAAACCACGGCTCTCGAGCACCGAGTCATCGAATTCTTCCAGAGTCCAATTCCCGATGATCTGATCTACCTTGAAGCTGACAACGTGGTTCCATGTCGTTGGGTCTTCTGCGTCGTACTCAACCATATCAGCGTTGAAAGTGATGTCAAAAGCCATCTCATCAACATTGGCATGAGTAATCCAATAGTCGAAGTCTGTTGAGTTGAGTCCCATTGCACCCTCGTATGACTCTCGGAAGGCCCATGGACCTCTCAAGCCATCTGAGTTCTGTATCTGTAACGGATAGATAGTTACATCGACATCGTATATCGAGATTCCAAATGTGATCTCGGTGTCAGGGTCGACGCGCACATCACCCGTTCCATTCGTGGCACCAAATGGCTGCCTAATCTCAATGGATTCGACAGAGTCTATCAACACGACATGAGTCACTTCGTCCGTGACAACACGACCGTTCTCTATGACAAAGTCTGGCGCATCCGGAGATGCTCCGCCAGGCATATCATTGAACAGCAAAAGACCAGCATACTGAGCTCTGAATGTTGCTGCGACCACTGTCGTATCAGACACTGATATCAAGAAAGCCTGCTGAGTACCCCACGCCAACCATGTACTGCTCCATGAGTTGCTATCGAGTCCAGTTATTCCAGTCAAATCTAGGGTCCGGGACTCCGAGAGCCACGCAACATATCCGTAACCAGGAGTCGGTACGTCTTCATCGGCCCATAACACTTCACGTATGTCCTCCATCTCATCTGAGTCAACCAGCGAGTAGTCAGAGGCATGATACCAGTAGAATGTTTCATTGGCGCTAAACCCGAGGTTCAGCTCTTGAACACCCATCCAGTTCCAGGACACAAACTCATCGCCTTCTTCATCAGGTGATGGATCGAACAGTACGACCACAGCCATGCCTTCAGTGGTGAGATTGCCCCAGTCCTCCCAGAAGCCTGTCCGCTTCACAAAGTACTGGTCCTCGGTTGTGTACGTGTTACCGTCCAAGTCAATGGCTCCGTCCTCAGTGACAGTCCAAATCTCCGGCATCCATACATCCACGTCGCCAAGCCTTAGATTGCGCGGACTCCAGAGGGTATCTCCGGAGAGATCCTCTATGATTGTCTGATGCACGGGCCATTCCTCGCCGGAGAGGTTATGAGTACCGTTCCAGATGGCAATCTCCTGATTGTATCCCACCTTCAGTGTTGAACTATCAAGAACTATGTCCGGAGCATCCTCGTCGAACTTGAAGTCAACCTTCAAAATTGAAAGGGCCTCACCAAGTTCAATGCAAAAGTCCGAAACATGCCACAAGGCATCGTCACCACGGAGCAGCTCACTGTGACTATAGTTAAGCCCAACCCCTCGCTCGTAGATTCGGACAACCAACCAAGTCCAAGTAGTATTGGTGCCTGTCTCGAAATCGAGAAGCATTCCGAAAGCCACTCCGCTGTGCCAGTAGTGGGTTTCATTCGACCCACCTCCACCGCCTGAAACAACTATCGAGAAGTTGGCGAGTTCGCGGGTCACATTCAAGAATCCAGGGACTCCTTCAGTGATATTGAAGCCACCAGGAAAGATCGATGATCCATTAATGGCTTCATACGGCATATGGACCAGCATCGTCATATTCAGTTGTTCGCCCTGCATAGCTGTCGACGCGATATCGCCGATGAGGTCGTATACGAAGGCCTCTATGAAACCCTTCTTGTACGCCAGCTTCATCGTCTGCTTCTGAGCAATCTCTGGTCTCGGCGCTATGGGATTACCATCGGTATCGAGGACCAAGGCGAGACTCATTTCAGGGGTGATGATTGCACCGTCCTCCAATGGACTGGGGTTCATGTCGGTGTTGTTTGTGAAGTAACCACGCCACTCGACGCGGTGTCCCTCATCATACTCATGCGTATTTTCATAATCTACGACGAAGTACTTGCTGACATCAATTGTATCGTTCTCGAGAATATCGAACCGAGGCAGCCATACACCGATTCCAGGCTCAAGCTCTGTCCAGCTCCAGCTTATGTCTGGATAGCCTCCAAGCACATATGTGTCGGTTGCGTTGAACTTTAGGAACATCATCGCTGGATGCGGATATTCCACCGTTTCCCATTCAGTATTGAAGTCCCACATGCTCTCCTCGAGGTCGCCCACCGGCATTGTAATCGTGATATTCTGGATGTAGTTCTCATCCCATGTAAGAATGGCAAATGGAATGACAATCTCCCCAAACTCGGCCGAAGACCTGAGTCGGACGATGAATGTATCATTCTCTGCAACGTAGTGCACGATATCACCAGAGGGATCAATGATATCTCCATAGTAGTAGTCTGGGAGCGAGAAGTCTCGTGGACTCACAGCTGTGCCCAGCCCTATTGGTGGTGACGGAAAGCCGCCATCCAACGCAGCGAGCCAAGATGGAGATACAGGGTGACCGTCGGTGTCAATGGCATTCAAGCCGGTCCAGAACACATCGGTCACGATTTCTTCCTCGAAGACTATCGCGAAGATAAGTTCGTATTGTTCACTTCCCTCGGTGTCGTTGTCTGTGTAGCTGCTGGCATCAACGTCCAAGCTTACAAAATCAGCTGATGTAGGTTCTTCACTTCCGGGTTCGTAATAGAAACTAAGAATATCCCAATCGTATGCGGTAGCGTTGTACTGCAGCACGAATAGTGGAGACCTAGGACGATAAGTTGAAGCCCAGAATTGCACTGTATCCAATTCATTTCCTATGCCCAAGAAGGACTTAGGAATGATGATGTTTACAAGCAAGTCTGTTCCGTTTTCCACAAGATAGTGGTTTTCCTTGATGTTAGTGCTGTTGTCAGCATATTCGATCCATATGGACGGCTGCGGACCGAAGACCCATTGAGAGTTCTGTTCGCTGTGTGTGAAATTGTGCGTTTCAGACACAGTTTCCCACGCAACTCGAATGTAGGGGTCTTCGCTCGTCTGTGCGCTGGCCAATCCAGCCATGGCAGCAACGCCGCACAAGATCATCGTGACAACGAGCAATGTTGTTACTTTCTTCATGTTATATTTCACCTCGCCGTGAGCCCAGCGTGCAAACCTCTAGATGCACAGCGTCCACACTGTCGTGAAACGGTGCTTCGACCGACATTCAAAGGCCGACTTCCGTGAGGAACATGCATTAGCTCATATGGCGCGTTCATTATGGGTCAATCCTAGCTACCCGTAATGAAAAAAACCGACAAACTGCACAGTTGTATCCTCCATTTTCCCATATTAAGCTACGGCGTATCTCTAAGCTGCCCTACAGCTCTTCAAAGTACACTCGCAGCAGCTCAGCGATGTTCCTTGCTCTGGATACGACACCGCGATCTCTGTGAGGCTTGGACGCATCGAACATACCTGACACAGTGCCCAAGCACCCTCTACGTACAGCATCAAGAACTGGTTTGAAGAACTTTTCCTCGCAATATTTCTTGTTCTCTTCAGTCCGGCCATTCACCGTGAGGTACGCAGAGATGAACGGACCAATCAACCAAGGATGCACAGTCCCTTGGTGAGTCGCCCCGGCACGGCTTCGAGGCCCCCCTGTGAGGGCTCTGGCAAATCGGCGGTCATTGGGTGAGAGCGTCCTGAGTCCGAAGGGAGTTAGCAGTTCATCTGTCACAACCTTGAGCACAGATTTCGCCTGTTGGTCTTCAAGAAGAGGATGTGGCAGGCTTAGTGCAAAGAGTTGGTTGGGCCTCAAGGAACTATCATTGGATTCATCGGTTACTACATCATACAGATAACCGAGTTCATCACTCCAAAATGTTTGCACGAAGGCTTCTCGGATCCACTGCGCAACGGCTTGATACTCGTAGGGATCTCGGCTCATTAGCTGCGACATATCGCCCATTGCCATGAGAGCGTTATACCATAATGCGTTGACTTCAACGCACTTGCCAATGCGGGGTGTGGCAACCCAATTTTCGATTTTCTCGTTCATCCATGAAACCTCAACCCCCTCAATTCCTGAGTAGATGAGTCCATCCAAGTCTTCATGTATGTTAAATTTCGTTCCCATTCGAAAAGATGTGACCACTGACTCCATTGTATCCCAGATAATTCCTCTCAAGAACTCTACATCATTAGTAGCGTTGATGTAGCTTCTCACGCCCATAATGAACCAAAGGGAAGCATCCACGCTATCGTATTCTGGCTGTATTCCGCGGTCAGGGAAATCATTGGCTACTAAGCCGTAGCGGGAATAGCGTGCATAGGTTGTGAGCACATCTCGAGCATCCTGAAATCGACTTATGGCTACTGTGAGACCAGGATGGGATATTAGGGCATCAAGTCCGATGTCTTCCAGCTCGTGATAACCAGCAATCACTGACCTGGTGCCGGAAGAAACCCTGTCAACGATGAAGGAATCAGCATTGAGGATGAGCCACTCGATTTCCTCGTATCGGGACTTGTGAGACAAGGCGTATGCTCGATCAAAGAGCACCTTCCGTCTATTGAGCTCGTCGAATCTTAATCGGGCGACATCTTTCCTGCTGGCTTGTGCAAGATTCCCAAGGCCGGACATAAGTTCCTTCCGTGAAGGGCCCGCAGCAAATAAGAACGATAGGAAATGTTCGCCAGGTTCAAGAACCGTGTGAAAAACTCCTGGAATCCACATCTCCTCCTCGTGAGGCAAGCCTTTGGCCTTATCCTTCCGATAGACTTGTGGATCCGTGACACGTATCTTGGTTGACATGAACTCCGCATCCGGAGTATACGCATATACCCACGGGCTTCCCTCCCGATCATCGAATGCGTAATAAGAATGAGAGTCAATCACCTCGTACTCGGGTGTGAAATCCAAATGTGAAGGTCTGCTGTGAATGTCTCTGGAAGTGTGAAGAGGAGTCACTGTGAATACAGTTTCCTCGGTTGTTTTGAGCTCATAATTGACCACAGTGAGGTTCCGACGATAGGCCATGAACACTGTCTTGTCCAATGTGACGCAATCAGTTGTATAGGTCATCTGTGGCATGGGGTTGAGCTCGAAACGCTTCAGATTCCTATACCCACGGGTGATTCTCTTTTTTGTCTGCTCTGTACTTAGATTGCATTCACCTTCGGAAGTCCCAAGTGCTTCGTCAACACGTGAAATCGTTAACCATCGATTGACTGGAGGATTTAGCGCGCACACAAGAAGGCCATGGTAGCCACGAGTGTTCAAACCTACAATTGTTGAGGATGCATACCCGCCGAGGCCGTTAGTGTAGAGCCATTCGAATGTGATGGCTCTATTCAGCCGCAGGTCAGCGCCCTCTAGGACAATCACAGTATACGACTTCCTCTCGAATCTAAACTACAGAATGCTTCGAAACTTGTACACTTTAAGCATTGTGTGAAACGACGGATAATGGGATGACAGTCATTGTCTTAAGCCCGTATGTTACACTCGTGTTCAACTTCCTGAGGAAACTGATTTGGATACCAATGAAAGCCCAGAAGCAGCTGAGATTGCACAGAAGAGGGCGGGACAACGCTCTATCCTGGGCTTGAGCGATAATCTCTGGCGGCTTGCGCTCGTGGTAGGAGTAGCACAGTTCTCGTTTTCTATCTGGTCTTGGCAGTTTGGTATTTTTCTTGAAACGATTATTGAACCTTGGCAAATGGGTTTGACATTCTCTGCGGGTACAGTTGCAATGATTGCAGGTTTCCCTATCTCAGGGTTCGTTGCCGACATGGTGGGGAGGAAAAGGACAATGATAGTTTCCTTCATTCCTCTCTCAATCGGCCTTTTCATGTTGGCGTTATTTCCGATTTGGCCTCTCATTCCTCTGGCATACGGAATGGCAAGCTTCGGCTGGAGCTTCGTCTTGATCATTGCAAGAGCGGTCCCTGCAGACGAGATTGCCGCTGATGAAGGAAGAAATGCCGCTAGACGGTTCACGATGGTCCTACTTCCGGCGTTTTTGGTGGATGGGCTGAGCCCAGCAATTGCAAGTGGCATGTTAATCTTGGGTATGACTGCCAAAGAATTGCAGCTGATGGGTGCAGGAGGAGCGATCGTGGCCATGATCGCGACTATGCTCTTTGTGAAAGAATCACTGAGTATAGATGCTCGAAATAGTGCCAGAGAAGGACCCAAGATTCCCTTCAAGAATCTAGGTAGAACCTTCTGGATACTCTCAGCCGGGATGCTCCCATTCATATTCGCATTTAATATGGCACTGCCATACTTTGGCAACTTGTGCGTTGGAGAATGGGGAATCGACCCAGCGACATTTGGTTTAACATGGAGTGCTTTCTCGTTGACAAGCGTGCTGCTAATGTACGCGGCAAGTGGATGGACCGACCGCTCAGTACGCGGCGCTCTTCTTCTCGGGATTGTGGCGAATTCCCTGATTCTGATAGCTTTCGGTGTTGGCTCAGGCGTGCTGATGCTTTTCTTGTTCAATATCCTCTGGGCGGTTCCAGTTATGTTCTGGATTGGCGCAGAGAGAGCACTTGTTGTGAGCGGAGTTTCAAAAGAGATGAAAGGAAGAGCCCTTGGATTCTACTCCGTCCTTATGAGCTCGACAAGCCTCTTGGCTGCGCCTTTTGGAGCCTATGTTTGGACTACGACAGGTAGTCTCAGAGTTCTGTGGGTGCTAGCAGGCGTGTTGGGGCTAGGCTTTGCAGTTCTCTTGGCATTAGCGCTCTGGCTAATCGGCCCAATGAAGACACAGGGGTCTCTCGGGAGCACCGAGCAACCGTCTTAATGAAGTCGTTCTAGATTCAGCTTCATTTCGCATCTTTGCTGCGCTTGGAAAGAGATTGGATTTCATCCACGTCGCGAATTCCAGCGAAATCTCCGAGGAGGTGTCCAGATCTCTCAGTCTTGGTTTCAAGGTAAGCGCGATTGTATTCTGTTGGCTCGATTATCAGGGGTAGTCTTTCCACCACATTGACTCCATGTTTTGCCAGTTGTTCAATCTTCTCAGGGTTGTTGGTGAGCAGCCTGATTGATTTAATTCTAAGAGTTCTGAGTATGTGAGCAGCAACGCCGTAATCACGTTCGTCTGGCTGATAGCCGAGAATCAAGTTCGCATCCACGGTATCGACACCCAAGTCCTGAATGGCGTAGGCACGTATTTTTTCAGATAGTCCAATACCGCGGCCTTCTTGTCGGAGATAGAGCAGAATACCCTGGCTCTCTGCTTCAATGTATTTCAATGACTCCAATAGCTGATCTCGACAATCACACCTTCTGCTCCCCATGACATCTCCGGTAAGGCATTCAGAATGAAGCCGCATCACAACAGATTCCTTGTCCAGGATATTCCCCTTGATTATCGCTGTGTGTTCCTTACCATCGCAAGGACTAACAAACCCACAAATTTGGAACTCTCCGAACTGACTTGGCAGATCTGCGATGGCAACCAGCTGGACACAACATGAGGTTGGTTCGCAACTGTGATTCTTGCTGTCCCTGACCAGTTTCCTGATATGCTTTTGTGATAGTTTCATTCGAAGCCACCAGTTACTCCACGCAAACGAACAAGGTCATCCAAATGCCATTCGTAATATGTGTTGGTATAAATGGGGCCCTGTGGAATAAATCGAATGGCGTGAGGAAAAGCATCTGAATTCACACTCAGTAATGTCAGGGTTCAGACACTCCATGATAAAACGAATGTCGATTCTGATCGTACTGATAGTGAACTAACGGGATTATTCCACAGAGCCCATAAATGGAAAACTCATTCAAAAAGGAAAATGATTTAGGATTTTTCCCAGTCTTGTAAGGACAATATAGGAATGCGTTTACAATGCTTAATATCTTGAGTTTCAGGTGTTGGCTTATACTCTTCAATGAAAAAGAACAACCAGCAGCTATTTCGAGATGATTCCAATGTTATGGATTACACGAGATTACGTGCATGTTGATAGAGTGGCTTGCCCTTGGTTAATTCGCCGGTTTATCGATTCTCAGGCTCAATTTATTTTCCTTCCCAAGGAAGAAATCATGAACTTCGTTGCAAAAACTGGAGCTATTCCCTTTGACACAGGGACAGGAATTGAATTAGATCATTATGAAGAAGACAGCATTAAGCACTGCACATTTGACGCCATTGTAAGAAAATATGATTTAGCTGGAGATGCCGCATTGGCTGAGTTGCAAAAAGTGGTTCGGGCAGCAGATACTTCAGGAGGATTAGAACGGGAGCCGTTGGCATGGGGTTTGGAAGTAATAGCAAGCGGAATGCCTCTATTATGTAAGTCCGATCATGAAGCTCTTGAAAAAGAATTTCCTATGTACGATGCATTTTACGCTTTTATGCAACGGAAAATTGTGTTAGACACGTATGCAGCGGAGATAGAAAAATCAGAATCCCGTGGTGAACAGCAAGAAATTATCAAAAATAAGATTAGCCAATTACCTTCAAAAATGATAAAATAGCGAAGACGATTCAGGCCTTTCTTGGTAGTCCATCACCCAGGTCTTCTTTCAAAGGCATTCCATTTTCTTGTACATCTCCAATTAAGAATGGGAGAAATCGAATCTCCTCCACAGATTACTCACCATATCGCTAGGTAGATTTTCGACATCATGATGTCCGACAGTGCTAAATGGGGGATGGTGTATGATAGCTCCCACAACTAATCCACAGAGGTCCAGTGATGTCACCTAACGTTCAGCAGAGCCTATCAAGAGGACAACGATGGCTCAAGAAGAACACGAAACGTCATGCATTCAGGAAGCTCGACAAGGAGATCATTCAGCCGGGGATATGTACTGAGTGCGGTGCTTGTGTTTCAAATTGTCCTGTGGAAGTATTAGTGGGAGACCGGACAAGCGGAAAATTCGTACCCACTCTCACAGGCGAATGTGTTTCATGCGGGATGTGCTACGCAATCTGTCCTAGAACCAAGGTGCTTTGGAGTGAACTAGTAGGAGAGTTCCGAAGTGCCTGGAAAGTGAGGTCTCTTGATGAAACGGGAAAACGTCAGGACGGAGGAGCAGTCACTGCATTTTTAGCATATATGCTGGATCAAGCTATTGCAGATGGCGCTGTGGTGGCTTGCCATGACCCTAAAAGCCCGTGGATGCCAGTTGCCAAGCTCGTTACAGACAAGAACAAGCTTTCAGAATGTGGAGGCACAATCTACACACATGCTCCAATCGTTCAGGAAATGATGAGAGGTTATCGAGAGGGGCTCTCCACAATCTGCGTAGTCGGTACTTCCTGTAGCATAGATGCCATAGACAACATGGAGAAGCATCCAGCGGGATATTTCCAAATGGACATGGGCGCTGATGTCATCAAAATAGGTTTGTTCTGCATGGAGTCCTTCGATTATGTAGGTCTCGCACAATTCCTGAAAGATGAAGGGATTGACATCAAAGATATTGATAGGATGGCTATATCCGGCGGTAAGTTCCGTGTCGTACTTTCTGGAAACGAAAGAGAGTGGTCAGTTGGAGACCTCAATCCTGTGGCAGCGAAATCGTGCTCCTATTGTCAGGATTTGACATGTAAGAATGCAGACATCTCTTGCGGTAACATTGGATCGGAAGACGGATGGACTACCGTTCTGATCAGGACAATTCGAGGGGAGCACATATTTCAAGAGACCCTGGCTGCAGGACTCATAAAGGCGAGTCTGTTGGAAGCGAAATCGCTACGGATTATTGAGCGAATAGCACGGTCCAAGGCTATTCGCCACTACAAACTCAGCCCAAGCCATTAACTGGTCGGAGGACAACCAGAGATGCCGAGCCCGCAACCTGAATTTAGGTCAGAATTAGATGTGCGAAAGAATCTACTTCTAACGGGGCGTCCCGGCATTGGCAAGACCACACTCATCAGGGCGTTGGTGGAGAAACTGAGTCCAAGTAAAGCTGGAGGATTCTGGTCAAAAGAAATTCGAGAAGGTGGACGTAGAGTAGGGTTCTCAATCGAAACACTGTCTGGTCAAACGGGTGTTCTCGCGCACTGTGGGCTAAGCTCAGGACCAAGACTTGGTCGGTACTTTGTCAACATCAAGGACATCAATGAGATTGCTGTGCCCTCTCTTGTTAGCGCTCGGGAGTCAGACAAGCTAATCATCATCGATGAGATTGCAAAAATGGAGCTCTTCTCAAGAGAGTTCGCCTGTGAAGTGCGGCGTTGTTTGGACAGCCGGAGAGTCATAGCGACTATTCAGCAACGGCGGGAAAAATTCCTTGATGAGGTTCGAGCGAGAAATGATGTCAGGCTTCTTGAACTCACTGTAAGCAATCGGAATGAAATGCCAAGGAAGATAATCGCGCTCCTAGGCATTTAGTCCCTGGTTACTTTGTCTTCGTTCTGAAGTATATAACGAAAAGGACAATGGTGGCGAGAGACCCTAGTATCAAGAAACCCACCCATAATAGTGCGGGCGTTTCCTCAGACTCTAGCGACTCCACTTCGAAGTAAGACCATCCCGAGCTCTTGATATTCTGTACCGAGGAGTTGTCCTGGACAGTGAGTCTATACCACACAACGAAACCGTGAGGGTATTCACCAAGAGATGCAATGAAGAGGTTCTCACCCAAAGAATCCATCGAGGAGTGCGCAGGATTGCTAGGGTCTGTTCCCCATTCCAGTGTTATGTTGAGGATGCCATTCAAATCCCAGATGAATGCTTGAATTTCGACGTTGTTCCAAGTCTCCGAGGAGTAGGACTGTATTACTCTAATCGCCGCGACAGCAGGCAGATGAATGTCATGGGTCACTTGCACTGTGATGATTACATAGGAGGTCTGATTGAAGTAATCGGTGAACGACATATTGTAAACAAAGAAACCTACATCCATCCCGTCAATGACAAGACTGAGGTTCTGACCGCTCCATGTACCATTCATGATGACTTCGCCATCACGAGTCAGGTTGTACAGCCTGGGGCTGTTCTCTTCCGCAGACCAGTTCAGGTAGTTGCCTGCATAGCCTTCTTCGTAGGTTAAATCCCCGGTCGCATTGATGACAGGAGCCCTCACATCCCTGTACACTGTGACGTTGACAGAATCTGTCGCATTTTTTCCAAATACATCGAACAATGTCATTGTGTAGGTGTAGTTTCCAAGGTGGAGGTCATGCACCGGGAATTCGATATCGTCACCTTTTGGATCAGTAAGGGCCCATTCATTTTGGGTTATGTTTGCAGGGCCATGGGCCGCAAGAGGATTACCATACGAAGTGTCGTTGTAGAGGATAGTCACGATGACGGTGTAGTTAGTAGGATTGGAGTCGTATACATTCCATTTGATGTAGTAAGGGTCCGCCCCAAACTCGTAGGAAATATCGTCTGGTGAATCAATGATGGGGGCAGTGATGTCTTCATAGATCGTTACGTTGACCAAACTTGTTACGTTATACCCTAGAGTGTCGTTCAAGAAGAGAGTGAACAAGTACCAGTGAGTTGAATTCAATCCATCCACGTTGAGTGTTATGTTGTTGCCATCCCAGTCCCCCGCCTCTATCACTGTGTGGTTGTTTGTGGGGTAGTTTGATAGTCGAGTGACGTTGAAAGTGTCAGGATTGGATTCGGTAATATTCCAAGTTATTTCGTGATCAAAACTGCCTTCTTCGTAGGATGCCTCGTAGGCGCCTGATGTTGAGTTAAACACCAAAGTTTCGTTACCCCACATAACAGCCTCGATTATGGGAGAGGACTCGTCAGCAATCAGCCTAACCTGAACTTCGTCGTACACGGACTCGTTCTGCATATTGAAGACTGTGCATCCAAAGATGAAAGTAACGGGAAGAGTTTGGGCTAGCTCATCGGATGACAAGTGGTTCAGGTCGACGTTGATCTCGGTTCCGTCCCAGGAGCCTGAACTATAAACATCACTATTGCGAGTCACTGTGTAATTCTTTGGCTCAGCATCAGTTGCGTTCCAAGTGACCCACTCGCCTTGTGTGCCATTCTCGAACTCCATATCAGATGGACTAGTAATGGTTGGAGCTGCAAGTAAGAATCTGTTGTCTTGAGCGGTTTCAGATAATGCAGGTGTCATAACTCCAACTGCAAACACAGAGAGCATTAGCCATGCGAAGATCGATGCAACAAACAAATGACGCTTACGTCGTGAAACCATAAATTTGACATCCTTGAGTTGCCTTAGCTGCTCTCGTAACCGGTCGGTCCATTCAGTGCGGATTTATACCCTTCGGTGAAGAAAGACTTGAACCAGTGCGGAGAGTGCAAGGGTTCGTCAACCGAAGCCTATTAAGAAAGGGCATCTCAGTGAACTCACGCTCACTCAACCAGCGATTCGTGAAAGGAGCCCAAACAATGCCCAAAGCAATCTTTTCAATTTGGTGGGACGACACTCTTGGACCAATGGTGGGCAGGGTATATCCCGAAGAAGAGGAGCTGAAGGGCGAAGAAGCGTTAGTCATCTTTATGGGACATGGAGTGAACCAGGAAGCTCAGCTCGGCTACACCAAAATGAAGAGAGGCCTTGTTGTTTCTTACTTGGAACCACCAAACTGTATTGCTGTCCTCCTTGATGACGATGATGACCCGCTCGTTGTCGAGCGGAATCTAGAGCGTTTAGTGAGCGAGATTAACTTCAATGCAGAGGAATGGGACAACGAGATAAAACATGCTTATGAGCGGCTTAAGGAACTCCTCCAGGAAACGCGTGGCAAAGAGCTGCTTTCTGATTCAGGGATTCAGAGAATGGTAAAAGATATGATTGACGGTAGATTGACTTCAATCAAACCAAAGCATGTCATGAGGGGAATCATCAGGTATCCTGAGGCCGCAGATTACTTAGGTCAAGATGTTGAAGAAGTGACTCGCAAGCTGAAGGATTTAGATAACGAGGGCGTTATTGTTCCAAAGACATTCGGCAGAAGAGTCGAATGCACTCAATGTGGAAGCTCCGAGATCAATGTGAATCTCCTCTGCCCGAAGTGCGATTCGGATGACCTTCATAAGGTCTATACAGCGTATTGCCCTCATTGTAGGGCGCAATTCCACACGGTAATCGCTGATGACTTGTTAGAGGTATTGTGTCAACATTGTAAAACGCCCATCAAGGTTGATGAGCTAGCAGTTATGGATGTTGAACCCCTATGCAACAAATGTGGAGCCGCATCCGACGAGCCAAAGATATCATTGTCTTGTAATGTGTGCGGGAAGCATCTGAAAGGCATTGATATTTTAGGTGGCACGGGTCTTGCGTACTATTCTGGACACCGGTCTGAATAGGGTCTTAAGAAACATCAGGACATTTCAATGGATTACTCTACAAACCGGAATGGCGTAATTGCACACGATTCAGATTTTATTCCGCTTGTGCGTCGGCTTCACAGTTCTTTTCACAATCTTTTGGGCATCGCTGATTATCTTCTCAGCCCGAGCTAAGCCAAGACCGTCAATTTTCTCTGCAAGTCGTTTTGGAGTTTCTCCGGATAGCTGGGCTGCAGATTTGTACCCAGCACGTCGAAGCTTCTTCGAAAGATTTGGACCAACTCCTGGCACTCGCTTAAGCGGCAGCATCTTAGCGAAATCATCTCCAAGTATATCGCTCATATCCTTGTCACTAACCTCATTCAGCTCAGCTCCTGCATCTAACACATCGAGCTGCGACCGAATAGAAGCGAAATCATCTCTACCAACAAAAGCATCCACAGTCCGTTTGACCTGCCGGTCATCAAAGTCCAAGTCCAATTCCTCCATCTCGATTTCTCGGCCCAGTATCTGCGGCAGAGGCCCAATCATATATAGGGCGATAAGAGAGAGAAATACTGCTATGTTACCTCCAAATATGGTGAGTTCCTCGGGGACAAGGAATGTGAATCCAAACACTGTAGCCTCAAGATTCACTGCCCAGAAGAGAGACATATAGCCTAGAAAGAAAAGCCAAACGAGGGAGAGCCTAAGACCCTTGGTCTTCGCAGGACCGAGTTCTGACCAGATGAATAGCAAACAAAGACCTAGCATATAGCCCTCTATGAACCGTTCGAATACTAGTAGGCCTGCACCCCACAGTGAACCGGAATCAGCAAAGAGGAATTCATACATCGCAGATCCGAAAATCGTCAGCAAACTCATTAGCAGGATCAATGTACTGAAGGCGCTTTTTCGTCCTTGGAAGTCTGCAAGAAGTCCGGCCCCAACAACACCAACGACAAGAATGCCTACCTCGAAAATCCCGAAACCTACCGACTGGCTCAGAGTTCCCAGTCCTTCCGCTTGAAACCTGAGCTTCGCAACGAAGAACCATAGCATATGTGCTGCCAAGACTAAGGCCATTGGACGGAAGTACTTCATTACCGAGCCCTGCACAGCCAACGGAATCTGGTCGAGCTTCCAGGGCCGCAATGTCACGGCGGCTATCATGGCAACAAATGAAATCACTGCAGGAAACAACAGGATACTCCCCATGAGAACAACTCCCATAGCAGATAGAAGATAGTAGACAAGAAAGACCACAAGCGCGAAAGCAAGAAATGCAGCATTAACCTTTCCGCGAAACTTCACGACTACTGTCCGGTTCAGTTGGACTGTCCAGCTCACCATTAGAAATGCGAGACACGCAAACGAAGAAATCACAAGTGCAGTTTCTATTTGGGGGGAGTACTCATTCGGGAATCCAATCATCGAACCCTGCAAGCCAACGATACCGGGGGCCAAGGCGCTTAGAAACATCAGGATATACTTTCTTTGAAGCCTGTCAACAATAAAGCCAGCCACTAGTAGCGAGAAAGTTGCTGCCAAAGCTCCAAGACCAAGCAGCCCGTGGTGTTCCAGCAGCGTCAATGGTAGCAGTGAACCCTCTATCACCTTAACAATTACTAACATTGCAAAAGCAACACTGGGAGAGAATAGTATGTATGTTAGAGCGGCTCTCACTGGAAACTCCCTGTACTCGAGCATATATGTCACCTTTCCCGGGGCGTTATGTGGCTCCGCATGCAAGACAATATGGACCTTTCGGACATCACATGCGTTGACGAAGGTAGCAATTCGTGCGGCTGAGAAAAGCAATACCTTAAAGACAAGATACCTCGGGTCGAGAAGCAAGGAGAGATGCTAGTTGGTTGGCAAGCTCGGAGTCCAAGAGTTTATGGTAATTACTGCAGGAGGATTACCAATCTTTCATTTCTCGAGAACTAATGTTCGCAAGATGGACTCTCTCTTGTCAGGCTTTCTCAGCGCTATCACGAGCTTTGCCACAGAATTCGGTGAGAGATCCATCAGAAGCTTGACGTTCGAAGGTTCAGAATTGTTATACGAGCAATTCAATCCAGAGTTCCTCTTCATCTTCTTGGTTGACAATCATGCTTCAAAGAAGGTGTTAAGGGCAGTCTTGAGGGAGTTGAGCCGCAAGTTCATGGCGAGGTATGAAACTGAACTGAGGATGGAAATACCAATCCTGGATGTTTTCGAAGACTTTAGTACCGAGGTCCAAGGTGTTTTCCAGTACTACGAAAGTGTGCTGATAATCATCTCTAATCTTAGTGCTTATGTTATCCCAACTGTTCGAAAGGAAGCTCTAGACGTTGCAATAAGGACAGGAGGCTTTCTTGATGAGCTACACCGAGACTTTGGGAGCTTGGGCGCCCGGATTCTCACGGCAATTGATGGCAACATCTCTATCCATAGTATTACGAACAAACTGAATATTGAGGAAAATGCTATCTCAGAAGTGATAGAGTACTTAACCATCAGAGGAGTTTTAAAAATCGCCAAGATGTGCCCGGTCATTGAAAGCGGGGATGCTAGGTTCAATGCGTTCCTTGACTTGGTAGGACTGCCAAGCAAGGAATACCAACTGCTGGAAAGAGCAAAACATCTATGTAATGGCGAAAGATCTGTCGTGGATGTGAGCGAACGGTTAGGAGTGACTGCCGACCGCCTCTACGAGGTTCTCGCGAAGCTAGGAACGGAAGTCGACTGGAGTTACATAGAGGTCAGCGGTTTGGCAGATACACCTATAGCTGATTAAGAAACACTTCCAAATCTCAGTTGATTCATACGAGCCGCTCGTCTGCACAAATCTATAAGTGAGTATGAGCCAACTGGCACAGGTTCACAGCACCGGAGGCCATTGCCTTGGTCAAGGAGATAATCGTTCTACGTGAAGGTGGCATTCTAATCTTCCACTACAGCGTCATGGGAACGAAGAAACTTGACGATCTTGTAGCTGCCTTCCTGTCAGCGGTGAGTTCTTTCGCCGAAGAAGTCGGGCAGGACCAAATTAGAGTAATGTCATTCTCCTCGAACAAACTGGTGTGGGAGCGAAAGGGCGACCTGTACTTCATTGCTCTTGTGGCTGAGGAAGACAGTGGCGAGATACACCGGGTAATCCTGAAAGACATTGCGGAGCAGTTCGTTAGTATATTCTACAGCGAGCTCCTGAAGGAGCTCCCGAACTCAAGGGTGTTCAAGCCCTTTGCGGACGTAGTCGAAGCAACTCTTCAGAAATTCGATGGAGTTCCCGGTTTAGCACGACGGTATAGAACGGCGTTGCTACCGGCAGATGACATTAGAAATCTGAAAGCGACTCTATCGGAGATTGAATTGAACAGGGATATTCTGCGAGGGGGCATGGTCACTTGGGATGGCTACGTTGTGGTTTCCAACTTGAGAGCGTACGAGCTTGAAGCTGTGCTCGATCTCACACCGCCTTTCGCTAGTTCCGAATCATCAGAAACAATCAAGATGGTAGAGCACTCATGTCTTGACCCGTCCAATTCATTCATGCTTATCAGAGTGAGAAACAAGGGGATCTGTGCGTTTGTTGTTGCACTAGGACTCTCGGAGAAGACGTATGCAGAACTTGTAAGCCCCTTTGTGACACGTTTGCAAATGACTAGCTTTTTTGATATCAAGAGATTTGACCCTGAGCGAATGGAGAGACCGATTGCGTTCTATGAATACGATGCAGTGGTTCCTGTGCTTCCGCTTGATGAAGTCAAACGCGACTCAGTAATTGTATTTGCAAATATGCCAGACAAGATGCGTGAAGGCGGCCATAATATTGTCAACTCTCTAAGTAAAAATAGGACAATAGCAGACATCCAAGAGAGCAGCGGCTTGGAACGGGAACAGATCTATGAGATACTAGCTCAGCTGATTGCGAAGGGATTGGTCCGCATAACGAAAATATTCCCAGTCATGGATGAGAGGGATGATCGCTTTTCTGCCTATCTCGAGGTTATAGGAATTAAGAAAAGGGACTTTGACGTTGTTGATTCAATCTGGAAATTCTGCACCGGAAGCCTGTCGCTTCAAGAAATTTCGGAGAGGTCTCAAATCCCTGCTACGAGAATACTCGAGGTTCTGCGAGAGCTGGGCAGCCACGTCACGTGGGAGAAAGAACGAATCATAAGTCATGTCAGGTGAGATAAAGTGCCAAGAGAAATCATTAGCATGCATAGTTTTCGTGGAGGAACAGGGAAGTCCAATATCGCCGCCAACTTGGCCGCAATAATGGCTCTTGATGGCAAGAGAGTTGCAGTCATGGACACAGATTTAGCCTCGCCCGGCATACATGTGATCTTCGGTATGGGCAGAGAGAAGATGAAGCATACTCTCAATGCTTACTTGAGAGGCGAGTGTGACATCGGCGCCACATGCATCGACATGACACAACGACTTGGAATCAAGAGGGGCAAACTATTCCTAATCCCAAGCTCTATGACAGCAACCGACATCACGCGGATTCTTAGGGAAGGCTATGAAGTGAGCGACCTCAGAAGAGGTTTTTCTGACGTAATCAAAGTCAAGGATCTTGATTACCTAATAATCGACACTCACCCTGGCCTTGACCGGGAAACGCTTCTCTCAATGGCAACAGCAGATTATCTCTTTGTTGTAGCACGGATTGACGAACAGGACTTGCTCGGAACCGCCGCTACTCTCAGCGTCGCCCGGAAATTGCAGGTTCCTGACATCCATATCGTGATAAACAAGAAACCAGGCATCTATGAAGACAAGGCCATTATCAAAGAGGTTGAGAGGAAGTTCAAGACAAAGGTCGCCACAATCATACCTCTATTGCCCCTCCTAATCGAGGTTGGCAGTAGGTATGTTGTGACACTGAAGCATCCAGACAATGAGTTTACGAAGCGCATCACTGACATCTACAATATAATCGAGAAATAGGCTTCGCTAACCTGGCGGCAAGAGCATCAGTGCCGGCGCAAACACTAGAAGAAGAAATGAGATAATCAAAATAAGGGGAAAAGGAAATCGGGGTTCGGGGTATTCTTTTCATCCAGGAACTCCATGTGAACATCTTAGATTAGATGATTCTCAATCTACAGTGTGGAAAACTAATTCAAATCTGCATCTTGGGCTATTGCGAAGACCCCAGCGGTTTGTGCAATACAACAGTACTTCTATAAACACGATTGTATCTCATTAGTATCATTAGGAGCCCGCTGATATGGAGATTGACGTACGTCCCGCAACAGCACATGATAGAACCGCACTCGAGGAGTTCTATTCCAGAGAAGGAATCAGGTTCCACGATCTATCGACTCGGAATGTTCTGCTGACCCAAGGTGCACCAAAGGAAACGATGTACGTGGTTGCAGTTGCAGGGGAGTTGATCGTAGCATCACTAAAACTCGACGTGGGGAAAGATCCATCAATTGGCTTGGTTGGACACATTCAGCACTTCGAAATAGAAGATGAATTGGAGGAAACCATTCTAGGTACAAGAATGTTGCAGAAGATAGCAAAGATTGCCGAGGAGAAGGGGCTCCGAGTTCTTGATACAATTGTGAGCGAAAAACGAGCTGACCTAATCCAGATATACCTTAGCTCCGGTTTCAAGGAGAATCACAAAAAGGTTCATCTGAGGAAGGATTTCCGACCAAGATTGTTTTAGATGCTCAATATGCCCATATCATCTCTAGGCCCATGCTGAGAAGCTTCAATAGGCAAGTTTTTTTCTTGCTGGCAGCAACCTCCACGCTGCACAATAGTCTGAAAGAGGTACTCGTAGTTGGTGAAGAAGCGCCCACACGACAGTTCTCCATCGTCTGGTGATCAAGATATGACCTCGCGTAGCGAAGACCTTCTTCGCGGCATCTTGGAGATGGCTAATGACGGGATAGCAGTCATCCAAGATGAGGAGGTAGTATTCGCGAATGAAGCATTCGCAAAAATGCTAAAGTATCAACGTGAAACCGCAGAAGGGCTGTTCATTGATGAGCTTATCGACCCTCTGGAACACCGATATCACCCGGAGAAGCTGCAAGCATTCATTGGCGAGAAAAAGGGGCGAGATAACTTCCATACACGGCTTCAGCGAAAAGATGGTGAACTAATCAGCGTGGATGTAAGCACCAATGACTTCATACTCCACGATTCGCCTGCTGTTGTAGCAATCATCAGAGATGTTACGAAAAGCTTGTCTCTCAAGGAAGCAGCCGAGGAATCAGAAACTCGGTTCCGGGGGCTTTACGACTCCTCACCATTAGCCATCTTCACCCTAAGTCCAAAGGGAGTTATTCAGGATGCCAATGAGGCAGCTGAGAAGCTGCTTGGATACGAAACTAAGAACATGGTCGGTTTGAACATCAAGGCGTTCATCGCTGAGGATGAGAAATGCTCCGGCCAGCAGGCAATACGAGAGATACTTCGTGGGAGGGCACTGAGAGATGTGGAAATACAAATGCAGCATATAGATGGCCACTTTGTGTGGGTGAACATTGCTTCCAACCCGCTCTCAGCTGATGCGGCAAAGCGCTCTGAAATAGGTTTCATGGCACTAAACATCGATAGGAGGAAGGCGGCGGAAGCAAGAGAAAGTAGCGCGATAGATCGAGCTGAGCTGTATCTCGATGTAATGACTCAAGACCTAAACAGCGTCAATCAAAACACAACTTATACTCTGGATCTTGTTAATTCTCTAGTAAAGCTGCCTGCAAACGTTCAGTCATCCGTTAATGAAACAGCCATGAATGTTAGACGAGCCGCCAGAATGATAGCGAACATGCGTGCGCTAATTGCAATAAAGAACGCACCTCCCGTACCAGAAAAAACCGACCTTTATCCTCATTTCAGGCGAGCTGTGACAGAGGCCAGCAGAGATGTCCCGTCGAAGACGCTGAAGATTACTTCGAATATCGAGGATGATGCATTCGAGGTCTTAGGTCATATGTATCTCTGGAGCGCCTTCTTCAACATCATCCATAACGCACTTCTGTACGACCCACATGAGGAGGTCGAGCTTGAAGTTAATGCTAGATTCGATGATTTCGGGAGGGCAGTCAATATTGAGTTTATTGACAAAGGCCCTGGAATACCGGACAGCATGAAAGAAACTATCTTCAAACGAACTGGAGCTCAAGGTAAGCAGGCGGCTGGACGAGGACTGGGACTAACCCTAGTAGATCAAACAATAAGCAGCCTTGACGGACGAGTATGGGTCGAGGACAGAGTGATAGGAGATCAGTCACAAGGATGCAGGTTCGTTATTTCTCTTCCTGCGTGGAGCGAGTCAATGCTGACTCCGTGCGGAAAAGCCGCATGCATCACCTTCTACAAGTCCGATCATTGTATCTTCTGCGGCCCAGTTCATAATGCGCTCCTTGGGATTCTGGACGAGATGGGCTTGAACCATTTCATTATGGAGGTAATCAATATCGATGACCCCGAATCTGGGCTATCCGCGGAGGATCTTCCTGCACTCCCGACAATCCGCATCTGCAAAACGACGCTAACCGGCTCCGTGTCGGAGGATGAGCTCAGGTTAAGTGTAACGAATATGTTGCTTATGTCCTGTGAAGAGGAACCGGCAGGTAGCTAATTTCAGAAGAATGCAATTCCGATATGGGGTCTCCAACTCTCGCGACAATGTTTTCTCACTGAGAGTAGCATCGATTTGGCGTTACTTTTTCCAGACACTCTGCCCAGCTCTTTTTCGAGATCGTTTGTTAGAAGCTCCAAGGCAGCAGACAGGTCATCTAGATCCGCAGGGGTCATGCTCACATCAATTACACTGTGTCCTATGGCGCCCTCTACAAGTCTGATTCTACTGGTCCATGGATTTGTTTCAACCCTTGCCTTAATTGCAGCATAGAGGCTCATAGTTGCCTTTCCAGCCCCCATAGCCTGAATACAAATTTGAAAGAGCTGAGAAAGAATGCACTCGTTGACAAGGACCAATCTTCTTTCAAGTGATATATTCTGAAGGTATCCTCTATTGATCAGGCTGCCAAGTTCCAGAAGGACTCTTTCCACACCTTGGCCACCGAGCATTTTTAAAGATATGGACAGCGGTCTGCGACCATCCAAGGCGCCCAAAATTCTGACCGTTTCGGGCGATAGCTCAAGGGGGTTCTCTTTCCTGAACAAAACTGTTGATGAGCCTTCTGAGAGAGCAAGTATGTCATTGTCTGAAGGCACGTAGTTTAGATAGAGAGCATTCTTCCAAAATGCAATTGACACGAGGCTAATAGCTTCGTCTAAGCTCAACCCTTGTGACTGAGCTACCTGCATAACTGATTGCTTGTCTTCGGCTTGATTCAGGAGCTTGTTTACTCTAATACTCTCACTGGGAACGTCAAACGAACGACAGAATTTAGGCCAGTCCCAGCCCTTGAGAATAAGCGTTCGTTCCGATATTCTGTCAGATAGGAAAAGATCCATCACGAATCTGTCGAAGCCCTTGAACATACTGAGCTCGAAGCCATCTGCATTCTTGAGCGACGAGAACTGTTCCTCAAACTCCCTAACAACCCGCCGGAGCTTACTGCGGGCCTCGTTTGTTTCCCTCGAAACTGACAAGACTCCGATTATCCAATCCCCCCCCACCAGAAGAAACGAGGCGTCTGAGCTGTCGACTGTTTGAAGATGTGTCTTCTCTGGTCCTGATGCTTCGTCCATGAAACTAGTGATGGCTGAAATGAATCCTGAGAGTATCTGGGGATCTATCTCCTCCGGCATGAACTGATGAGAATAGGGAGACACTCCTGTGCCCCTATTGAGGAGAAAAAGCACCTTCTCATTGGACATCTTGGAATAATCAGAGAGACGGGGAGTGATGTCAGCATCAATCAATGGTACGTGTGGCCTTCTGGTCGGTCCGGGGTTATCGGTTATCGTAGGTCCTCCTCATCAACTCGTTCAATGGTTCCCGTTATCTCAGTATTAAAAGTAAGTTGTATACCTTCGCCAACTCTGTGAAACTTGTTATACGATACTCTCAAGACCCAGGGTATTGATTGTATCGATAGTGGGGCGTCCGTTCCTGTCCCAACCACGGAGCTCATAGAATTTATCCAGCGAGGCTTCGAAATCAGCCTTGTCCACGAATGCGCTCATCCCTTCTCTCGGACCATGCTTTTGCGGTTCCCAGAACCTCTCTGGCAAGATATCATCCTTGCGGGATATGCCCTCCCGGACATTGAACATTCGAGTCAGAGTAGCAACTCTGTGAGCGAATGAGCTTATGCTCGACTCATTGTAATCGAAGCCTGTTGCGGCGTTTAGCAGTATTATCTTCTGTTCATGGGGCAATGGAAGATGGTAAGTGAAATGGCAGACGATAAGGGAGTCTGTGAGAACTTTGTCGTCACGTGCCGTCACCATTGAGTCTATGACATCAAGAGCGGATTCGGAAGGAGGATCAACGGTGGCAGGCCAACCTCTCAAATGGCTCGCCCCGACTTCAGCTGTCGCATAAGACAACCCTAAGCCTTTCTTTCCGCGCGGGTCCCAAGCCGGCACCTCGAGACCCTTTACATGGACTGCAAAGCTCTCGCTTCCTTTCCCTATCTCCATTGAAGCCGCTCGAACACCATAGGATAGGGTCTTGCCAAATCCTTCACGGGATGCAATCATCTTGATGAGCTGAATTGCAGCATCGGCGTCACCAAATCTGAGTGGAATGCCGATACCCGTGGCGGAGAGCATCCCACGTTCGTAAGCCTCCATTGCGAAGCCTATGCTTCCGCCAGTGCTAACAGTGTCGAGACCCAAATCATCGCAAAGATAATTCATCTTAAGGATGGCTTGGGGATCGCTCACTCCAATGTTGCCCCCAAGAAGGCCCAATGTTTCGTACTCAACTGTTGACTCAACCTCAGCTCCGCTTCCGTCTGGAGCTTCGGTCTTGTAGGCTCGCGTACATCTCATAATGCAGTGAGGACACGACTGGTGTGTTCCAAGCCCCCATTTCTCTTCCATTGTTGCGGGATCAATCCGTCTATACTCATCGAAGTAGCCGTTCTGCGAGTTCCGTGTGGGGTAATGTCCCATGCTGTTAGCGAATTCTACTAGAAAGGCAGTACCATAATCCTTGAAGCCATAGTCTACCTTCGCGTTCCAGCCCTTGATTACGGCTCTGTTGATTTTGCGAATCGTGTCAACATCTGCACCTGCAATCATCTTGGTGCCACGTGCGACCATTGCTTTCAGATTCTTCGAGCCCATCACAGCCCCAGCGCCGCCACGACCAGTTTGATGCGCAAGTTCTGTACAGCCGACTGCGAATAGTACTTGGTTTTCCCCTGCAGGACCAATCACATAAACTGAAGAGCCCTTTGCATTCTTCTCTTGTAAGCTTCTAGTTGCAGCATGAACGCCCATTCCCCAAAGGTCGTCAGCTCCTTCAAATGCTACCGAACCGTCATCAATGATTAGGTACGTTGGCCGCTTCGACCTTCCTTTGATACCTACTGCATCATAGCCCGCTTTCTTTAGTTCTCTTCCAAGAGCACCACCGCTGTGTGAATCCAGAAAGAGACCTGTCAGAGGTGACTTGGTAACCAAGGCCCACCGCCCCACATTGGGAGCAGGAAGTCCCTGAAGGGGTCCAGAAAGGAACAGGAGTACATTGTCTGGACCCAATGCATCTATGCCTGCTTCAAGTTCTTTATACAGCAGATAGGCGCCTAATCCCTTTCCGCCGATGAAGTTCTCATAGATGGACGAATCCAAGTTCTCTTCTCTTGTGCTTTCGGATGTTAGGTCAATCCAAAGCACTCGGCCGCTGTAACAATCAGGGGACATTCTGCTAGTTCACGTCCTCTTTCGTAATCGATCCAAATCATCTAGGATATCTCAATTTTCTCAATGGTCTTGAGGTCAACGTCGTGAAGATGTGATACAATTGCAATAATCACGTCATGTATGACATTCTCAACGAACTCGTTCATCATTATTTTCTTTCCCTTTACATAAAATTCGAAATCAGGAGACAATTCACACATCACCGAGTCCCGTTGTGTTAGTCCCCTTTTTTACGTACCGGTAAGAAGCTTGCTGGACAGATGCTTGTTCCATTGCATTCCAGAGCTGTAGGTCCGGACGCACTCCGCAATCCTTTTATCCCCCGCAGAATGGTAAACCGACCAACAGGGATGACCATCACCAAATGAGGTTCTAATCGATGGCACAGACAGAATCAACAGAACGTATTGTATCTAGAACTCCTCCGCCGCCAATGCAATCATCAGGACAGCTCAGCAAGATTGCAGGTATTGGAGGGTTTCTTGGCATGGCCGCAGCTGGGCTTGGTATAATATCCGGTACAGCGCTGCTTCCAATTCCTTCAATCGGAGCACTCACTCTGAAGAATCCGATTTACTACTGGACTTCGACAGCCTTCGTTGCACTCCTAGTTATTTCACTATTTGTCCAGCTCATAGGTTCTGGATCTTTAAGAAGGCGTCTTGAATCTGGATATCCGACAGTACTCCTGTTGACATTCTTGGTCGGCATTCCTCTTGTGATTCTCATACCTGTAGGGGGCGAGCTGTGGAACCTTCCAGGACAGGTTGCATCCTACGTGATTAATCTCGCTGCACTTGGCTCAATCTTCGCCATTCTGTGGCAGCTTTGGTCAATTGTCTACGTGGACTCGACGAAGACGTACACTGGGCTTCTTGCAGGAATCTTGAATGCATTCTGGATTCCAGTACTGGCCATTGGAATGGGGATTCACAACTACTCAATCGCAAACCCAGAGGTTGCGTCTTTTGCCGTGATTGTGACTACCGCTGCTTACGTGATGCTACTCATTGGACAGTTAATGGTCGTGAAATTCTGGTGGTCCCCAATAGCATCCATAAGAGAGTATGCGCGGAGCTCTGAAACTGCAAAGTTCGCGTTCGGGATTACCGGTCTGCTTACAATTATCGTTGGCACCGCTGCAATCGTCTTCGGAGCTTTCTCTCTAGCTGAATCGACATCCACTGAGATCTGGCGCCCGTGGAGCACGATGGCTGATGCTACCACATATGTAACGGATCCGGCATTTGTCTATGCGCTCTGTCTTTCAATGATGTTCTGGGTCATGCTGGCACCTCGACTCGGAGCTAGAGAGCTTCGTGCTGCACACATAGGCGCTGATGTCATTAAGGGCGGCACCAAGTGGCTTATGCTATCCGCTGCGGCACTTGGAGTGTTCGCTGCAGGTCAAGCAGGAACCATGCTCCAAACGGTTGCTCCCAATTATGCACTATTCCTTGTCGCCTGTCCAACTGCAGTATTGTTCCTCATGGGTTCGATATACGCCGGCAAGACTGATGTCATCGTTGGACTTCCTCTAATGTTTGCTGCCGCAAGCATAATGGTCCATCCATATGTGCTATCTGGCTTTATCGTAATTCCGTGGATTGCCATTCTTATTACACAAGCACTATTGATGATTGAAACTAAAATCAGAGGCCTCACATCATTTTCACAAGGATTCCTAACGGTTGTTGTGAGTATTATAAGCTCCATCACGTTTGCGCTATTCATGGTTGGCGGCACTGGGAGTGGTCCAGCTGCAGTATGGCCAACCCATAGATGGTTCAACATTACGTTGTTCCCCGGAGTTGATCCATACGTTCAAGCAGCCACGATTCTAATGTTACCCATGGCTATTTTGCTAACAAAGAATGTAGTGATAGCTGGGTATGCTCATGGCAAGGAGATGGGTATGGTCGGGATGCTTGGTTCGTTCAGCTTAATTTTTGCATTAACCATCCCGATGTCCTCATTAGCCGTGGGAGTAGTACACATGGCAAACACAGCTGCAGCAATGCTGTGGGCGTTTTATGCCATCACTTTCATGCTTGTCCTCTCGCTAATCCTTAGTCTTGCTAGGGAAGTTGAAAATGCAGGACATGAGTTGGAAGGGCAGCTAATGAGGATAATTGCGATAGTGGGAGTACTGCTTGGCGCAATCACTGCAGTCGTAGTGTTGGGCGTCTTTTCCGTGTTTCCATCTATCTTTGATATTGCAGCAGTGCTTACTTTGCTCGTGGTGCTTGTGGTAAGTCTTGAGATACTCTTCACTTTTTCGTGGTTGATAGCTGGCGTCAGGCTGGGGATGCTGAAACAAGGCTTCAAATTCGTATCTCGCAAAGAAGCTATCATGAAAGCTTAGCAATATGAAAAAGAAACCCTGAAAAGGCTGGAAACAACGTTGAATCAGCCGGAACACGGAGTTGCACTTCGCCCGGATGGCGCCAACGTGGCTTTTCTGCTTGTTCATGGCTTCTGCGCTGCACCTGATGAAATTGCCAGTCTCGGGCAGTTCTTAGCAGAGAAAGGCATATCATCCTATGCAGTAAGGATTGCAGGACACGAAACCAGTCCAGAGGACTTGTCGAAGAAGTCTCGACATGATTGGTTCAAAGCGGCATCCGATGGACTTGATGTAGTGAAGTCTTGGAATCCGAAGCATCTGTTCGTTGCAGGGTTCTCTATGGGTGGAGCATTGACTCTACAGCTTGCCTCGAGAGAAGATGACATTGACGGCATTGTTCTGATCTCACCAGCTGTCCGCATCTTCTCAACAGCTGCAAAGCTTCTTCCAATTCTGAAGTTGTTCATGAAGTTCAAATCTGTTGACCTAGAGAAGATACAGAAAACCCATGGCTATGACTTGCAAAGAACCAAGTATGCCAAGGAGCCGCTAAGTGCATATTCAGAGTTTCTCAAGATGACAAAGGACGTGCGAAACGTTATGCATAAGGTAGCGGTGCCCGCGCTCATTATGCAAGGGACGGATGATAAAACCATCTCCCCCAAGAATGCACGCATTGTGTACGATGGCATATCCTCAGATATCAAGGAGATTCACATGATTGAGGGGGCAGAACATGTCATACCCTGTCATCCCACTAGAAGCATTGCTTATTCACACATCCCTCCGTTCCTAGAGAGAGTTATTGCGTCCGCTCAAAAATGAGTTAAGCATCCTGGCTCTGGAGAAAGGTTTCGACGACCTTCACACAAACATCCGGTAGATCTGTTATCAGACCGTCCACTCCAATGGATAGTAACTTCCTCATGGAGCTAGCGTCATTCATAGTATAGGGGAATACTTCGAGGTGCGCTTCATGAGCGCTCATTACAAGCTCTGGGGTGAGGGTTTCGAAAGGCGGGTTGATGGCGTTTGCTCCAAGACCAAGAGTGTAACGTACCGCATCATCTCTGGGTTCGGACAATATGATTGCAGTCCTTGCGGAAGTATTGAGATTCTTGACTACTCTGACCGTGTTGTGCATGAACGAGGAGAACATGACCGAGTCAAGCATCTCACGTTCAGTAACTAGCTCCAAAATTCGTTTCTCAACGTTCAGAGCTTTGATCTCGATGTTCACTCCAATCCGGCCTCTTGCAAAATCGAGCACCTCACTCAGCAGTGGCACTTTTTCACCCTGCCCCGCATCTAATTCCTTAATCTCACGATATGTGATCTCTCCAACGTAGCCTTCACCGTTTGTTGTCCTAGGCAACTCGAAATCGTGAATGCATACAAGACAACCGTCTGAGGTTTGCTGCGCATCAAGTTCAATCATGTCTGCGCTCATTTTCCATGCAGTCTTGAACGCTTTCAGAGTGTTTTCAGGTGCATAGCCAGATGCTCCACGATGTGCAATCACTAGTTTCTCTCTCAAATCTAAACAACCTTACAGGTGATGAAATCAATGAATCAGAGTAGTTACTAAGAAGAATCCTCAGGCAATGCTCTGCCCGTACCTCCACATCTAGGGCAAACCTCAGAACCCTTTGCGGCCTCAATCTTTCCTGAACCATTGCAGAAGTAGCATTCCTCTATTGTTGTTTCAAGCTTAGTGTCATACCCCTTTGCTATGGCACCTCCAAGACCAATAAGCACCACAGCAACGAACATAGTTACCAGGGATCCGAGATAGAAATCCGGAATCTGAAGCAAGAGCACTAATGAAATCAGAAAAAGCAAAATGCCAAGTATTGCGAATGTGAAGCCTTTTTTCCTTCGTTCCATCTGGACTACCTCATTCTTGGTTCAAGCCTCGCGGACGGCCGAAATGTTTGGAACTGTACGGGACTTACTCAATACATTGACCTCTTTATACGTTCCGTCAAGATTCCATCCGATTATTGAAAATACCCTTAGAAATCCTCACCGAGTTTGCCAGTATCAAAATCCGAAGAGATAATAAAGATGAATAGAAGAATGTAGCACCTGCGGGTTGATTGGAGGATGTCACGAGCCGACCTATTTGCCAAGTACAACCAGATGTACCAGAAAGCGCAGGTGAGGGAGATTGTTCCAGATGGACCCTTTGTGAGACAGCTTCTCGACCTGCCCCGTCGTGGCCTAGATGTGGGCATCTTTTTCAAGGCGAAGCGCAGAAAGGCAATGACTCAGATCTACCTGGGGAATCCGATACCTGAGAAAGTGGCGAGAGAAGAAGGATTCCTAGAGGCTGGCGGCAAGACATACCTGAGTAGAACCATTCTCTCGAACTTCAAGAACCTTGATTTCCTACGTGTTGTGACATCCATAGGAAGGATACTTAGCCGAAAGGACGAAAGGGTCCAGTTCCTCAAGCAATGTCAAAGGATTGTTGATGTCATACTACGCAAGGCTCGAAATGTAGTGTACATTGATGATTTCGAACCCTTTAGATTCGATAAGCAAGTAATCAAGCTTGGCGATTTCCTGAGCAAGAACCTAAAGATGGATGATGTGACTGTTGAAGCGGCCTCAATCCCAATCACCCTCGCTAATCCGGAATACATCTTGCTCAGTAATCGGAAACTTGTTGTGATTGGAGAGGAAAGAGAGATTCCAATGAGAGTCTATTACTTAGCTGGAGGCATTGGATACACGTTCGACAAGATGATAGGCGCTGTGAACGAAGAACGTTTGTTTAGGACAACTGCAGATCTCAGTCAACACGGAATCGATTCAGCTCATGTAGACGTGTCCATCTCAAGTGTCACTGAGGATTTCCAAAACAGAATCCATTCGCTCATCTTCGCGGACATTTGGAAAAAGAGTAAAGCTAAACCAGTTGGTGCGAGCTTCGACGGAAACCTATTGATTAAGCCAGAACCAAGTAGTGACATATGGTCTGGAGTCTTTGAGGTCTACATAGCTCCACCTAAATGACCAATCTCGAAGCTCTGCAGCATTATGAAGCCAAACGAGTAGAGTCCGATAAGAAGAATGTTGACGAGTTGACTGCAGAGAAAAGCATCCCTATTTCCAAATTGGCCGCGTGAGTTCTCATTGTCTGTCTAAAGGAAGCGCTGTGCGCCGGCAGTATAAAAAACTGATTCCAAGAAACAGCGACTGAATAGGTCCATTCATCAGAAAGGATTTATGCGACATGCGGTAGCAGGCGCGTATTCTAGTACTCATCATGATGAGGAGAGAGAAAATTGGATAGACCATGGTACAAATACTACGTTGGGGACACTCCGAAGGAAATTACGCTTCCTGATGGCCCTCTGTACAAATACCTAGACAGAGCCGCGGCGGAATACCCCGATAACTTAGCGCTCTTTTACGAGGGCGTAAAGATCAACTACCGAGAGCTTAAGGAGCTCGTTGACAGAGCCGCAAATGGTTTTGCCAAGCTTGGCGTGAAGAAAGGCGACACGGTCGCTATAATGCTCATCAACTGCCCGCAGTTTGTAATTAGCTACTTCGGAGCGTTGAAATGTGGTGCAACGATTGCGCCTATCAACCCACTCAGCATGCCAAAGGAGCTGAGAGTTTACCTTCAAGATACGGGCGCAAAGACAATCATCGTGCTGAATTTCTTCTACAAAGTTGTAGAAGCGGTTCGTAAGGAGAGCAATCTTGAGAATGTCATTGTAGCAGCAGCATGGGATTCGATGTCCAAGATGAAGCAAATCCTAGCTCCCAAAGTAAAATACAAGAAGGAAATGAAGGAAGTTCCACCCCTGAGGGAAGGAGACCTTCTCTGGAATGACTTCATCAAAGATACAGTCCCTGAACCTCCTGATGTTACCATCAACCCGGCTGAGGATCTAGCCGTATTTCAGTTCACTGGCGGCACCACAGGGACTCCGAAGGCCGCGATGCTAACACACGACAACCTGAAGGCAAACTGTGAACAGTGTGCTGCATGGATGAGTTGGATGGCTGAACCGGGCAAGGAGCTGTTCGTCGCTGCCCTGCCGATACAGCACATTTTCGGACAGACCATCTCGATGAATCTAGCAATCTCTTGGGGATGCGGAATCATCCTTCTTCCGAATGCCCGTGATATTGAAAACACGCTGAAATGGATGGACAAGCTGAAACCAACTTTCTTCCCAACGGTCTCAACAATGGCCATTGGAATATACAGTCATCCGAATGTTAGCAAGTATGACATCACGGGGCTCAAGTTGGCAATCGCTGGAGCAATGGCGCTACCTCCTGAAGTAACTCGTAAATTCGAAGAGGCCACTAACTCGATCATAATCGAGGGGTATGGACTCTCCGAGGCAAGTCCTGTCACTCATGCAAACCCGCTAGACAAGAATCTCAGGAAAATCGGTTCCATCGGATTGCCATTCCCAAGCACCGATTCCAAGATCGTCGACCTTGATGATCGTACAAAGGACCTCCCTGCAGGAGAGATTGGTGAGCTTGCCGTAAAAGGGCCGCAAGTGATGAAGGGATATCACAACAAACCCGATGAAACCAAGATGGTTCTCACATCTGACGGATGGTTAATCACTGGTGACATCGCAAAGATGGATGAGGATGGTTGGACGTACATTGTTGACCGAAAGAAGGACCTCATCAACGCCAGTGGGTACAAGGTGTGGCCCAACGATGTCGAGGAAGTCCTCTTTGAGCATCCCAAGATTCGTGAGGTGGCAGTCATTGGCATTCCAGACGAGAAGAGAGGCGAAACAGTCAAAGCTTTCGTGGTAGTAGAACCAGGTCAGACTCTTACTCTAAAGGAGATGCGAACCTTTGGCAAGGAAAAGATGGCGGTCTACAAGGTACCAACAGACCTCGAGATTGTTGAAACCCTGCCCAAGACAATGGTCGGCAAGGTGCTACGAAGAGAGCTACGCGGCCAGACAGAGTAGAGCAAAATAGGAGCTGCTGAGGCAATCGCAGCCTCAGGCTCCTACGCTCCTTTTTTCAACACCGTTCTACTTGTCGGATTTGAACGCTTGCGGTTCAAGGTCATTGATGAGTGAGTACACTTCAGGTCTGCCAAGCTTCTTGCGGCTTGCTTCAGAGAGGTTGTTGATAACACACGCAACACCTACCACTGAAGCCTTGAGATTCTTGATGGCCTTCAATACCGCAAGAACTGTTTTCCCCCTAATGAGCCAATCGTCGATGATTATGATTCTATCTCCAGGATCAATTGACTCAGCCACCAGTCCGAGCTTAGCATCTGCGAATCTACTGGCAGGCAACCACTTTATCTTTCGGCTGCAGTCCTCGGGAACATCCCTAATGGAATATGCTGGCACTATGCCGCAGCCCAAATAATAGGCAATAGCACTGGCAAGAGCAATTCCTCTCTGTCCGATGCCTACAACCTTGTTTGGTTGTAGTTCAACGAAAGGCTTCGCAAGGGCAACAACAGCCTCATGAAAGATGTTGGGATGTTCGAGCAAACGGCTAACATCACAAACTGCACTGCCTTGCTCCGGCCAATCATGAATCACTTCAACATATTCAAGGAAATCTATGTCCGTCATGCTCTAGACCTGCTGCCTACAGACTTTAAGACAGTCATAATTCTTTCTGTTCAACCTTGCATACGTGGTACTATTGCAAGGTACGTCAGAGATGGTTGACTCCATCCACGAAAAGGTTATCTCTCAGCAATCAAAGGGAGATTACCGGTATACCTGAGAGGTCAACGTAACTTGATAGTGCCTGGAACAACAATCTCGTTAACACTCCGTCCCACTTACATTGAAGTACGCGACAAAGGCATTATCAAAAAGAAGATTCCTCTGAAAGGCAAATCTTTCAATGATATGCAAATCGAATTGCAGAAATATTTCCTATTTTTGGGCAAGAGGCTCCCTCCAGGAATCTTGAAAGACACCATGATCAGGATAGGAGTTCCGGAAACGAGGGCAGTCGTGGTGGAGGAGGAACCTAAACCTCAGCCCAAAACACCACCTGCCATTGAAACACGGGTTGTGAAAGAGGAGCTGGTGGCAGCCACATTCATCAAAAGTTCCGAAATTGAACCTCCGGAAATAGAAGTAGTGTCAATGGGCAAGCATGACTTCAAAGACATTACAGAGGCACTATCAGTCGTTGAATCCATGAGTGATTCATTCATGGCAGCCAGTACAAAACAAAGCAAGAAGATGGACAAGGCTCAAGCGATACGCATTAGCCTCCGGGGGAACGAAGTTGTTGAGGCCGCAGCAGGCACCCACTCGACTACCCCAGCCGTAATCCCACTCAATTCTCTAACGGAAGAAGTGATTTCTACGCCCGATTCTGAGGGGCCGGTTAATCCAGAGGTCCTCGAAACCGCGGAGGGGCAACTTGCAGAACCAGAAATAACGTGGGCTCAAGCGCCCGAGGAAAAAGCCACCAAGAAGGTAGCTACTCCCAAGCATGTAATCACGCCTATGGTGACGGCCAAGGCAATAATCCTTGGAGAGGATGGGGTAGGTAAGGGAAGTCTCCTAGAAAAGGCCGGGCTAGAGCCCATGATTGAGGAAAGGGAATCAGAACCGCCCCAGACCATACAGTACATTCACGAGAGACTCTTCGAGCTAATCGACCACCGGGTCATGCTTAGTGTCTGGTCGTTTGACGAAGCTGTACGGATGGATATTGCTAGAAAGGAATTCTATGAAGGAGCTGACGCGTTGATAATCGTCTATTCCGCGTCAGACAGATGGAGCTTTCAGAGTCTGGAATTCTGGTTGAAGGAAGCATCATCTACCATCGAGGGCCTTCCTCCGATAATCATTGTTGGTAACAAGACTGACCTCAGAAGCGATTCCGATAAGGACGCAGAGGAGCCACCTATTTCCAGAGACGAAGGATTCGTCTTTGCAGAAGAGCTAGCAAAGAAGCTAGGTGAGGATGGACGGCTTCATCCAGTAGCGTTCCTTGAAACGTCGTGCTTGACAGGAGAGGGAGTTGAAGATGTCTTCAAGACAGTTTCACAACTCTACGTCAAGGGATTGTAATATTCGTCCGATTCACACAGTGAAAAGTAATATAACCAGCCCTCTCTGTCGTGACGCAACCATATCCGCCGCCCATATAAGTGCACATGCCAAGTGGTGATTAGAATAGCGGAATTCTGCGAGAGCTGCGGAAAGATGATGGAGTCATTCGGGTCAGCCAAGACTCTCGAAGATAGTTTCGCGTCGGAGAAACAGAAGACACTCGGGATCTGCAGGGAGTGCTTCAAGAAACGATTCGAAATCGTCACCAGAAGGAGTTCGGGCTATGGTGGCACAATTTACGAACTTAAAGAGCGTTCCGCACCACGATTTGGCATTGGGAGTAAGAAGCTCAGCTGTCTTAGATGTGACTGGATTGCATGGACCGACAAAGGACTGGCCGCGCATATGAGGAAAAAGCACCCTGCTTAGCAGCTTAATTGTTGATAGGGAATGGGTCACTGATACGAACTATTTGATGTCCTCTCACTCTCAACCCGCCTGCTTTTTCTGCCGCACTCTCTAGCATACCCATTCTGTAAGCTGCGGTTCTAGGCCCTAATCCATGAAGCCACTCAAGTGACACAATATCCAGACTCTGATTGTGAGCGAAATACAGCTTCAGGTCGTTTGCTATTGCATTTGTTCTGTCATACATCGCTATTGCAAAGCCCGCGCTGGGTGCGGCGAATCCAACAAGTACCCAAATCATTGCGAATGGATCTGTTCCAAAGTATTCGAAGAAGAATACGAATCCAGAGAGCATTGGCTGCAGGAGTGCAAGAACCACCCAGAACAGAGCGATGTGTTGGGTCAAATCATCACTCCCCAGCCCAGCCATTCCGATGACATCTTGGTCAGGAGGGAAGAGAAAGATTAACACGCTGCCCGATGCAAATCCCACAACAAGTGAAGATACGATGATTAGGATAGTGAAGCCCATGCTTCTCATTTCCCAAATCAGCGGGAAACTAATCATCGACTGGAGAACCATAGCTACAGCAATGCTCACTGAACCTACAAGGAATCCTTTCCAACTGAAGAACTCGTACCTCATCGGGATGACATCATCGGTTGCCACGTGAACACACTCTGAACTATTCTATGACTAAATAGGTCACGTTTGAAGATAAATCTAATTGTTGCGTCAATGGTTTCATGAATCGACTCAGGACAGCAGGAAGCATTTCACTATGGGAGTAGCAAAAGAATTATATATCGTATTACACACTATATATAACGATATACCTTCGGCAATGTAACGGCGTAGGCGAAACCCATGACAGAGGAAGCAGGCAAGAGGAAGGCCAACATTGAGTTCGACCGGTGGCTCATACAGACCCGCCGTGGTGCACTCACGCTGGCAGTACTTGCGGCGATACTAGATGGAGAGTCCTATGGCTATAACATAATGAAGCGTCTGAATCGAGAGGAGTATGACAATTTGCAAGTAGAACCAAGCACAACTTATCCTTTGCTTCGGAGACTTGAGCAACGTGGTATGCTGGAAGCCGAATGGTCTGCAGCCGAGGGAAAGAGAAAGCGCTTGTACTTCTTGACAAGAGGAGGAAAAGAGATGCTTCGAAAGATGTCAAAGACTTGGCTTGATTTGACAGAGCAGCTAACTAGACTACTGAAAGAGGCTGATTTGATATGACCAAAGATCCTTATGCAGAGATTGATGATTACTTGGACCTCGTCCGATCGCATTTGCCGAATAGGATAGCAGATGAAATCATTCATGAGATTCGCACTTACTTGATTGAAATGGCCCAAGACTTAGGTCATGGACAGGTTTCGCTTGAATCGGCTAGAAAAAGCATTGCGAAGTTTGGAGCTCCCTCTGAGATCGCCCAAGAATACAGCAGGTCAATCCTGGACGTTGAGGACCATGTTGCTGATGAAGAACCCAGATATGAAAAGTATAGCCCCGAATCTGTGCGGGTTTTACTGAAGAACTTCCCAAGGCAAATTCGGAATGCTTTCGTGCTTTTCATGATATGGTTTGTATTCTTCATCCCTGTAATTGTCCTCGTTGCCTATACAATCGCATCCCCTCACGTGATTTACCTTCAGATCATTTTCGACGCCATGATAGTAGTTCCCCTTTTCTTAGTCGTGATGCTTGTCTATTTTCTCTATAGATTACTATGGGTCAAAGTCATAGGTAGTTCAAGTGTTTTCGGAAAAAGGGGAGGAATAGAGATTGTATTTGATTTTCTCGCTAGTTTCGTTGCGATGACAATTGTAGTACCTGGGGGGTCAGGAATGTATCGAACGTATTTGTGGCATTATGGAGTAGACGGCGCATTGCTAATGCTGCAACTGCTTGGTTTGACCAGCGTGATCATGGTGTTCTTTATCCTAATCCGGTTGTTCGGTGACTTGCTAGCATTGGCAAGACCCAAAGACCGTGTGAGGGCCATCAAGACCTTGATGCTTTCAGGATTCGTATTATCATTAGGTTTCGCAGTTATAATCGGTGCTTCCATTCCGGTTTCGCAATCGTACTATCAGTCTTTGTTCCACCATGGATTCTCACTTATCATCGCGTCCTTCCTTGCGTTCCAAGCAAGTACTTCATTGGTCAAGTTAGTCGAAATCCACAGAAAAACATCATCCTCAAGGCAAGCCTTGGTGAATTACCGCCAAAGAGGAAAGGAGTCGTGAATAAGAACGAACGCTATTCACAGAATCTCAACAGGCTCAGTACATCTGTTCAACCTTGCGAATTATAATACGGAGATGGAAATAATTATAGGCATTCGATTCCGCAGACAGCATGTGTGACGGAGAGGGAATATGTGGTAAATCACGTCATAGTAGACCTCGATTCTGTGTCACGGATTTACACGATGGGTGAGCTCACTGTTCCAGCCCTTCGTGGCGTAAGCCTGCAAGTCAAGCAGGGTGAGGCCATCGGGATCATGGGCCCATCAGGATCAGGCAAAACAACACTGTTGAATCTTATCGGCGCTCTCGACAGGCCCACGGCGGGGACTGTCACAATCGATGGCGTCAATATCACTAGCATGAACGAGAAAGAACTTACTTCTGTTCGCCGCCAGAAGATCTCGTTTGTTTTCCAATTCTTCAACTTGCTGCCTGTACTCTCAGCGTATGAGAATGTTGAGCTCCCATTGCTCATCGCAGGAGTGGAGGAAACCGCCAGAAAGGAACGAGTAGACCATCTTATCGGACTCGTAGGTCTCACAGATAGAGCTGAACACAGACCGGACGAGCT
>DXJO01000005.1 GCA_019057475.1 Candidatus Thorarchaeota archaeon | reverse complement strand
TTAACAAAGAACGGTGTGCGACTTGCCGAAGAAAGAACTGACGACTTGGAAGCAAGAATATCGAGCTTGGAGAATTTGATACGTGACGTGGCTAACGGCAAGGTGCCAGTCGATGAATGGTTGAAAGTTGAAGTCTACAAAGAACCACCAATGAAGGAACAAGAGCGAGTCCTGAGAGAACTGGAAGAACAGATTGAAGAGAAGGAGAAAGCCTTGAGACCCAAAGGCAAGAAGAGGCCAGCGAAGAAGAAGGAGGCGCATTAGATGAGTGTCGATAAGATGTATGAGGAGATCTTGGAGAGAGAGCGATGCCCGAAGTGTGGGACCCAGAACCAGCTGCCCAGAACAAGCGCAGGTGTTGTGAGTGTGGAACACTTTTCAAACACAACGTAGATGGGACTATCAAGGAGGGGGCAAACTGATGTTTTATTGGCCTATCGAAGAGTATACAGTTCTCGAAAACATATTGATTATTGTATTACCGCTGGGTTGGTGTCTGTTTCTCAGATGGTTTTGTGACCCTGAGAGGTGGAAGAAGAGGAGAGAGGCCGCGAAGGAGAAGGAGGACAAGTAAAATGCCGCGATACAGCCACCACGGATACAAAGCAGGAATCTGTTATCGCACCGAAGTTGGATGTAAAATTTATGCCCGCAAAGAGGAGGGCGTTTTGATAATCCGTGATTCTGCGGGGTACTATTGGAGATTAGACCAGACACGAATGTATCCCGATGAGAAAATTGTGTCTGTTCGTAGAAACGATAAATGGGAGGAAATGAAAGATGAGTAAGATTGCGTTCACAATGGCAGGTCTGGTTCATAACCTAGACACGATTCTGGAACTGCTCAGCGGCGCTCAGACCTGTTACGCGACTGAAGGACTTGAAGAGTTTGCAGGGTCACTCTTGGAAACCTCAATCTACATAGTGGACAGAACACGCGAACGAGCGAAGACTGCGGTTGTCGTGCGTGAGGACACAAAGGAGGATATCTGAATGTCGCCCCACGTAGAGGAGATGGCCCTCGTCACCAGTGATGAGTTTGTTGAGAATCTGAATAAGGTCGTTGACAATGCATTGGACGAGGCTGTGATTGGGCGAGATATGGGAGGAAGGGGTTGAACAGGCAAGGAAACCAGCTCCGTGCGTACGAGAACGGCGGAGAGCTGATCCTTGGCATCTAACCCATCCGGTTTGTCAGACTGTACTGACTGGAAAGAGTCGTTTGAGCAGTGTCCTCACAAGAGCAAACGTGACTACAAAGTCCACAGCATCCACGAGTACAAACATGAGCATAACGGACTCAAAGGACTGCGGAAGGATGAGTGAACTCATCATGTAGAAGAATGGCAGGATAATCCCTAGATTGAGAACCAAGCTCACGATGAGAATGTAGTATGTCTTCCCTGTGCCGAAAAACACGCCTCTCAGATTCATTGAAACTGCAAAGATGATGTATGGGACTATCTGCCACCAGAACATGACTGTTGAGTAGTGAACAACATCTGGATTTGAAGTAAAGAAGAACCCCATGGCATTTATCGCAACCAACCCGAGTAATCCGAAGCCTGCGATTATTAGGAATCCTAGAAAAGCAGATGTCTGAAGAAGCCTTGGAATCCTATATTCCGCTTCCTCAGTCTTCAGATAGTTCCCCACCCGGATACTAGTCCCTTCTGATAATGCTATGACAGGGATCAGCGCAGTCCACATCAGCCTTTGGAAGAGCTGGAAGCCTGCATACTGATTCGGACCCATGAAGTTCAGCACTTGAAGAACGAAAAAGTAGAAGAAGTTCCGTACAAAGGAATCAATCCCCGTCCAACCCCCGACTTTGAAGAGCGGTCGTGATTGGGTCATTAACGGGCCTATTCCCCACTCAGAGCGTCGCATTTGCAGAGTCCGTATCGCCGCCGTAAGTGCAATGAAACAGTATATGATGTTTGCAATGAGATACCCTTGTGCCACACCAGTCAGTCCTAGCTGGAGCGAGAACGGAAAGGGAGAAACAAGAAGAAGATCAAGTATGATGTTCACTCCGACATTCAAGGCGACTATCAGAAGTGCAAGCTTGGCCCGGTCCATGGACTTCAGTCCTACAACTAAGAGCAAAGATACTGAAGCGAACGGAAGCGCCAATGCTCTCAAGGACAAGTAGGACACTGTCTGATCAACCAGTTCAGGTGCTGTGCCAATGAAATCCACGAACATCGACATATTGACAAGAATGGCAGCAGCGAGAATGGTGGACAGCACTAACTGAAGAACCAGCCCTGCCACAAGCTGTCTGACTACGGCGTTTCTATCGCGATAGTTCTGACTGACCAGTGCCAGTATACCGAATGGTATTGTTTCGTTTACGATTTCTATCAGTATTCCCATGAACTCATACTGCTCAGCTATTGCAAGAGAACTGTAGTCGATATGACCGACCCAATAGGTGTTAGTCAAGCTGTATATTCTGGGAATCAAGAGCGCTATGAAAAGGAAGCCCATGAAATCCCATGGATATTCTCGAAGAAGTTCCCGCATCTCATCGAATCTGTTTCTAGCTGTTTCTGACAAAGCCAAGACGAAATCTCCTGCCAGATGCGACCCCCATCGGGTTGAAGGGGTGGTGTGCAACTCGAGATATAAGAATTAGGTTACACTTCCAATCATAGCTGCCCAGAGAAATTCCGAGTCCTGAGAATCCGCCTTACAGGCAAGAGAAGCAGAAGTAGTTCTCATTCTGGTTTGAGAGAGGCCAGTCTTCTCTCCATCTTCTTTCTTCTCACTATTGACCTATCAGTCATGTTCTATCTTCTGCAACTTGATAGATTGGTAGATATTAATAGGACCTATAACATGCCCGTAGGTGTCGCACATCTTTTCACTGATTGTCATGTTTGACTGGTGGCACGCATAGTCTGTTGGAGATGTTTATCGATTGCCTCGTGTAGGCGGGTCATCGCTTGAATCATCTCTTCTTGGAGGCTAGGCCAATGTTCTTCCGCTCCAAGACCTTCATCATCTCTTCTCCATTTGACCTTGCACGCGCGTCTGCCGTCCTCGTAATCCCACGCTAGTGAGCCGCCAAAAGCGTCCTCGATCGCGGTTTTTTTCTCCTTCAGCATGTCGAATATCGATTTATTGTCATTTGGGTTCCGTGTGTCAATGTAGAGTTCAACACCAATGTACCTGTAAGATACAACGTACTTGTATGTGATTCCTGCCCAACCTGCGCTCTTCTGAATGTAGCCAAACTTTCCAGGCGAAATACTCATGAATAAATCGCTCGTTGATTGACTCTTGGACAATAATTGAGTCCAGAAATCGAGCCTCCTACGATGTCTTTCGGCGTCTTTTTCCTTGGCGCGTCCAGTTTGCTTAGTTTCCTCACTCGGACCAGATATTACTGTGAACAGCGGAGCTGGTGGAGAGTCCTCGATTTGGACTGTCTGCACTCTCACCAAATAGAAGTACGTATCAGCTGGTGAAACTTCATTCAGCCAAGCGATGGCACGGGCATGCTCAGGTCTTGGGTTCGCACATATCCAGATGGCGGTTCTCGCATCTAGGTTGGTCAAGTAGGTTATTACTTGCCCAAGATGTTTGTGATTGCTCTCCTCTAATTGGCACTCTATAACTACTTTATCCCCGCTTTCGTCCTCTATTACAAGATCAGCCAAGAAGGAGCCAACGGAAGCTTCGGTGTCTGGAGGGACAAGTGGAATTTGTAGATTCAGAGCCTCACTCAAGATGTCAATATTATCTGCAAGCCACTTGTTGAAATCTCTCGGTTCATTCTTCCAGACTTCTCGAATTGGGACTGTCTTAAGTTTGCCGATATCCATTCTCCGGCCACCGAGTTCGGTTGATGGAATACTGAACATAAGAAAGTACTGCCATTCACAATCCATGTAGACCAGTCATGGCCAAGGAGATTCTCGGTCCTAAGAACCTGCCTTACAGACAAGAGAAGCAGATGTATAGTTGAACTATACATCTGGAGAAGTAGAAGCGGCGGTGTTAAAGCGATTGGGGGATTGCCGTACTCACATTATTGAGCACCTCTTCTTCCATAGCAGTTCATTTCTTTAGTAGTCATTCCACTCAGCGGTTCATTAAGGTTCACCGGGTAATAGCGAGAGCAGATCACTAAGTTGTGACACGGTGATATCAGCATCGGCATGGTCCTCACTTCTCTTCACAAATACGGTCCTCATCCCCACTCCTTTGGCCCCTTGAATGTCCGCAACTGGGTCATCACCCACGTGCACACATCGATTTGGGGTGACACTGAGTTTCTGAAGAGTATTCAAGAAGATAGATGGATGTGGTTTCGCGTATCCATGCTCATGAGAAATGGAGATGACTGAGAAGTATCGGTCAAACTCAGTTCTTAGACTCTCTGGGAGGCGCCAGTGCGTGTTCGTGATCAGGCCTAGCCTATAGCCCCTCTCTCGCAAGGTCAAGAGTGTCTTTGCTGCATCAGCATACCAGCATAAGGGCCTTGAGTTGAGCGCTTGGTCGACAACTCCCTTGATGAAATCTCTGCTGAGTTTCAGCCCAAGTGTTGCCACTACCTCAAGTATTACGTCGTCCAAGAGTGATTCCCGCAGGGTTTCAGCCAGCTCTCTCCTGTAGACTCTATCAGCTTGAGCGTACGCTGCTAGGAAACTGTTCTCATTTACATCGATTCGGGTCTGAAGGGCTCCGAGAACAACATAGATGATGTCCTCCTCTTCCTCTGCCTGATAGCGCAATGTGTTGAAGTCGTCAAATGTAAATGCATCTACATGGTCTAGCAACGAATTGTCACCATACTTACCTAAGCTATGTGTACATCAGTGTTCAAACACAACCGGGATTTGTAGATTTCTCCCAAATCGAGAGAAGCAAATGTCATATCCATCCTAATATCCAGTATCTGCTACCGAGTATTCACTCGAAATGGACCGACAGTCACTTTTCGTATAGTTCAACTATACATCTGGACTTATTCTGTGAGTTTCAAGAGCCTTCGAGAGATGAAGTGTAAAGAACTATCAATTGATAGCCCTTTATTATTCATATCTTGGCAGGAATCTGCGTCTGTGATGATTTATCGTAGTCATGAGTCCACCATCTCCAGTACTTTGCGAGCTGCCGAAATCAGCCTCTCTTTTGCGTCATTAAGAATGCATTCGAGTGTGTCTAGCTTCTTAGCATCTGGATTTGGGGCTAACTTGTATTCTTCCAGTTGACGGACACTGTAATTGCAGACATCGAACGACTCAACTTCTTGGAGTGTGCAGGGAGGTGAATTATCTGGCAGGGCCACTCCTATAACAAGAGTGAAAAACCTCAGAGAAGCGGCACACTCAAGCGCACCTGTTCCACATCCCGAGAAAAGCCATTTGGTGGTCTTCAATGCGAGTAGCGACCATGTGCATAGGAGCACTTCTGCTTTCATCAGTCGTCTATCCTGCTATTGGCAGAGAGCTGGTGGGACCGAGTTGTGGGAGGGGTTTCGCTCAGGCAGCTCTTGCGACCTCCTACATACCTCATGACCCAGTCGTAGTTCGATTCAATGCAGAGTTTGCCAGCCAAGGGTGGCCCGGGAGCGGGACTGAGAATGATCCCTACTTGATAGAGGGCCTCAATATCTCTACAAGCGCCTGCTGTGTCAACATCTCAAATACCGATGTTCATTTCGTAATACGGGATTGCCTTTTGACGACAGACCCACCGTTTCCCGGAGTCCGTGACGGGGAAGATGGAGTCTGCTTTAGGAATGTGACATGTGGCTCGATAGTGGACTCTGTCTTTGACAGAAAACACTTTGGAGTTGAGATCGAGAACTCCAGCCACTGTGAAGTGGCGAGATGTGTTTTTGGCCGCAATACATGGTCCGGAATCCGGGTTGATAACTCCACGAGGTGCTCAGTCGCCCACAATCTAGTCTATGACAGCAGTTACTCTGGCATATGGATTCGCCATTCCATTGACTGCACGGTTCTAGGAAACAGAGTGTATGACTGCTCATTTGGCATCATCATTAGTGTTTCTATCAACTGCACAGTGACCAACTGCACGCTCTTTCGAAATGAATGCGGCGTCAGGTTCCGTTCAGAGGGGTGTCTTGCGGTGAACAACACGTGCTACGCCAACTCGGAGTGGGGGGTGGCGATAGTGATGAATGAGAGCACCTCCAACAGCCTCTATCAGAACAGGATTGGTTGGAACGGCTTAGGAAATGCAGTAGACAATGGAACCTCCAACTCGTGGGACGATGGTGTCGCGATTGGCAACGGTTGGAGTGATTACGATGGGGGAGATACGTACCAGATCTCTGGTTTATCAGGGAGCACTGACAGATACCCCTCCGAGTTCGTGGACCTCATTACCCCCTCAATTGACCACCCGCCTGATATCCAATATGTCAATGGCACTGTGGGTGTATCGATAGAGTGGAGTTCCTCAGACCAGTATCCGGCCTCGTATGAGGTACTGAGAGATGGCATTGTCAAGGAGTCAGGGACATGGGATGGTTTCAAGGTCGTGATCGATGTCAACAACCTAGCACCCGGAGTCTACAACTACACACTCAGAGTGTTTGACGGTGCTGGCAACCTTGCTGAGGACTCTGTACTGGTACAGGTTGTGCCTACGTGGTCTGAGATTCTGGCCTCGGGATGGGGACTTATCTTGGCTTCAGTGGTGGTGATAGGGTTCGTTGCAGTGAGCTGGAAATGGAAGCGAAAGGATGTGTAAGCTCAGACAGTCGTTTCAGTGCTTGTTGTAGGATGGAATAGCTAGGAGTTCGTGCGAGATCGAGTCGTTCAAGGAGAAGTGGGTTGAAGTTGAGCTGGGCGACGAAGGTCCTGTACCCGAGTCCGGAGTCGAATTTGAGTCCAAGGAGGACAAAGAGAACTGGGAGGGGGAAGTCCGGAGGTCTACCAAAGTTGGAGGACTTGTTGGGTACCATATTGCCAAGCTTGATAAGTTCATCAAGCAAGAACTGAAAGTGACGAGACCTGGCTGCATCGTGTGATGAGTAGTAAGACATGAATCATTTGATCCAGCCAGGCTGGTCACATATTCTTGTATTACATCATCGACTTTTCACACAGAGCCCTGCTTTTCAAAAGATTCTTATGCAATTCGCGACAAGGGTTAAGCAAAAATGTGATGGAGGCTACTATAGCGTGAAATACAACACCAGAAGCAAAATGATTGTGGTATGCATTTCATTGATACTCTTGTCCGTTCAACTCGCAGTAATAACCCCCGCATCAGTATCCTTCCATAATGTAGAACCGCCATATGCGACTGTTCTGAGCTATACTCCACTTGACTCAAATACTGCCACCGCGCCGGCTCCAGTTGTCCAAGGTGGAGGATGGAAACGAGGATCCATATACTCACTCTGGGTCCCGGCAGTTATCCGAGCATCTAAAGTCAAATTTCAAATGCGGATTCCTAATCATGTTCCAGGTTATCATGAATTCTACTATGTTTTGCTGTCAAGTTTTGACAGCGCTGGCAGCTATGACCAACTAGGGATTGCATGCTATCTTGGGGAATGGAACATCGCTTGGTGTTGGACTGAACGTGATATTTGGGGATTCGTAACGGAGTATCATTATTCCCATGATGATGACAACATAGCCGATCGAGTAGTTCTTCCGAAGTACACCTATTACTATTTTACAATGGAAATCAGTTATGGTTATTTGACTTACATAGTGGACGAGATTGGTGGGTCTGACTTCTATTGGTCCAAAACCGTTCAGACTGGAGGATACTGGATAAACCTACTTCGCTGGTGGACTATGGGATGGCTCTACGTCATGTATGACGGCTTCACTTTGTACGAAGAGGTGTACAGGACTGATACGGCTACACCCGGAGCAGACTTCAAGTTCAAGAAGACTAGATATTATGAATACTTAATTGGAACCTATTGGAAATATTTCGACGGTTGGGCAGAGTATGCTACTGGCGCCCATCCAGGTAATGTTTCCATAACAATTCAGACAACATATCACTATGTTTACGTTAACAATCCATAAATGGAGATTGGTTTACCCACGGGTGTCAATCGTCCTGTATCCATGATAGCCACAATTAGTTATTTCGGTTTTGTCCTGGAGTTCGCCTTGTAGTAAGTCGAGGTCTGTGCGGCTCCGTCGGTGATGAGGTGAACATACTTGCGCATGGAACGGCCACCAATCAACCATCACACTGTTGTTGATATCTGTCCTGCAAACACCATTGGAAGTATTCTACAGAGCCCCTTGAGTCCATAGCATTAGTATTCTACTAAACCATTTACATTAACTTGCTATCCAGGCACAACAGCTCAGAATCCCTAGTAATGCTCATTGAGGAGTTCTATGTTGAAAGCTCAACTACTGCTTTCGAACACGAATGTCAATCTTAAGATCTCCACACATCATCTGATTCGTCTGTCTGTGTTGTCTTATACTGGTAAGCCGAATAGAGCAACATTGCAAGTCCTAATGCAATCAGAGAGATTCCTGGAACAGTTCCGATTAATGTTGGACCTATGGGCGGTCTATTCAGATGATGAATAACTCTTGCAGCATACTCGAAAAGAAGACCAGCCGATAGTAGAATGATACCCAAAAGCAAGGACTTCTTGTAGTACATGATTTTGGAGTTGTGGAACTACTTCATTAATCTTCTCTCTCTTCGAACTCTGTAGCAAAACTAACGTAATACTCGGGAAGAAAAGGGAGCGGAATGTGACCACCATTGAACAACAATGGCGCCAGATGCTATCAGGCCTTTGATTTGGCAGTCATTCAAGAACCACAGCAGGATGATTGAGTAATGATGACTAAACGCGAACACAAGAAAATAGAGTGAAGGAATAATTGACAGAGAAGACCTGCCCATATAGTAGCGTGTATTGGGCCTCATTTATAGTCATTCTGACGCTTGACAATCTCAGGGATACTAACCTAACCATCACATTCACCAACAATCTCTCGTTGATGTACTCTATAGATGTAGATCTCTATGAGCCGGGCATGACATACACCATAGAAGAGGGAGAGTTGACATACAGTCTAACGGGTGACCTTGTCGCTTCGGGGAGAGTCCAATCTATCGCTTTTGTGCTCTGGACAGGCACCTCCTACCAGATATACATCCGAAATGGTGACAATGTCGATGCCATGGTCACCTTCGGGAATGGCGCTATGTTACGAAGTCGTGATTTCGGTTATTCTTGTACCGGAACTTTTGATGATGCTGTGTACGAGAGTCCAAGGGGATTCTGATGCTCTAATCTTCTCTACCAAATCGGTCATCGTCGATTACACTTCGCATCAAACTGTCTAAGGAAGATATCTTAGTTTCATTCACTCGTACCGCCGAGATGTTTTAAGTTCATGGAAACCACATCCTGTGCTCCCCGCACTTGTCACAGACATGGTCGTTGCCAAGCCGTTTTAGCTCTGCAACTGTTTCCCACTCCTCCCCATTAGAGTTTTCATGCCCCCGTTGATTACATGAGTTTATCCCTTAGTTCTTTGACAAGGATTCTTCCTCGCTTAATGAAGAACTCTTCTAAATTATCAAAACTGAGATCTATATTTGTCGGAATGAAATTCTTTTTCATGTACTCCTTTCTTTCCATTTCATCAGTATACTCTTCATTTAACCAATCTTCAAAACCGGTGTTTGATTTTTCTTCATTCCTAATACCTTCCATCAATTGAAGGTTACTTAGAAAATTGCAATGATCCATATAGAACTCCCACTTGCTTTCAGGAATTCCTTTCTTTCGCAAATTTCTCTTTCTAAAGAAACTGCGTGGGAATATATGGTCAATATGAAATCTATCTCTGAAATTTAGAGATGGGTATAACATAGCCAATACAGAGAATGTATGGCCTTTTCCATACTGCGAGAATAGAAGATTGTCAATATCGTCATCTGAGAAAATAAATGATTTAGCAGTCCCTCGAAACCGTTCAACTATTTCATTGATAGGAAACGTATCTGGATTTTCGCCAATAATTCTCCGAATTGGTCGCAACACATTGTCAGGCTGCCCACTAAAGCTCCTTTTTAGAAGTGCAGTCCTAAGCCATTTTGACAAATATCTTCGATCTTCCAAATAAGCAGATGATAATGAAAATTTGCGAGGATTTCCTTTCTGAAGAATATAATATGCAATGGGTATAATGGCATTCGCTGAAGTGAGTGTATTATAATCGTAACCAAATGTTGAAACCAATTCAACTGCCATGTGAAGTGCTTCCTGAATACCCTCCCATTTCTTTTCAATAATGCTCATATTTGCTTTTGTGAAATTATCAACCTTGAATGCAATATCTCGAATACCTGAAAGGATTAGACAACTTTTTAGTACAAAATCCTTGTTGAAATCGAATCCATCCCCAATTCCATTTAACTCATCAACAAAACGAGTTATTTCGTCACGCGCATCCTTGGTTTTCCATTGTGCTGTTGCAATAGACAGGAGAAGATCGGAATAGCTTAGCTGCGTTCCACCACTATTGACTCGGATAAAGATATTGAGAACTTTATCGAGTTCCTGAGAAGTTTCAAGATAATAGTTGATTACACTATCAGTTTGTATTGCTTCAAATAGACCAAATAGTGCGTCACTAGCAAAAATAGATCTTTCATTCTCCTTTTGAGCTAATCCAGAATTCACATAAAACTTGTGGATGTCACGTAATCCTTCAAATTCAAGTATCTTTCCGACGTCAAACCAATATGTCTCACTATCTTGTCTTGTGGCTTGTCTATCTGTAAGAAATTGAAAATCATACTTCAAATCAAAATCATCAGATTCTGCCAGAAGATTGATATGGAGCTTTCTTTTTGGAAATGCTCGGTCGTTATCCCACCGCTTTCTAGGAAGTTTGTAGGCATATGTACCTTTGAGTCCAATATAGAAAGAGGTTAACCTTTGTTGTCCATCCAAAATGGACGTAACGCCTTCTTCACCCAAGACATTTGCTTTGGGGTTATGTTTATTGTCTCTCTCATGGTATTCACGTATGAACTCATAGAATTGAAAGTCACTTACTCTTTCCTTTTCAACTCTCCAAAACAAGAATGAACCTATTGTATATTTCCTCATCAAGGAATCAAACAATCGAATTATTTGTCTAGGATTCCAAACAAACGTTCTTTGGATAGCAGGGAGTAGATACTTCTTGCTATGAATTTTCTCAACAACTTCCTTAATTGTGATAGGAGTCTGATATGCAGATCTGACGCTCTCTGTCATTTGGTTTTCAATGATTCACATCACACATAAGATTCTTCTCCCTACAAATGGTGACATTGTCGATGCCGTAGTCCCCTTCGGGAATGGGGCTATGTTAGGAGGTCGTGATTTCGGCTATTCTTGTAGTGGAACTCTTCATTTCATTCTCGGCGAAGATGTGAACTTCACTGAAGGTGGTTTGGTCGCGGATATTGGAAGACCCGCAATAGAGCCTAATCCCCTCTACCTTCCCGACGGCATGGACAACAGGATAGGCTTCAACACGTATCCGGTCAGCTTTACAGACTTGACTGGTTGGCGCCATGAGGGTTTCGGCATCTACGCGACAGCGAGCTGGCCCTTCGAGAACCCGAGCCTCCGAATGACGGTGGTCTGCGGGAGTTGCCTTGCCAACCTTCATGATTGATATGAGTTACGGCATAATCAAAGAGACTCCTCCAAATAACGTTATTACCATTTCAATTGAATTGATGACTATGTCGAACCAAATCCGTGCCGAACTGGAAGCTTTCGTCATAAAGGCTGAAACCCTATTGCATGAGTGGTTCACGGCCAAAGAGGCACTATCGCAGGCGTCACATGAAGGTTCACAGATGGTCTTGTCTGAGATAGCCGGGATAGCTGCCTCTGATTTCTTCGATTCAGGGCGAGTAGGAAGACGGGCACGCAAGCTCTCAAAGACACTCATGGAAAAAGACCGGCGTGACAAACTGGAGAACGCAGAGAGAGTAGCTATCCGAAGGTTCGATGAGTGGCTTTCACAGGTATTGACCTATCTGAGTGGCGTATCGACTGAAACGGGAACCCGAACTTCGCCAGATAGTGAGAAGCTTGTGTTTCAGATCTCCAAGATTCGGAGGTTCACCAGACCCGAAACACGACTTAGGCACGGAATCACCCAAATACGTGTTCTTATGGATAAGAACTTGATTCGAAACGAGGATCTATTGAAACAGGCAAAATCACCCAAAGCACTGGTTGTGATGCCTGGAGAAACTTTTGATGCCCTAATGAAGGTCACTGAGATTGTGTCATCTGCGAAGGCGTTCCTAAAGGTGGTTGACCCTTGGCCAGGAGAGGAAACACTGGTCGTTTTGAACAAGGCTCCTGACAGGCTGCCAGTCATGTTCTTAACTTCAAGACTGCCCAATCCCACCAAGCACAAGGAGTTTGAGCTATTCGCTCGTAGGCTGACAGCCCAGAAGCCTGAGGTACAAATCGCTTATGCCCAACCAGGGATTCTACACGACCGAGCTATTCTCACAAAACCGACAAGTTGGTCCATAGGCCATTCCATCAAAGACATAGGCAAGAAACAGTCAACAATCCTTCCCATGTCTGAAGAATCTGCAAGGAACTTGGAGAAATGGTTTGATGTTGCTTGGAGAACATCGGAACCGCTTCAATAGGCCTGAGCAACTTTGATGAGGAGGAATATGACATTTCAGCCATATGGGAAATAATCATCGAGGACGTTCGCAAGAGCATCGAGGATGCACAAGAAACTGTCAAGCTACTTTCAGAGGAAGATGTTCCCGAGTGCAAGGCGGTCTACAGCTCTGTTCTGACTTCGATAAACGAACACTCGATACTCCTTGATAATTGGATCAATAAGCATGAAGAGCTTGTCCCGAATGCAGAAGAAAGCCCGAAACAGACTCTGGAATTCATACAAAGCATTTCGAATATTCAGATGTTGTCAACGGTTCCTCTACAACATAGTCGACTTATCAATCTGCTTCAACTATGGAAGACGCAGAGGCGAACTGAATGGATTTCTTCTAACCTCGATTTCGGAAATAAACTGGCAGAATCGTACATCAATGCCCTTAACATTCGCGTACAGCCCATTATGGTATTCACTCAAGCCTTCTCTATGGTTGAAGCTGGTTCATGTGTGTTCTTCGGAATACCTTTCGCGTACCGAACGAGATATGAAAAGTGGCCATCAATGGCTCATGAGTTAGGTCACCTATATCTGAAGTTGAATGCAGATTGGAATCAAGAGTCTTTGCAGCAACTACTCATTAACCGCCTCTCACCCGTTAAGAAATCTCTGGGCAAATCCTTCAAGAACTATGAGGAACAAGTGATTGGATTATCCAGAGCTTTCAACATTGCATGGATACCCGAGTTCTTTGCAGACTATGTGGCACTTGCAATCTGTGGACCTGCTTTTGTGACTGAACTCTACAGGTTGAGTATGAGGGACCCTGTTGTTAATATCTCATCCACACATCCGCCATGGGAACTTCGCATTCAATGTGTTCTGGAAGAGGTGTCGAAATTGGGTGTGGACAAGGACAAGCTCAACCGATTCCTAGACCCACCTCGTTTGCCCAGTCCTGAGCTCGACGCAGTAACCAATGTCTTCGCAGGCTCTGACATGGCTCCAGACCTTGTAGAGTGGATGGAATCTCAGGCATCTCTTGGAAACATCAAACAGCATTGGAATGATATAATCCGAGTAGCAGAGGAATACGGAAGACACAAGGAGCCTTCTGACCCCCTTCACACAAGATTCGGAGCATTGGCCTTCTTGTCACTCACAGAGGATACAACCCATCATTTTGCTCGGCTCATCAATAGCCTTGATTCTTGATGTTGTTGGCTACCACAGGATTGCCAAGGCACCCCCTACAATTGGTCATCAAGAAGTGGGCATCCGAGGGGTACATCAAAGCTCACCATGTCATTGGTGGATGGGTTATCATGATTGTAAAGCGACAGGAAGCTTCATGAACGATATGTTACTGAAGGGTGGACTCAAGCTCGTCAATCCTCCTCTGCATCTCGATCAACACGGACATGAACACCACGTCAATCTTGTGAGGGATGGAGATCACTGTTCCAGAGTCTGCGTGCATCCTTGCGTAGTCGAATATCTTGTCGAGCCTCTCGCGGTCTTCGCGCTTTAACTGTCTGCGAAAGGTCTTCCACTTTGCACTCTCGATGTCTACAGCTTCTCTGAATGTCCTGATCGTGCGACCCATCTGAATCATTCATGTGTATGTTATGTCCTTCAAAAACACCCCAGCTTTCGGAGTCACCCTCGCAGGAGGAACTCTCGGGCATTCAATCAAAGATATTGGGTATAAACTCTCAGCAATTGGGCAAGAGAGGAGCACCCACAGGTTCGGAGCAATAGACCGCGTCCAGTGCTGTAGGTCTAAAGACCAGTGTCAGTCGAGAAGAGCATTCTTTACAACACTCATTAATATGGAAACTCATTAAAAGACACACGCGCAGGGGGGTTCCGAATGAGTAGGTTCTTCAAGAAGAAACCGAGAAAGCATGGTTCGAAACCTGACTCAATCAAGTACAAGGACGAGCGGGGATATTATCGCTTCCGGGAATCGAACATTCTTGTTCATAGGTGGGTTGCTGAGAAGCACATTATTAGCCGAAAGCTTAGACCTGAAGAAATTGTCCATCACATAAACGGAAATCGTCTTGATAATCGAAAAGAGAATCTAGAAGTGATGACATGGGACAAACACCGAGAACACCATTTGAACTACAAACGAAGCAAGACAAACCCCCTGATTCGCTTAGTGAAAGACGCTCTCGATATGACATATCTCAATTGGGAAGACGATGAGCAAAACATGCAATTCTGTAGGGACTGTGGACAACGCATTCGCAAAGACTCGCAAAAAAAACTCGCTGCTATCAGTGTAGGAGATTGAACGTAAGGAATTGACTTGGAGTACGAGGGGCTTGTTGAGGCAAGAAGACTTGTAAGTTGTGGTGATTATAGGCATTAAGTGGTACGCAAAATCATCCGAAATGCAATACACGGCTCATAGCAGAAGGAATGCCGCCGCGGATAGTAAAAGACATAATCTAGTATTATAACATGAATTCTCGGAGGTAACGGGTTCCGTTGACAAGAAGGAATTATGTCACTATTTCGATTTCATACAATCGAAGAATCCAGTATTTGGAAAGACTTCAGAGTTACTCAACAGATCTATATAGAACTAATCTCGTCAATCAACTGAATCTGCCTGCAGATACGCATGAACATGGTGCGATTAGGATTTTCGCAACCGAGGAAGGAAATCACAAGTATAATGTTTTGATAGGCTACCGCACTCTTCTAATCTCATCTCATCAAATTGTAACTCTTAATGGAAGCGATCCAGTAGCCTCTCTTCTTAGTCAATGCATGAGGGTGACTAGCGACCTCAAAATCATAGGCGAGTATGTCACTAATACTGTTTTTTCTTCAGAAAATATCGGATTGGGCGTTGGAGTACTGACTCTAGATTGGGACAATCTAGAGAAGGTCATGGATTCGAGTCAGCATAGCGATTTCGTTGGAAAATTGGGGGATTTCATATGGTCTCAATGTGTCATGGATATGTGGGTATACTCCCAAAGGAAAATTAGGTATGAAACTCTTAGGGATTCTAGTGGGAATCTATCACCTGATGACTACTTTAAATTGAGCAATCGGATGTTTCTCAGAGCACTTCTTTGCGAGTCTGTTAGCATTTTTCCAAACTTACCCTTACCTTTTGCTGCAGAGGAATGGGTAAAGTGCAATCTATTCCTTATGGACGCATTCTATGAAGAGATCGATTGTTCTAATGAGCTAGAAATCGTTAGGAAGGAACTAGCTAAAGGATTGAAATGGTACTGGTTGGGTCCATCAGGAGGGCTTGAACGAAGAAGATTGGAACTCACTAACCACGTTAATGCTCTCAAACATAGAGTTGGGAAATACGTTAAAGCTTATCTCAATATCCTTGAGCAAACTGAAAAACCTCTGGACTGGGGAGATTATCTCACTATTCGGGATCCTTTAATAGATGTTAAAAAGACCGGATTTCCCACTACCTTCATAACTAGTACTGAATCCCACATTGAAGCAAGGCAGGTCGTTAATAGCTACAACCAAAATGAATTCCTTGATTTTGGACTTGAGTTTCTTCAGAAGGAATTTGAAATCCAGAGGAGCATTGGAACTAGTAGGCTTAGGAACATCCAGCTTGGGTTTTACATACTGATTATACTTCTCGGGATTCCCACCATCGTGATTCTTGGTGGAACTGATTGGTTGGATACACTCGCTAACTATCTTCAAGTAGCAATGTTTTTTCTCTTGGTTATCTTTCTGTTAATCACCATTAAACGCGATTAACACCCGAGTTCGATTAATCCGATATAGGCAATGAGACATCCCTTGGTACGAACACTGTGAAAATGCAGAAAATGAGAATGAAGTGGACCAGCTGGAAGGTGAACGGGACCAAATGGATCCCAACCTGGTCCTCCTGCACACACTCGCAACCATGTCCATGAGTGCAATTGAGGACTTGGACCACGACGACCCATACGAGAAGGTTCAGTGGGATGAAGACCTTACTGAGCGTTACCTATGCATTGTTCCGACACAGATCCACCCTATCGCCACTGGCACTGGGATGTACCTGCGCCTCTCGGGCTACCTCTGTGAGGTTGACCCTGAAACAGAGTCGGTCGATGCTAGAAGGGTCACAATGTCACTCCCCTCAAGGATAACGAAGCGGATGGGGGCAGACCCTGAGAACTTCCCAATGAAGGCGGACCCTGTTGATGACGCGGTCGTGTTCATGATAATCACGCAATACTACGGTCGAGAGGAGGTACAAAAGTCTGTACTGCTTGCTTACTGTGCTGCAGGGATATACGATTCGAGTGATGCCAGAGTTGGCCAAGAGATTAAGAGAGCACTTGACGACCATGAATACAAGCATGACTCAGCATGGATGGTCAATGTGCTCGGAGTCTATGCCATTAGTAAGGCCTTCCCGAAAGCACAAGCAACGAAAGAGGCTATCGATAATCTCAAGAGACTGGCCAGTTCGAAAGGGGGGAGACTGGTCCTGAACTGTTCAGGTACAGAGTGCATAGTTCATTGCTTGTCATTCCCACGAGGTGTTTCCTGCAATCCGCAAGATTATTGGGCAGATCAGTATATGTTCGATAGGGCACGGTCCATGTCTGACATAGTCGCTCAAGATAGATCGGAAGCGAGGAAGACTTCTAGATTCTTAGCTATTCTCATTATTGTGACTCTGTTTGTACCACATTCACTAGAGATTTCACGCCTTAATCATCTCGACAATTCTTACATACGGTACAGTGTGTTCGCAGTATTTTGGGCAATAGTTCATGAGAATGGTAGCACAATAGCAGGCCCTTATAGCTCTACGTTTTTTGAATTCCTTTCCATTCCAACTTTGCTCTTCGGTGTCCTGTTTATACCACTCTATATCTTAGTCATTATAACCCAATCGCGGTTCATAAAAGGTACAACTACAAAGAGATCGATTCTGCGTGTAATTGGATTAGCTCTAATCATACAGGCATTTCTACAATCCGCTTTTTTCTCGTATCAGTTGGATGGACATACGCTGTATCAATTCCATTACCAATCTTTCACACATTAAACGTTCTATCAGTAGTTCGACAACGTGAATTCGAGTCTAGTTGACACATTAAGAAAGAGAGAGCCTGCTCTATCATGTTGATCGAGCAGGTGCTATCCAGTGGTTGAGGACAAAGAGGTGACGTGCGTTAACTGCAACAACACGCTTACTGGCCGTCCGTGACTACACGCCACTCAAGTCATGTTGGAAAATCATTCATAATTGTTCCGTGTGGTTCAGGCGAGAGAGCTCTTTGATGCAGAGAATCCCCCGTACAGACAACAGAAGCAGATGTAGAATGCTCTATTCAGGGAGAAAGGAGAGGATTCTCAGCCAGACCAGGACCCACAGACAAGAGGACCTGATTTGGCATCAGAAGAGGGCTGCATATGTCGCAATCTAACTCTCTTCAGAAGGAAGTACAAGAGTGGAATAGCCAGAATGCCTGCCGCAAGCACCATAAGAATGAGTGCTGGTCCAATAACTCCTGGGACTGTCGATGGGTATCGGTCAATACTGCCTGCCTCGCCTTCGATGGCGTATGAACCAAAGCCCGTGTAGTCATCCCAAGCGTTCCCTAGACTGACAGAATCATCCCATGTGTTGTTTGACCCACGGTCACGAGCATTGGAAGCTCCATTACCGCCAATTATGTTGCCGTAGAGATTATTCCCTGAGCCCTCCAGATCGATTCCGTACCCATGATTCTCAGTCACAGTGTTGTTCACAAAGCTGCTGGTGATGGCATGTGCACACAGACCATATTCGCCATTCAGAGTGATTGAATTGCCAAACACTGAGGAGTCTAGTATTTCACCGAGATGCATTCCATGACCATTGCACGAGCTCACTGCATTGTCAGCTATCATGCATCGGGACAAGTTGCACAAGTGCACTCCACTCTGATGGGAATCAGATATCTGATTATCTGTGAAGTCGATGTCATTTCCATCCATGAGAACCACACCTTCCATGCCACTCTGAGGGATGTTGTTCTCTAGGATTCTGCATTCCTGCAGGCGTATTCCGCATAACCCAGTTGCTGAGATTGAGCGTAGACGACAACCTCTTACTTCGGTGTTGTTGCAGTCAACCAGAAAGATACAGCTGGCACTCCCATAGATGTCGCAGTTCTCCAGCACACCATTCGACACGTTGTAAAGTTGGATCGCATCATACCCAAGCGCGTAGTCTTCATCCCAGAAAGACTCCAGTTGGCAGTCGCGAATGATGAAACATGCTGTTGTGTCCGCTATGCGTATACAGGTGACATTCGAGGTGATGTCGAGATTCTGAATCAGGAATGGGTCATCAGGAGAACCATCTCCGGACCACCCTTGGTCAATGAAATCAGCATTGCATGTTATGTTGATTGAAGGGTGTGACGCGAAGATATAGGCTGAATACTGTACTTTCGGAAATCCGTCAGTTGATGATGAAACGACGAGAAGAGATGAACATAGCAGTATGAGAAGCAGCACTCTCTTCATGTCTTACCCCCAAGTGAAGTACAAGAACAGAGAATATGAACTTTGTTCCAAGTTCTTTTAAGACCTTGAAGGAATGTGAACATGGTGACAGGATTCTGATTGCGGATGGTTCAGAGCAAAAGGAGGACACAACGGAGAGAAACGTTTCTCACGGCATTTTCTTTGTGCTTTTCCCTTCACTCTTCATTGTAGGGGGTGTCCTAATACTGGCAGGCTACTTGCCGACGCTAATGTCCTACAACTATCTTAGGGGGTCACGTTCGCCAATCGATCAAGTCGTCTTGGCACTGCTAGGTTCTGACTTATCACGACTAGTAATCTTGGCTTCAAGTATTATTGGAATGATGATTGGTTTGTTTCTGTCCCGCTTTGTAACAACGAAACTTGATGTCGTGAGGAAAGAGGGAGAGGTTATACTCAGTGTTAGAATGTGCGTTGTTCTTTTTAGTTGGTGGTGGTTTCTAATCTTGCCATTCTCAATGATTCGCATTCTGGATTCGATTGTCTATGGAATACCCACTAGTCATTTCCTGATGAACCTTGGTTTCATTTTGACGGCTGGATACTCTCTTGCCTTTGCGATTCCTGTCTTGTTGAAATACCTCCTCCTCGTTCTGCATGCGAAATCTAATGATTCCAGAGTCAAATGGGTTGAATTCCGACGTGGAAGTGGTTTCATAAAGCGGCTCCAGTATGTGGTTCTGAAAGTTGTCCCTG
>DXJO01000047.1 GCA_019057475.1 Candidatus Thorarchaeota archaeon | reverse complement strand
GCTATCTTTGCCATCGCCAGTGAGGTCTGTGAGTTCTAAACCAGTGATGACCTCCTTGAATGGAATCTCTGCGATTATCTCGAGCTTGGGCATTCTATGGAGTCCTCTTTACATTGCAGTGATTGGGCTGTTTGAACTTAGCTTGACCAATTTAAGAGTTGTTCCAGTGGACAGCTAAGAGAATATCGAACCGCTCACTAATGAAGCCAATCGTGTCGAGTGGTGAACTTAAGAAGTGCTCTGTCAAACAATTGTCCGAAGCATCTATGCGGAAGCAAGACCATCCACCTGTTCTAGAGCCGAAGAATTGGAATGCCCCAGCAGAAGAGGTAGCAGGAGAACTACATGCATTCATCCAAGAGTTTGGTTCGTTCACCCCGGAACGTTTCGCCCAGATCAAATTCCATCTCCTACGATATCCGGGGTTGGATCAGGAGAGCAGAGATAATATCTGTCAAATCTCCATCTACAATGGTCTTTGCCCCAAGTGCGACTTTCTCTACATGGCAAAGAAATGTCTGCTCTGGTACGATCTCTTCAAGATGATTCGCTGGAAGACCGTGGAGCGGTCGCCGCCCTGCATCAGACTTGCATTCGCGAAGAAGAGTATCAAGAACGTGACCAAGTTCCTTGTAAAGGCGAACTTGATAGATGCGCCCTTCTACAAGGCGAGAAGCGCCCCATCGTGTAGAGCCATGCGTAACTGGGGATACTGCAACCCCGATAGATACTGTCGTGCCATGAAAACTGGGAGCACATTAGAATACAACCGCGTCCGTGAGAGAGTGAAGCTGTTAGGAGCACATGATGACCTGTAGGTCAGCAACGCTCGCCGCAGGCTACGCCCTAGCCATCGCTTAAATAGCGGCTTAACCAGAAACCGCCTAGGGGCGGATCCAAGTGTCAAATGACTCCAACATCGAACTCATCAAATTAGTGCGCATCACAGGAATGCGTGAGGCTGAATTGGCCTCATTGAAGGCAGCTGGAGGCTCAGGTTGGAGTAGGGTAATGCAGCTGGTCGCAAATCACGAAGCTCTGCTTTCGAAGGGTGAGAAACATACACGTCAGAAGGCAATTCAAGATCCTGTACACGGAGCCATTCTTTTGGAGCCTTGGGAACTTGACGTGATTTCTACTTGGGAGATGCTCCGGCTGAGGTTTGTGATGCAACTAGGTCCGGCTCATATTGTCTATCCCGGCGCAACTCACACAAGGTTTCAACATTGCTTAGGCACGAACTTCCTTGCTCAGAAGTCGATTCGAGTCGTGAACTACTGCGATGACCTAGAGCACGTGTGCTTCGTTCCACTATCACGGCTTTTGGATGACTATCAACAGAAGATATTCAGAATCACGGCTTTGCTTCACGACGTGGGTCACCCCCCAACCTCTCACACAATTGAGTTTGCCCTGAAGGGAGCCCATGATTTAGACCATCTTGATCTCGGAGAATCATTGATTCTTCATAGCGGATTGACCGATGTTTTGATTCGGAATGACATTGAGCCACAAACAGTGGTGGATGTTCTGAGACGTAGGTCAAAGGACCCAGTTCTGGCGTTGCTCTCGGAATTCCTTGACAATCCCTTTGACATAGACAAGACAGACTACCTCATCCGCGACGCCCATTTCAGCGGCGTACAGCTGGGCGTCTTTCCTGCTGAACGTGTCATGCTCACGAATAGAGTTGTGAAGGACAAGAAAGGTCGATACATACGCGGCTACATGCTCAAGGCTTTCCGCTCTCTGGAATCACTAGTCTTGAGTCGAAACTGGATGTTCTCCGACCTGTATCTGCACCATGCAGTGCGATTGGCTGAGGCCATGGTTTCCAAGGCGACGTACTTTCGGATTAGGGAGGAGAAGCTCTCAGAGAACGAGTGCATTGGGTTGTTCACACGGATGACTGATGCCGATCTCTACAGGTGGCTTCTTGAGTCTGAAACAGAATTCGTACGCGAATACGCAGCCAGAATTAGGTATCGCCGCCTGTTCAAGGTGGTTCTGTCAAGACCAATAGCGTTCTTTGAGGACGAAGCCAAATCCCGGTTCTTGAAGATGCTTGATGAAATACAGGTACTGCTTGACGCCGAAGAGGAATTGGATGAAGAACCTGGGGCTGCTATCATCGATGTCGTCTATCCTGAGTTTGGAGCTAACACCTTGGGGAAATTACCCCTTCTTGCTGGTGGTGAGGCGATGGGTCTCGATATTGTCAAACTTGAGGACACTCAGGAAGGCAAGTCCCTGATGCAAACATTGAGTCGACAGGAAAGCACGATTCCTTCGGTCAGAGTATATGCAAGCCCAGAGATAGCGGTCAAGGTACACAAGAAGTTTGACCAGCTCTTTCCCGTGAAGGAACATGTGGCGTATCGCGAAGACGAATATGATATGACCGAGACCTAGGTCGTATTTCGCAGAACCACATCAGACAAGATAACGAATCAGTTCTTTGATCTTTTCCAACCCATGTTCAATGTAGACGATTCCGTAGATTGCCTCAAGCAGCGTACCCTTGTCATGCTCCATCTCTGACTTGCTCACAGCGTGGGGGTCGAAGTGGATGCGATGTTCATAGAGGTCCCAGTTGTCGCAGAGTTCAGCCATATGTTCGTTGTTGACAATGTCCGATCTCTTCTGGGTCAATACGCCCACATCAACCGATTTCGGCTGCCAGACGTGGTGCAATGCAGCCAATGAGATTGCCGCATCTCCCACTAGTGCCAGTGCCTCCGCCATTTCGCTAAGAGCCACAAGATGCTTCAGTTCTTCCTGCTTGGATGGGAACTCATCTATCATCTCAAGAAACAGGTTCTTCGTGCTTGGCTGGAACATCGCAACTAGGAGTAGCTCGTTCTTGTGTAGGGACACTTCCAGAACTTTCTCGAGTTTCGGTGTTAGTGAATCTTTGACCCGGTCTATTAGGGACAGTATGCTGGTCAACTGTTTGACCCAACGCTTCATCTTTCCAAGAAGACGTGTATTCTGAGAGGGCACATTCTCCTTAACCCTCTTCACTTCAGTTAGCAGTGAAGCTATCTTCTTCTCAATATGGACTCGTTCGAGATTTAGGGCGCTTGCACTCGTGTTGCTTCCCTCCTGGGCAGGACTGATGTGATTGTAGTCTTCTCCCCCTCGTATCTCTGCACATGAATTGCGGGCAGTGAGTACTCCATAGCCAGAAGACTCAATGCAAGCACGATTGTAGGCGGGCCTGAAGACAGATCCACAAGAATGTCACCCTCTGGTATGTCTTCCAGAACTACCTTCTCTATCTCGGTGTATGTGGACGTGAGATTCCCTCGGAAACCTCCTTCATTGTCCCCCGCAATCTCGATAGGCAGTTCAAGCCATCTGTTCTCCCACTGCCGAGGTGCATTGTCTGGAATGTGTTTCTCAAGGTTCTTGGAAACCCCTCTGGCAAAGCGCTGTTGTTCTACAACTAACCGGAGGAGCTTGATGTCAGGACTTGCCTCTGTAGAAAGCCATGCAACCAACAGCCGAGCGTCTTCAGGCAGTGCCAACGACGTGAGGAATACCTTGGGCTTTGAGATACCAAGTGCTCTTCTAACGGGGTGTACTGCTTTCGGTTCAAGACTGAATACACGCTGCTGTGACTCCCTCCAGCTACGGATGATTCCTGCGTCCTCAAGGTGTTGTGTGTTGAAGTAGAGCTTTGGGTCCGTGACCTTGACTTTCTTTGGGCTTACCTTCTTGCCTTTTGAGCCGACTTGCCGCGCAGCCATATCCTTTCTGATGCTCTCTCTCAATTCGCTCCCGGTTCGTGGACCTCCCTCAAGTTGGTCTAGAATTATCCTGCGAGCACGCACTCCTTCTATCTCTTTGCGGATGATGTCGTCACCAGATGGCCAGAACATGACTATTCACTATGAGCCTTTATCGATATGACCTATATATATTATATTGGTTGATGTGTGCATTATCCTGATGATATATCTTGTAATCCTTTGATGAAACAGGATAGTCCTATGAAATCGCCCCATGTACTACTTTCCGCCCTCGAAAGCCTACAATGCAGTTTTGGGCATTTTCGGGCGTTTTTACTATGAAACACATTATCTATATAGAATAAATAGTTCTCAAACTAATCGGACTGTTTTTCGAACCCAACCAAACAAGGCTTAAATAGAAAAAAAACGCAATTCCTGCCAGCACAGAGTTCGGATAACTTTGCGCGGGAATCTAGATTCTAGATAAACAATAATGAGGACCGACAAAATGGCTGAAGACGAATTTCTTGGCGCGAAACCTGTTGTCATTGATAATGGCACAGGTCTCAGTAAGAATGGTTATGCCGGCGAAGATCAGCCACGAAGTGTTTGGCCCACACTAATTGGTTATCCGCGATACGAGTCGATTATGACAGACGTCGACCACTACACGCGCGATTACTACATTGGTGAAGAGGCTATCAACCTGCGTGGTGTTCTACGTTTGGTATACCCAATCGAGCATGGTGTGATCGATGACTGGGATGCTATCGAGAAGATATGGAGTTACACATTCTATAACGATCTCAAGATAGACCCCAGCGAGAACCCAGTGCTTCTTACCGAGGCGCCATTCAACCCCAGAGAAAACAGAGAACGAATGGCATCTGTCATGTTCGACAACTTCGGAGTACCCGCAGTGTATGTCGCAACACAGGCAGTGCTATCACTATACGCATCAGGTCGGACAACTGGTCTGGTCATCGACTCTGGTGATGGTGTGACACACATAGTCCCAATCTACGAGGGCTTTGCTATCTCACATGCCATCGCGAGAATCGATCTTGCAGGCCGCGACGTCACCGAGTATCTGCGCAGATTGCTCAGACAAAGAGGTTACACCTTTGTCAGCGGTGCAGAGAAGGAGATTGTTCGAGACATCAAGGAGAAACTCTGCTACGTTGCCCTCGACCCTGAACGTGAGAGGACAGTTGCAGACAAGGCAGGCGTTGACAAGCCATACATGCTCCCAGACGGTGATGTAATCACCATTGGTGCAGAGCGCTTCCAGGCTCCCGAGTTGTTCTTCAACCCGAGCGCCATTGGCTTGGACACGAAGCCACTCGACGAACACATCTTTGGCTCAATCAAGGCATGTGACGTCGACTTGAGACGTGACCTGTACGCGAACATTGTGTTGTCAGGTGGCTCCACCATGTTCCCAGGACTCAAGGAGAGGCTCCACAAGGAGATCACCGAGCTAGTCCCAGAGAACGTCGAGGTTCGCATCATTGCTCCTCCTGAGAGGCAATACTCAGTCTGGATTGGTGGAAGCATCCTTGCTTCACTGAAGACTTTCCAGAAGATGTGGGTCAGCCGCAAGGAGTTCGATGAGGCAGGCCCTGAAGTCATCCACAGATGCATCTAGTGCAATTAGTTTCTGAAGGTGGGCTGCAAAGCCCCCTTCGAATCTCTTCTTTTTCTGACCTATAACCAAAGAATATAGGAGTGTTCTGAGCCCTCCTGTTGTGGTCATTATGACAGGAAACAGTTTCAGCTTCAGATCTGGAAGTATTGATGATCTCGAGTCCATTGTAGAGTTATGGATTGAGTCCGCTCGCTTTCATGCTAGGCTTGAGCCGCGTTTCCAGTATGCTCCGGATGTCACTCAACCGACAAAGGAGTACTATGCAAAACAGCTTCAGTCAGAGAACTCCTACGTTGGTGTCGCTCAGTCAAGTGATGACATCGTTGGATTCATCAGTGCGCAGGTTCATGAGCGGCCACCAATTCATGTTCCTCGCCGAATGGGTTTCATTGATGGCCTTTTCGTGAAGCCGAGTGTACGTCGTCATGGTATTGGGACCCGCTTATGGCATATGGCTCTCGACTGGTTGAAACAGCAGGAAGTCCACAAGGCTCACGTGACAGTGGCTTTGAGGAATCCGGAATCAATTGAATTCTGGCGGAAAAAGGGCTTCAACGACTTGATGCTCCGTCTTGAGTTCGATTGTATCTAGAATCAGATATTGTTCTAAGTCCACCTTCAAATTCTCTTTCTTTTCCTGCTTTTCTGCTGGGAGATGCTCATTCTTCTCGCATCAAGCGGATTTCTCTTTCTGGCTGTCTAGCTCACGGACACGTTTGTCTATCGCGGCCTCTGACTTGCTGATGCTCTTGTGAAGCTTCTTGAGTTCCTTCTCCCTACCGCCAACTTCCTTCTTCCTGCGATTCTCGGACTTGTAGTATTCCTTGCCTGCATCTACCAGTTCCTGCTTTGCATGACCGAGTTGCTCTTTCAAACTCTCATAATGTATCCTCTTAGTTTCAGCCGCATTGTGATACTTTTGGACCTCCGCATCTTGCTGCAAGCGGACACCATCAAGCTCGGACTCGATTTGCTTCAGTTTGTTCTGGATAATCTTATGATCAAGCAGCATTGGCCCTAGTTTGGCATCATTGAGATACTCCGGGTCGTGTATTCTTGTCATTGGTGACCCAGTTCTGTTCCCTACTTCTTGGGTCTGCACATTGACTGCAGCTTCGATGACTGGTTCCGGAGCAACTGACGGTGATGCAACTTCCGCAATAGGTACCTTGGCTTGCAGGGCTGGCATAGCTCGGGGAGGGGGCTTCGGTGAGATTTTGGCTTCACCTCTCAGCGGTTCCATTCTGGACTCAGCTTTGGGGGGGAGTTTCGAAACGGGTGCTGGCTGATCTACAAGTATATGCTCGGTGCTCGTTATATCCCCTTCAATGGGCTGGGGAGTGACAATAGGCGAGAATCCGGTTTCTGATGCTCTCTGAGGGGGCGATTCTGGTTGGATCGTCAACTCAGGCTCTTGAGTCATGGTTTCATCTTGCAAATTCGCCATGCTAGCCATGAGCTCACGCACCTCGCTAGCCCTAAGCATTCTAGGTTCAATGATTCCCCCATCGCCCTCCTCTATGCCTGCTTGATCCGCTCGATGAAACGCCTCCTTTGCCTTCTCGAGCTCAGTCTTCCTCACATGACGTTCAGCCGTCCTCATCCTGTTGTGTTGAATCGTGCTCGGTTTAACCAGTTTGCTACCTGTGACGATTTCCTCTGGCTTAGGAGTTGGGGGTTCCTTGTGCGTTCCAGCATTCGGCATTGTTTCTCTGGTTGTAGCTTGCCCTGACTCGGGAATGCGCGCTATCTCCTTCGGCTCTTCCTTTTTAATCGGTTGAATAAGAGAAGCTCCGCAACGCACGCAATACTTTCTTGTCACACTATTGCTTCTGCCACACTTGCTACAGATTCTCAAGGTTTACCCGCCCGTACTTAACAGCACGCCTATTACTATTAAGTTTCCTAGCTGTTTTACATTTGTCGTGCATGGGTTCATTGGTAGATGCCACACATGACCATCATTTTAGGAGTCCAATGAAACAAGAGCGGAGGTCAACTTCAGATGCATCTAAGCGCAACTAGTTTCTGAAGATGGGCTGTAAGGCCCTCCCTTAGAATCTCATTTCTTGGTTTCTACGTTCCAGTGATGTCAGCGTCATGCAACGAACGCAGTCAAGTATCCTGCCGTATTGGCTACTCTCAGGCGGCATCTTGATAGCTCCTTGTACTGACCAATGGATATGATTAGGAATGCAGCGTACTTTCCCTAACCAAACCGTTAGGGATAAGTCAGTTTATGTGCAGATTCAGCCGGATAACGAAACAACTGGCTACCGCGGAATAATAAGCGTTGTTCCAGTTCTCTCTATCTGAATACCCCTTATGGAGTGATTGAAATTCATGAACGAAAAACATGACGAGGATAAGCCATTCACAGTGCGCGTGGCTAAAGCTGCAGAGGAAGATATCCAAGAACTTACGAAAGCAATGAAGAAGGCCTTTGATGATGATGCCATTCGATTCAAGGGCAATCCAGATGGCGCCGGTCCACCGGGCTATGATGATGGCAGTTTCTTGATGACATGGGGAATCAAAGGCGATGGTCAGTATCCACCTGGTCATCTCTACAAAATCCTAGTTACCACTGACGAGAGAGAAGAGCCGGTGGGTGCCTTCATTGTGTTTCTCGGTAGTGATGTGGGGAACCCTGGCAACAATGTCCTGGGAACTATCTTTGTGGATCCTGACTGGCAGAATCATGGCATTGGTTCCCAGGCGATGCAGTACATATTCTCAGCATTCCCTGGAAAACGATGGGAGCTTGGCACTCCTGAGTGGGCTACACGTAACCATCGTTTCTATGAGAAAAATGGATTCGTCAAAATCAAAGAGGTCTTGGATTCCCATCTTGACGAGGAAAAAGGCGGCGCCTACTCTTATATACATGAGCGAATTATGGGCTCTTGACGACGCTCCGTCACGGTGGCTTGAGCCTTGTTTTGACTGATTTAATGCTCAGCCCTTGAATTACTAGCTTCAGCATTTCAAGATTATGTCTTCTGGCAAAAATGCGCTAGGTATATGTTGGACCTAGGATTGCAGACAGCTGCCCCAAACTTGGACAATACTGGACATTTTTGAATATGGTCTTATATACTCAAGTCGTGAAACTAGTTCTTGAGGTTATATGACAGGGGAATTACCTCAAGGAGTACGTTCCCAGTGCCGCTCTTGGGAGGACAAAGACTCCCTGTCAAAGTTTGTCCAGGTGACAATGAACGGTAAGAAGGCAACTGTTTATACATCCGCCTTGCCAAGTAGGAACGATATGGGTGAAATAGAGATTCTCGTGGAGCCCGCAGAGTCCTTCGAAGACTATGAGGAAGCTTGGTTGGCGTGCATGAGTCATGTCCACTGGATTGAGGACCGTGGTCCGTTTGACTATCACTCGGATGAAGAACTAGAAGAGATACAGGAAGAGTTCGACAAACCTGAGAACACCTTCCTAGTTGCACGGCTGGATGATGATGACGAAATCGTGGGAGTCTTGGGCATCACGTCAGATGACAAAACGGGCTGGATCAGGAGATGGGAACCAGGAGTGCCTCTCTTCGAGCGGGGCAGCGGTGTTGCAGATGCACTCATGAGATTCGGCTTTTCGTTTCTGAAGGACAGAGGGGTCGAGAGGGTAAGATGCAGGCTGAGATATCCGCTTGACCGTCCAGAGCTCATAGCATGGCACGCCCAACTGTACGATAGCTTTGGGTTCAAGAAGAGTGGACCCATGAGTGTGATGCTGCTGCTAGACCTGGGTTTGTCGATACCGCAGCCCACACCTGAGGTCATAGTAGTCAAGACACTTGATGACTTCACATTGGAAGAACTCAGTGAGCTCATAGTAACAGCTTTTGCGTCTACCCCCGAGGATAGGGCTGTTCATGGTTTCTACTCTACAGTCACAGATTATGATCAAAGTCTTCAGATTCAACAAGCAATCAAAAACGGGAAGTTCGGCCACTCTCCTGCGAACTTCTGGAGGATTGCTGTAGTAGACGGAGAACCAGCAGGTCTGCTGATAGGATGGATACCTGAATTCAAGTATCGACCGCCTTTTGGCATAATAGGAGAACTTGGCGTATCCCCGAATTTCCGGAGGATCGGTGTCGCCTCCCTTTTGGTCAATCAGATTAACCAGCTGTTCCTGGAACATGGTTGTCAGTATTCATGGGTTGGTACACCGGAAACCAATCGCGGCGGTCTAGAACTCTACCAATCGCTAGGATTTGTTCCAATCATCGGGCTTATCGAGTACGAAGCGACATTATAGGACTCTCAAGGAGTCAATCCTTTCTTCAGCTGCGCCCCTCGCTGACCACCTGTCTGAAGACTTCCTCTGCCTTGTCCTGGCTGGGGAACTTGAGTCCGAACCATTTTTTCATATAGAGAATCAGAACCCGATCTTCCACCCATGCAGCAGTATAGTTAGGAAGATCTTCGATTTCCAGCGCCTTGAGAAACTCATTCTCAGCCTCATCTTGGTCAATTGATTCGAAGTAGAGTCCCGCTGCTTTCTTGACCCCTGCCATCGTATGGTCACCCAAGCCTAGGTCTGTGTGAGTCATTAAAAAAGCTCCTACAATCAAGCGTACTATGGAATTGACTGCGCGTTGACCACAAGGGGACTTGGTCTACGTCGGAACGTAACACTTTATGCCCGGTGTGCGTCTTCACTGGTGCTTAAGGCCCTATGGAATACAGGAGGCTCCAGTGACGACGACTGAAGACATTGATGACGCTTACGAACGACTTGCTGAGGTTCTCAACAAGGTCCCGAATAGCTATGCAAGCGTGGAGGATGGAACCCATCTCAAGGTCCTTCGATGGATATTCACACCAGAGGAGGCAGACCTTGCTAGTCGGATGAAGCTGCGAGGGGAAACAGTAGAAGAGATGGCGGATCGGCTTGAGCTACATATCGAAGGAATGGAGAGCATGCTTGAAACGATGCACGAGAAGGGACAGATTCGCGCATGGAACTCGAGTACGGGCCGAAGATATGCGCTGATCCCGTTTGCAGTCGGAATTTATGAGGAACAATTAGGTCGCATGGATAAGGAGTTTGCCCAGCTCGCCGAAGACTACTTCGTGAAGGGGCGCGGGGGCGAGCTCTTCAGCACTGAACCTGCCGTATTCAGAGTGATACCAATCAATAAGGCGGTTAAGACTGAGCTTGAAATCCATCCTTACGACGTGGCTGAGGAGATTATCAGGAACTCCAAGTCTTGGGGTCTCCGCGAGTGCATCTGCAAGAAACAACAGGAGTTGTTGGACAACCCCTGCAAGTACCCAAAATCAGTTTGCTTAATCCTTGCTCCCAAGAAAGAAAATGCCTTTGACGAAGACGAGTTGACTCAGTCCATAACGATGGAGGAGTCTCTGAAGATACTACATCAGGCTGAGGAAGCTGGCCTGGTTCATTGCACTATGAACATCCAAAGCGGTAACAACTACATTTGCAATTGTTGTACTTGTTGCTGCAATGTGCTCAGAGGAGTTTCACTATCCGGAACACCTCACGCCTTTGTGAAAGCAAACTTCATTGTCAATGTGGATGCTGAGCTATGCAGCGGATGCGGCACTTGCATTGAACGATGCCAGTTTGATGCGCTGAGCATCCCCGAAGACATCAGTGTTGTCAATTCCAATCTCTGTGTAGGATGTGGAGTCTGCGTCATAACTTGTCCCGAAGGCGCATTGGAACTGAAGTCGCTGAAAGCCAAGGAGATGAAGAAACCGGTCGAATCATTCATGGACTGGATGACGCAGAAGGCAATCTCCCGAGGCGTTGACCCCTCAGACCTGCTGTAGACGGATTTCCACCTATTGGTCTTCCGACCTCCTCCATATCGCTTAAGTGGATGAAGCGCCAAGTATGGATGACTTGATGTATGACAACAGACTCTGACGATGCATCTGATAAGAAGGGTGGAACCAAGCGTCGCTCAAGGAGGTATATTCCTCATCTGGCCGAGTTCTACTTCAGGCCTGACCATGACTGGACTGCAGGTGAGGCCCGCAAGATATTCGAGAAGAAGGCTCACTTGATGGGAGGGATAGCTCTCGATACTGTACTATTCGAAGAGTGTGTCAAAGGAATGCAGCAACTTCCTGAAGGTTCAATCGACCTGGTCATTGCTGACCCTCCCTTTGGAATAGACTTCAATGGCAAGAGCGGTGCCTACAATCGTGATGAATCCTTTGTCATTGAGGGCTATAAGGAAGCGCAGGGAAGTTATGAAGACTTCACGGTTGGTTGGATCAGTGAGTTACCGCGAGTCATGAAGCAACATGCTTCAGCGTACATCTTCAGTGGCTGGAACAACCTGGAGTTCGTACTAAGAGGCGCCAGAGAGGCTGGATTAGTTCTACTTAACCACATCATCTGGCACTATCCGTTTGGAGTCTTCACAAAGAAGCGGTTCGTCACCAGTCACTACCACGTGTTACTGTTCGCCAAGGACCCCCGTGAGTACTTCTTCAACAAGTTTGAACATTATCCTGAAGACGTATGGAGAATCAAGCGTCAGTACCGGGCTGGCCAAGATAAGAATAGCACAAAGCTTCCTCTGGAAGTTGTAAGCAGATGCATCGATTTCTCGTCCCGTCCAGGTGATGTCGTTCTAGACCCCTTCATGGGTAACGGAACCACCGCAGTAGCAGCCAAGGGGAACTGGCGACACTTCGTTGGGTTCGAGGTCAACCAGCAGTTGAAACCAATAATCGATAGTGAAACGGGGAAAATAGAGCCCGGACAGATGTACAGACCATACGCGAAACGGCTGCCATCGACAGAGGAATTAGGGAATCTCTACCCCCGTGCATACCGGGAATATCTGAAAGCCGGAAAAGCCGGCAAGGGATGACTGGATTGATGAGAGATGGAACCAGAAGATCTCTACCAACGCCATGGATTCCGCGGCGATAGGCTGGGTGACGCAGTCGCGACGACGGATGTATTCGATAGGCAGTTCGGATCAGAGCTTGCCGCATGGGAGCTTGAGCTTCACAGAGGATTCCAAGAGCGCCTAAGCGGACGGACATTGAAAGTTCGTGGATTTGTTCACCACACAAGGGATAGCTCGCTCATTCTTCTCACTCCCAGTCCGTGGCTCTTGGAGGGGATGTTTGTCTACTTTCGTCGGGACCAAGACCTGCCGCTCGATGGAGCGTTCATCGAAGTCACTGGCAGAAGCGTTGCCGTTCCTCGCATACTAGAGCGCTCGCAAGAGATTGTCAGAGCAATCACTGCTGATGCGGTGCAAAAGCTGCCTGAAAAGTTCCTATCGGAGATCAAACATCCAATATCTCTCAAGGAGCTATCGGGTATGCTCTTTGAGCAGGTCGGAATGGCTGAAGCCAGCAAACGAGTCTTTGCTCAACTGTTCATATCGAGTCCGCCCTTCGAGGAGAGCATCGGTGGACTCACTGCAGGGATTCAGGCGATAGCTTCGCAAAGGCAGGTCAGACAACTGCTTGGCTTCATACGTGATGTGCTTCCACCAACATTTCGTGGTAAGGCTGCAAAACATAGAAGCGTGAGGGGGGTCAGTGTGGTGACTCCAAGGCTTTGGCGAATGGATGTGGGGTCTCCGAACAAATCCAGAATGGAAACGCTCTGCGTCAAGAGAATCGATCCATCTGGCTTCAGAGAGGTATCTCTGAGTGCTCTTACTGATAGCGAAACAGGCTTTCTTCCGGACGTGCCCTTGGCACTCACATCAGAGGATTTCTGGGTTGAACGGAAAGCAGCCTCGAGCCTAAGACTACCAATAATCAAAGCAGCAGTCACCTATCAGTTATTGACTCCAAAAGTGGCTAAGCGCTCAATTGAGGCTAGCACAAAGCACGTGCTCTCTAGATTGGAGGTCCTCAAGGAGAGCTTTGGCCTTGAAGATGCAGCAATGTCACGAGGAAGTATTCTCGATGCTGACTCGTTAGGTAGGCCCCTAAGCACGGTCCGGTTGGCGCGTTCATCAGCTAGAGCATCTTGGAAAGACAAAGTGACTGCAAGCGATTTGAAGCGGTCGTGGGACCGAGTACTTGAGCCCGCGCTCAAAGAATACCTCGAACTCACTCAGCTGAAGACTGAGGCGGAACGCGACTGGGGGAAGGATCGACCGTTACATCGCTTCAATACGAAGATACTGAAGGCGCTCAAGAAGCTTGATACTGGAATGCCAAGCTCGCTTGGGCCCTCTCTTGACGAGATTGCAGCAGAAGCTGGCCTAGAACATCACATTGCAGTTAAAGAGCTGGAACAAATGAAGAATGCTGGTGTTCTGTATGAGCCGCGTCCGGAGCACTACAGGCTTGTGTAGTATCTCTCAGTCCAACAACTTCAAGAATTCATCTGGTTCGCTTCCTTCCTCGATTAGTTCAATCTCTTGCACGCCTACACGTTCTGCATCGTAGCGTCGCGCAAGTATAGTAGCATCGAACTTCTCCCTTGAACTGGCTTCCTTTCCGCGCCAAACAAAGAATGTATCCCAAGCGTCCAAAATGAAAACATCATCACTTCTCAAAGACGGCTTCTCTCTAGATACTTCTGCAAAGTATGTTTCGTCGCCTTCTCGGTGAACACGCCATAATTTGTGTTCATGGGTTTCCATCTGGACCTTCCTGAGAATGCCTGCAGTGTCCTCATCGGTCAGGCGGAAGTCATCGAAGAGACTCTTGAATGACTCTGGCTCGTTACCGCCTTCAATACGATCTATGTCTGCGTGACCTTTGCGTGCAGTGTCTTTCATAACCGCAGATGCGGCCGTTAGGAATTTTTCATCAGCAGTTGACTTTGGTCCAATCCAGAGGTAAATCTTTGGACCCGCATCAACAAGATAGCAGTCGCCTCGTCCAAAAGCACCAGGATCGTGCATCTTGACAAGACGGCCCTTTTGAATGTGAAATACAACAGGTTCTGGCATGAAGGCAAGAGCAGCACAATCAGCCTTAAGTTCTGCTTGCATGTAATCCTGCATAGTATCTTGCCGCTGAGGTGAACAGAGCTGCCAGAGTTGCCTGAGTTGGATGTGATTGCCAGCAGACTCAATTTGTTGCTGCAAGGCAAAACCATCCAGAAGGCAGTAGTCCACAATCATCTAGTACTTCACGGCATCGAGGTTACACACTTCGAAGATGAATTGACAGGCAAAGTCTATGAGGCAGTCCGAGCGGATGGCAAATTTTTGTTGATATCTCTTGAAAACGGGTGCGAGATAGTTGTGAATCCGATGCTTGCTGGTCGGTTCTGGTTGATGGAAAAAACCAAGCGGCCATCCAAGATGGACATCTTTCAATTGCACTCCGAGAATCGGACTCTGAGGTATACAGACAGGAAGCAGATGAGTAGGGTCTATCTGGTGAAGGGGGGCAATTACTCGCAAGTAGCAGAGTTCAATAACCGCGGTCCTTCAGCCCTAGACCCTGAACTGAAATTGGCTGAATTCAAGCAACACCTGAAGCGTCGTCGTGGGCAGATCAAGAACATTCTGCGGAACCAGAAGTTCGTCAAGGGCATTGGCAATGCCTACGCTGATGAGATTCTTCTTTACGCCGGAATACTTCCTTTCCGAAGGAAATCGAGTTTGAGTAACGAAGAAGTAGAACAGCTCTACAATGCTATGCGCAACGTACTGATGAAATTCAAGGGGGTCCTAGAAAAACGGTCCCTTGATGAGATTGCCCTTGAGAAACGGGACTTCATGATGGTCCATAATCGAGGCGGTGGAGTCTGCCCGTTGTGTGGTGGACGTATCTCAGAAGTCACAGCGAATCGATTCAAAACGAATTATTGCCAAACGTGTCAGAAGTAACACAAATATGAGGGCTTGTTCTCATATCCGACTAGTGCCTAGACGTGAGATGAATGCGAATGGACAAATGGGAAGAGAGTTTTCTCCGAGATATCATTGAATTGGACACCAATAGTGATGAGAAGAAGAACTACACAGAATGTGCTGAGGTAATAATGAGATACTGCGAGGAGGCAGGTCTCAAGGTCGAAACCTTCGACTCTAAGCACGATGGCAAGCCGCAACCGAACGTTGTAGCTACCATGGATGTAGGATCTAAGGTCACAGTTTTGCTATGCACGCACTATGATGTTGTGCCTGCTGGAGACGTCGAGGCATGGACTCGGCCACCTTTCAAACTGACCGTTGAGAAGGACAAGGCGTACGGTCGAGGTGTGACTGACAATAAGGGCAATGTTGTGGCTTGTGTGAGTGCAGCTAAGGAACTCATCAAGAAAGGGAACTCAAAGGTGAACTGGAAGATACTGATTTCACCTAATGAAGAGATTGGCGGCTCGTGGGGCATCGAATACCTCATGAACGGTCCACCTAAGATACGCGGGGACCTCGGGCTAGTTATTGACTCAGGGCCCACGTACGTAAGCGTTGGGGCCAGCGGTGTCGTGGCTGGAACAATCACAGTCCATGGAACTCAGGGCCATGCTGGATACCCATTTGCGTTCAACAATGCTATCCATCTCTCGATTCCGCTACTTGACCGCATGTTGGACTATGTCGATGTGCGAAGAAAAGTAGAATCGAAACTGCCTGCGCCTCCTGGTAGTCCCCATGCTACCCTATGGGGTAGATTCAGTATGACCATGTACCAAGCTGGTAGCAAGACAAATGTCATTCCCGGAAAGGCTGAAATCTCATTTGATTGCAGATGCATCCCAGAAGAAGACCCGAAGGAAGTAGCCAAGGACCTCGAGAAGTTCTTGGAAATGGCCAAGGAGGAAACAGGTGTTGATGCAAGCCTCGAGATTAAAATGACGGTTCACGGCTGGGGTTCTGATCCTGAGAACAAGTACATCAAGGTGTTTCATGCGGCAGTCCAAGAGGCTGTAAGTCCCGACATACCTATCTCTGCAGACCTAGGTGGAAATGACGGACACTTCTTTACTGCAGTAGGAATTCCTACTGCTTGTTACGGGACTATTGCTGAGGACGGCAATTTCCATGGCATTGACGAGTTTCTTAGACTTGATGACTTCGAGAAAGTGAAGAAAGCACTCATCCACTTTGCAGAGACGTGTGAGTAGATGACTGACATCCATGACCTGGCGATTGGAGCACCGGGTCCTTTCTTGCCGCCCTATGATAATGTTGTCAGGAATGCCCGGACCATAGACTCTCTGGGATATGACAGTATGGCGTTTCCAGACCACTTCGCGGGTTTCATTCCTGAAGGGATTTGGACCCCCGATGTGACTCCCCTTGCTCTTATCCAACAGTCACCACATACCTACTATGAGATGGCCAGCATAATGGCAGCCTGTGCTGTTGTGACTGAACGAGTGCAACTGCTTTCCGCGGTCACTGAGCCACTACGCAGACACCCAGTTCTGCTTGCACAGACCTTTCTGACTTTAGACCACATAAGTCGAGGAAGGGCAATCATGGGCATCGGAGCTGGGGAGGTTGAGAACGTAGAACCATACGGGTTGAGATACTCCGGTCAAGTTGGGAAACTGAGGGAAGCCTTGGAGATAATTACAACAATCTGGGATACTCATGAACCGTTCAACTACGATGGGAAATTTTGGAGGCTGAGAAACGCTGTGATGTCACTCAGACCGGCAGTGGAAGGAAAGCCGCCTCCTATCTGGATTGCAGCACATGGACCGAAGATGTTGAGGATAACTGCAGAGTTTGGGAATGGATGGATTCCCACGCTGCTTCAACCTAGAGCTTATGGTGAGAAATTGAGGGAGATTGAGCACCATCGGAAGAAACTGAATCAGACCGGGGAGTTCACAGCAGCTCTATGGAATTGGTACATCTTGGATGAGGACGTTTCCGAGTGCGAACGGATGATGAACACACCTCTCGCCAGAGCGTTTGCTCTTCTCTACCCCTCTAGTGAGTGGAGTCGTCTGGGCTACAAGCACCCATTTGGCGATGACTTCTACTCTCTGAGGGACTACGTTCCCATGCGATATGATAGAGAAACCACGCTAAAGGCTATTGCTGAGGTTCCAGATGAGGTACTGAGGGAGTTCTACGTCTTTGGTGATGCAGAGGCCATTATCAAGAATCTTGAGGACTATGCTCGAGAAGGATTGCAGCATATTTGCATGTGGAACGCAACAGGAATGTTTGACCTTGAAAAGACGCGATCATCCTACAAGGTGTTGAAGGAGGTTCTAGCCTTTGTCAAGGGATAAGCTCGTGCTAATGACACAGAATCAGCACAAGCTCACGGAGTTGAGACCTCTATTCGAGAGATTCGATGTTTCATTTGAAACGACATCTTTGGAGAAGTTTGAGATTAGGGCAGATGACGTGGAAGCAGTGGCTCATGAAGCAGCAATCACTGCTTACGATGCCTTGAAGCGCCCCGTGGTTTTGGACGACACTGGACTCTTTGTCGATGCCCTCAATGGCTTTCCAGGCACCTATTCGGCCTATGTATTGAAGGCAATCGGGAACACAGGGATTCTTCGGTTGATGAATAACATCGATGAGAGAACTGCCAAATTCGTTACTGCAGTGGGCTATGCCGATGGTGATACCATTCAAACTTTTGTTGGTGTCATGCCTGGAAATATCGCACGGGTCCCCGCAGGTGAGACAGGTTTCGGCTATGACCCGATATTTGTGCCACAGGGCGAAACCCGGACTTATGCACAACTGAGTCTGTCGGAGAAAGTGAACATCTCGCATCGCACGAAGGCTTTTCGCAAGTTCCTCAACTGGTATACGAAACGCCTTTGACAAGTCTTAAGTCCAGTAGCAGTACGTCCGTCCGCCTAGGTGACATTCATGTCAGCAAGCGAAGCAACAATCAAGGCGCTAAAGGAGCTAGGACTTACAGAGTATGAAACTGCTGCCTATCTTGCGCTTGTTGAGGGCGGCCAGATATCCGCATCTGATGTCAGCTCCAGATCAAAGGTACCGTATTCACGAATCTATGATGTTCTCGGTCGGCTAGAGGAAAAGGCATTCATTCAGGTTCAGAGAGGACGGCCTACGATATACGTTGCTAAGGCACCAACTGAAGTTGCACGACTGGTAAGAATGGCATGGGAGGACAAGATTGAAACCGCTAGTAGCATAGTCGTGAATGAGCTTCAGCCTCGATTCGAACGCGAGGTTCAAGCATCTTCGAGAGATGTTTGGCTCATGCATGGGCGGGCCGCGATTCTTGCCAAGGCGCTTGAAATGCTCGAATCAGCACGAGATGAAGTGAAACTCTCCGTTCCCAGTCTGGACATGGGTATGGAAGACCTCACTGCTATCATCGAACGCGTGCTGCACGTCAAAGCATCCAGTGTTCAAGTTTTAACTTCACGCGGGGCAGAATCACTTGGGCCACCAATGCCTAGTCAGGTCGAAATTAGAACCAGGGATCGCGTGTTTGGTGCCGGCCTTATAGTGGACGAACAACAAACGCTCATCATGCTGGCAGGAAGTGAAGGAAACGAGTCATTCTTGGGCATCTATTCGTCGCACGTAGTATTCGCCGCGATGGCCCGGGCATACTTTGATTCTCTCTGGTCCGAGGCAACTCCAATCTGACGGACCTTAAAACAGGCAATACAGTTCTACACCCCTACTTTGAATGCAATAACTAACCTTATATGCTTCCACATCTATTTTTTTACAAAGGAGAATTCCTAATGTCGAATAAAGACACGACTGTGACGATGACCAAGTCACGAGTCGAGAAATGGTTAAACGAGTTCAAGAACACGAACACGCGCAAAGTCTACACATGGGGGCTCAATGGATTCTTCGATGTCCATTCTGAGGCTGACCTTGTCGAGAAGTCCGAACAATATCTTAATGCTTGTCAGAGTGGCGAGAAGTCCTTAGAAGATATCAAGGATGACATAACCACCTTCATTGACCGCATTGAGACTAGGAAGAATGGAACACTAGCTCCACCGAAGTCAATCTGGTCAAGAGTGCAGACCATCAAGATTTTTCTCGAAGACCAAGATGTAACAATCCCGAAGCGGTGGTTCGCGAAATTGAAGAACCGGAGGTTCAAGACGGTTGCCGCAGTGCACCAAGACTACCTGCCTTCCAACATTGAGCTGAGAGTTGTGTTTGGATTTATGACCCCTCAAGGACGCGCACTCTTTGGCCTACTGGCGGCAAGCGGTTGCCGGATAGGTGAAGCGATGCAACTCCGCGTTAAGGATGTAATCCTAGACCACGAGTCTCTTGCACCCCACGTCAGATTCCGTGCCGAGACCACTAAGACCGGCAAAGCCAGACTGGGATTTATGACTGAAGAAGTGAAGCGCAATATCAGGGCATGGTTATCAGTGCGCGACGAGTATCTTGACAGAGTCGCGAGGAAGACACCTTCAGAATATGCACGTCCAGAGAATGACATGAGGTTGTTTCCTTTCAGTGGAACCACGGCCTATATTATCTGGAAGGTCGCAGTGAGAAAGGCAGGACTCTTGGAGAAGGACGAGCGCACCGAGCGTTACACACTACACCCCCATGTGCTTCGCAAGTGGTTCCGAACGCGAATGGGCGCAGTGCTGACTCAAGACCTCGTCGAATCCTTGATTGGGCACTCTTCTTACTTATCGAGAGAATATCTGAGATTCAGCGAGCAAGACCTGTCTGACGCCTATCTGAAGGGGCAGAGTGTTCTTCTGTTGAATACCAAGGTCGTCACGAAATCCGAACTGGATATTCGTAACGGAGAAGTTGAGTCGTTGAAGGATGAAGTCGCACGACTTGCGATGCTCATTCGGGAAGTAGCCAACGGCAAGATTTCTCAGGAATGGTTGAAAGTTGAAAGTTTCAAAGAACCATCAAAGGAAGAACAAGAGCGAGTCCTGAGAGAACTAGAAGAACAGATTGAAGAGGAAGAGAAAGCCAAGAGACCCAAGATCAAGAAGCGGAAGAAGAAGGAGGCGACCAAGTAGAATGAACGAAGAACAAATCCAAGACATCAGAGCACGAATGGTATACGCATATGACAACTGGGAGTTTGAGAAGCGGGTTTCTATCAAGCAGATGGCCGAGTATCTCAGCACGGTCCATCCTGAACTTGTCGTAGAGTTGAATGGCACTAGCTGCTATAAGGACACCCCATCAGGGAGATTGAGAATCCCCGGTGTCAGAGAGTACAAGGGTTACAGGCTTAAGGTTTGGAGAAATGCTGAGGAGAGAAGGGATAATTGGAGATACGAAAAGACGTGTCCTTGAGAACAGAGTGATAGGTGCCTTACAGAAGGTCGAGAAATCGGGAGCGGGTCTGTCACATCACGGTGCATCACTTCTTCGTATGATGAGAGAGAACAAGAGAGAGATGCCTGATGATGATGACACTGTCCGTGATGAGAGTCCCAGTTCAGAATTGGAGAGAGGCACTGATAAGAAATCAACAACACTGCGCCCTTCGAAACCGATACACATGACATCTGTTGGGGGTATCAAACCACAAATAGGAACATGGACTATGGCCGATGCTCGTGCGTTTTACCTTGCCGAGAAGATGTGGATGAAGATTTTCATTGCCAAACAAATCATGTGGATTGAAATGGAACAGTGGGAGCGAGAAATCTTGAGACTGCAAATTATGGTGTGGTATAGTCTGAACAAGACATTGAAGAAGAGAGGGTGGCTATTACCGAATGAGGCAGTGGCATTCAGCACATTGGAAAGTCTCTTCCGTCACATGTATTGGGGAGGCGGACTGAAGGACTATACGTTTGGTCCATAAACTTGTAGATTGACTTCCGAACCCTCCCGTTATTCACTTATACTTCCCTTTATTCTGGTTAACTGTGTGATTCTCGCAGTCGGCCATCAAAGGGTTCGGAAGTCTGATTTGGCTAAACGCACACACTACTTACAAACCCTCCCTTTAACCACTTATACTCCCATTATTCTGATTGACTGTGTGAATCTCGCAGTCCGCCTTCAATGGGTTTGTAAGTTCAACTTCTCGATTCAACTTATATTTTACTTATATTCTGTTTATATTTTCACTGCATAGTCAGAACTGCTCTAGCTCCTCTTACTTGCCCCTATTCAACTTATATTTTGCCTATATTTTCACTTATATTCAAAATCTCTCTGGCACCTTCTTTTACTAGGGGTTGCAAAACTCTTAGTTCTCATGTCTTATATCTGTCAAGACTCTCTTAGGTATCCTTAGAGGTTATGCACCGTGGTCATCTTATCCGCCTTAATGGGATTCTCACGCCCGATAGATTAGGGTGCATAACCCTTTTGACACATCAGGTTACCAAAAAGGTTTATTTAACCCCAGAAACCTAATTTTCCCAACAACCTCTATTCTCTAGGGTTTCACACAGAACTGTGTTTTTGTGTCTTATAGCGCTGAAATCACCGATGTGCCTATCCATGTTAATGCAAAAACTTAACACTTTTAGATAGGCGTAATTTGCTCTCTACGTGTGTTTCTGTGAGCCATGTTAAGTTAACATGTTAAGTATGTTAAGTCAATATGTTAACATGTTAAGTCGGTGTGAACATTCTGTGAACATTCTGTGAACATTCTGTGAACTTCCTGTTAACGTGTTAAGTCGGTGTGAACATTCTGTGAACATTCTGTGAACAT
>DXJO01000046.1 GCA_019057475.1 Candidatus Thorarchaeota archaeon | reverse complement strand
TGAATCTGCGACAAGTCTCACGTCCTCTCCACAGGCGTTTTCTGTCTCCGTCCAACTGGCGGCGACCAAATTACATGCACGTCCTAGCAATCAGCATTGAACGTCCACACTACTCAATCCTGAGCAGTATGCTATAAACCCCTACAAAATGTACAAGTTCTTGACAGCTGGTGCATACTCTCAATGGGCTCATCAAGAGGGGGTCATTGAAGAATTCTGACATGGGAGAAGCGTATGCTCCCGGAACATCTGGTGCATGGGATGGCACATTGTTGGAGGAGATTCACAAGTATTACGACTCTGGAGAATACGAATTTCTCGAATGGGTGGGGAAAGCAACTCCCGATGAGTTGGCCCGAGTGATTCAAGAAGGAGAAGCCCCCCCGTTCTTTGTCGGAATGGCAATACGAAAGCTTATCGCGACTATGTTCACACACATCAACTACCATACCGGGCATCTGCAATCTATACACAAGGACTGGCTCAAAGGTCAGGCAGAAGCCCGTAGCTAGCGCCTTGAAGGTTGGTGATACAGTGGTCGGAGCGACGGGTCGGGACAAACAGGTGGATGCTTTGCTTGTTGTCATCGCAGTCGTCGCTCTCTCAGTCGCGCTTTGGATTTGGATAGCAGCAGCTCCTATTGAACGGGAAGTCGTCTTCCTAGCCACCACAATCGCTTTCGTGATAGCCTTGGTGCTTGTCGTCAACGTGGTTGTATTGATGATGTTCCGTCTTCAGAAGCGAATCTCACATCTGGAGGGAGAGATTTCTCAGAATGATGCGCCATCGGAAGAAACCCCAGAAGAACAAGTCATTGTCGTTACTCTATCTAATACTGAGCGCCGGATCATAAACAGATTGGAGGAAAATGACGGTCGACTGACACAGGATGAGTTACGTCGGGCTACCGATCTTAGCAAGTCAACTTTGAGTGTGACATTGACCACGTTGGAACGGAAGAGTCTGGTTGTTCGAGAGATAAGTGGAAGAACGAAAATCGTGATCCTCAAGCGAAGGGTTTCCCGATAAACCCCTCAATACAGATGAAGATATCCTATCTTTTGGAACGGTTCAGGACAGTCATAACACCATTCTAACCCAAAAGAGAACTGATAGGCCTTCTTTCCCGACCCATCTGAACGGTTCATCGAAAACCGCTTTTATACTTCGTTTCCTACCATTAGCTATAGCCCAAAAGGACTTAGGATAGAAATCGCTGTGAAACCCAAAGATCTAAGATTCATTGCATTGGGGTTGCTTGTGAGCATAGCACTGCTCAACATTGCACCTAATGCAGCACTAGCCGATCCGAGCACGCATGCCCTGGCACAGATTGTGGAGCCCTTCGAGGAGATGCTCCCCGGAGTATATGTTGCATCCATGTGGTGGAACGAGTCCGGATCAGACCTAGACTGGACATTCGATGCCGTGGAACCTGGCTACGGGGGTCAGGTCATAGATGATATCTACGAGTACACCTTCTATGTTGAGGATACGAATGGGACTGGATACTATGTTCTGGAAGAGAGCGTTTCCGATTGGTCTTACAACTGGTCGTTCTCCAATCTCTTCGTGACCATCATCCTTGATCCTGATGGCTCATACATGTCTTGGTTGGCGAATCAGGGACTTCCTGATGAGGCTAGGCCTATGTCTGATCCTGAAACGCCAGTGCTTGACATTCTTCCGGATGATCCTCTAGAAGAACCAGTAGAAGAAACAGACTCCCTTTGGTACATCTTCTGGACGCCAGAACCGGAAGCAATGACTGGAGATGAAGTGTTCATTTACTCATCCTTCTACTTCTCCGAAGATGAGGGCAGCTCCTACTACGCGGGGAACTACTCGTGGTTCACCGAGGAGATGGACCCTGTTGACCCCAATGATATAATCCCGAACTTGGCAGAGGAGTACTACTGGGCCGCGTACATGAACGAGTCCTACGAGTACGATTACTCATGGGACTACGCTTGGTATGGGTACGATGTCAATGAGATGTTCATCGTTGAGGATGAGGTCAGATGGATGGAGCACTACTTCGCTGGCCTGAGTGTCTTCAATGACACAGATGGCGATGGCATAATGGACATCGTATATAGCGAATATGAGTATGACTTCGATGGCGATGGCAAAACCGACTGGGTATACTATGGGATGAATGAAACCGCCTCTGAGCTTGTCTACGAGTTCTACGCTAATCAAGGAGATGTCGGCGACATTGTAATGCCCCACATCAACGCGGATAACCAGATTGAATGGAGTGCGGAAGTAGTGGACATTGAGGGGGACTTCTGGTCTACAATGCCCTTTGCTATATGGTGCTATGAGTGTGGGCCGGAAGTGAGCCTTGTGGAACCTGAGGTGGTTCCTGTAGCATTGGATCGGTTTGAGATGGTGTATCGCTTTGAGGTGACTGAAGATGCAGCTGTGCTAAAGATAGACCAGCACATCGGTGACTTCACAGACCCCGTATCAGGCACCATGCTACCTGAAGCTGAAGGTCTTAGTCTGGCTCTTAACTACTGGAGCTCATTCTCCAGCTACACTGTGACTGCTGAGAACGAACAAGGGGCCGAGGTTGCTCCAGACTTGCTTGAAGCCGATGACGCACCTGCTGGAACGCTTTACTTCGAGGAAGAAGAAGTAGTGCGTACCACTGTGGAGTTCGGCGGTACGTATGTCTGGGGTTACGACGGTGCAACCTATGATGTCGGCACAGCTGTGATGCCGATGTACTTCTATGCCGCGCCTTACGTTGAGGGTGTTCCAGCTTCCGAACTCTCATACGACACTGGCAGCTGGATGATGGCGACCTATTACTACAGTTCCTGCTATTCCAACTGGGATGGATACGCGGTAATCCATGATCCAGTATTTGCTGCGTACCCAGCTCAACGTCCCGGTGATGTATCGAACCTGATCAACGATCTCATGAACGCCTCGTGGGCAGTAGCCGCGATTGGGGTTGTTGCGATAGGAGCAGTTTGTGTGAGAACGAACCGCGTTAGGAAATCAGTCTAGGAGAAGATTACGGGGCTTCTCCCCCCCTTTTTCTTGGCTTGTAGGCTCAGGCTTAGCTCTGTGTCAGTCCCTTGTATTGAAGAAAATCACGGATTAGCGCCCTGATAAGGTCGCGAAGGCGACTAATCTCTTGCGCAAGCTCTGGAGTTGGCTTGAAGGAAGTCTGACCTAGACGTGCATAGTGAATCGTCTGAATCTCGTCGTTGTAGTGCGTGATATTGCTGTAGATCTCCCAGAGCATCCTTCTTTCCTCTCGAGGTAGGTAACGAGCCAGTCCAGACCGAATTCCTAGGATCCAGAACCCCTTCCTGAGTTGCACTTCATTATCAAGCAGGGTTTCATTGATACGGATCTCCTCGGCTATGTCCATAAGAAGATCCTCTCCAGTCTTCTTGTTATTCCTGATTTTAAAGTACTCTCCCAGCGAAAAACCTGCAAGCATGCCTAGGAAGATTGAGAGCATACGTAGACCGTTTCCTAGCACCGCGTCAGGCATAGTCAGGAAGAGCAGAGCAATCACGAAGAATCCCACCACAACAATTGTAACGAAAATCAGCTGCCATCGGTTCGATTCATCCATGATCGGTCACCTTTCTCTCAGACTGCAGAACTGAGAGGATATCGGATTGACTATAGTGATACAGCCATGGTTTTACTCTTGTGGGTCTGGCAGCTTCACCCAGAAAGGAGGAGGTAGGACTCTGTCCCAGTCAATGACCCGGGCGGAACCTCGAGTTGATGAGTTCAAACCCTTCTGCAAGTCTATCCTGTGTTTGGCTGCAGATAATCAGAGAAAGAGTCATTTATGTTCTCTTTGCATTTGAGAGCCTGAATGTGGAGTTGAAAGCCATGTCGCGCGCCGTTTACTTGTCTACTTGCCTATTGCTCATGCTTCTTGCTACTGTTCCCATCTTGTCAGATGGACGGCAAATGGATTCCCTACGAAGGACCACATTGGCCCAATGGCCTGGAGGATTGGTTATCGATCATACTTGCATTGACCTTGGTGCAATACCTAGTGCATGGATTCTTGGAGGGATACAGCATGAATAGCGAGCACGAGTGGGAAACCGTTGATTGGTTGAAAGATGCGCGACATCTAGTAGATTGGGTCAACAGTCAGGTACGTAACCGCGTTATGCTGATGATTAGACACTCACACCGTCTGGTCAACCGTGGCTTTCAAGCAAGTCTGACGGCCGAGCTGACACCCATAGGGCATGAAACTTCGGCTGAGTTTGGGCGAAGACTGCCCACAGATAGGCCGGTTAGCATTTTCTACAGTCCACATATTCGCACGGAACAGACTGCAGAAAGGATTGCAGAAGGGCTCTCAGAGAGCGGTGGTGACTTGGTCCTCATGAAAGAACTTGGAATTCTGCTTGGTGCGAATGCCGACCCGAGGAAGTACGCGGCTTTTGCAGGCGAGGTTGACTGGGCGCGAACGTATCAGCTTTGGTCGAAGGACATGATACCGGAAGATACGATTGAGCGGATGGAGGCATATACTCAACGTCTTCATCCATATACACTGGATAAGATAACAGAGGACAGCGGCGATAGTCTTCACATTCACGTGACGCACGATATGGTTGTTGCGGCTTGCAGGTGGACGTACTTGACCCTCAAGAATGATCCTGGCCTGGATGTGCCGTTTCTGGGCGGCTTTGGCATTGTCGGAGCGGATGATGCCTTCCGCGGATTTGTGGATGGCAAACACACCGATTTGAGAATTGAAATTTGAGGACTGTCACATCACGGTCTCATGGTCACTTGGACAGGGAAAGTCCGTTCTGTGGAACAGCATGCTTGGTTATTTCGATATTGCATGACTTGCGCTCCCTACACCATTCTTCACACTTCTCAGCCCAAGATTGTTCACGGTACAGCAGGTTGCACTCCTCGCATAGATGGAAATCGCCAATCTTCTTTGTCATATCTTAGACTCTAACTTATTTCCGTAATAGGTTTGCGAAGTGTGAGCTTCTCGGCTTCGCATAGCTTCGTTTCTATGGAGCAAGGATAGGTACAGCTGTTTCCCAATAGCATCGAAACAGGTCTTTACACCACGTGTGGCTTAATTCATCCATGGTTTCGAAACCCAAGTAGTCCATCTTGCCCTCTATCGTAGAAAATGTCACAACTGCATCTTTCTCAGAGAGAACCAAGATTGTATCAATCTTCTTCAGAGTCCTATGTTCCATGCACCCATGTTCATGAGAACTGAAGGGAGGCTCATGAGATTCCGTAAAGGCTGGCAGAAGGAGGTTCTCAGGCAGGTTGGTCCTGAACTCCAGCCCACGGCCTACTGCATCTTCGAGGAGAGGTAGAGTGCTTGAGAGCACATAATCGGAAGCAATCCAAATGTATTCTTCTGCCGCTTTTATCATAGATTCAACTGTTCCGAAGGATTGCATGACGTTGTCCGAGAATCCACACTTCACCAAGTCGCCTATCCTGCTCGCAAACTCTCTTGGTAGTAGTGATGGAGTATGAGTCTTGAAATATCCACTGTGATTGGCTAGAAATTCAAGTCCTGAGAGATGGTCTATAGTTTGCTTTCCGAGAGGTGTGATGTGATAGGATCCATCAACATACTTCATAACGAGTGATGCTCCGCTGAGCCTTGATAGGTGTCGGGAGGTCTCTTGAACGGTGAATTCTAGTTTCCTTGAGCGGGCTGTGAGCTTCATTGCACCTTTATTTAGCTCAACGATGATACTCAGTCTGTTCTCATTTGATAGCTCGAACAGCAGCTTGCTCAGCCTCTCCATGATTCCATGTAATGCTGCTCCGCCCCAATAACTCATGTTCAATCATGAATCCTCAGTACTGTTCATTGGAAAGGTATTCATTGTTTCGCGATTGAAAGGGGAACTTGAAGGAAGATTGAATCATGCACGCCTTAATTCTAGATGGATCTGAGAGAGATGACAGTGCGACCGGAATGGTACATCAGGTCATCAATGACCAGCTGAGTCAATTCGATTGGACCGTAGAGTCATTACCCCTATGTGACTTAAAGGTCGCTGACTGCAGGGGATGCTTCGGATGTTGGACGAGAACACCCGGGGTATGCATAATCGATGATGCAGGCAGGGATGTAGCCAAGTCTGTTGTCCAATGCGATTTGCTCATCTTCCTTACGCCAGTGACGTTTGGGGGATACTCCTTCACACTCAAAAAGGCAATTGACCGATTGATTCCGAATTTGCTGCCTTTCTTCAAGAAAGTCAGTGGTGAAACCCACCATGTTCCGCGCTATGACAGACTTCCCTGCTTTGTCGGTATAGGCGTGTTGTTAAAACCGGATGCGGAGCTAGAGGGTGTGTTCAGTGCACTTGTAGAACGAAACGCCATTAACTTATACAGTCCAGCACATGCAACTGAGGTCGTTACTGTAGAGGACGGGTTTCAGAGCGTGACAAACAGTGTCAGAAGTGCTTTACTCAAAGTGGAGGCGATCAGGTGACTGACATGAAGACTGCTCTTCTACTTGTTGGAAGCCCCTTCGGATTCAGAAGCACCTCCGGCTCACTAGGTTCCTACTCGATGGACAGACTGACCGAGAAGGGATTCACTACCAACAAGGCACACATCCACAGATTAGTCAAGACCCAAGAAGGGATAGAGGAGCTGCTCCATCTCGTTGGAATCTCGGACTTGGTCGTGCTGACGTTCCCCCTCTATGTAGACAGTCTGCCCGCTCCTGTCATTAAGACCATGGAGATAATCACCAAGCATCGTGAAGAAGCCGCAGACACAAAGTGACAGAAGTTCATCGCCATATCAAACAGTGGGTTCCCTGAGGCAAGCCAGATTCTGATTGCGCTCGAGATTTGCCGTTGCTTTGCCCAGAGGTCCGGTTTTGAGTGGGCTGGCGAACTGGCTCTTGGAATGGGACCAGCAATCCGCCGTAAGCCATTAGATGAGGTTGGGGGTATGGCGCGTAATGTGAAGAAGGCCCTCGATCTCACTGCGCGTGCTCTCTCAGAAGAGAAGGCAATTTCAGAAGAAGCTACGAATCTGATGGCAAAATCAATTATCCCCAGAACACTGTATATGTGGATGGGGAACAGGGGCTGGAAGCAGCAAGCGAAGAAAAACAGGGTCCTTGATAGAATCAGGGCGCAGCCCCATTTGACATGATATCATCTTGTTCGCTGTTCTGCTAGCGCGCGAGTAACGCAGGCTCACGATCGCTACCTTAGGACGCACGCTACTTGATTGCACCAATGATAAGCAGAATGACACCAATGCCGAGCATGCCAAGCATTAGTTCTGAGAAGTTGTATCCCATCAGAGGTAGTTGGTACATTCCAAGGTATAGCATTGCGGTGTAGGCGGCTAGTAAGTCCACATACACTACCCATACTGGCCAGAGGCCTATGACTATCAGAATAATCCCGAGAAGTGCAAGTATTTTGTTCACGGTGATGTCTACTCCTAGTTTGTGCCTTGCACGCACATGCTAATATTTGTTCGGTGTATTGAACAGGCGTTCGCTGAGCTCGCTTATCAATCAGTATCGATAATTGTAATGTTTCTTCCAACTCTCTCGTCGTACGCACGGACCTCCGCAATCCTTGCGCCAAACCCGCCAATCGCGCCGCTGAACCACCACACCTGGTAGAAATTCCATGAAACTGGGCCTTCTGCTAATGGTGTCCACCCAATACTGGTTCCAATTGCGCCCCAGAGTACGAAGTCTGCAACCATTGAGAGTATCAGAAAGATGAGTCCTGCAACCATGCCCTTGACAAGTGCACACATCTGGAACTTGAGGCTGCAACCCTCTCCGACCAAGTTCCTGTACGTGATTGGTACAATCATTATCAACGATCCAATCGTCATTACACTCCAGTAGTACGAAGGACCTCCGACAAAGCCGAGCAGTATTCCCACAACTAGAAGAACGGCATAGACAATGACCCAACTCTTTAGAACCCAAAACCAGCTCCTATATTCCGATGTGTTCTCCAATCTGAATCACTACAGCAGCGGGCTCAAGTTCGTTTAATTATCTCTTGGATATGGGACATTCATCATGTCTGGATGATGGTCTGAGTGACGCTAGATTGCGAATCGGCATCCGGCTGCACACACTTTGCTCGTTTCTGGGTAGAGGGCAAGTATAGCCCTCTTTCTTCTGGTACAGTGACACGGAACTACTAATGAGATATTTTCTAGCGACTCAAGTCTGTTAAATCCATGGAAGCCCCCTACGACGCCGTAGACTTCATCAAACTGCGCAGCGAATCTCAGTATGTTCTCCAAGCCAGGATGGCTGCAACCCGTTATCACAACAGATCCCCTGCTGGTTTCAAGGACAAGGGCCTGCTCCTTGGTGAACTGTCCAAGTTCACCTGTTGTGAAGATGCCATCTGAGATTGTCGTGGTTACGCTGACCTCCACCAAATCAACATTGGGGCGGGAAGATAGCTTCTTCTTGAATCGGCTTGAGAATGACCTTGGAACAAAAACCCTGACGTCCCCGAGCATGTCCACAATCCCTATTCCCCCGATGTGGTCGCCATGACTGTGCGATAGCACAATAGTGTCAATGAGAGCAAGATTCACCTCGAACCGCATCATATTGAACAGCAAAGTGTCTAGGTCGCCGCCTGTATCGAAGAGGGTATTCTTTCCGACCAAGCAAGCGAAACCCCATTGCCCTCTAAAGCCCTCTTTGGCCTCGTTGTCATAAACGATTCTTATCTCCGTAAGACTATTTCTTACATTCTGTGAGTGAACCCACTGCAAGAGACTTCTGTGTTCCATCCTTCTCACGACTGCCGTCACCAGCCTGTATCAGACCGGAGCCTGAAACAGTGACATGAGCTTTGCCCGACTTCACCGAGATATAATCTCTCGGTCGGGACGTGACTTCTATCCGCTGCACATGAATGCTAAGAGTGCCAGTCCTCAAAGCGGCAGACAGTTCTTTCACGGTCTTTACCATGGCGGGATCTTTACTGCTCTCAGACAGCTCAAGAGTTGTCTGAACATGACAGTCAGCCACGGACTCTCCTTCAAGCGAGGCTGGCGGCCTCTGAGGGAGTGAGGACTTCCGTTTAGAGCCGGAGCTCCTCCGGGCTTTCGGAGTGATCTTCTCCTTTGGGAGCAACCACATTCCTAGTCCTGTCTTCTCATTCTTCAGTGAAGGAATGAGCATAATCAGGCCTCTACCAATGTTGATAGCGCCGTTCAGGTCTGCATTGGCTAAATATCCACAGGTGTGGCAGATGAAGAGGTTCTGTTTTGGTCTGATGCCCTTATGCCCGCATTTGTGGGCGATAGTAGAGGGCATGCGTTACATGCAAGAAGGTTATGAATCTAACTAGTTGTGGGTTTCTCGCTAGATATTTATACAAGTTCCGAATACGTATTCAATAACCTATATTGAGGCGAATTATCATGAGATGGAGAGTAAGTGTTTTATTCCTCATACTGGGGCTGCTTCTGCCCCTAAATGGGGTCTTGGCAACTACGAACACCGCCTTTCCATTGTTTGACATATTCACAGAAAGAGCAGAGCTAGCTTCACCACTTGCGGAGCGGATGGAAACAACTCCCTCTGGACTTATGGAGATGGTACCTTTCTGGGTGGACCTAGTGGATGCAGAGGCCGTGTCGAATGATGGTGAGGGTGTCTATGTGGCAGTGCTCGATACAGGACTGCTCAGCATGTGGCCCGACTTCTTCTCCCCAGCAAACATCGCTTGGGATCTTGGCGTTGGCTTTACACACGATATTTCTTGGGACCACGCAGCTGGGGACTTTCACTTCGGTCCGCTCCGAGATGACCGTGGGTTCATCACGGATGATTTCATGGGCAGTGGTCACGGGACGCATGTCACGAGCACAATTGTTGGCTACAACTTCTACAACATGGCTTGGATTAATGGCGTTGCTCCAAAGGCGACAATAATCCCTGTACTAGTCTTGGATGCTTGGATGGTGCCTTCTCCGTTCGGTACGAAATATCTTGCCGGCGGTACAGACGAGATGGTTTCTGCAGGCATCTATTATGTTGCTGATCTGGCAGAATACCTAGATGGACCAGTGATCATCAGCATGAGTCTTGGAGGCCCAGAACCATCATCAAAGATTGGGGCTGCCATAGACTATGCTGTCGAAAAAGGCGTAATTGTAGTTGCATCAGCAGGCAACAAAGGCTATGCGGGCATGGGCTGGCCAGGGGCTTTCCCACAGGTTATATCCTGCGGCATGGCTGGGTGGACAGAGCAATTCGTATCTCACTGGCTTGACGACGTGCCAGAGGATCTCAACACCAAGGACTCTTGGGGCAATAATCATCAACTGTTCCTTGATGACATCAGTTCAAGGCCAAACAAGGACCTTGGACAGAAGGCCTCTGACTTGGACGTCACCGCTCCGGGAGCCGCGATTGTTGGTCCGTACAAATCGTACTTCAGCACCTACGTTGGGTACTACTACCTCTGGGGAACGAGCATGGCTGCTCCCCACGTTTCTGGGATTGCAGCACTTGTGCTACAGTCGTATCCAAACGTTGACCAGGCCACAATGCAACACATCCTGAAGAATGCAGCCCATGGTGCGCCACTGCCTTGTGACGGGTCTTGGGCATGGGATCCGTGGTACGGAGTCTACCATTTCGAATGGTATGGGACGGACTACGGTGCAGGATTCTTACAGGCAGATGCCGCGTTGAAAGCTGCCAAGTAGATTAAGTCAAAGAGTGGCCATGGATGCCTTAAGCGCATCTGTGGTCTACTCATCTTCTTTTTAGCTGACCGTTCATTGTAAGTTGTACGAAGTTGGACACCGAAGTCTAGTACGTCCAGAAAACGGCACTGGACTACTCCGTGAGGAACCTTTACAGGTATGTCATGTTCCTCAGAGATCAATGTCGAATTGGTCTATATAAAACCCACAATGGAATTGTCCAGATATGTCCAACTTTGCAGCAGCTGTTTGCAACCCATCAAGACCTCGCATCATACCGGTTACATCCGAACATATGCATAGCACCAATGGCTATTATATCATCAGCAAAAGAGCATCCTTCGGAAGCCGTAGCTGCCATTCAGTACTGAATGCTGCAAAAGACGAGGGAACAATTCTCTTTGGGAGATAGCAATTTCTCAATTGCTCTCCAGTGGTAGAGGTGATAAAGACATTGAGTCCCAAAGAGAAAGAGTCAGATAATGAGGTTCTAACGATACTTGCCTACGGAGTTTCAGGCAGCTCGGTCGAGAGGGAACTTGAGAACATCACCGGTGTCAAGCCAGAAAAGAAGACCGTCCACACGAAAGAGACCGGCCACATTATTGTGATGCCAGAGATTCATGTAGACTTAGGCGGTTGTGGTGACATTGGGTCTGGCGAGGGTGCTGGTCTTTGCCTAATCATACTCGCCGTAATGATGGCACTCCTAGCAACGGTCTGGACAATTACGATAATCATATTCTCCATCGTGACATTGGGAGGGTTCGCCAAGAAACGATATCGGACACGCATTATCATGGAAAGAGAGAACCTCGAATTCATGGGAAAGATATCGGTACTGACATTCAGAAGGGGTGGAGTTCTGAATCACTCCCTCGGACAGGATCAATATGATGAGTGGATGGGGCGGACATTCAGGCTCTTCAAGCAACTCAAGCACCTGCGACAAGGTAGTATGGGTCTTGGTTTTGCTTGGGGAATTGTTGAGATTTCATTCAAACTGTATCAAATCCTCTTCGACGCCTCTTTCACATATAATCTATGGCCATTCAGACTGGTGATGATTGCGATTTTCATTCCCCTTATCTTGTACAGTCCGATTCTGGAGATGCAATTCAGAAGGGCATTCGAAACAGGTGATGAGAACATAGCTAGACTGATCACTAATGAACCATCCTTCAATCCTGATAACCCCATGAGCTTCAAAGAAAAACCGCGATTAGTCGATTTTAAGTGGAAAGGGGTTTAGCCTCTTCCATTCCATACTATGATTGGTGACTCATTTGACATGTTATTTCAGGCACATCAAGCATCTCTTCACAGAGATTGGAGTGGAAGTCACGACCGAGAACAAGCGAGAGTTCGATAGGCGAATCCATGAGTTGGTGGGTGTGGAGTACAAGAACTGCTCCGCAGCTTGGAGAGAGTTCAAGAAAAGAATCGCAGACGATAAGGTTGGCTTCATCGTGAATCTTAGAGATGCACTAACTGCAGTGGAGTAGTATATGGGATGTTAGTCTTGTAGCGTACTACTTCATGCTTTTCCTCTTCTTAGCTTCCAGACTATCCCGCTTAGCGTGACGATTGTGAGTGTAGCAACTATTACTATCACAATCTCTCCGAGAGCCGGGGTGGTTGGTTCGGTAGTCGCCGAGGTTGGAGTTGTGGTTGACGTTGTATCTGAAGGTGTTGTTGGACTTGTGACATCTTCTAAGCCATATATGATACAGTTGAGCGTAATCATGAGCCATCGTCTGGGGCAGGAAGTGACCACGTGGTCTGACACGAGGTCGAGAGCAGTACGAACATGGGAAACTGCATCCGTATCATCATCTTCGCTAAGAGAAATCTGTGCTGATGTGAGCTCGTTGTTCATGCTGGCTCTGAGGTCCGAAGGGATTCCGCCTGTAAGTGCTTCATCAGGCAGTGAACTGATGACATCTTTCGTTTCGCTCAACGCATCTTGCAAATCGCGTATCTCAACCGGGAACGCTTCAGATAAGTGGGTGGCGAAAGCCGCTACAACACTTGTTCCGACCACATCTTGACGGTTGCTCAGGTCTGACCTGTATGATATCTCAAAGCTTGTTATCGAGAAGTTGGAACTAGCAATCGTGTATATAGTATCGGGCTCAAACGCAGTGATACTGGTGGCGTGATAGTTGCTACTTGCAATCTGTTCTGCAATCCAGCCGGGAGCATCAATTGTGGCCACGAAGTTGAAGAAAGGCTCAACGTGATACAGGTCCCGATAGGTGATGAACCCGCTGTCGATTCCTTCACGGACACCACCGGCGTTGTACACGCCAACATCCGCTCCGGTCTGTTGCCATAGTGCTTTGGCCAACATTGGGCCAACACTTGAACTACTCAAGTATGTGTCAAAGTAGCCTACAGGCGTGTCAAGATATTCTGAAAGCGGGGCATCCCAACCATCGATGATGGCTTCAACCACTGGATCTGGCTCCAGTGTCGAATCAAGTCCGTGACTGGAGAAAGAGTACGCTTCAATGGTGCCTTGTGATATGTTGATGGTGAGATTGAGAACGCCCAATGCAGATCCGTACGAACCCACGGAAGGAAGTGAAAGAGTGTCACCAATCATTTCCGGGCCGCCTCCTTTCACTATGAGGTCAACCCCGGGAACACTATTTGCAAGACCTGACCAGACACAGCCAAGAATTATGATGAAGTTGACTCCCTGAGTTTCAAGCTCTGAAACAGCGTTCGACGCGGATTCAGCCAAGTCGGCGAACACAACATCATCAGGTGCATACCAGAATGAAAGCGTGAGGCCGATGATACCGATTTGATAGCCCGCGATCTCTTCAATGGAATAATCGGCAGCCTGAGGTGTGCCCGGCCATTCAGTATTCGCACTTAGCACATCGAAATTAGCCGCTTGGATCATTCCACTCAGTGTTGTGAAACCTTGGTCAAACTCGTGATTATCAAGAGCCATGGCGTCATAGCCGATACTGTTCATGACCTCGATCATGGGTATTCCATCGTTGTGATCGTTTGTGGCTCCCCCGCTAAGGATGTCTCCACAATCAAGCAACAGGACTGGTCGAACGGCTCGGAGTTGTTGAACTTTCGTAGAGAGCCGTGCCATTCCCTCACTACAACTACCACTGGACCACTTTGGGTAGAGATGACCATGAATGTCATGCGTATACGCCACAATGATGTCTATTGTTTCTTCTTGGCTGATAATAGATTGAGCTGGAATCCCTGGTATAGTGCCACATACCACTATCAGACAAGCCAGAACTAGAACTGTCCAGCGCACTGTGCATGTTCCTCCAAGCACTCGAACTCTGTGAGTACATATAACCCCGCATTCCTAGTACATATAACCCCGCTTTCCCAATTGAATGAATCACGGAGTAAAACATCTTGAGTAAAGATGATGCATGGAATTGGATATCAGGATTCGAGTCGCACGTTGTAGAGATGAGCGACAAAATCTGGGAGTTCGCTGAGCTTGGTCTCCGAGAGTTCAAGTCTTCAGCGCTACTTGCCGATACACTAGAAGAAAATGGGTTTGTCGTGGAACGTGGGATTGCGGGTATGCCGACAGCGTTTGTGGCGACCTATGGAAGCGGACATCCCATCATAAGTATCATGGGCGAGTACGATGCGCTTCCCGGACTATCGCAGAAGGCAATACCCCACAAGGAGCCACTTGTGGAGGGTGCGCCAGGGCATGGCTGTGGACACAACATCCACGGAACTTCAGGGCTGGCTGCCGCCATTGCAGTCAGAGTCGTGATGCAAAAGAACAGCATTGGAGGGACTATCAGGTTCTTTGGCTGTCCAGCTGAGGAGAATTACAGTGGGAAGGTGTTCATGGTCCGGGACGGATTCTTCGATGATGTGGATGTTGCTCTGAGTCATCATCCGGGATGGTTCAACTCGGCGGGTGTTGGAAGCTGCCTGGCTGTGAACTCAATGAAGTTCCACTTCCATGGAGTTGCTTCACACGCCGCTGCTTCCCCAGACCGCGGTCGAAGCGCATTGGATGCCGTGGAGCTAATGAATATCGGCGCGAACTTCATGCGGGAACACATCGTTCAAGAGGCACGCATTCACTACGTTATTGAGAAAGGGGGGCAACAGCCTAACGTCGTTCCACCGTATGCCCGAGTATGGTATTACGTTCGGGCTCCTGAGCGCGATCAAGTCGAGAAACTTTACGAATGGCTCTTGAGAATCGCAGATGGTGCGGATTTGATGGCTCGCACGACTCATGATGTTGAGTTCTTGGAAGGCAGCTACAATGTACTCCCGAATAAGACACTAAGTGACATAGTCACAACCAACATGAAGGAAATCGGGACGCCTAAATATACGAAGGATGAGATGAAGTTCGCAAGGGAGATATCAAAGACAATTCCAAGAGAGGACAAGATGGCTGGGTTGAGGCAGACGAAACGCCCTGGCTGGGAGAAACTGATGGACATTCTCCTAGATCAATCAATTCCTGATTCTTGGGACGAAGGAATTGTATGGCCCGGCTCAACAGATGTTGCAGATGTCAGCTGGGTGACACCCACGATGGAATTCACAACAGCAACAAATGCGATTGGAGTTCCGGCGCATTCTTGGCAGAGTGTGGCGTCGAATGGAATGAGTATTGGTCACAAGGCCCTCATATTCGCGGCTAAGACAATCGCAGGCACTGCTCTTGACCTTCTCACTAAGCCAGAGCTGTTAAAGAAAGTGCGTGACGAATTCAAGGAGCGAAAAGGTGATAGAGTCTACACATCGCCCATTCCTGAAGAGGTTAAACCTCCGTTGGATGTAGCCAGAGAAGCAGCCGAGTCTTCAAGATAGTCGAACAAATGCTCTCTTCTCTTCTTCAGTGAGAGCGCTATCAATGCCAGACAACAGTGATAGGTGCCATGGATATTGAAAGCAGTAGTATCATTGACTGCATCCTGCCCTGTTAGTTGAGCATGCGTTTCATGTGGGAGGTTGCTTTCCGCAATAGCCATGAACATTGGTTACGCAATCCACACAAGAAAAATAAACACTATGATGGCGACTTTTGCATTCTTGCTGTGCATTCCCACTCACACTCCAGCAACGACTTATTGCTGGAATCTCCTGTGTGACGCCTGCTAATCAGTGTACTGGGAACCGAATGAGCGATGGAGATCGAGGGACCAGCCCTCTTGCATACTAGCCTTTCTCAAACGGGACACAGAGAGCTGAAGGCGCGCCTATTATCCTCTTCACTTTCTGTTTATTGAGCAGGATTCCCCAAGCCAATAGAAAAGCAATGGTTGAAAGATACGGTAGCATGTTGATGAAGGCGACAGGGATACCGGAAAGCTGGAACGAGAACTGAAGCACATGAAACATGCCAAAGAGGTAGGCTCCCAAGAAGGCGGTTATGGGATGCCATAGTGCTACGACGGTCAGCGCTATCACAATCCATCCTCTCCCGCCCGTCATTCCCTCTGTCCAGGCTGGCATCCATGCAACAGTCATGTATGCTCCTCCAAGTCCACATAGCATGCCTCCCAGTATTACACAAAGATATCGAACGAGAATGACATTGATTCCTTGCGTGTATGCTGCGGCAGGATTTTCGCCGACCGTACGAATCACGATTCCTATGCGAGTTCTGAATAGAATGAACCAGAGAACCGGCACTAGGATGAACGATGCATATACCAAGATGTCCTTGTTGAAGAATACAGGACCAAAGAATGGAATGTCACTCAGTCCTAGTATCGGGATGGGTTGCAGTGCTGCAATCGTTCTTCCCACGAAATCGCGGCCCAATAATCCGCTGAGCCCAGTGCCAAAAACCGTGAGGGAGATGCCCGATACAACTTGGTTACGATTGAATGTAATTGATAGTATTGCATGTATAAGTGCCAAGATGCCGCCTACTGCCATTCCTGCAAGAACGCCTATCATGGCATTGCCGGTCAAGTAGGTTACTGCGAATGCTGCAGCAGCACTAGAGATTACCATCCCTTCAACGCCCAAGTTTAGTATGCCTGAACGCTCAGTAAGAATCTCTCCGAGCGTAGGTATCAGAAAGAATGTCGCCGCAGTCACAATGGACGAACCGATCAACACGATACTCATTTCAATATCCTCCATTCGATTTTGAATCTCATAAAGAACTCCGCCAGAAGCACAAAGAAAAGGATTGAACCATTGAACAAATCTATTACAGTAACCGGCAAGCCCGCCATCTGTATCTCAACTCCTCCTGCCAAGAGTCCTGCAAAGAACAGGGAGCTCAATATGATTCCAAGAGGATTGAGCCCTCCAAGCCAAGCAACAACAATGCCCGTAAAGCCAAGCCCTGTCGATATTTCGGGACGGAGCCGCAAGAGGTTCCCAGCAACTTCACCAACTCCCGCAAGGCCTGCCATCCCCCCTGAAATGATCATTGTAATTAAGGCGATTTTCAGGAAGTTGATTCCTGCTGCTGCTCCTGCCTCAGGGTTCTCACCTACTACGTTGATTTCATAGCCCAATTTTGTTTCAGGAATCCCCTCCTTCGTTCTAACCAGATAATAATGAATCAAGAATGTCAGGGCGAGTACCAGGAGTATCGTCAAATGAATGCGTGTTCCTGGCAGTTGCCAGATTTGAGAATTTACAGGAAATAGTGGGGACTGTGTGAAGCCCCAACCTTCAGGATCTTTCCAAGGTCCATTGACAAGATACACAATAAGAAGGTAGGCCGGAAAAACCATCAAGAAACTTAGAACAACATCCGCGCCTTTGAATTTGCCCATTACACGGAAGATGGCTACTGGGATTGCCCACAGAGCACCCAATGCAAAACCTGCTGCAAACATGAGGGGTATTAGCAGTACCGCCGGCAAGTCAGGAAATGAAAATGCAACCCCTGCCGCGGCGATTGCCCCTACAAGGAATTGGCCCTCAGCACCTATGTTGTCAATCTTTGCTCTGAAGGGCACAGAAAGTCCGATTCCGATACAGAGAAGCGGTATCATCCGTGATAGGGTTTCTGCCAAACCGTACTGTGTGAAGAAAGCGACTCTGAAGATGTTAAAGTACAGGAGCAAGGGGTTCACACCTTGAAGAAGGAATAACGCTGCGACGACCCCTAGTCCCATGGCTAAGGAGAGAAGCCTTATGATTACTGACAACATGAAAGTCGGCTTTTCACCCCGTTTCTTCATCTTGATCTCTATGAACCTAAGCTTCAATCAGTTCATCCTCTCCTACGTTGCTGGTTTCGCCAACCACACCTCCCATCAGTAGACCCACAGATTCACGTGTAGCAGAACTTGCGTCGAGAACTCCAATAATTTTTCCCTTGTACATGACTGCAATCATGTCACTGAGCGTCATTATTTCCGTCAAGTCACTGGAAACTAGGAGTACTGCAGCTCCGGCTGTTCTCATCTTGAGAAGCTCTTGTCGAACAAACTGGGTAGTGGCCACATCCAAGCCAAACGTTGGATTCTCTGCGATAAGCAATAGCTGCTCGCCCTTGGGCGGCTGTCGCGACAACTCGCGAGCCACGACCACTTTCTGTCTATTGCCACCAGATAGACTGCGCACAGGAGCCAAAGGGCTTGGGGTTTCAATTGAGAATCGCTTGATTAGCCCGTCAGTTTTTTTAATCATTGCCTCGCGGTCCACGAACAATCCTGGAGTGTCAGCGTAGTAGCTGATCATTAGATTCGCTCTGACGGACATGTTCAGAATAAGCGCCTTCTTGCGATTCTCCGGGACGAATGACACACCCCGATCCCTGATCTCCTTGATTGGTTTGTTGGTGATAACTTCTCCGTGAAGGTGTATGTTGCCACCCGTTGCTTCGCGCCAGTGTACGATGCTCTCTACAAGTTCCCTCTGTCCATTCCCTGCAACGCCAGCAATTCCGAGTATCTGATTCCCTCGAACCTTGAAGCTCACAGAATTAACAACTTGAACGCCCATGTCATTATTGACACGCAAGTCCTGCGTTGCCAATACGATGGGGCCTTCCTGCAACCCTTTTCTTTCAAGGTCATAGAGCACCTCCCTCCCTACCATCAGCTGAGCCAGTTCACGAGCGCCTTTTTCAGGCTCCTTTTTCATAGCTTCTACACGCACCTCATCAAGGGTGTCGACCACTTTCCCACCTCTCAGTACCGTAATTCTATTACTGATACGGATGGCCTCTCCAAGATGGTGAGTTATGATGACAACGCTCTTTCCTTGAGCTTTCAGGGTTTCTATCAAAGAGAACAATCTCTCGACTTCCAGAGGAGTTTGCATCGATGTTGGTTCGTCCAGTATTAGGATGTCTGGATTCGTGATCAATGCTTTCAGTATCTCAACGCGTTGCTTCTCTCCGCCCGAGAGCTTCCAGATACTCATCTGAGGGTCAAGTTCACCCAAGTCATACTCGACTAGTGCCTCTCTAATTGCTTCCTCAATTGCACTTGGTGACAGGAGAAACCCTGTGGCAAGGCTCAGAATGTTCTCCGCGATGGTGTGCCTTTCAACCAGCGTTCTGGATAGATCTTGGTACGCGATTCCAATTCCATGTTTGAGAGCATCACGCGGCGAATGAAGTTCCACTTTTTCTCCGTTTAGAATTACTGTGCCACTATCGGGTTCCCTGCAGAGATTCATCACAAGTGTTGACTTACCCGCCCCGTTTTCGCCGAGGAGTGCATGAACTTCACCTCTCTTTAGAGTGAACGTGATATTATCATTCGCTCTAATCTCCCCCCCGCCTTCGCCGACGAAGCTCTTGCATATGTTCTGCATTTTTAGGACTGTTACCATGTCCGGACTCTGGGAGTTCAAGGTGACCACTATGACGTTACGTAGGATAACCACATCATAGCCTTTTCGGATAAAAAAAAGAGAGTGGAGAATCCGTCCCTATGGGGTTGGATCTCCTATTACTCCTTTGACAAACCACGTTATGGTAAGAAGCTCGAACGTTGTTGCCCGTTCTCCTGCTTCTATCATAAGCATGTCCGCTTGATCATAGATGGGTCCCGTGAAGGGCTCAAATACGACATTGATGTCCGTCATCTGGTCTATTCTCTTCATCACGAGATCATAGACGCTCAGTTCTCCCAATATGGGGTCTGTGACATTGATAGCGTCCAGGTCGTCAATGAATAGAGTGTTGATGGGCACATCGAACAAACCACCAAGCTCGACTCCGCCTTCCTTCATCAACCAGAGATAGTCAACGTCGGCGAGGTTGGTGTTGTCGTACTGACCTAGGTATATCTTCTGGAGAATGTCCTCGTACATAACACCCCAGTCTGCCAGCTGACCGCTGATGCAGCTAGTTGGCGCGTAGCTCTGCATGGGTGAGTAGTGACTGAATGCATATACACCTTCATTCTCTTCTGCAACTTGAAGGACCGTAGGCGAGTCCTCAGTGAACGCCAACATATCGCAGCCCGCGGCTATGAGGGATTCTGCAGCGGTTCTTGCTGCAACTGGGTCGTACCATTCGGTCAAAAGCCACTTAACTTCGCATGTGACCGAGGAGTTCACTTCCTGGGCGCCCAACTCGAATGCGTTGATGTGCCGGATCAGCTCAGGTATCGGGAACGCAGCCACATAGCCTATCTTCCCGCTCTTGGTTAGCGCTCCAGCCATCAGGCCATTTAGGTAGTAGAGCTGATAGAAATCCGCAAAGTATGTGCCAACGTTTGCTGCTCTCTTATATCCAGAACAGTGGAAGAACATCTTATCGGGATGATCGCCTCCAGCCTCGATTGTTGCATCCATATAGCCATACGACGTCGTGAAGACAACATCGCATCCCTGTTCGTTGATTAGGTAGTCAATCCTGTTTCCTGTTTGGTCCAAAGGGACGGACTCGAGATACACTGTTTCGAGCCAATCGTATCTATCGTCCACAAATTGTCGACCTTGGTCGTGAGCGTGACTCCATCCAAAGTCTCCAATAGGACCAACGTAGATGAAACCCGCCTTCAAAGTCCCCAAATCTGTGGGCGATACGGCGCCCGGGCCAACTGCCCAACTCACACCGTAGCCGATGCCAGCACCGACGATAATGAAAACCACTGCAAGAACTAGGACTGTATTTAATCCGTATATTTTTTCTGACATTCCTGCGTATACCTCCTCTCTTAGCGAGGATGATATATATTGGTGAAACCCGACTAATAACATTCTCTACTCTCTCCGAATCCTACATCTGAATCAAGGCGTTGTGGTCTGCTATTCGAGAAGAACGAGAAATGGAGAGAGGGTAAACCTCTCTCGCGGCTAGGAAAATGATTTCATCGATGATCATGATCAAGAGCAAAACGTTGGGCAGAAGGGACTTGTCTTAGTTTCCCTCTGGCCGCTTCATCCATTCGCTACTCTATGGAATGCAACAGTTATATTTTTGTGGAATGATGTGCTAGTGTACAACATATTGAGTCTAACGGAACGTAAAAGCTATGATTGTAGTCATCGTTCTCATACAAGTTGAGGCAAAGACTGTAGAGGCAGCATCCAAGGCGATTGAAAACGTTGAGTATGTGAAAAATGTTCATGTCGTGACTGGTCCATACGATATCATCGCATATGCAGAGATACCTTCACGATCGAACTTTCGTCGACTTGTAAGTGATATCCATGATGCTCCCGGTGTAGTCAGAACCGAAACTTGTATGAGTATATAATTGCTCACCATTTCGAGGACGAACGACCTGGAAAGAAGGGATGAGGCAGAGCGGATGAGTCGACCTCTTGCAGATTGAGGAACTGCCTTTGCTTCTCTCGGATGTGGAACTACCATTTCCACTTCAAGTCTTTGACTATGAAATTGGAGATTGAATTCAGGAGATTGCCAAGTTTGCGTCCTTTCTTGGTGAGGATGTGAATAATCTCGTTGCCATCCTTTTCAATCTCAACGAGCTTATTTTTCACTAAGAACTTGCGCGCGCCCGCAACTCTTGCTCCGTTAAGGGCTGGAAGTGTCTTGGTCTTCTTACCTGCCTTTATGATCTCATCAGCTCGAGCTTTTCCTCGAAGTCTTGTGAGCAACAGGATTATGGTGAGTTCATACTCACCCCTTAGCAGCTTTACGAAGGGGCTTATTTTACCCATTGTTTAATCACTCCATAGAATGCATATTCTAGACTCAATATCAGATAGAGTATTTTGGAATAAATGATTTGGAGTTTAATGGCAGAATGAATCCTCTGCTTCTCTTGCCTCCATCGTTGTGAAAGTGCCTGAGTTCTGATAACCTTTTTACCAACTCCCACCAGCAAGAGGACTGCTATGAAAAGCCACACAAAATACCTAACCTTCAATGTCCCTGCGCGAATGGACTTTGTTCATATAACGCCGCAAGTGCAAGAGTCTGTTGCAGAGAGTGGCGTCCGCGAAGGACTGTGCCTTGTAAATGCCATGCACATAACCGCAAGCGTCTTCATAAACGACAATGAGCGCGGACTGCACGAAGACTACAAACGCTGGCTCGAAGAACTCGCCCCACATGAACCAATCAGCCACTACAAACACAATCGCACAGGCGAAGATAACGGAGACGCCCATCACAAACGACAAATCATGGGCCGCGAAGTTGTCATTGCCATCACCGAAGGTAGACTTGACCTCGGACCTTGGGAGGCTATCTTCTACGGCGAATTCGATGGCCGGCGGCCTAAGCGCGTTCTGATCAAGATCATAGGGGAATAAGCAGAGTCACAATGACGAGCTCCAACATGTGCTCCACCGAGTAGTTCTTCACGCGAGAGAAGACAATCTTGTTGAAGAAAGAGTGAGGGAGAGAGGAAGAATCTCTCTCGATTTGAAAATTGAAACTACATCTGCTTCTCTTGTTAGTGGGGTGGATTCTCAGCGCCTTTTGGCCTATTGAGAGGGTGGGCCTTTGCTAATTCTCTCAGCATACTTATCATAGTCTGCACCCATGATTAGTTCAACAAACCAACTGGCTCCCGCATCCTCGTAGTCCTTTATCCACGAATCATGACGGGAATCCCCCCTTGATCTTCCTAAAAGGATGAGATCGAATCTTCCCTTTGTCTTGCGATGTTCCTTCACATAGTCGAGAATGGCTCTGAAATCCTTCGGTTTCAACCTGTCTTTCTCTCCTAGTGGAAAGACACCATCATATCTTGCCGCTCTCCTGAATGGTGCCTTCTTTGGCCACCATCCAGCACACCAAATCGGAACGCGCGGTTTCTGAATAGGACGCGGTTTGAATGTCACAGTTTCCATATGGTAGTGCTTTCCGGAGAAGGAGAAAGGTTTCCCGGACCAGAGACCATCCAGGATTTCCAAGGATTCATCCAGTTTCTCAGCCCTGATCCTAAGACTAGGATCCTCTCCAAAGAATTCAAACTCACAATCCGGTGGATGCCCGAGACCAACTCCAAGTGTGAAGCGTCCACCCGAAAGATGGTCCAAAGTCGTGACCTCACGAGCCACTTTTTGGGGTCTTCTCCTGGGCAACGGCGTTACCGTTGTACCTATGCGAATGCTACTCGTTGTGGCTGCAATCGCAGCAAGAGTGATCCAGGGGTCCGCCACAAATTTCGACTTTCCTCCCCTTGGATACACATGATCCCACATGAAGAAGCCTTGCCAGCCAGCTTCTTCTGCAATTCTAGCCAGCTTCACAAACTTCTCTGGATCTCCCTTGAGAGCATAATTCGAGATGTAGATTCCACACTTCATATCATCACACACTTCAACTCAAGTGTTGTTTAGGGTAGTAAAAAACACGCTCGTCAGCTCCGAGCAACCATTGCTTCCTTAACTAGCAGGTACAATCCACATATCGGAGCCAAGACTGCTTCTCTTGTCTGCATGGGGGATTCTCAAGGCGGGAATTTTCTCTGGCCATAACGATTGTCACTATCCAGAATCCGCTGAATGTGCATGCACTAATTCAATTATGTTTATAACGTTTCAAGAAAAGACGTTTACGTGGGACATTCCCCGGGGACTTCGTTATGTCTGATCAGGTATTTTGCGCTATGAACGATGATGACTCTTGGCTCGGTCCTGAAGACTCCAACAATCAGATGTATGTGATAAGAGGCGTCATTGCATTCATTCTACTTGCTCTGATTCTAGCGCTCTATGGTGCACCCTATTCTAATCCTGTTGAATTTCTTATTATCGTGGCAGTAGTATTCTGCGGTGCTCTTCCTCTTGCCATATGCAATAGAGAGCTATGCATCAGTCTTAGGGGGAAGAAATCCTCTATTTGTTGAGAGACGAGAGAAGGAGAGAGGACTGGCCTCTCACGAACTAGACTGAGAACTACTTCTGCTTCTCCTGTCTGTAGGGGCGGTTCTTAGGGCTGAATACCTCGCCATGACTATGCGCTGCACATGAGAACCAATACGAGCATTTGCTTGACTTGCATCTAGTCGTGATTGAAGACTATGGACTTTTTTCCCACAGTTCATTATATACTAGCTACGCATTGCTCTACTTGAAATAACATGAACCAATCCGAGAGATTATCCATAGTTATTGCGGCCGCTTTGATTGTGGTTGCAGCATTGTTGATGTTGGACGGCCCGATTCTGGGAGAGATGACTACACACCTCAGTAGGGGTCTCTTAATCCCGAACTCCCTTTGAGTCCCATCCTTTATTTGAATCATCCCATTGAGTATATATCCTGCTTCGCTTCAGACTCTTTCAGATGTTGGGTGATACGAATTGGAGTCTAATCATCCCGAACAATTTGAGTTATTGGCCCGCCAGAGAGGCATTTTACGGGTGATGCGTAGAAGTCACAGTTTCTTGATGGGTCATATATTCTCCTCAGTGTTTGGAATGTACATCGTGATGCTCTGGGTCATCCTTCTCATCGCAATGATGGGCTTACCATTTGAACTCCTCTCAATTGCGTTTGTTGTCATTATCATCCCCATTCTCATTGCTCCGCTTCGATACAAGTCTGCAAAGAATCGATTCGGAGCTCTTCAACAAGCAGGAGCTGCTCTCAAAGAGATCGAGGATGCACTTGATGAAAGACATGTTGTACCCGGCTTGACGTCGTATATCTTTCTCATCTTTGATGTACTCAGACCAGCTGATACTCTGAATGATGTGCCCTCAGAGAATGATGTTGAAAAACTTCGAAAGCACCTCACAAATCTAACTAGGAAGGTGATCATTGAAGTCATCTTTCAAGGAGCACTGTACATCCTGCTGATTGTCAACTTCCTGATTCCTGAGTTCTTGTCTGCTATTGAACAGGGGACGCCACTGCTAGTCCCATTAGTCTTCCTCGGCATGATTATCGTGATATTGGTGGCTCGATGGATCGTCTTCTTCTATTGGCGGCTCTTAGCTAGGCGATGGCTCAACTTCTATCAAGGCTTCATTGCCTGGGGTGAGGAACTGGAGAGCGCCTTCTCCAATCCAACCAATACCTATGACGGGAGGGAGCCCACATGAAGCCACCCACTATTCGTCCTCGTTCGTGGACACCAGGTCCAAGGAGAACGAAATACGAGCGATGGGTGGAACTTCTTGAAGCCTGCGTATGGGAGTCGCGAACTCAGAGCTGGCTAATGAGGCATTTGGGACTGAAAACCCAGATGATCAAAGAGGACCTTGATTTTCTTGTTGATGCAGGTCTCTTTGAACAGGTCGATGAACCCGAGGCTGGCATCTATGTGTTCAAGACTACTGAGAAAGGTCGAGGGGCTCTGGACCAGTTCTACACTCTCGTGACACAGTTCTTCACCAGCGGGCATGATTCAAAGAGGCACGCAGTGCTCCTTCTCATAGGTTAGGACTAGCACAGCAGCTATGGACTTTTTTCCCACAGTCCATTATATAGTAAATTCTCGCTGTTTCTCATGTGAATAATCATGGACGCCGAGAATTTCTCAATCATCACTAATGGACTCGCAAAATCCTTTGGTTCGGTGAAGGCTGTAAACGGATTGAACTTAAGTGTTCCAGTTGGCACACGCTTTGGGCTTCTTGGACCAAATGGAGCAGGCAAGACAACAACTGTACGCATGCTCTCTGGTCTAATGAAGCCTACAAGAGGAAGCGCATCAGTTTGTGGTTATGACATCGTATCGCAAAAGAGTGATGTCAAAGCAATATCAGGTCTCTTGCCAGAAACGCCAGGGCTCTACTCAAAGCTCTCTGCTACTGAATTCTTAGAGTTCATTGGCGCACTCAATCGACTGCATGGAGAAATTCTCTATGAGCGGATCGATGCCCTGCTCTCAATTCTGGGACTTGAAGGTAGACAGAACGACCTTCTGGAATCTTATTCCTCAGGGATGAAGCAGAAGGTCCTCATCGCTGCAACCCTGTTGCATGAGCCCAGGGTTGTGTTCTTGGATGAGCCGACATCAAGACTTGATCCCTCCGCTAGTGCACTGGTAAAGGAATTGATCCTTGCACTTGCCGAGGAAACCAATACAACCTTTTTCATCTGCACCCACATGACGAGCTTTGCACAGGACATCTGTGATGTCATAGGTATCCTCAACGAAGGTGAGCTTGTGACTGTAGGGCCGCCAGATGCAGTTGTTGAAGCAGCTAACGCACATAGTCTTGAAGATGCTTACTTGAAGATAGTAGGTGGGAAAGTGGACCGCGAAGCACTGCTCGCATGGAGGTGAACCAAGGTGACTGGAAACTGGTTTCACATTGCAAAAGCCGAGTTCCAAATCCAGACAAGCGGCATCAAGTCGCATAGGAAGCCTATCGTACTCGGTTTCTTTGGTTTGGGAATTGTATGGGCACTCGTCATCGCACCCTATTTGATGGCCTTAATTCTTACTGAAACCCTCGGGATTCCTCAGCCAGTTCTCGTCGTGGTCATGCCGGGCTTGATGCGCGCGGGCATCATGTTCATCTGGCTAATCCTTCTGATATTGCCCCTGTCAAACGCGTTACAGGAGGTAAAGATAGGGCAATGGGAGATTCTGCTCAGTAACAATGTCCAGACCCGGGAGATATTGGTCGGTTCATTCGTTGGCAGGCTATCTGTCTATGGACTTTACATACTCTATCTCGCTCCACTCTTGGTCGCACCCTTTGCTCAGGCCTTGGAGGTATCACCTGTTGGACAGGCCCTCATGTACGTCACAGTTTTTGTAATCACAGTGGGCGCTATATGGTTGTCCCAACTCTTGGTGACAGCAATCCAGTCAAAGCTTGGAGAGTCGCCGCGCGGCAAGGACCTTGCCAACGCACTAGCTATTGCACTTAGCTTTGTAGCAATTCTACCGCTCGTGGGTCTGCAGCTCTTTGCCCCCTTGATGTCTAAGATTCTAGGAATGGATTTCTTCTTGATGTTTCCATTCACTTGGGGTGCAGATCTAGTGACTCAAATGGCTGTGGCATTTAACGGAATAGGTCTGGCCATCGGCAGCCTGGACGCGGCTCTAGGTTTCCACTGGTCCAGCAATGCTCTGCTTCTCGGAGGCTTCAGTGTGGCACTTGTCGTTCTAGGACTATTGTCTGCTGATCGTTTGTTCACCATCAGAATAGGCGCTAGGACCGAATCTGTAACAACCACTCACGATGAGAACGTGGCACTGCGTGGAATTCGTCGAGTTGTCAGGGGCTCGTTTGGCGTGCTGGTGGTGACTGGCCTCAAGGACTTTGGGCGAAAGGCACAAAATCTATCACGCTTGGCCCTGCTCATGCTCCTCGCCTTGGTAGTTCCCATTTTCATCTACATCAGAGCAGGAGAACTCGATCTGACATCAGTCAATGTGATGATATCATTGATGCTTGGTTTCCTAGGTGCTCAAGTCTTTGGCGGTGCGGGTTTTCTCGAGTCGAAGGACCAGCTATGGACGATTCAGGCAACGCCACATGGTGTAAGGAGGTATATGAAAGCAAAGATTGCTCAGTCTACCCTTCTCATTGTTCCTGTTGTCCTTCTTCCGGCTATCCTTTACGCAGTCTTGCTCAACCTTGAACCAAGTCAGGTATTATTCCTAGTGTCAACCTCATTCATGAGCTGTGTGGGTGGTGCACTAGTCGGAATGGGAATTGCAGCGAATAATCCGACATATGAAGACACCAAAAGTAGGGCTTACACAATGAACAACTTCAGAGCGATGGGACTAGTAGCTGTGTCATTCATTTGGCATTTCATCGCTGACATGGTGCTCTCTATGCTTGGTTTCGGTGCAGTTATGAATTACATCTGGGAATCGCAGATTCTTTCCATTCTGGCTCAGGTCATACCTCTGCCGATTGTTGGTCTGGTGGTAGTACTAATCGGCTGCAATCAATTGTCAAACCGAGAGTGACCGTATAGTTGAGATTCATTGAGGGGGCGCCATTCCCCTCCCCTTTTCTTCTGAAGAAAGGCGAGTGAGCGAGGATGAACTTCTCTCTTGCAGATTGAGGAATCACATCTGCTTCCCACCAAGTTGTCGGAATCGAATGATGCCCTCTCACAGATTATCGCCAGGATGGTCAGCGAATGCATCGTCAGCCACAAAAATCTCGTTTATCGTTCGAGCAAATTAATGATTCCAAACTCTGCTTAATACGTAATGGCTACTTGTCACCGAAGTATCCTTGCATCATCTTGATAACTTCCTCACGAGGAATGATATCACGAGCAACAGTAGCAAGGGTCTCTTCTTTCATAGTTCCTTCTGAGATTAATTCGTATCCTGCCTGTTTTATAGATTCGAGAATATCACTCACAGGGGCGTCTTGTTCCTGTGCTGGATCGAGCATCCAGGCATAAGGTCTGAGAAGGGAACCTACGAACTCACAACCCAGATTTTTGCTGAGTGCTTTCATATGATGAATCAGTGAGTCAAAGTTATCCATCTCAGTAAAACCACTTACTGATACAAGTGCGAGTTTCTCAGTTTTAACATGTGCTCTCCTAGGGTGGCGACAATGGTCATCCCGTAGCTCGAACCTCCCATGCAATAGGGGAATTGATCTATCTAAGAAACTCTTGAGGGACCCAGTCATTCCATCAACGTACACTGGTGTAGCAAGGACTAGAATATCAGAGTCAGCAATCTTGGCCAACACTTCTGTCATTTCATCATTTTGGATGCATTTGCCGGGTGTATTTGTCCAACAGTTGAAACATCCACGACAATCTCCGATATCTAGACCTTTGGAATAGATGACATCCACATCAGCTTTGGCTTCCTTCATCCCCTCAACAAAGGGCGAGAGAATTCCACCTGTTGCTCCTCGATCTTTTCTAGGACTGCCATTGATTACTAGTACTTCCAATCTGATGACCTCTCAGTTGGGTTAAATTCACACACATATAGCCTTCTCTGCTATACCAACTTACAGGTTGAAGATAGGAAAAACAGAGAAACTAGGTTCCGGAAGCCTTAAGGCAAAGCTCCGGACATAGTCTAGTTCACAGTGTTGTCATATTTATGACACATCCTAAAGATTCTCTCAGTTGGTCTGAGAGAATGCAGCGACTTCTTATATCTCAACACTAGTAGGAGGAAGAAAAGATTGAGAAAGAGGGTAATACCCTTGTTAGCCATGTTTCTTATGCTGGCTCTTATGCCAGTAAATGTAGCCGCTCATACTGCAGATGAGCCCTTTGTAACAGACTTGATTGCTGATGGCGGCGATGAAGCAGTTGATGTTGGTGATATTCGAGTCTGGAATGATGGCGCCTACCTCTATGTGGAATACGTGATGGACGGAGGTTGGACCATACTCAAAACTCATCTACACGTTGCAGATAGCCTCGGTGGAATACGTCAGACCGGGAGCGGTAATCCCATACCAGGGCTGTTCGAGTATTATTCAACAGAGCTGTTTGATGACGGCGTCACAGAGAAACTCTACGAAATTCCCCTGGGCTGGGACTACGGGAAAGAGATCTACATAGCAGCGCATGCCATTGTAGTGAGCACCAGCGAGAAGATGACCATCTGGGATTTCAGTGAACCTGGAGTGGCAGCGTTCGGACCTGCGGGGCTGTACTACGGACTTGATGACCCCTTGTGGGGATCATCGAATCCCGCCGTCGCAACCTGGGTCTATCCCGACTGGCCTTCCATTCCCGATGCCACTTGGATTTCCACAGCGTATTATGTGGAGGATCCAGTAAGCGATAGCTGGAGGAAGTTCCACAAGGAGATAGATCTTCCCGAGAAAGGATGCTACCTCACAGGATCCGTTGTGCTTGCGACATCTGACAACGCAGAGGAGATTTACTTCAACGGCGAACTAGTCGGGTCTGATGGTGAGGTACAGGGTACATTCATAGGCAACCATGAGTGGGAGACTGTCATAGAATACCCGGTCATCCCTGTGCCTGGCACGAACTCAATGGATTTCATTGTCAGGAACTACGCTCAAGCAGGCGGCAGTACAATCTCCAACCCAACTGGGCTAATCTATAGTGCATACTTCGACTGCTATCGAATGGAAACCGCCTGGGGTGATGGGTTCGAATTCGATGGCAAGAACTGGGCCACCTACGTTGCCTATACAATTCAAGAACCTTACAAATTCTGGAACCTGCCTGATGATCCAGCGGGTATTAAGATTTACGCTCATCCTGGCACTAGCAACACCTACTTCGACATGCTACTGTGGGATGTGGGTCCTGGGTTTGATATCTCAGATGGTGTTTGGCCGGCCTGGTGTGTTGATAGCGATATCTACATCTACTATCGCGACTACACGGCTACTGTCTATTCCAGCTATGACCCTAATCTTCCTCCCTGGGCATCCGATGAGGAGTGGGATTACATCAACTACATCCTGAACCACAAGCATTCCGAAGCGGCCATGATGGATATACAGCAGGCAATATGGTATTTCGCTGATGATGAATACCCAATGCCCACTGACCCCGAGGCCGTGGCGATGGTGAATGATGCATTGGCCAATGGTGACGGCTTTAAACCGGTCGCGGGCCAAATAGGTGCAGTCATCCTCGCTATAGGGGATGATGTCCAGCTGATCTTCATCGAAGTTGATCCATAGAGCGAATTCAAGAGGAGCTACCCGCTCCTCTCCCCTTTTTCTTTTTAGAACTACTTCTGCTTCTCTTGCCTGTAGGGGCGGTTCTCAGGTCAGAGCATCTCCGGGCCATTGGTGATCTATCTGTCCACTGTGCTTTCACGAAATGTGCTTGCAGCACTACTTCTGGCTTCTAACTCGTCGACTTCGAGTTACCTTGCTTGTTGGCCAGTCCAGTCTTCCAAGCCTCCACTATCCTATCCAAGGGAGTTCCTACAACTTGAATCCGGTTGTAATCTGATTCGCCCACACTTCTTTCCGCCGCGCGCTTGAGATACGATATGTCGAGTGGGGTATGTCCGCCAATCTTTGTGGCGATGCAATCGAGTGCAAGAGGATCCCTACCAGCAAGTATCGTGTTGAGCTCCATGGGCTTCTCCCCCTTTGTATGCGTCATGTCTATGTCGCGACACGCTATTATGGCATCTATGACGTTCAGGGACGGCTTTATCACCGTATTCAAATCCACTATGCCCTCTGCAAGGTTTGTGTGAACTCTCTTCTTCTCACCTCTGGGGCTCCACCATTGTTGATGATAAGGAAGGAAGAATCTTCCTTCAGGCTTCCAGAATGCGCGAGATAGCTTGATGGGAAATTCTCCAGAGGGAGTTCGCGAGTATTCGCCCTTTCCGGGAATAGCGCCCATGAGATTCTTGACAGCCAGGCTTGCCCAATTAGTATCTCTATACAGCTTAAGCTTGGGCACGTTTATTAAAACGTCGCTCTCAAGAATGATATTCGGAATGTTCAACATCTGGAGCGCCTTGCCGTCAGGAACATCCACTGCTGTAGTCTGACTCTCATTTAGGTCCACAAGCCTGACATCGTATCTTCGCGCGAGCTCTGAGTATCCACATCTCTTAAACGCCAACTTGGTGTCAGTGCCGCCTGCTCCCTCAGCGATGATCACATCTGATGCGTCTGCGCTTTTGCACATTTGTACGATGGCTTGGACAACGCGTGGGTCGGTCGTGAACCCCGTATCATAGGGCAAAGCGAAAACCAAATTCGGTTTGATTACCACCCTATCATGAGGACGCACGAAGTTTTCAATCCCGCCAATGAGATTGATTGCCTCTTGAACCGCGAGTTCAATGTCTGCGTTCTGAACAATGGACACAACAGCCACAGTCTGGCACCATCAGAACGCCTTCTATGCCCCTGCTCTCTAATCAGTCTATTCATTGAGAATAAGGAGAGATGGAGAGAGGACTGGCCTCTCTCAAACTAGAATGAGAACTACCTCTGCTTCTCTTGTCTGTAGGGCAGATTCTCAGGGCGAGAATTCTCTCTGGCCATGACGATTGTCACCATCCAGAATGCGCTGAAGGCGCAGGCACTTCCTAAATTATGCTTATAACGTTTCAAGATAAGATGTTTACGTGGGATATTCCCAAGGGACCTCGTTATGTCTAATCAGGTATCTTGCACTATGAACGCTGATGACTCCTAGCTCGATCCTGAAGACTCCAACAATCAAAGGTTTGTGATGAGAGGCGTCATTGCATTCATTGGAGTAGCTCTGATTCTATTAGTCTCTGGTGCACCCTATTCTGATCCTGTTGTATTTTTTATTCTCGTGGCAGCAGTATTTTGTACTTTTCTTGCTTTTCACATATGCATTAGAGAACTATACATCAGTCTTAGGGGGAAGAAATCTTCTATTTGTTGAGAAAAGAGAGAAATGGAGCGAGAACGTGCCTCTCTCAAACCAGAATGAGAACTACTTCCGCTTCTCTCGAATGTAGGGGAGGTTCTCAGGACCGAAAATTCGCGTGGCCATGGCCGCGCTGCTAAACTCCTAACCACGATTGCACGCCGAAGTGCTGGCGAACGCCTGGAGTGATTAGCACAATTAATTCCGCTGCCGAAAAAAGAAGAATCTCTATGGCTAAAATAGACATGGCGTCGTGCCTTAGAATTATTATGTTGGGCAGGAACAGCAACGCGGCAAGGACAATCACCAAGCTCATCAAGACCCCGTATCTCCAGCCCTGGATGTTTGCTCTCCACAGTTGGATTGCAGTCACAACATCAAGAAGCCCCAACCAAAAGAGTAATGGCGAGGGGGGCGCAGTCATGATGTCGGGTCCACCTGACCAACTTGGCCTCTGAGCAAACTCAATCAACATCAACCAGTAGAAGGTGATGAGGAGCAGCGCTCTTGTCAGCTGGAGCATTGTTCCAATTAGAACGCCATTTGGTCTTAAGGCACTGATTTTGGGTACATCTTCAGAGATCTCTCTCGACTACCTTTCTTCTGGTGCTGAATACTATGAGGAGCAGCTTTTCTGTTTATGGGTGCAGAAAGAGAGATGGAGAGAGGACTGGCCTCTCTCGAACTAGAATGAGAACTACTTCTGCTTCTCTTGTCTGTAAGGCCGGTTCTCAGGACCGAAGATTTCCCTCGCCGTGACGACAGACGGCTTATCAGCTCAACCGTGGGCAATAAACGCTTGGTTGAATGGTTAATAAGCAAGCAAAGCCATAGTAATCGTAGTACTGCGAGGAAGATTGGAAACAACAATACATTGACACTTGATTCTCGACTTGCATGAGCAGACCTTGACCGCGTTCGTCGCAGCAGAGGAGAAATTGACCATGCGAAGGAAGGGTCGAGTCTGTATTCTTGTTGTATCAATAGGTTTCATACTGTTCTTGATAGGGCCGGCACCTGTTGCTACCCCTGTTAGAGATGTTGATGGAATGATTCAATCTCCAAGAGCGACTGTTTCAGATCCAGAACTGGACACCATGTCTGTAGCTTCCTACTCGCCGCATGACCCCATCAAAATCCATGGCGACAGTGAGTTCGCAGCGATGGCTCAGGCTGAAGGTTGGCCAGGCGATGGAACACAGAATAATCCATACATTATCGAAAGGCTGGAGATTGACAGTACTGGTTTAGAGGGAAGCTCCATTTTCATCTTCGGTACTCAAGTCCATTTCAGAATCATAAACTGCCGGTTGACCGGTGCTCAAGGCATGGAACATGAACCCACGCTCGGTTTTGCCAGTGGCATTCACCTTGTGGATGTCATGAACGGATATCTAGCAGACAACCTCATCATATACAGCAATTACGGTATTGGACTGGGTAATACAGGAGGAAACGATCCTCACTACCATGGGTCAAGTTACAGCATGATAAGCGGCAACAATTTCATCGACTGTGGTATGGGAATTGGCCTTTTTGGTTCTTCATATAATGCGATACATGGCAACACGGGCAAGCCTGGGTTGGAGATTCTTCTCTATAGCTCCTCATACAACACAATTGACGGGAATCTGGGTATTCCGGGCATTATCACTCTTTTTGGGTCCTCCAGCAACACAATCATTGGGAACACACTCTCCGATGGACGCATCGAGCTTTTCGGTTCCTCATACAATACCGTAGACGATAACCTAATCCATGAGTGTTGGACTGGCATCTCGATCTCCCCGTGGGAAGACCCAGTCGCCAATATACTTCTCTACCCAATTAGCAACACAATCACTCGCAATGTTATTACCAACGGTTATGACACCGGGATTATCATCACTGATTCAAGTGATACTGTAATCGATGGGAATACGATTTCACATATCTACTCGGGTGGTGGGATTATCATCACTGATTCAAGTGATACTGTAATCGATGGGAATACGATTTCACATATCTACTCGGGTGTTGGGATCGACATTACCTACTGCCTACGTACAACAGTGAGCAGCAATGAGATTTTCGATATCCAATATGGTGATGGTCTAAGTATAAACATCTCTACTGACACAATTGTCATGAACAACGAGATATTTGGATGCGGTGATTGGGGAATAAGAGTTACCATTGCCGTGCGTACCAGTGTTGGCAATAACGGCCTAATGAATAACGGAGGTGGTTTCGATCTGGACAGCAACTTAGACATTGAGGTCGTCTATAATGCTCTACTGTATAACGGGGTGAATGCACAGGTATATGCGACACAGGGTGATAAGTTCATTTCATCTAATCTCTGGTCGGACTATGGCGGAGTTGATGCGGACAATGATGGCATCGGAGACACCCCATACGTGGGCGAAGGTTTTGAAGACCTTTATCCATTGACCCGTCTGAGTGGCTATCATCTGGTAATATCTATTGATGGCGATGCTGATTTTGTAGCACAAGCACAACAGGAGGGGTGGTCCGGTGACGGCTCACACAGCTATCCTTACGTAATCGAAAACTACTGGATTCCTAGGGGACTAGATGGGTACTGTATCAGTATCAAGAACCTTGTTTCCACAGAGTTTGTCATTCGCAACTGCTATCTTACAAGCGGCGTGTACGGAGTCTATCTAGTGGGTGTGGAAACCTCCAATACCGTGGAAGGAAGTACGTTTCTTCTAAATGATTATGGGATATACGCTGAAGACGTAGCCACTCATGGCTACACTTACATTGTGCAAAATGAATTCCGCGATAATGTCTATGCTATATATCAGTCCATGGCAGGTGCTGGAATCTACATGAATGAATTTGATGGCAATGAAATCGGTGTCTATGTAGACGGGCAAATGGCGATGGGTGTAGATATGGATCTAAACATCTTCTCAGAGAACCGATATCACGCTATCCATCTCTATCATGTTTTGAACGTGCGAATTACAGGGAACAATATAGTTTCAGAGGGTGGGTGCGGTATACTGCTGGAGGATAGCTCCGGGAATTCAATGAATACAATTCAAGGCAACAAACTGCATAGCCAATATGGAATCTATCTGACTCAGAACTCAGGTGGCTTTGTGATTACTGATAACGTGTTTAGGGGTGAGCTCGCGGACGCCGTTGACAACGGATCCAGCAATGTCTTTGAAGGGAACGTGTACTGGAGCTACCTTGGAACTGATGCAGACTACGACGATATCGGTGACACAGCACACCCCATAGCAGGAATCGCGGGAAATCAAGACTTGGCTCCCCATATGGGACTGAGATGGGCCAATCCTCCAACGGATCAAATAGTGGATGTTAACCAGCGATTTGAGTATGGCCTGGACATTGAAGTGACCTTTGACTATTTACGGTACTTTGGGTATGACTGGACAGACTATGAATGGTCAATCAGTAGCACACCCTATTTCTCGATTGATAATGAAGGTATTGTGACCAACGTAGCATCACTTTCTGTGAGGAACTATTACTTGGAGGTTTCAGTCAGAGGTGGCGGAGTCTTGACAGAACCATTCTATGTCAGAGTGGGGCCAGACCCGTACGATGTACCTATTGCAATTGATGGTGATGTCGCTCTCATAGCAAAGTCACAAGCCATGGGGTGGTCTGGGGATGGCACCTACAATCTTCCTTACATCATCGATAATTTGAGAATACACGGTGCGGATGGTCCCTATTGCATCAGCGTTAAGAATATCGATTCTACTCACTTTGCGATTCGCAACTGCTATCTGACAGGCGCTGAGTCTGGAGTCTACCTAGAAGAAATTCAGACAAGTCCCGAATTAGAAAGGAACACTTTCTTTGACAACCATTTTGGCATATACGCTCTAAACCAATACACACCAGGCTACACCAACATCATTGAGAATGGTTTCTACGAGAATGATTATGGGATATATCAGTCCATGGCAGGTGCTGGAATCTACATGAATGAATTTGATGGCAATGAAATCGGTGTCTATGTAGAAGGGCCAATGACGATGGGCGTTGACATGAACTCGAACATAATCCTAGATAACGAAGGGCACGCGATCCATCTCTATAATGTTGAAGATGTTATCATACAAGGGAATACGCTCTCCTCGAATCACGGTTGCGGCATTCTGCTGGAGCTTTGCAGCGGTGACCCAGGGATGCCGATTCAAGACAATATTATACTGCATAGTGACTACGGCATCTATCTGGCTGAGGGCGCAGGTAGTGTGACTCGCGATTTCACCATCCGCGACAACGCCATAAGAGGTGAGCTCGCAGACGCCTATGACGATGGCTTATACAATGTCTTTGTAGGAAACCTGTACTGGAGCTACGACGGGACCGACGTGAATCATGATGGTGTCGGTGACATACCGCATCTCATCCCCGGTACGAGTTCCAACCAAGACCCTGCTCCAGAGTTTGGAATGAGCTGGACACCGACGCCTTCAGATCAGACAATCAATCTCGGTGAAGACCTCAGTTATGACCTGAATATCGACTACTCGTACTGGGAAGATCATGAATGGACCATTAATAACACTGCACAATTCTCTGTTGACAGCCAGGGGGTTGTGACTAACATTGTACATCTCTCCGCGGGGGACTACCCACTGGAAGTCACAGTCAGGGGTGGCGGTGTTCTGAGTGGAGTCTTTACTCTCAGTGTAAACCAAGCACCAGTCGCTACGGATGATGCCTATATCACAGATGAAGACGTTCCACTTATTGTTGAGCTACCGGGGGTCTTGACTAACGATGTTGATGCTGACTTGGACACACTCACTGCTGTGCTTGTGACAGAACCCTCATATGGTGTGTTGACATTGAATCCGGATGGGTCGTTTACCTATACGCCGGACCTCAACTGGTTTGGTGAGGACTCGTTCGTCTATGAGGTGTCAGATGGAACCCTGTCTGATAATGCTACTGTAACCATCACGGTGAACTCGGTGAACGATTATGCTATGCCTGTGGATGACTATGTCGAAACGGACGAAGACACTTCAGTCATCATTGACTATTTGGCCAATGACTACGATGTTGATGGCGATTCTATCCGTCTGATAGTGTGGCAATACAATCCAAACGAGCTCCATGGCACGATTACATGGGGCATTTTTGAGGTTGAGCCCGGAGTGTACCGAGAAGCCTTCAGGTATACGCCGGATCCCAACTGGTACGGGTCAACCTCGACGCTGAGATACGTAATCACGGATGGTACCATAGGTATGTATCAGGCAACGATATACATCACCGTGAATCCGGTGAACGATGCACCAGTAGCTGTAGATGACTTCTATACGACACTTGAGGACCTCCCGTTTGTGATCAACTTCTTGACGAACGATGATGATGTAGACGGGGATTTACTGAGTGTGGTGTTGTTGACAACGCCTCAACATGGCGTCTTATTGCCAACCGGTGCCAGTGAGGGAGACTTTGTATACGTACCGGACCCAGACTTCAATGGTGAGGATTCGTTCACGTATGAGGTGTCGGATGGGACACTAACTGATACTGCAACGGTGACGATTATCGTGAACTCGGTGAATGATGCGCCAGTGGCAGTGGATGACAGGTATATCACAGATGAAGACGCTCCGTTCATTACTGGTGGCGCATTGGCAGGGGTGTTGTACAATGACTCGGACGTAGACTCAGATTCACTCGTGGCCATACTTGTGTCTGGGCCTTCCGAGGGGGCAATCACATTGAATGCTGATGGGTCGTTCATATACGCTCCAAATCTGAACTTCAATGGAGCAGACTCGTTCACATATCGTGTCAGTGATGGAGAGCTCGATAGCAATGTAGCCACGGTGACCATCACCGTGAATCCGGTGAATGATGCCCCGGTAGCTGTGGATGACTTCTATACGACGCTTGAGGACAAGTTGTTTGTGATCGATATCCTACTGAACGATTCTGATATTGACGGGGATTCCCTGAGTATGGTGTTATTGACGATACCTCTCCATGGCGTTTTATTGCCAACAGGTGTCAGCGAGGGAAACTTTGTATACGTACCGGACCTAGACTTTAATGGCGAGGACTCTTTCACGTACGAGGTATCGGATGGGACGCTAACTGATACTGCCACAGTGACCATCACGGTGAACTCGGTGAACGATGCACCTATGGCAGAAGATGATGCATATGTCACAGATGAAGACACTTTCCTTCAGGTTTATGTAACGACAGGTCTCCTCGCTAATGATACTGATGTTGAAGGAGACGCCCTCACTGCTGTGCTTGTGACAGGACCCTCTCATGGCTCATTGGTGTTCAATGCGGATGGTTCGTTCACCTATACCCCGGACCCCAACTGGTTTGATGAGGACTCGTTCGTCTATGAAGTGTCGGATGGGATACTCTCTGATACTGCAACAGTGATCATCACAGTGAACTCGGTGAACGATGCACCTGTGGCTGTAGACGACTATGTAGTGACAGATGAAGACACCCCGGTCATCATTGATTTCATGGCTAATGACTATGACATAGAAGGCGATTCCTTTGATTGGATGTGGTTCTCATGGCTCCCGGACGAGATTCATGGTTGGTTTGATTGGGTTTCAATCGAGGTAGAGCCCGGTGTGTATCGAACGGCATTGAAGTACACTCCAGATCCGAACTGGCATGGGACGAGCACGTCTGTGGAGTACGGTATCATTGACTCCTTGGGTGCATATTCGTCAGCTGCTCATATCTACATCACCGTGAACTCAGTTCCTGATGTACCAGTGGCTTTGGATGATGCTTATGCCATAGACGAGGACAATTTCCTTCAGGTTGACTCGGCAACAGGTGTCCTCGCCAATGATACTGATGGTGATGGAGACCCACTGACCGTCCAGCTTGTGTCGGGACCTTCACATGGATCATTGACATTGAATCCGGATGGGTCGTTCACATATACTCCGAATTCGAACTTCAATGGTGAGGATTCGTTTACATATCGAGTCAGTGATGGAAACCTCGATAGCAATGTAGCTACAGTGACGATTACAGTGATTCCTGTGAATGACGCTCCGGTGGCAGAAGATGATGCATATGTCACAGATGAAGACACTCTCCTTCAGGTTTATGTAACGACAGGTCTCCTCGCCAATGATACTGATATTGATGGAGATCTACTTCAAGCAGTGTTGGAATATGGGCCAGCTAATGGCGTGCTCACGTTGAATCCGGATGGTTCATTTACGTATACTCCAAATCTGAATTTCAATGGTGAGGATTCGTTTACATATCGAGTCAGTGATGGAAACCTCGATGGCAATGTAGCTGCAGTGATCATCACCGTCAATCCAGTGAATGATGCACCTGTGGCAGTGGATGACTATGTGGAAACAGACGAGGACACCCCGGTCATTATAGATTTCATGGCGAACGACTATGATGTGGACGGGAACGCTTTTGATTGGAAGTGGTTTTCGTGGAACCGATACGAGATTCATGGTCAGTTGGTAATGATATTATTCGAAGTAGAACCCGGTGTGTATCGCAATGTGATAAGGTACACTCCAAATCCGAACTGGCATGGGTCGAGCATGTCAATGCAGTACGCGATCATTGACTCGTTGTATGCACAGTCATCGGGCGCCCGGATATATATCACAGTGAATCCCGTGAACGATGCACCCGTGGCTGTGAGTGATAGCTATGTCATGGAGGGAGGAACAGTCCTTTCTATTGAAGCCAGAGGGGTTTTACTAAATGATACTGACATTGAGGGTGATGCACTCACCTCAATACTAGATACGCTTCCATCGTTTGGTACATTGACACTATCCAGCGATGGATCCTTCACCTATGTCCCTGATGTAGGGTTCGCGGGTGTTGACGAGTTCACTTACCACGCTAACGATGGGGGTCTAGACAGTAATGTGGTCACAGTCACCATCACGGTGATTGATACGACTCCTCCGTCTACTGAAATCATCGTTGGACTACCTTACTATGAGGATGTGCTCACGTATGTCACATCGAGCTCTACACTAACGTTAGTCGCATCTGATTCGATATCAGATGTCCAGTTCACATATTACCGCATTGATGGTGGTGCTTGGGTAGAGTATTCTCCCTTCTACTTACTAGGAGATGATGGAACCCACACAATCGACTACTACTCGGTAGACCATGCAGGGAATGCAGAGCCGGAAAGGAGTTGCACCCTCTATCTGGACAATACTTCGTCTCAGACCATCTTGAGCCTTACAGGAGTGTCTGGCACAAACGACTGGTTTGTCACATCTGTTGAGATCAGTTTCACTTCCGATGACGGTGATGGGAGCGGTACTTCCAGCATCTACTACATCCTTGATTCAGGCCCTACATTGCCCTTCGAAGGCTCGTTTCCATTCACAGAGAACGGATACCACACTGTCAAGTACTGGTCTGTTGACAACCTTGGCAACACAGAGCTGGTGAAATCTACAGACTTCAAGATAGACACAGAAGACCCAACCACCGTAGCTACTCTTGGACCCGCATCACCTAATGGTCTAAATGGCTGGTATGTCAGTCCTGTGACTCTATACATGACCGCCGATGACTCAATGTCAGGTGTCTGGCAGACCTACTACATGGTGAACGACGGAGCTGCAGCTGTGTATGATTCTCCAGTTCTGTTCTCCCTCGATGACACCTATAAGGTGGAATACTGGTCGGTAGACAACGCTGGCAACATCGAAGCAGCCAATACATTGTACTTCCAGCTTGACCAGATAAACCCAATTACAACCCTAACAATTCAACTTCCGCGTTACGGGTCGGACCCAACCTATGTTTCCACTGCCACTGACTTCGTGTTAGATTCTGCAGACCCCGTTTCAGGAGTAGAAAGGACAGAATATCGGATAGACACAGGTACCTGGGAAGTCTATGGCGGACCATTCAACGTGGATAGCATAGGACTTCACACTATCTACTATCGTAGCGTCGATAATGCCAGCAACGTGGAAACTGAACAGGCCGTCTGGATATGTGTCAACGCGTCAGAGATTACCTATACCGGTGAGGTTACTGGTAACTACTCTGACCTAGTCTACCTTGAGGCAAGTCTAGTCGATATTGCGACGCAATTGCCAATCCCAGGTAAGACAATCGTCTTCACTATTGGTGGCCAGACTGATTCCAAATTAACTGGCTCTGATGGTGTTGCGAGTGTCACGATTATTCTCAACCAGCCGGGAGGAGTCTACACTGTTTCAGCAACGTTTGAGGAAGATGAAGAGTATCTGTCCTCATCTGAAACTCTCGAGTTCATCATAGAGAAGGAATATGCCTATGCGCAATACACAGGCTCAACGGTAGTGCCAACGACTGTTGACACGATCACTCTAAGAGCGACGGTCTTTGATGACGCAGACGGTTACTGGGGCGACCTCACGAGGATATATGTCACATTCACTATCTACTCAGTGCCTTTAGACCTCGCGAACCCTATCGTAGTAGAAGGTCCGTACATGGTCGAGGTCACGAACGTCGAGGGAGTAGGAGTAGCAATAGTGGAGATTCCCAATCTGAGCGAGAATGGTTACGTGGTGCAGATTAGTTTCAGATCAGAAGACAACAGCTACTACCAGGGTCCTGACTCAGATCTGGTCATCATTACAGTCTATGAGCCCACAGGTGACTTCGTGACAGGTGGTGGATGGATCTGGGATCCTAGCGGCAGCAAAGGCAACTTCGGGTTCAATGTGAAGTATAAGAAGAATGGTCTTCCTAGAGGTCAGCTAATCTATGTATACAGAAGTGGTGAATGGGAATACATCATCAAGAGCACTGCATGGCTTGGAATGGCAATTGTTGGCAACCACTCCTTCTTCGAGGCAAAATGTGTTGTACAGCAGTATAACTCAGAAACTGGTGAACTACTCTGGGGCTCGGGCAACTACCAGCTCAGAGTTGATGTCTGGGACGACGACAAAGATGGAGGAGTCGATGTGTTCCAGATACGTGTCCTGGACAAGAACGGCCTAGTCTGGCATGAGGCAGGCTTCGACCCATATGGCTTCCTTCAAGGAGGAAACATCACCATCCATATCGACAAAAAGGATTAGAGAGGTCTAGAGAAACATCTGGACAGCACCTCTCTCATAACAGGCACATGAAAAAGAGTGAGGGAGAGAGGACGAGCCTCTCTCAAGCTGATGATTGAATCTACATCTGCCTCTCTTGTCTGTAGGGCAGATTCTCAGGATCGAAAATTTCCCGAGCCATGACTATCATCATCTAAAAAAACCATGCAGTATTTATGAGTCCCCTTTCTCATTTTCGAACTACTTCTGCTTCTCTTGGCGATTGAAACTGGGTTGAAGGCATTAGGCACCACATATCTAATTCATATCAAATCGTTCCTATATCTGTAGCCTCTCTTTGTGTTGGAGAATAGCTTAGCGTTTCCACTTCAAGTCCTTGACGATGAAATCTGAGATTGAGTAGACGATTAGTCTAATGCTAACACCATCTGCAATTGTTTTTTATGTTGCATCTCCAACGATAATTTGTGAAAACAATGAACTCCTGCAAAGAAATCAGTCGGACAGCAATCATACTACTGATAATGTTGTTGTTTGTTCTGCACCAAACAGAGCCTATTGCGGCTTCACCCCCTTCTGATATCTCTCTTGAGTATGACTATGATGCACAGATTCTCAAAGCCAACGTCACACACTTCGTGGCAAACGTTAAGACCCATTACATTGAGCTCATTGAAATAATGAAGAATGATGTTTCCTATCTAAACCGGACTTATGAGAATCAAACGCACAAATATGGGATGTACGATACATTTGACGTTCAAGCATCACATGATGATAACCTAACTTTGGTTGCCACATGCAGTAAAGGACAGTTTCTAGCAAGTTGGATTGTGATTTCGGAAACAACAACCACAACAACCACAACAACCACAACAACCACAACAACCACAACAACCACAACACCAACAACTTCAACTGGTACCGACCAACCGGCACTTGGTTTACCACTAGGTGTGGTTTATGGCATCACAGCTGCGGTACTCATTGGATGCATCTTAATTGTTGTTGTGTTCAAACGGGATGCTGTTCTGGAGCGACTGCGTGGATTACGGAATGTTGTTGTGCTCAAATGGGATGCTATTCTGGAGCGACTGCGTGGATTACGGAAGTGAACCTCAATACCTACAGCTCATGCCTGTAGAACAGAAACTTGGGAATGTCGTGTAGGACACAAGCATAGTTTCCAATAGGGCCAACGTAGATGAAACCGGGCTTGAGAGTTCCACCATGCAAAATTGATGAATTCGAAATTCCCAAAATACCTATGTTATCTTTGTAATAAAACTTCTGCCTTGCCGATTTGCCGAAAATTCACATCGGTTTTGCAAATGCTGCGAGAATAATAAGGGAGCACAAGGGGCGCTAGAGGGTATTATTTCACGATATCTTCCGTAATTGCGCAAATCGCCGAGCATATTGTGCAACTTATCGCATTGAGGAGGATTAGTACTGGGGTGGGTGAGGAAAAAGAGAGATGGAGAGAGGGCTGGCCTCTCTCAAACTAGAATGAGAACTACTTCTGCTTCTCTTGTCTGCAGGGCAGGTTCTCAGGTCCGAAAATCTCCCTTCCTATGACGATTGGATGAATTCTCTGAAGCGCTCTTTAATATCCTTCAGATGCCTTGATAATCCTCAACTAACAATATTTATGATGGATTAAACACCCGTTTTCCAACATCTTTGGATTGTGAGTTAGGAGGTTTCTCTATGGGACGATTTGCATCATCGTTCGGTCTATCTGAGGCGAACGGCAGGACAATCAGGATTGCTAAGGCATTCACAGTACTCAAGGTCCTAGACACTCTGAGCCTTATGATGAGCATGACCTTCCTGTTCATCTACATAGCAGACCTACTCGGAGGTGGACCCGGACGGTATATCGAAGGCATGGCTCTACTTGGAGTTCTGATTGTCATCAATATGGCCTCCCAGACGATACTGGACTATCCAACAGGCAGTATCGGCGATTGGATAGGGCAGCGCTATCTTCTGGCTGGAGCCTTTCTCACCTACGGACTATCTCTCTATCTCCTCTCATTAGCCACGATTGATACATCTTTCTTCTACTTCGTTGTTGTCATGGTGCTGTTAGGAATTGGTGGGGCCTTAGAGAGTGGTGCGCTTGACGCGTGGTTGGACAACAACTATCGAGTCGCGGCACCAGAGGATCAGGAGAGAATGCAGTATGGAGTCTTTCGTGGGAAGGCATTGGGCCTATTCTTCCTAGTGGATGCAATTGTGATGGTCCCCGGTGGTCTTCTAGCAGCTCTCTTTGGTAGGGCCTGGGTCTTTCAACTCCAGTTTGTATTATGTATAGGATTAGCAATCGCATCTATGTGGCTTATCCAAGACCTTCCTGAGCTTAAGGAGGGCAAGGAAGAGAAACCGTCAGTCGGTGAATACTTCTCGCTTCTGAAGGGTGGAATTGGCTATGTCTTTGGCAGTCCGTTTGCGAAATATACGATTGTTGGACTTATGATGGTTGCAAGTACAGTGATTATCTCGGCTGTACTGATCATGACTCCCATGTTCTACCAATACCTGAGTGTAGACTTTGCAGTTGCGAGTCTAGTTTCACTCATCACAATTCCTCGCATCTTCTATACAGAGAGATCCGGTGTCTGGGCGCAAAAGTACGAGCCTAGGAAATGGATTCCCCGTCTGAAATTCGTCCAGAGCACCCTGTTTCTCCTCTTGCTTGCCCTTCTCATGTTTGTATTCCCACCTCAACTGGCAAGCTTGTCAATGCTCACACTCACATTCCCATTCACTGATATTGTGATTCTTGCAGTGCCTGTTGAGTCGTTGCTTCCTGTAGCACTGATCTTCATCATCTATACTGTGACAGGTGCATTTGGACAGATTGAAACCGTCCTGACTCAACGAGTGCTCATCGATGCGATTCCCACACGAGTCAGGAATAGTGTGTATTCATTGTTCCCAACTCTGATGCTGCTCTTTTCGATGCCACAGATTTCACTTTATGGCTGGATCATAACGGAGTATGGAGTCCCCCTGGCCCTGATACTCTGTAGTCTGGTTTCGTTCGTGGGAGTGCTATTGATGCGAAGAGGACTTAGCTATCCAATACCTACTGAAGAAGAATCAGTCGAATCTGAGGTTGCAGAAGAAGAGATCGTATCTGACGAGGGTTAATCAGTCAGTTGCCCAGAAAAAGGAGAGAGGGAGAGAGGACTCGCCTCTCTCGAACTAGAATGAAATTTACAGCATTATTCTTTTATGCCAAAACGTTAGGATTTTGGTCATGAAAGCCCTGATTGTTTACTTCTCTCAGACTGGCAATACCAAACAGATTGCCGAGTCCATTCATGAGGAGATATCCACGCATGCTGAGGCAGATATTGCGAGCGTTAGCAGAGTAGACCCCGGAACTCTGAACCAATATGGCTTGCTCTTTGTTGGCGCTCCATGCCATAGTACTGATTTGGCGTTTCCAGTGAAGGAATTCCTAGAACGGTTACCTATGTCACCAGGCTTCAAACTCGCAGGATTCTTCACACACTCAACCTACATGCCTGACCTTGGTGGACGGGGAAGAAATTTCTATGATAAATGGGCGGGCAGGTGTCACCTAACGTTTGAAGAAGCAAGCAGGGAGAAGAACGTCGAGTTTCTAGGATATTTCAACTGTAGGGGCAAAGCCAGCCCCGATATCGAGGCCTTCATTAAGCGGGAGATAATAACTGACGAAGTCGAGTGGGCGAAATACATGCTTGAGTTGAGAAGACACCCCGATACAAACGACATCAAGAATGCCAAGAACTTCGCTCTGGAGATACTGGGCGAATTGTACCAATTGTTGTAGAATTGCAGTATTTTTTCTGGGCCTTTTATTCTTGATTCTTTGTCAAAACTGATGTCGCAAAACGCAATGGCGAAAGGTTAAAATCATATGTATGGCTGGTTAAGGTTCAATTGGGTTAGACATCATTTCAAGAGTTAAGGATTCCATCGGTGGCAGCCCAACTAGCAAGCTTACTGAGGTGGGATTTTGAGGAATTCGATGATTTTCTTTGGATTATCTGCTATTTTAATTACTACTATTATGATGCTACCATTAGGATCAATCACAACTAGTACAGAATTCTTGACTCGCAATACACATACTACTTCAGCGTATATTCATCATACTCCCATTGTTATAAATGCTGAAGCAGATTTTGCACTAGCAGGATTTACTGGCACAGGAATCCAAGGCGATCCGCATGTATTAGAAGGTGTGAGTATAAATCAATCAGGAACTGCCATCCACATTAGTGAGGTGGCGTCACATTTTGTCATTCGTAATTGTCTTATAACTGGTTCAGGGCAATTTGGGATCTATCTTCGCGATACTCCCCACGCCACAATAGACATGTGTGAGATCCATACAAAATGGTCAGGTATTCATGCTTATTGGGCAGATTATTGTTTGATTACTAATTGTACCTTCTACGACAATGAGCAAGAAGGAATAAGGCTCGCATGGTCTGAGAACTGTACATTGACGAACAATACACTTGTAGACAGTGGAGTGTCTATGGCTGGATACAATCGAGGATGGCGACACAACATTAGTAGCACTACAGTACATGGCAAACCTTTAGGATACTTTCGTGACCTATCAGATTCCATTATTGAAGGTAGTTCATTTGGTGAAGTAATTTTGGCATATTGTTCGAATGTCACAGTTCAGAATGGCGAATTCCACGATATTGCATCAGGAATATTCTTTGGTTATAGCTCAGACTGCAAGCTAATCAACAACGAGTTCTATAACAATCCTCATGATGGGATTGCTATTTCGCATTCAACTCGTTCAGTAATCGTCAACAATACAGTCTACGATAACAGAGCGATGGGAATTCGTAACTTAGATTCCTCCCATACTATCTACATGAACAATACAATTCGTGACAATGATGAAACGGGATTGGAGATCAATAACTCCTATAATTGCACTCTAATCGATAATACTTTCGTAAACAATGGGGTGGATATCCTTAGTAGTTGGCAGCACAATTTTGCTAACAACACTGTGAACGGGAGGGCTTTGGGATATAATAGAAGTGTGACCAACACTGTGATTGATGCAAGCATGTATGGTCAGCTTATCTTGGCAGACAGCACAGGAGTCACTATTGAAAACGCAGACATTTCCACAACTGACTTTGGAATCCTATTGGGCTACTGCACAAATGTCACTATAACTAGAAGCACCCTCCATGATAATTACAAAGGGATCAAGCTCCAAGGCTCGGACGACTGCGAATTATTCAATAATACCTTTTACGATAATGAATATAGTGGTGTTCATTTCGAATATTCCGATAGGTGCAGGCTGACTAACAACACTATCACTAGTAATTCGATGGGTGTATTGGTTTCTTATTCCGCCGACTGCATGTTTACAAACAACACTATCAACGATAGTGGCCAATGGGGTATCGGTTTCATTAGTCTGAACAATTGCACACTTGTCCGCAATAGCATCCATGATACCCACTCTACTGGATTATATTTACAGAACGCAAACAACTGCATTATAACAAACAATGAGATTTATGAAAACTACGCCACAGGAATAAGGCTAGTTCAAGCGAGTTCTGGTAATACGATATATGGGAACCTCATTGGTTGGAATAATATCAATGCTCAAGATGATGGATCCAGTAATCAGTGGGATGATGGAATTTCAATTGGAAACGCCTGGGGCGATTATGAAGGAATAGGCACTTACTCGATTGCTGGTTCTGCGAATGCCATTGATCATTATCCAACAAAGGGAGATACTGATATCCCAATCTTGGATCATCCTGAAGATGTCGAATACAATGAAGGTGAAATCGGCACCACAATTACTTGGACACCAGTAGAATCCCACCCTGTAGCATATGAAGTGAAGAGAAACGGAACACCCTACAGCTCTGGTCCGTGGGATGGCTCAAGTATCATAATCTCAATAGATAATCTAAATTATGGTTCTCATAACTTCACAATTACTGTCAATGATACGTGTGCAAACGCTGGATCAGATACGGTATTTGTTTTCGTAAAGGACGGGACTAATCCATACATCATTCATCCCGCAATAGCACAATTTGAAGCATTTTGCACAGGTGAATCTATCACTTGGAATGTATCAGACTTGCATCCAATCGCTTATGAAGTATATAGAAACCAGTCATTAATAGATTCAGGAGAATGGGATGGTTCTGATATAGTAGTGCCATTGGATAACCTTGAAGTTGGACTCTATAACTTCACGTTAGTAGTATTCGATATAGATGGCAATCAAGCTAAAGATGAAGTCCACGTATCAGCTATTGATACAACTCCACCCACGATAGATACTCCCCTAGATGTGGGATATCTATGGGGCGTGACAGGTAGCTCAATCACATGGCATCCTGAGGATCCTTATCCGCATTCATTTGAGATTCTTAGGAATCAAATATCAGTGAGTTACGGGAGTTGGGATGGTCAGCCTATCTCTTTCGCGGTTGATGGGTTATCTCCAGGAGTCTACAACTATACTTTGGTTATCACAGATAGTTATGGCAATTGGGCTTCTGATACAGTCCTAGTTACAGTTACAGGTGACAACACCATGTTGATTGTCTTCGTAGGTATCGGTGTCGCCGTGGTTGCTGTAGTGATAGTTGTTATGCGATTCAGAAGAAAGTAGTTCAAGCGAAGAAAGAGTGAGGGAGAGAGGACGAACTTCTCTCAATACTGCGGTCATAACTACATCTGCTTCTCTTGTTTCGAGGGCAGGTTCTCAGGGCCATCTACCTCCCTAGCCATCACTTTGGAAGATTCATCCAATGGGTCCGCTGGTATAGACTGTTTAACCTGAGGGCACTGACCAACCAGATGATGGAATCAGATTGATTTTAATATCAAAACCAGTATATGATGATTTGGGCAATCCCCCTCCTAAACAGGCCGAATACGTAAAGAGTCACGGGTTGCAAGCAAAGAGGATGGCATTGGCTGTGAAACACTGGAGAGGTATCGCAATCTTGTTGATAGTGATTGTGTTATCCGCCCTATTTCTACCTATAACCATCACCCCCCCGTCGTATGAGAGGGACGTATTTCCAGCAGATCTTTTTCATATCAGTTCCAGTTCGAAGGAGGATGAAAGCCTCGGAGTTCAGCTCAGTGCATTCAGAATCGCTGACGAGATACCCGAGAATGACTTTTACTTCATCGAATATCATCTATTAGATATCAGGCACGGCAATGACTCAACCATTTGTCCTTCATACATCACGGTTCAGTTGAACATCTCATCCTGTAATTCTAGCGTTGGACCCCCTAAGCTGCTCTTTTCATTCAGACATCCAGATCCGGGTTGGCTCACCCCTTACCGGCACTTCGGGATAGGAGCAGGATATGTCGCATTCCGATATTGTGGGAATGACACGAATATGAACTGGGCAAGATGGGACATTAGTGGATTTGGGGGCTGGCCACTAGTAGTGCATGTCATGAAGGAGAAGTTCGTGGCTTCAATAGGTCTGAAGGTGCAGGAAGGTGAAGGGCTCGTGGTGAGTGTTCAGGTAACGGTCACGTGGGTATATATTGGCTACTTCGGCACATGGTATGTCAATAGCAGTACTGGACCCGAGGTGAGTTTAGCCTTCATTCAGTAGGCTATGATCAAAAAGGATCGGAAAAGGTGACTCAAGGGCTTCTTTACTATTCGGTCAAGTAGGAATTACATCTGTTTCTCTTGCCTGTGGGGCAGGTTCTCAGGACCGAATATCTCCCGTCCCATGACGATCTTCTTCTACTTTGTGACCTCCGTATATAGTGTATGTTTCCCTCATATCTGAATTCGATGAGTTTACCTTCCTCAAGTACACCCATCTCCTACTCACCACACCCAGATGCCCAGGAGCTGCAGCAGCACTGCCTGTCCGAAGACCAATGCTAGCAGGATGATCTTGTTCCTGCGGCTCATGTTCGTCCTCTGAATGTAGGTGATGACCGGAATCAGGAGGAACGGGAGGATGAACATGCAGATCCTGGCTGTTTCTCCCTTCTTTGGAGCGCCTGCGAGAAAGAGGAGGCCCAGAGCAATGAGAGAGGAGAGGACAAGGTTGTATTTCTTTGACGAGTCCGCATCCTCAGTTGCCTCCTTTCGTAGCATGACGAAACCCCGATATGCGAGTACTGACAGGACAGGGCCAAAGAAGATGACGATATCCAAGATATCTTGGATCCTAGTTGTGAAGTATTCGACAGGGTTGGAGAGGAGCATGAAGCCATTCGGATTCTCCAACGAGCTCGCATAGAGAAAGGCGTTGATGTAATTGAAGTCAAGAGTGACTAGGAGCAGGCCGTAGATCCCCCCTACACACAGTGAGAGGAGGACAGGGCGCTGGAGAAACCTCAGTGTCGCCCTCAGCCTGTGGACGATACCAGTTGCTTCGACCTCAGAATGGGATTTCAGTGTCTCATAGATGAAGAGGACCATGAAGACTGAGAGAAAGGTGATGAAGGTCAATAGGAAAAGGCTGAGGAATGCCCCCACAGCGGCAACTCTCCTGTCTGTGTGGAGGTAGAAGAATAGGACGCCGAGCACGAGGGTGGCGACAAGGGCGTAGATGTTAGCTAGGTAGTAGACCTGGACCGCTGGGAGGAGAAGGTAGAGGAAAGCCGTGTATCGTGCGAAGTCATCATCAAAGAGGGGCCGGACCATTCCCCGGAGAAAGAATGCTGAGCCAATTGCTGCTACAATACATAGACCAATGGCGACTAGATCCGGTGAACTGAAGACGAGGTAGAGTAGATATACTAAGAGGACTGCTCCAGGCGGCTGAGTCTGAGCATGTGTTGTCAGTGTTGTCTGAAGCGCCTCGTAGTTGCTGATGAAGTCAATTATGTTATCCACCCTGAGTACGTCGGTAAATATCTCGTTGACACCTGAAATGGTTTGTTCGATACCAATCTGCCAGCCATGGATCAGGTTGGTGGCAATAATCAGGAGAACTCCAACCAGGACTATCAGGTAGATACTGGGACGAGCACTTGTCCGTCCGTAGAGGTACATGACCGTTAGTCCAAAGGCAATCATGATGGCGATACTGATTGTCAGCTCAACGGGTGAGGGTAATACAAGTTGGCCCCAGAGAGGCCAGGAGTTCAATGCTCCCAAACCAGGGCCATTAGTGGGTGACTGCCCTGGTGGACCCCCTGGAGGTTGACCATCAGGTGATGGCATTGCAGCCGCGGGACCTGTGAGAAGGTAGTAGAGGGCTATGATGGTGGCTATTCCGAACATGGTAAGAAGATAGGCCTTGATGTTGTCACTACTCAACAAACCCTTTGTCTGTGAGTCGTTGTCCATAGAGCATTCTTCAGTCGTCATGGCAGGAGAAAGAATACAGGAATGGTATATACTGATTTGCCGAAATCTCTCCGGATTATGCCCGAATCTCCTCAGTTTCATGTTAGTCGAGACTGATGTACAGAAGCACACCAAGCGCGAAGGTCGTGAAAATATCCGGCACCATAGCAAATGGGCCTAGCCCCTGGACCTGATAACCGAATGCAACGTGAATGAGTGGGTTTGAGGTGAGAGCGTACATAAGGAGAATTAGCATGACGAGGATGAGTCCCATAGTGAAGTTGGATTTGATCTGACGATAGATGCTATAGTAGATTGACATCAACGAGATAATGAGGACGACGTTCACCAAAGAAATCATAGTCTTGACCTTCAGGTAGATGTCCATTAGAACACGGTCTGGCTCTGGAATCGGTGGAGGTGGTATCTGGGGAGGTGGAAGTATGAGTGTAGAGAGCACTAAACCTATGGCTGCTGCTACTATGGCCACCACAGTGACAGTTAGAATCACTGTTGTCTTCTTGTCCTTCATTCCATCATTCTGTGTCAACATTACCACCTTTACCACTTTTCCCAATTTGTGCCCAAATCTCTCTGAAGCTCTCGAAGCTCGCGTCAATCTCACTAAACAGATAGTAGACTGAACCGTACCCTTCCCCCTGCTGTACGATAACCTCGTGCTTCATCAAGAAGGCAAGATGATGCCTGACTGTCTTGTAGTCAAGTCTTAGAAGCTTTGCGAGTTGATTGGCATTATACGGCCTCTCGTGTAGGAGATTTATGATTCTGGCACGGTTTACTCCACCTCGTGTGCCAGCAATCAGCCACCAGAGAAGCCGTTTCGTGTTCATCCAATCAGTCGTTCTCATCCATTCAGTAGCAGGAACCTCTTGTCTTTATAGATTATCATTGAAGGAGGCAGGACTCTTGCAGAGTAGGACCTTCTCAAAGGAAGCATTGGAATATCTTCGTGTTCTGATTATCAACTAGACAGACCGAGTTTGTCAATATCTAACCATTTGGTCTGCATCGTGCGTGCACCTCGAATCCTGAGGATGTCACGCTCCTTTAACAAACAAGCCCGGTTATGCTTGGCAATATTCTCTAGATCCCCTTTGATGAAGGCATCGACGCACTTCTTACCCTGTCCTCTATACGGGTCGTTGTAGCTCGGAATCTTCAGTTGTTGGACGGCTCGTTCCTTATTCTCCCGAGAGAATGCCTGAAGCTCATTCTCAAAACTCAATATATTCTTGGAAATCCAGAAAAGACATCCCTCTTCAAACGGCTTGTTAAAGGCGTAAAGCGGGCGGTCTGACCGCGACACAATTGAAAATACCTTCTTCCCAAACTTATCCAAGTGTTCCGGTCCCAGTGCAATAGCTATCTGAAGTACACCGTCAGAGAGGGTACCAACGGTCGTCACTTTGATTCTCTGATATTTTCGGATGAAATCTTGACCGAATTCAAGCCTACGTGATGACACAGGGGTGAATGGCCCGATAGTTTCGAGATCAACAATGGTTCCCTCGAAATCGCAATCTACAGGCTCCTTGCGTATCTTATGCGCTCGATAGACCTTCCATGGCACTTGAGGTCACCTGTTTTCCATTGACAAGGAGAATCTATAATTCTATGGTTCAGCTTCAATGACTAGTCATAGACTAGCGCCATGGTCTTGAGCCAATGCTCCTTCTTTCGTTTCTCTAAAGGGCTGTCATAAGTCTGCCTGAACCACTCTCCTAGGCCCAATCTCAAACCAGATTTCCCTCAAATCAAGCTCCTCGTTAATGACAGCAATCTTCTGCCGACGCTTCTTGATGCGACGTTCTGGCGCTGGAAACAACTGAAACCTGAATCCCTGAGCGCTCAATCGATGTTCCTTGTTCGATTTGATAAAAGGAGCGCATTATGTAACTTATCGTATTGAGGAGGATTGGTACTGGGGTGGGTGAGAAAAAAGAGAGCTGGAGAGAGGGCGTGCCTTTCTCAAACCAGAATGAGAACTACTTCTGCTTCTCTTGCCGGTACGGGAGATACTCAGGACCGAAAATTTCCCTGCCCATGACTATCTTTTGCACCAAAGATCCGCCCTCTGCACCGACAGTGTATGACCGTACGCCCCGGTACGCTGCCTCAAGTGGGCACTCCTTGGTGTATCCAAATGCTCCATGCCACGTCATGGCGCGAGTGATGATATCTAGAGCGTCATGAGGAGCTCTGAACTTCGCAGCCGCTGTGAACTTAGCAATGTCGAGCTTCGAATAGCTGGGATTCTTTTCGCGATAGTGCTGGTCCATGATGTAGGCGGCCTTGTAGACGAGAAGCCTGTCTGCCTGGAGCTGCATCCAGGAGTCAACAGCCTCGAACATAATGCCCTCGAAGGATGCCAGTGGTCGACCGAACTGCTTGCGCTGCTTGACGTAATCGCAACCAATGTCGAAGGCGCCCTCGGCGGACCCAAGGCATGTAGCACCAATGAGTACTCTAGCTGCGGAGAAACCTTCCATCGCCATGTAGAATCCTCTATCGCGCTCGCCAATCATGTAATGCTTGGGAATCTCGATGTTCTCCATATTGAAGCCACCAGTGGAAACACCCATCCTACCCATGTCCTCGAACAGTGTGGTGGTGATGCCTGGATGGAGGCCGTCGCCCATATTGAATGGGAGAATGAACGCATCGAATGCCTTGTGGTCGCCCTTGGGGTCAGACTTAGCCAGGGTCCAGTAGACACCGCCGTACTGCTCCGCTTCAGCAATGCCGCTGATGTAGACCTTTTCACCGTTAACAACGAAGCCGTCACCCTTTGGCTTGATAATTGTCTTTGTCACATTAACGAGGTCTGAACCTCCGGTTGGCTCGGTTGTGGCGATACCAAAGAACAGGTCACCCTTGGTGACTCGTGGTAGAAGCTCGCTCTTTGCCTCGTCAGTGCCGTACATGTCAAAGATGAATGCCCATGAAGCCTCGACCAGGTACATGACAGGCAACGCAATTGAGAGGTCTGCTCTAGCGAGCTCCTCTGCCGCGATGCAAGCCATTGTCATCGAGATATTGGCTCCACCGTACTCCTCTGCGACCGTAGGTGCCCAGAGGTTATGCTCGGCCATCTTCTTGATGAGCGCACGGGGGATCTCGTGGTTCTTATCATAGTCCCGCCAAGCGGGGGCTACGTACTTTTGGGCAAAGTCGTGCACCATCTCGCGGAACATCTTTTCTTCGTCAGTCTCTTCGAAGTGCATCTTGAACTACCTCTGCATGTTGTATCATGCTTAGCTGGCCGGTCTGGAATGGGAGTTGCTTATAGGTACTTCGCATGGTTAGGAATGCGCTGCCGCTCGTCAGATATTCCGATTGTTCATCCGCCACAAGATGTAATATGTAGGATTGAGGCCTCTGCAAATCCGAGCCATTCATGGAGCTGTAGTGCAGTATGTCACGAAGAACAGACCTCACTGGAACCAAGAATGTCGATTATGACAAGGTAGCCAAGGTCTACGATCAGGTTCGAACCAGCGACCCAAAGATGATGCACCAGATACTGCGTGAAGTCCCCCTAGGCCGGAACTCGATTATCCTGGATATCGGATGTGGCACAGCGAACAACACGCTCCTTGTTTCTCGGACTACTCACGCTCGAGTAGTGGGGATTGATCTCTCATCCGGCATGCTGCATGAGGCCAAAAAGAAAGCGTCTGAGATCCATCTCGCTTATGCTTCAGCCAACCATCTACCGTTCGGAAACGTGACCTTTGATTTGGTATTTATGACAGAGGTGCTTCATCACTTGGCAGACGTTCCTCCGATGATAAACGAAACATTTCGTGTGTTGCGAGCAAGTGGTGAATTCTGCATTGCCACACAATCTCACGAACAGATAGACCACCGTATGACCACGCGATTCTTCCCTGTTACAGCTAAGATCGACAAGGGCAGGTACCCGGATATTGAGGTGGCTAAGAAACACCTACGAGCGGCTGGTTTCACCAATGTTCGCTCGAAGCCGTTCACCTTCGCACGAATTCCTCTTGGAGATGAGTACTTGGAAACGGTTGAGAAGAAAGGATACTCGATGCTTCACAAAATCAGCGAGGCAGATTATCAAGAAGGGCTGAAGGAACTGCGAGCTGCGTACGCTGCAGGAGATCGTCTGGAATACGCACCGGGATACACTTTCATCTGGGGCAGCAAATCCACATGATGAATATGGCAGAGTGGTTTCACTCAACTTCCAATTTCATAACGCAACGGCTCTCTGTTTCCCCACGGAACACCTCAAGAATCGTTAGAGTAGTATCACCCGGCGCGATTGCCTTAAAGTACCACATCCCCCTCTCAGCGTCCCCTCCGGTCATCCCTGGTTTCATCTTCTCAGGGTGCAGGTACTCTGTTTCAGTTCTCTCGTGTGATATGATTCCGGTGTTTTCTATCTTAAATGTGGCGTCTTCACCAACCGACCCGTGTCGATGAAACTTATAGCGGAACTCTTCGCCCACACTGAAACTGGTGACGCTGTCGTCACCTCTACATTTTACTCTCCTGATTTCTTCGGACTCTGGTTTCACGACAATCACCGAGATTATCCCCTAAGGAAGATAACTATGCATTTAACGCTTTACAGAACAGCAATCTGACAGCCAGCCTACTCGCCGAGTTTCTGCATCAGGGACTTCCGACTCTTGACTCTCTTGTAAGCGAGTACTCCCACAATGATAGCAATCGCAACTCCGAGTCCAGCAAGAAGAATTGTTGTTATCTCCAGCTCTGCCGGAAGGACTGTTGGCATGCCCGGATGCCACTGGGCGAAGACGACATCAACTACTCTGTTACCTGCATAGCTGATTGTCCAACGCAGATATACTTGAGTGCCATTCTCCTTCTCGTATCTCTGCTCATGGTATATCTCAGTATACGAGCTTCCCTCTAAGGGGCCTGACAGGATTGTTCCCCATTCCTCGTCAGTGTCAATCAGGGTCATTCCTGCAATTCCGGTTACATTGAATGCTTCACCAAGGACATCCCAGTCCCCAATCGGGAATGCAAACCCACTGATGCCATCGGAGATGATGTCTGAATCGTTCTCTCTGACCAAGGTCCAACTAGATGTGGGAAGATTACTTGAGTCAATCTCCGTTGGTATCCCGTAGAGCTCCTCAACGGATGCGAGTATTTTCTGTCCTTCGTCAAGATAGGCGAGAAACGGAATCAGATTATTCATATTTTGCTCCCATGCGGCATCAACCAGTTTCCTTTGCAGTACGTAAGTGAACTCCTCTCCGACTTCCACACCCCATTCCAATGTATGATTTTGCTGTGCTGATATGGGTGCAACTGCAGCAAGTGTGATTACAAACAATAGGAAACCTGTCACAAGCCGGTCTGGCTTCATGGTTGACGCAGGTCGGTTACACACCTTTATCGTTATGGGTGAAAGCCAGGTCATCAGCTGAACCTTTTTCTGCGTGCACCTAGAATCTATCATGGTTCCTATGCCTTCGTTTGAAGAGTCTCTCCGAGCAGTAGATGCACATCTAGAGGCGAATCCAGACGATGCATCAGCTTGGAACAGTAAGGGAGTCCTTCTAGCAAAGATGGAGTCATTCGGAGACGCTCTTCGGAGTCTTGATCGAGCCATTCGCTTGAATCCTGATCTGACAGAGGCACATGTTAACAGAGGCCGCGTATTGTTGGCTTTGGGCCCTGACAAGGCACACGAGGCACTGAAGTCCCTTGATCGTGCATTGAGGATTGAGCCGAAAAATGGTATGGCTCTATATGACAAGGCCTCTGCTCTCCGGGCCTTGGGGAGAACAAACGAGGAGCTGGCTTGTTACAGGGCGCTCGTGAAACTAAACCCCAAAGAGTGGCGTATATGGATGCGAATGGGCGACATAACTCTTGAGGAGGGCCAATTCGGTTTTGCTGTCAGTAACTACGACAAGGCTCTACAACTGGACCCGAATCTTGTGCCTGCTCTCATTCATCGCGCTATTGCCCTCTCAATGATGGAGAAGTGGAAAGAGGCGACCAAGTCGGTGCAGGATGCGACGAAGCTGGCGCCTGACGACATCCAGGCTTGGAAAATACTTGGGGATGTGAACCTCCGCGCCGGGAAATACAAGTCAGCAGTGAAGGCGCTAAAGAAGGCGGCAGAGATAGACCCGCATGATGCCTCAATAGAGAACACATTGGGAATGGTTTCGTACAGGTCGGGCAATCCACGCGATGCGATAAAGCATTTCAAGAGAGCCACGATAAGAAAGAAGGACCATCTGTCCGCATGGCGTAACCTCGGTTTCACCAGCATGGAACTGGAGGAGTGGAATGAAGCCTCCGCTGCGTGGAACCGAGTCACAGCACTCTCAAAGAGAGATCCTGATATCTTCGATGCACAAGCCGTAACATATGCGCGTCTTGATGACTTCTGTTCCGCTTTCGAGGCGTGGGATCGCGCTCGCAAGCTGTACCGGAAGCGGGGCAACGACAAAGAGGTCGAGCGGGTCAGGAATCTCGGACGGGCGGCCAGAATCAACTGCGCGCGCCAGAAGAAGGCGGCAAAGGCTCAGAGAGAGAAAGAGAAGTCTACTCGACGATTTGACGACCGACTTGAGGCACGACGGAAGAAACGAAAAGGCTCTCGATGAGGATCAGTCCCTTATTGCAAAATCATCGGTTTCTTCGGCAGTTTTGTCACATTTTGACTCCTGCAATAGGTGTCCAATTGTTTATCTGAGAACTTTGGTATGTATTGGACGAGTCTTATTTCATCAATTTCTACTCAAGAAGATGGGACTTATGGAAATCAAAAAGAGAGATGGATCAACCGAGATATACATGTCTGAGAAGGTTGTTGTGAGTGCTGTCAAGTGCGGTGCTCCCTACGAGGTTGCACGCGAGATTGCAAGTTCGCTCTCTGAACGCTCAGAAGCAACAATGAAGAGTTCAGAGATTCGAGAGTACGTTCTCGCGGAACTGAGATCAAAGGGAGCAGCCTCAGCGGCCGATTCATGGGAAGCCTACGACAAGAAAAAGAAGAGTTGAAGCTAGTAGAGAATCTGGTTTCATCTCATCAAACTTCCTGCATAACTTAACGAGATGCATTCATACGTTAGACGATACAACTCATAAACGTTGAAACGGCCAGCAACTAGGTTCATGGCTGGTCGAAGATAAGTGACCTGATGAGATAGTCGATACCGAATCTCCCTTCAGTTAGGTCCATATACCATGGAGGTTCGAAGTTCAGGATGGATTGTATCTCTTCAATGGTCTTTCCCTCTTGGTGAAGATCCCGTACCTGATTCTGAACCCCTTTCAAAAAGTCAATCCTTGTCTGGATATACTGTTGCGGGTTACGAATCGGACCCCTGTGGAAGTCGAAGAGAACATCCACGTCGAGTTCGAGGATTCGCTCCATTGTTGCAATTGCCTGCGGGACATTCTCGTCATCCATAGCAAGGCGTTTCTTGGAGGGCAGTGGGACTCCATCCGCTGAGAAGAACCACCGATTATGAACCTCATAGAATCCAACCATGTCCTGACTATGTCCTGGGAGGGGGATGACCTCGAAGTCCAGATCACCTACCGAGAATTGTGAAGACATCAACTCGACATCTTCGATAGGTTCGGGTTGACCCCATACGTATTGAAAGAACTCGTTGAGGTTGGGCGGACTCTTCAGCACCGGGATGGTGAGGTCTGGAGCAAGAATCGGAGTATCCGGGCCGAAGACTGAACATCCGCCAACATGATCCTCGTGCGAGTGTGTAACAAGAAGTCGTTCTATTCCTTTGATATGTGAGCGCAGTTCCTCCTTTGCGTTTGCACATCCAGCATCGAAGAAGACGTTGTCAACTCTGTAGGAGTAAGCCCACATTATGGCCTTCCCACCCTGAGCCGTAGCGGTCTTGATGCCAGTGACTACGTCATCAAAGGGCTCCAACTCAAGCATAACCTTGTTCCGTATGGCCCTTCAAAAGTACTCTTCGGTATCATTCTCACGCAAGGGCCTGTTGTTCTATCTCCCGTGTTGACCGAAGGATTGGCGGGGCGAATTTCCTCAGTCGCTTGAGTCCTACAACCTTGTCTCGCCTGCCCATCTTGGCATCGTTGAGAGCTTGCTCCATGAAGACTATCGCATCGTCGTAATCCTTGCGCGGCACGGGAAAGGGCACTCCATCCTTTCCTCCAAAAGCGAAAGTCATCCGCACTGGGTCTGCCCAAGAAGGCTCAGAGCCAAAGATCATCTCTGAAATGAGGGCTAGGCCTCTGATGGTTGCAGGTCCCATGCCATTCATGAAGAGAAGTTCTTCATAGTTTGAGGGTTGAGTCTGATATGCCCTGCGCACTGCATTCCAGTTCATTCGATGCGGGATGACCTTGTAGGCGGGGAGGCTTCCTGTTGATCCATCTTCTTCCAGCCATGGTATCAGAGAGCTCTCACCGTACGGCTTGAGATCATGGAAGAGTCTTCTGATGCGTAGTGGTTCTTCCTTCACAACGTCGACTGATGTCTTCCTGCATTCATCTGACTTTTTAGAGGTCATATCTAGGGTGGATGGCTTCACTTGTCCCGAAATCATGCCCGTGTGGGGTTCTTCAATGAAACTGGATGTTTCCTCTGAGGTCCAGTGATAGCGTCTTGCATCACTAGTACTGTTGTCCATGCCCTGTTGAACCACTGTCCAGTTCTCTTCAGCATCCACAAAGAACAGATGTTGATAGAGCTGGTAGCCATCTTGAACAGCTGCATTGTCCACTTTGGCTACAGCCTTGCTTATGTTAGCGAGTTTGGTTCCGTCAAGTCCATAGTCTTCCAGTGCCTTGAGCTGCTCGGGAGTCTTCCTAGAAATAAGTCCCTTACCTCCAGCTCCGACCACATTGTGCTGGTCGAAGTTTAGCACAGACCTGAGCACTCCACATGTCACCGTTGTAGAACCAGATGAATCCCAGTCATAGCCGAGGACGTTTGCGAGGGCTTGGAAATACACAGGATCAGCGAGCCTTCTCAGCAACTCCTTGGAACCGTATTCATCCACAATGAACTCACACAGCGCGCCAGCCATTGGCATCATGCGCTTAACGAGCCAGTGGGGTGCCTTCCCCGGATGTAGTTTGAGTTGTGCAATACCTGCTCGCTTCAAAGCCACATACACCCAATGTATGTGTAGGCTCTTGCTTAGATAAGCATGACAGATACCTGAAACTAATGCTGGTGTCCTCTCTATGTTTGAAGTGACATCTGCACCTCTTCGAGACCCTTCTTTGCCTCTTCCCCTATGAATGCTAACAACTTCTCAAGTTTATCACAGATGTAATCGCTGCAGTGGGCGCATGTTTCCACGTTTCGTTCGCGTGCGCAAGCTCGAACGCCACACTCGTAACAATGCTTGAAGAGTTCGTCGCTGTCCGACTTGCAGCCATCACAGTTGATCTCTTCGGGCTTAACAGTCCATTCGGGCGAGGACCAACGTTTCGCTGTCTTCACACGCAGGTCATCGTCATTCGTACGCTTTGCGATGTATGCTCCGCAACTGGTGCAGATGAGACCACAATATGACATCATCTTCTCGGTCATGGCATCTGCCTTCGCGTCAATCTAGCTTATGAGCTGACGGATTAACGCAAACCAGCAATCGAGCCCGTTTTCTACGCACTACTTCAGTTTCTTGCTGGCCTCTCGGATGACTAGGCGTGTCATCACATCGCGATGCTGATCTATGAACGCTTTCACAACCTCTGGTTCTCGCTTACTAAGCTCACGCAGAACCCAGGCGGCAGCCTTTCCTACAAAAAACTCCTTGTCCGAAATATGCGGCCGAATTGCCTGCAAGATTCTCTCTGTGTATTCCGCCTTGTATACTGATTTCTTAGAGAGATGAAGATAGGGCAAAATACTGGCTCGACGTCGCCAGAAGTTTTCACTCATGCTCCACTCCGTTAGGGTCTTTTCGATATCACGGTTTCTCAGCAGAAGAGTGCCTACGCACAATGTTCCCAACGGGTCCATGAGACCCCACGTATCAACATCATCTATCCATCGAGATGCAGCATCGAGTGCAATGAACACATCTCCCATTTTCGCATACCTCTCCAGAACTCGTATTGCTGCAACTCGTGACTCGAAGATGGTCTGCTTCCAGAGTCCATTCATAAGGGGTACTAGCTCCTCTGTCGCAAGCCCCTTTGTGAATCTCATCACGGTCTTCTGTATGAGCGGAAGTCTTACTCCAAAGAATCTGAGTGAAGAAGCCTTCATGTATCTGGCAACTGCTTCTGCTTGCTCAGGATTGCCTAGTTTCCGTAATTCCTCCAAAACCTCTTCTGCCACAGTCATTATCGTCTGACCACGTTCGCTGACTGTTTGCGGTCCGATATTACAATATTGCCCCTCAGGATAGCCTTTTATTCAATCCAACCAATTAGATACCAGTCGGTGGAACCGGCAGAATTCTCTCTCGGAGCCTGATGTGATATACATGCCAGAGATTGTAGAGTGGAACGACGCAGTAGAGTACAAAGCCTTTCTCAGGTCAGCACGTGAGAATGTGGAGCTAATGAAGGCAAGATACGTTGATCTTATGGTCAGCGAGGAGGAGACCGAAGCCCTCAGTGGTATCCAGAATCAAGTGGACATCTTGGTCTTTGGCACAGATCGATGCAATGACACCGCCGGTAACCTGCCTGTTCTAGCGCGGATGGCATCACTATCGCCCAACGTTGGGCTGCGCATTCTAGACAGTGATAAGAATGGACACTTCCATGAAGCCCTTAAGGTTAACGGGAAGAAGAAGACTCCAGTTGTTCTATTTCTCAGCTCAGACCATCATGAGTTGCTGAGATGGACTGAGAGGCCCTCAGCCGCGTACAAGATAATGAATGAGATGACTGACTCTTCGCTTGAGGAGCGAAGCGTTGAGCTAAAGAAGCTCTACAGCGATCCCGAGATTCTCCGGCAGAGTTTGAGTGAGTTCATGACCCTGCTTATGAGAGCGGACTATGTGTTGGGGCGTCATTAGTGGTAGAGCACCTGGGAAAGGCCAATTGGCAAGACCCGGAGCGCGTACAGGGCATGGTGCAATCCTACAATAAGAGATACCCTGAGGCGTTTTGGAATGCCCTGCTTGAGCTTATCGGGGCTGAACCACGCGAGGTCGTAGCAGAGTTCGGGCCCGGTCCGGGTCTCTTTCTCGTGGATACAGTGTCAAAGCTCCAAACGAAGAAAGTGTATGGACTGGATGAGAGCGAGAGCATGCTGAAACAAGCGGATGAGTTCCTCTCCTGTGTTCTCTCATCTGACAACTACATCCTAACGCAGCACGATTTCAACACAGACGCAATGGTATTAGAACCCAATTCCGTAGACATGGTTTTCTCTGGCTTCCTTCTACATGAGGTTGATAACTCACAGTCCATTATACTTCAAGCAGTTCAAAGTCTGAAGCCATTTGGGGTGTGTGTGGTCTTTGATTTCGTGTCTGGAAACGAAGAGGCCTTCGTACGTGTAATGGGGGCACATGGGATGGATGAGGAGAAAGCACGAAAGAGGTATCCACACATGTGCAAGCATAGCGTTGATGATATAGGTGAGTTCATGACCAATGCGGGCCTGAAACCAAGTGGTTCTAAGAAGATTAGAGGGACTGCAGCACTTGTTGTGGGTCTAAAAGATTGACCCCCTACCGCGATATTCTGACTCAGGTTTCCTTCTCGTGAATACAGTAGCGAAGCTATGGGCAAAAGGAATGTACGATGTATGTCATTGGCTTCCTCGGGAGTATCTAAACCATGTCACACAATGACAGACTCAGAGATCCTTTGTTGAGAAATACAGTACAGATAGGGCCATTGCGATTATTGAAATACCAGCAAAGCTGGTCCCAATCTTCCATTCTTCTCCGTTCCATACGCCTTGAATGATGTCTGGTAGCTCGTTTATCATACTACTCGGGGACATGAACTCAAGATCTAGTAGAGGAAGGAAGATCGTCATCGAGTACCATAGGACGAGTAAGGACACTATCGATATCACAGTGTTGGATGTAACCATGCTCAGCGTTACTCCCAGAATAGTCAGCATTATCAACGCGAGTGCCACAAGCAGGAGCGCGGCAACAAGCCCATTCATGTCGTAGTCATTCTCCAACATTCTCATTGATGCACCGACAAGAACTCCAGAAATTAGCAAGTAGACCGTCATCACATACATGATTCGTGATGTGAATTTCGCCATTATGTAGTCGTGTCGCTTTACAGATTTGCTCATTATGGAGTCTGCGAGTTCTCCCGTTTCAGAGGACACTGCACTCGCTGTTATTCCGATAATCAGCATGCTCCAAATGAAGATGAAATCCGAAAGCCCTTGGACAACGATTATTGATGTTCCTATGATGTATGGCGCTGATAGAACCCGTATAACTTGGAGAAAGACTCCCACAATTAGCCAACCATAGGTCATTCTGCTCTTAAAGAGATTCTGCAAATCGACTTGCACAATGGCCAAGAATGGCATCGGCCACTCTATGAATCTAAACTGCTCTGGTGAATCCACGTGATTCTTCCTCCTCAAGTAGTTTCAAGAAAGCATCCTCAATTCTAGAAGTTGAGGAGTTCATCGATATCAGATCTAGATTGCACTCCACTATCAAGCCTAACACATCTTGTATGGCTTTCAAGGTAGAAGTATCAGAAACGAAACTGATTTCCACAGTGAAGTTTCCCCTCCTTTCAAAGGCAGCCATGCCCCCTATCGATGCCAGTCTGTCACAGAAAGTATTCATATCTCCATCAAGCTCCAACCGGAGGACATTACTTTGGATGTGCTTCTTCATCTCCTTGATGGAACCTGAGTAGATGAGCTTTCCTTCGTTTATTATCCCAACATGGGTACATATTCTGTCAATGTCACTCAGAATGTGAGATGACACGAAAATCGTCTTTTCCCTATCCAACTCCTCGATTAGGTCGAGGGTTGACTTTCTCCCAGCTGGGTCCAAGCCGGATGTAGGTTCATCAAGAAGAAGCAGATCTGGGTCGTTCATCAAAGATGCGGCAAGTCCTAGGCGGGTCACCATGCCTGTTGAGAAACCCTTTACCTCTCGAGAGGCACTCGGAAGGAGTCCGACAGATCTTATGAGTTTTGAAAGCCTTGAGATTCTCTGGTCTTTTGTTTGGCTGAAGAGCTTACCAACGAAGTCAAGGTAAGTTATCGGTGTCATCTTGTTTGGGAGCTTTGGATCGGTTGGGAGGTATCCAATCCGCTTTCGCAGATGGGCCGAGTTCAAGTTCATTTTCTCCCCGAAAACCTTGATGCTTCCTGCAGTGGGCATTATCAACCCTAGCAGCAATCTTATCACCGTTGTTTTGCCAGCTCCGTTGGGACCAAGAAAACCATAGATTGTGCCCTCTTCAACCTCCAAGTCCATGTTATTTACGGCAATAAGCTTACCACCGAAAATCTTGGTAAGATTTGCAGTTTCAACAACGTACGTCATTCTTGAATGGCCTTCTGCTTCAATACAACGGTCATGTTAAATCAAGAGCCTCTAAAAAATGATTGGACGCATTCCATCTCAAAGGGAGAGCTGCTATGTGGTGCGTCGTCTAAAAGACTAAAAGCCTTCCTGAGAAATAGGTAACAGAAGTGTCCTGATAATGACCACCAAACGCCACAACTCGCCTTGGGCAGCTGATGATTCTACAGTAAAATGTACTAGGTGTGGAAGCTCCAAAATCTTCAGAATTCTAAATCGTTGGGCATTCTCAAAAGGGGTTCAGATGTTTGAGTGCACGTCCTGTGGGAAGAAGTTCTTCGACAAAGGATATGACGACTATAGTCCGACATTCAACATGTAATGGCAAAACTTGATTTGTCCGCAATCTTGGCTCATCTTAATGGAGTGACGAAACTGTGTCCATGAGTCAGCAACTGAAGTACCCGTTCTCAGTGGGGACAAGGAAGGCCGCGCAGAAACTTGCGCGCGACCTTAGACGCCTAATCTCCTTTGTTGAGTCTGGAACCAATACTTACATCATTGAAGCGGCCGAGAAAAGGGTTTTAGCTGCACTTGATCAATCAGAGATTCCTCTAGTCCACACTGGTGAACCCGGGGACATGCTCATCTATCCCACTGCCCGTCTTATTGTTGAGAAGATAGGCGACCCCAGACTCAGGGAATACCAAGCCGAAGCTGAATCCAAGGCAGTCAACAAACACCTTGGCAAAGAAAAGGAGGATTTTGTGACTAATCTATGTCAATCCGCCTTTGGATGGCACGTGGAATCGACAGGAACTATCAGAGAGAGAGCTAAGCTTCCAATTCAGCTACGCACTTTTGAGTTCAAACTGCGCTACGAGGATTTCCTAGAGGTTGCTCCTGAGTTTCACCAATCACCTTGGAAGCTGATTAATCGATACGTCGACAAGGGTTGGGTTCCAGTGCAACGTCTTGAGCTGAATCGTCTAGTATCGGGCAAGTTCAAGCTTCTTATTCTGCACAGCACACTTGATGTTCCAACTCTCCCTCAGCGATTGACGGAAGCTGTTCAAAGGGTAGAAACCGATCTTCGAGGCAAGATTCGAACGACCAAGCCTGTGAAGATAACAGGTGGTGTTGTATCTGCGTTTCCTCCGTGCATATCAAACATGCACGATGACGCAACTCAGGGTAAGAACCTTTCACATGAGGCTCGTTTTGCACTTGCTTCATTTCTTCTCAAGATTGGGATGAGCCAGGAGGAAGTTCTTGGTGTGTTCAAGGCTGCGCCAGACTTCGTCAGAGGTCTTGCGGAGTACCAAGTTAAACACATCGCGTCAAAGGCTGCGGGTGAGGGATATACTCCTCCGGGGTGCAGCAAATTGCAGGGGAACAGCCTTTGCCCGGTTTATCTTGGGACCGCGAAGGACCCCCTCTGCAAGTACGTGCAACACCCGCTTGCGTTCTATCAGACAAGGGCGTGGGAGGTATCCAAGGGGATAGACAATCATTCTTGGTATGCAACAAAGAAGCGCAAGCGTCAGAGTTTCTAATCCTGTGCAGTCCATTATTCAATTAGCCGGGCGATCGCTGAGTAGTCCTTGTGTAGTAGTACAGATACTCCTGAGCATAACCCGCATATTGTCCAAAGTAGTCCCTTGCAGCCCGACCTTTCTTGGCATATGACTTGCCTGCTGATGTGAATATGCCGTACTGCTGTTGGATCACTCGTTCAATCCACACGTCGATTGGAAACGCCTCCAGAAAACCCAACGAGAACAGACATACACAGTCTGCAACCTTATCACCAACACCATGCAATGTCTTCAGTGTGTGGTGGGCTTCCTCGTAGCTCATCTTGGTCAATGCCTCTGGGTCCACCTCTCCTGCAAGAAGCGCCTCAGTCGACCTCACGATGAACTTCGCTCGCCAAGCGAGGTTCAAAGCCTCCAACTCACTCACAGTGACCAGGGACATGCGCGTGGGTGAGGGCATTCCGCGGAAGGTCTTTCCTCTGAATTCGTAGGAGGGTCCGTACTTCTCTCTGATTGCCTGGGTTGCCTTCTTTATCGTGGGTATATTATTTCGAGTTGAAATGAGGAATGAAATTAGACAAGGATAGAACGGGTCCTGGATGATGTGTAGCCCCGGAGCGAACTGGATCGACTTGCGCATTAGATCATCCTTGGAGATCTCTTTCTGAATATTTCCAAGAAGGTCTTCAAGCCTGAACAAGTGCTTCAGTGACGCTTCTCTATGGGAGGTTTCATAGAGGAGCGAGTTACCCTGTTGCTCCACGTAAACTACTTGTCCCAAGTCTGCGTTGATGTAACCGTCTCCTTCCTTAACCCAGCAGAATGTCTGCCCACACTCCAGTGTTTCCTGCAAGCTGAAGTCACTAACCTCTAGCTTCTTCATTGTGGACTCAATCCGGCTGCGTGTAAACCTTGTACTTCAGAAAGCTGAAGACTGCTACTAGAAGAACTATGGAGAGCAGGGTTAAGGGAACTACTGTGGAGACCCAGTGTTCCTGCGGGTCCCAATCGATTCCATCTGGAATGCCATCTCCATCTGTGTCAGCATTAGTGGGGGACATGCAGAATTCGACTTCATAGGCATCGCTCCAGCCATCACCATCGGTATCTCTCGATAGTGGATTCAGGAAGTTCAGAATCTCAAACAGGTCACTTAGACCATCACCATCAGAGTCCGGTGATAGTGGATTCAGGCCAACAGAAACCTCGAAACCATCCTCGAGCCCGTCTGAATCCGTATCGCTACTCACGGGATTAGTCAGATATGTGTAGGTTTCATTCCAATCGTCCAATCCGTCCCTATCAGTATCAACCAAAGTCGGGTCTGAGCCAAGTTCTACTTCCATACCGTCGAGAAGGCCATCCCCGTCCGTGTCATTCAACTGCAGGCTAGAACCCAACAGGTATTCATCATAGTCGAGAGCCCCGTCACCATCGGAGTCCGCAGAGGTCGGGTCACCACCAATGCTAAGTTCAAAATCATCATTAAGGCCATCTGCATCAGAGTCCAGAAGATACATACTTGTCCCAAGGTCGAGCTCATCAATGTCAGTTATCCCATCCCCATCACAGTCGTTGGGAATGGTGACGTTAAGCGCAAACGTTGAGTCATTACCTCCGAGATTCCTGATGATGATATCATACGGTCCGGGGACGAGCGCGCGGTATTTGGCGACAATCTTGTTATCGCTCTCAATGCGTTGGTACACGAGTTGACCGGAGCTATCTTTGAGCTGTGCCCTGAATGTTGTGTTCTCCTCCCAGGTCAGTGTCGCATTGACGAAGCCCTCTACTGATACCGTGATTGGCAACGTCACATCTTCGCCTATCGTAGCAAAACCATTCTTGTACTCTGCTGCAACATCGCCTGATCGCAACTGGCCAAGGTATGCAATCGCGCAAATAGCCGATGCAGCAGCCTCCTTTGCCTTGGTGTAGGAGTAATAGGAAACATCCCAGACATCACTGGTAGTTCCACTATATCCGTCAGGCCAGAATCCTTGGGCGATATGCAGAGCAGGATAGCCCCCCTGCCACATCTCATAGGCTGTGGAAACCTCAGTGAGCCCCAAGTCTGAGAGATTGAGAAGCCAACCCAAACCAACTGTATTGGAGGCTCGTATCATTAGTTCAGGGAACCACACAGACCTCTGATAGATGCTCTCGTAAGGGGATGTCCTCAATGCTATCCTCGTGCCAAAGAGGTATTGAGTCCTATGAAACAAAAGACGTTCGAAGGCTAGGGTAGTCAGCGTCACAATCTCGTTCTCTTCAAGCCATTCGACGAAGTATCTGCTCCCCTGGTCATACTCGTCGTTTCCATAACCCCTGTTAATCAACACGTAATGGACGTCGAAACCAAGATTGTAGTTACTTAGAACGTTCGCCATCTCAAGGACTACGGCGACGCTTGCACCCGCATCGTTAGCGCTTGGTGTTTCATCGCTGTCAATGACGCCGGTTATTATCACCGCAGCTTTGGGTTCTGAATCTGTGCTGCATTGTGTAGCAATGAGGCTCTGATGGTCTGTTATCTGTCTGAACGTCAGTGCTCCGCCGGTGATTTCCTGCAGTGTCTGGTTCGCCCAATACCACGCGTCCTCGAGATTAGTACTTGGTGTCAGGCTGTAGACACTCCAAGTTCTGCTCGGGTAATTCTCTGAGATGGTACGAGTGTAGTTCTCTATATCTAAAGAAGAAACGCTGTTCCAAATCTCCTCCCAGAGCTGTGTCACGTTTAGTACACTATCCGACGCTGGAATAGCTGAATCATGCAGTTTCACTTGCGCATCGAAATGACGAGCTGTTTCTCCCACTGACAGCGGCCCGACGAACGTGACGAGCAGCAGTACTGTGGAGAAGAGCAGAACAAGTGCTCTATCGCGAAGGTGCATGGCGCGCCTTCGGTTCATTAACGTCATGGGGATGCAATCCTCCCGTAGATTCGCTTCTTGTTGAGCATCCAAATTAGAACTATGAGAAAGATGGCGCCTAAGCCCGCAGGGATGACTGCGTTGATCCAGTGCTCCCTGGGCGCCCAGTCAGTTCCGTCGGGGATTCCATCTCCGTCAGTGTCAGCATTGTAAGGCATCAGGCAGTGCGCTATTTCGTATGAATCGCTAAGACCGTCCATATCAGTATCGTTGGAAAGAGGATTGAGTCCATTCACTACTTCAAAGAGGTCGCTGAGCCCGTCTGAATCCGTGTCTGGTGAGAACGGGTCGGTTTCATGGATCAGCTCTAAGCCATCGAGAAGGCCGTCCTTGTCCGTATCGTTTGACAGGGGATCGAGTCCAAGATCCAGCTCGTCTCCATCATCCACACCGTCCATGTCAGTATCCTTGCTCGTTGGATCGAGTCCCATGTCTATTTCTATGCCATCAATAATTCCGTCATAATCCGTGTCTCTTAGGCGCGGGTGGCTGCCGTAGATTACTTCCACGCCGTCCATGACACCATCTGCGTCTGTATCTGGATTTAGCGGGTCGGTGAAGTGGATGAGTACTTCTTGGTCATCGTCCAACAGGTCCATGTCAGTGTCTGCATTAAGGCAGTCAGTCCCAAGTTGGTACTCCTCGTCATCATTGAGTGTATCTTGGTCATAATCCTGCCAGTGCTCGTAAGAATATGACACAAATGAAGACACCATCTCTGTATTTGTGATGACCAACTCGTACAGCCCTGCCTCCGTTAGAAGGGGGCTCATAGTGATGTTGCTGTCGCTCTGCGTAGTTGAGATGATGGTGACGCCTCCAGGTGCTACGAGCTCAACAGTGAGAGAGCTACTGCCTGCCCACTCAATGTCCACCTGCAAAGGCGACTCGCCAGTGAGTGGCATCCATATGGTTTCGGAGTCGAAGGCTGGAACTACGATAAGCTCTTCTAATCTCGGTATTTGGTTTTTGCCGAGAGTTCCCAAGTAAGTTGTAAGTGAGGCAACCAGACCAACCGCTTCCTCCAGCAGGTCGTAGGAGTATGGTCCAGCATCCCATTCGTCAAACTCCCCGCCCGCTAAACCATCGAGATAGTATTGGCTTAGCACAAACGCTGGGATGCCCCTCTCGTTCGCTTCATAGGCACCTGACCTGATCCAGAGGTTTCCAGAGGGTCCTTGTGGTATTACGCGGTCACCGCCAGAGAGAGCCGACGCAATCTCTGCTAGATCTGCGAGAAACTCGTGTTGTCTGTAGACTGAGCTGCTGTAGCTACTCCGCATAGCCAACATATCGCCGTTTTCATCTCCAGACTCATACAACAGAAGCGAGAACCAGAACAATACCGCAGGTTTCCGATATTCGACTAGAAGCTCGTCAAGCAGCTCCGATATGCCCTGATTGCCCTCATTTGCCCCATAGCCACTCGTGATTGTATTGACCAACACGAAGTAAACATCGTTTGTGAGAGAACGCGAGTAGAGTATTCTGGCGATCTCAAGCACAACTGCTGTCGAAGCTGCGAATGCGTTGGCTCCTGGAGAAAAACCGGAAGCCACTGTGCCAGCAATAACAATCGGGGCTAGGTTCGAGTCGGTGCCCCGCTTTATCGCAACAAGGTTCTTCTGTTGTGTCATGAGACTGAAGTGCATATTTCCCGAAGTGTAGGACTTCAGAGTGTTGTTTGCGTATTCCCACGCATCGGCAAGGGGCTCTGAAGGTTCCTTATGCAGAGGATACCAGATGCGCCGCGGTGTGCCCTCAGAGATGTCTTGCACTATCGTCCGTAGGTTGCTGCTAATGACTGCGCTGTATATGTTATCCCAGATAGGCTTGACATAGAACGAGGCAGCGGGGACTGCATGATTGCCCAAACTGATATCTTGTGGCATCACTGCTGAAGGTCCCTTTGTTGGTCCCGCAGTCCAAAGGAGCATGAAGAGAGCCAACGCGAAAACGGTGAAAAGCCTGCCCCGTTTCATGAACGCGACTTGTAGGAGCAGTATAGTTATAGTTTCCGAAATGAGCCATGCAATCGCATACCCTTCGGAGTAGAACCTGAGCGTAACGCCTAGTCTTCAAGCTGACTAAGTTCAACAGCATGTTTTTCGATGATATCGACCAATGTGCTGAGTTCCCCCTCTTGGATGACCGGGATCTCAGCGGTACCTTTTGGCTGATCCCACGCGACTGCGGCTATCGTTTCGGGTGGCAACTGCTCTAGCTCCAACTTGTTCCTCCCCACGCACCAGCACTTTGGTATCTTACTCCGTTTCATACCTTCTACTAGGAGAAAGTCAAAATCCGAGTCCGCGAAAATTCCTCTGAGCGTCATTCGGCGACCATGTCGGATTGTGGTGCTCTGAGGTCCCAGTAGGACCGTTGCCTTTGCACCTGCCCTCTGATGCCTCCACGTATCTGTTCCTTCCGGCTCAGACACATCCTCCTGCGTACTCTTCAGTGTAGCGACAGAGTACCCTTTTCTCACGAGTTCGTGAACCAACCGCTCGAGCAATGTTGTTTTTCCTGTGCCCGACAGGCCTGAGATTGCAAATACCCTCATGGGTGATACCGTACATCCAGTTGAACTGCTACTTTTGTCTTTTCGCCTTGACCCGTAGCTCTAAGTAGGGTTTTGTCTGGGGGGATAATACTTCGTTGCTCCAGTAGCAACCTTAAAAATCCGGAAGAATCGAAATCTGACACTGGAGAGAGCATACTTGGAAGACGGCAGCAATATCGCAGTTCATTGCATCGGTGTACATCGCGAGTTCCAAGATGGCTCACGTATCATCAAGGTTCTCCGTGGGACGGACCTTACAGTCAAGAAGGGGGACTTCATCGCTATCGTAGGCGCCTCTGGTTCGGGCAAGACAACGCTGTTGAACCTGATAGGCGGTCTTGACAAACCAACTGGCGGAAGCATAATCGTTGACGGCATCGATATCACATCGCTCAATGACGAGAATATGTCGCAGATGCGACGACATAAGATTGGTGTGCTCTTTCAAGATCAACATCTTCTTCCAATATTCACTGCCATCGAGAACGTTCAGGTACCCATGCTTCTTGATGAAGTCAGGCCAGCGAATCGGAATGAACGATCCATGAAACTACTCAAGGCAGTTGGCGTAGATCACAGGGCTCATCATATGCCTCATGAGCTGTCAGGTGGGATGCGATCCAGAGTGGCCTTGGCAAGAGCGCTCGCGAATAATCCGGCAGTTCTGCTCTGCGATGAACCTACGGGAGACTTGGACCACAAGACGGGCGGAGAAATAATTAAACTCATGAAGGATCTAGCCAAAAAGGAGAATCGAGCCGTATTAGTAGTCACACACGACCCTGAGGTTGCGAGAATGGCTGATAAGATTCTTCTTCTGCGTGACGGTGTGTTGGTCGAAGAGCTCATATCACAGTTCTTCAAGCCAAGTGGTGTTGACGTCACAACTTCTTCTGATGCTCAGTCTGAAGGCAGCGGTTCGACCACTTAGAGGTGATTGCTTTGGTTCACCGCACGAAAATCAAAACTCCGCCTCGGAAAGGCAATCGTGCGTATGCCTTTTCTTATGCTCTTAGTTCCATGAGGGCGTACCCGTTCAGAGCATTGAGCCTCGCGTTGACTCTTAGTCTGGGTGTATCACTTGTTGCATCAGTCTTGGTGTGGTCGGATACCGGCGTGCAAGTCAGTGTGAATGGGTACTTTGAAAACAACTCATTCCAGTTAATGGTTCATAATCCTGCAGGCGGAACAGATGAGGTCAACTTGGCTCACGCATACATTGAATCTGATCCCCTCATCGAATCAGTACATCGGGTCAATTCAACAGTAGGGATAGTGTGGGGCACGGAACTGCCCGATAATACGCTGTATGGCTTGGACGAACCCATCTATACAGAGGGAATGAAAGATTGCGAAGTGATATTCGTTGACAACGAGCTCCTGAGTGCGGCAGTTCCGAGTTTCAACACAGAAGGCGCATTTGAGCTTCAAGAAGGCGAAACCCTGGTTTCAAGGCAATTTGTCGATTACGTACACCAATTGTTTGGAGTCACCCTAACAATCAACTCAACCCTTGACATCGAGCTACTGACAATTAAATCATCATACACTCCTGCACCTATCGGAAGTATGGGGCGATACAGTCTAAACTCTCTCGTCATTGTTGGCATCTATGAGATTGAGGGCTACGGTTCACTGATTGAAACAGGCTTTCCGTCGCTTATGCGAAGTAATTACGACTTTCACCACTATCACACCCCGGTACTCGGTATCCGCGATAGTATAATGGTATTCTCAAAGTTTTTGCCAGTAGAGTATGTTTCCGAAGATGGTTTCTTTGGTCCGCGTGCCTTCATACGTGCATCGGGTGACAACCTTATTGCGGCTGGTACGGACCGCATGGCCGATAACCTTCTCACATTGAAAGCAAGAGTGGACGAACAATACGACGTTATCATTGACGGACTCGGCGAGATACTCGAACTCCAAGGTATTGTGGACACCTACGTGGAAACAATGCCTCTGGCATTGTTAAATCTGCCAATATTCATTCTCGCACTCTTCCTGTCAGTTTTTGCAGCTGACACCTTCATGGCAGCCCGCAAGACTGAGGTCAGCGCGTTACGATCGAAAGGTGCCAGCTCTAGCCAAATTTACAGCATCTTCCTATCCGAGTCAATTGTTATGGCGACCCTCAGCATCATCATCGGTATGGTCTTGAGCGTGCTATTCGCAGCTCTCATACCCTCAACCGTTTCATTCATGGTGTTTGACTGGGAACTCTACGCATTCTATCTTCAAGCCACGGTGCTAAAGCCCGAAACATTTGTGATCTCTGTTCTAATTACTATTTTACCTCCTCTTCTCTTCATACTTGGCTCAGCAAAGAAGGCTGCCGGCACTGAGATTGGTTCACACCTAATTGATGTGTCAGAGCCGTTGTCAACTGAACCGGAAGCAATTGGATTCACTGTGGGAACCTCCGTTGTGCTTCTATCCATAGTCCTCGGAGCTGTGCTTTTCCTGCCCAATAATCCATTCCTCCTTCTGCTAGAATTAGGTCTTGGAACAGCAGCATGGTTCTTCTTGGCCTACAATGGATCTCGCTTTTCAAGGCGAAGCTTTGCAAGAATTTTCGAGAAAGCATCATTCCTTGTGGGTGAGAAGAATTTAATCTCTGCAGGCAATTTGAAGATGCGCAAGGGTAGAATTGTTCCCCTGATGGTCGTTCTTGCTCTCACACTATCATCTACAATTGCCTTCACTGTCCAAGCAGAGAGTTTCCATGAAGATCTTGAGAAGGAGATTTCATATGCGGTGGGAGCCGACCTCAGAGTTGGAGGTACTCCTCGGCCCTTCAGCTTCAATGATACTCTAGAAACGTATCCGGGTGTTAGCAGAGCAGTTCCGGTGCTACACACTTGGGCTTCGGTGGGCACAGAGGATCTGACTCTCAAGGCACTGGACGCCGTTGAATACTCATTGATTGGGCGCTTTGACGAATCGAGCTTTTTCGGTGCGGACTCCAGTTTGATTCTATCCGAACTAGCATCCGTAAGTAACGGACTCCTAATCAGCGTACATCATGCCGACCGATTGAACAAATCCGTGGGCGACATCCTAAACCTTCAGGTGGGCGGGCGGCTGGCTCCTGTTGACGTATCTTTCATCATAATCGGTTTCATGCATAGTGCTCCTGGTTTTGGCTACGCGTCTGAATCTGACATTCCCTATTCCAGATTGGGCGCAGGGTTTGGGTATCAGGCAGGTCTTTCAGGCTTTGCAATTGCGAATCTTGGCTTTGTATCTACTGTGACGGATATCTCCACTGCTTCCCTTTTCTTGGCTGACCTTGTGTGTGTCACTGACCAAGACCTAATACTCCGTGCACTGAACGATGTGCCCGGTTTGTCTGCTGTTATTCCTGAGAAGTTCGACTTGAAGGGATATTCCTTCGGAACCGCGCTGTTTCTTAGTACAGTTGAAGGTCTATTCTCAATCGGGTTTGCCATGTCCATGCTACTTAGTATGTTTGCACTCACTCTTTTCCTGGGCTCTGTTGTTCGGGAGCGAAAGCGTGACTATGCAATCTTGCGTGCAGTCGGAGCATCGAAGAAGCACGTTGTAAATATGGTTCTATCAGAGTTTGCAGGCATTGTCCTTGCATCACTTGTCCTTAGCTTGGTTCTTGGAACGGTCTTCGGATTTGTGATGAGCACCATAGTCTTCACAATGAGTCCATTTTCTAGAGTGCTTCCGGCAGCTATCACATTTCCAATTGGTTTTCTAACTGCCGTTTTGTTGATTGAGGTCACGGTGATGATCATGGGGGCTTATCTGCCTGCTCGGGAAGCCGCCAAGACGGATCCCGCGATTGTGCTCAGGAATCTGTAAGGAGGCGAGATGGTGGCAAAGAAGAAAGCAGAGACTCTGAAGGGAAATCCCTGGTGGTCCCTGTCATACGCGTTGACATCATTGAAGAACTACCCTGTGCGCAATATGGGCATCGCTCTTGTTCTGGCGATTGGCATAGCCCTTCCCACCACGGTATTTGTGTGGACCAGCACGGGTACCGAGCTTGTTGTAAATCAGTACTTTCAAGCGGAATCCTACCAGATGTCCTTGAATCCCAAAGCTGGAGAGTCTTTCGAATCTTCCAATCTTCTGGAGGCCCAATCAACCGCACTGGGGAGCGCCTTTGTTGAGTACGCTCATCTAGTACCCTCAACAATCGGGATTCTTACAGGCGACTTCTTCCACGGATGGTCTCAGTATTCAATGCTTGGCATGAACTATGTCAATGGAATCAAAGACATGCGGGTCATTATTACAACGAACGAAGTTCTAACTAACTGGTCCCGCGACTTCACTTGGCGTGGCGATTTTTCGCTTTCTTCTGGTCAGGTCTTAGTATCAGAACAGTTCGTTGGCTATGCTCACGAAGTACACAACATCACAATAGATGTCGGTACTACCATAGACATGGATTTGCTTCGATATGGTGCTCGCGGAGACCAGTCCGGCACACCAACCTCACTTGGTCAGTATCCCGTCGATAGCCTTTTGGTTGTCGGTGTTTACGAAATCAAAGATTTGGGATCAATCATTGGCACTTCATTTCCGTCCATCACACGTCAGAACTGGGACCCCTTAGGCATTGAAAGGGACATAGTTCTGGGAATCACGGACTCTGTCATTATACTGGAGGATGAGATAGAAACTGAAGTTGTCGACGAAGTCACTGGCAGAGGCTTTTTCCTACCTGTGGTCCTTCTCAGGCCATCTGAATCGGGCCTGCTGCAGTACGGAGCACAGAACATCGGAACCAACCTTGCTGCATTCAAAATCCAGCTTGAGGAGCAATACCCCGGTTTAATCGTTGATGGGCTTTCAGAAATCTGGAAGCTCGAGGCCTTCATAACTACATATCTTCAGAGCCAGATTCTGACAATCATCGCTTTTCCTGTTCTGATTATGAGTCTGATGCTGACAGTATTCACATCAGAAACATCAATCTCGCGACGAAAAGGCGAAATTAGCGCACTAAGGTCAAAGGGGGCCTCCTTCAATCAGGTCTTCTCAACCTTCATGTGGGAATCGATGTTCTTGAGTGCCTTAGGGTTTATCCTGGGAGTTAGCCTTTCGTATGTCATGGCTCCTCTGATTGGCGCTTCGACAGGGCTCTTCTCCTTTGACCCTAATCGCTACGTTGAGTTCATCTCACACATAGCATTTCCCCCCCTAGCCATTATTATCGCAGGTGCCATCGCCTTGTATCTGCCAGCCTCGTATTTGATGCATGTATCAAGGAGGATAGATGTGTCTGAAGTAGGTCAACCCACAACTGGGTACGCCTCTGAAGATACAGAAGATGTAGGTATCTGGCGTTATGTCATTGGTCTTGCTGTAGTTCTAATCGCATTACTCATCATGCCGGAAGTAATAACACCAATAGGATCAATGGCTATTGCTGAAGTATTAGTAGCAGCTCTTCTTCTATTCGCAGCATCATATCTAGGTTCCCGTGCCATGCGATTGGTCACTGCACGAGTGTCTGGCGGAACTAGCTTTCTGCTTGGCGAAAAAAGTCTCTATCTCAGTCAGAGCCTCCGGAAACGGAAGGGACAGTTCATTCCATTGCTGGTAATACTGACGCTCACACTGACTACAACGACCATGATGCTAATCCAATCGTCAAGCTTTGAAGCGACACTTCAAAACGAGCTACGCTACTCGATTGGAGCGGACATGCGAATAGAGTCCGACCCAAAACTACTGCACTTCAATCAAACTCTCCTAAGCTATCCCGGAATATTGGAGGCCACACCAACAATTGAAACCTGGGCGCAGGTTGGCACTCAACGGTTCTTCTTGGAGGGTGTGGACGCCCAAGCCTACAAGCGCATTGGCCTATTCTCTGAAAGCAGCTTTGTGAACAACGATTCTGTGACAGTGTTATCCACCTTGGCTTCGGTACAGAATGGTGTCGTGATTAGCGAGTATTATGCAACCCTCTGGAACAAGACAGTGGGAGATAGCGTACAGATTCACTATGGCGCAATCAACGGAACTACATACAACGCGTTTGAAGTAGTTGGCTTGATGCGTAGCGCTCCTGGCTTTGGAGTGGCATCTACTCATGATATCAGCGGTGCATCATTCGCATCCCAGTTTGGCTTTCAAGTAGCACAAGGTGGATTCGCCCTAGTCAACCTGGACTTCCTGTCAATGCGAACTCTCATCGACACCTCACGTCTGTTCTTTGCTGACACGGTTTGCTACGCAGATATGACTGGCATAATTGATACGATTGAGGTGGAAAGGAATACACACGTCTTCACTCTCGAAACGTTCGATGTGAGTGCCGAATCCAACTCCATTCAGTTATTCCTATCCGGTATTCAGGGCTTGACAATGATATCATTCATCCTCTGTGCGGCAATGGGTCTCGTAGCAATCGCGCTGTTTCTCGGGTCTGCGGTGATGGAGCGGAAACCAGAGTACGCTGTCTTCAGGGCGTTGGGTGGTACCAAGAAACAGGTCGTTTCTATGGTGTTTGGCGAGTTTGCAGGATCAGTTGTTGCGGCTATTACGATCAGCGTCTTTCTTGGAATTGTTTTTGGATACGCAATGAGTATTCTTACACTGGGACTCTCACCATTTGTCCCAGTATTGCCTGAAGTCTTGTCATTCCCGTTCATGATGATGATGGTGGTACTATCGCTAGAGAGTGTGGTGATGCTGATGAGCACATACCTGCCAGCCCGCAGAGCTGGCTCAACAGACCCCGCATCGGTCTTGAGGAATCTATGAGTGTGGATAGATATGCTTGAACAAAGGCGTTTTAAAGAATCTCGCGAGAGCGAGGAGTTGTGCGCATAATGACCATTATTGAAGAACTAGACCTTTATGGCGATTACCCTGACGACGTTGTGGTCAGCGTTGAGAACGTGTACAAGATATACAAGACCCACGAGCTTGAGGTAGTTGCACTAAGCGGCGTATCCATGCAGGTACTTGAGGGAAAAATAATGGCGGTAGTGGGTCCCAGCGGGTCAGGTAAAACCACACTAACAAACATCATGGGCGGGATCACTAAGGCAACAGTTGGCAAGATCTACTGGGCAAACTTGCGCACGGACATCACCAAGCTTAGCGAGAGGGTGCTCACTGAAGCACGCCGTAATTTTTGTGGTTTCGTTTTTCAAACGGCGAATCTACTGCCTCATCTGAACGCATGGCAGAACATCGAGCTCGCTGCGCGCATTGCAGGAGTTCCTCGTCAGGTACGCAGGGACCGCGTTGACAGGCTCATCAAGCTTGTTGGACTTGAGGAGAGAAGACGTAGCAAAGCCACGACGCTAAGTGGCGGTGAGAGGTCAAGAGTGGCGATTGCGAGTGCTCTTGTGAACCTCATTGACACAGAAGGTAAGGGCTTAGTTCTTTGTGACGAGCCGACTGGAGACCTCGATCCTGAAACCTCAGAGCGCATTCTCGATCTCTTTCAAGAACTCAATGAGTCTCTTGGAACATCATTCTTTATCGTAACGCATAGCCAGCAGGTTGCGTCCAAGGCAGACATCACTGTCGAGATTCGTGATGGTATCATCTCAGGCTTCCATGAGGCTGGTGTCGACCTGGACACTATGGATGACACTAGAATCGTTAGACTAGACCGCAATTATCGATTGGCAATGCCAACTGATTTACTTGAACGTGCTGGAAATCCAACGGAATTCCGCATTACCCTTGAGCATGGGAAGTTCATTCTCGTGCCGCAGGTGGGCGATGTAATAGACACAATGCGGGTTCGCAAGACACGGACCTGCAGGGTCTGTGGAAATGAGATTCCGCAGGGCAAGTTCATTTGTGCAAACTGTGGAAGCACCGTGTAGACCTATTCATGCGCCTGCCAATCCTGTCAGGGGTCTAGAGGCTCAGGAGAATCCCGTCGCTTGAACAATGATACCATCTCTTCGATACAGCGCCAATTACCCATTAACTTCCGAATCTCCCGCCTGATGCGCTTCAGAATGGCAATCTTTCTGAGTTCGAGATCCCTTTCAATGAATCTACACAGATCAACACCCTCTGGATCGAAATCAGTGAGTATCAGGATTTGACCACCCTCGCCTGCTTCTGATGCAATCTCTTCAAGAAATTCTAACCGCGACTTGCCCGATTGGGTCTTGACAATTCTCGCCTTAACTCCTAGTTCTCGCAGGATATTCTCATCCCTCTTACCCTCAACCACAATCAGGAGCCCCTCATATTGCTCATCAATCTTTGAGAACAGCTCTACGAGGGCCCTCTCGTTGCCCCTCATTTTTTTATTGCTCGTCCACTTCATGACTAGAGCCACCATATCATTTCGGCAATTCAGGCAGCTAAGGAGTAATGGCTACTTTCATACTCTTGCCGGAACCCATGAGATCCAACGCGTCTTTGATTTTCTCAAGTGGCATCTCGTGAGATATTAGAATATCCGGGTCGATATCTCCGGCTATTATTAGCTTCAATGCTTGTTCGACATGTTTCGGTGCCAGATGAAAGACGCCTTTTATGGTCAGCTGCCCGTAATGGAATCTTGCGGTGTCAATCTCGAATTTGGTTCCAGAGGCAGCGCCGCCAAACAGTACGGTTGTGCCGGCATCCCGAGTCATGTCGACTGCTTGTTCCCAGGTCACTGGCAACCCTACAGCCTCTATCACCACATCTGCACCATACCCATCCGTTGTTTGTTTCACGCGTTCCACTGGATCCTCAGCAGCTGGATCAATCACAATGTCAGCACCAGCACGAACTGCCATATCCCTTCTCAACTTGGCCAAATCAGAAGCAATCACAATTGACGCGCCGCTCTTCTTTGCGAGCATAATCATCATCTGCCCAATCGGCCCCGCTCCTATCACTGTGACAGTATCACCCAGTTGTATACCGGCCTCCTCTATGCCGTGGACCACACACGCTAGGGGTTCAGTAAGTGATGCATCACGAAATGAGAGACTGTCAGGTATTTGATGTGTATTCCATTGCACGACAGGTGCAGGCACACGTATGTACTCAGCGAAGGCTCCATTGACTAAGGTATTCTTCAGCTGCTGGCAGAGGTTTGGTCTATCACGTTTGCAGAAGAAGCAATCACCGCATGGTGCAGAATTTGTTGCCACGACTCGCATACCTGGTTTGAAATCATCGATACCTGCTCCAACTTCTTCGATTATACCTGCGTACTCGTGCCCAAATAGAGCAGGGATGTTCCTGATGAGCAGTGGATGGCCCCGTTTGTACGTCTTAACATCGGTACCGCAAGTGAGCGCGGTTCCCACCTTGATCAGCAGTTCGCCTGGTCCTATCACGGGAATATCGGTTTCCTCGAATCGTACGTCACCAACTCCGTAGTACATTGCCGCTTTCATTCTACGGGCCATAGGTACACAACCGGGCGGCCTATGCAAAGCACGTTTAAATCACTTCCTGACTGAACTCCCTCCAGTTGTCCTAGGGAAAGGCTTAATCACCTCGCGACCGCGTGATGAACTCAGGTGTCAACTGTGCGAAAGAAAGCCCGTTATCCCGAAGAGATGGAATATATCGCCACTAGCAAGTGGGATGGGAAGACCGGCGGCATTGCAGCACTGAAGGAATCAGAACTGGTCTTTGACACTCCAGAAACGTATGGCGGTAGAGGTCAAGGATTATGCCCCTACAGGCTATTCATCGCTGGTGTCCTTGGGTGTCTTAACAATACATTTCTCGATGTCAAGCGGCGCTCTGACTTGCACCTCATTTCGATTGATCTTAAGGGGAAGGTCACTGTGAAATTCGACGGTGATGGCTATTCAATCACAGGTTTTCAGATTTCTGGAGAAGTAGTAGTTGCTGATGGCGAGATTGAGTTCGGTGAACGGTGCGTAGAGCTAGCAAGGACGTTCTGCCCTCTAACGCGATCGATGAAGGATTGTATACCTTTTGAGTATAATATCGCAGTGAAAGAGCGGTAGGATTTTCCAGTTATATCTCATAGATCCCTTCGTTCTTTCATTAACTCGTCAATTCTCTCCATGTATCTTAGAATATTCTGCCAGTACCCTCCTTGAAAGAACACGCTCTGACAGTCCTTGCAGAGCCAGAATTTATCATAGTAGTCGTAGGTCTTCTGATGAACGAGGTTTCTTACGCGTTCCTTCTCTGTACTATCTAGTTGAATCAATTCACCGTTGCACTTGGAACATCGGGATTTGGTGGGATCAATCGTAGGAGAGATTCCGAATTTGATGAATACATCCGCTACAGTTTCATCCACATTACCTCTCACAAGCATACCTCTGATATCGCTCTCCACAGCATGCTGGTGCAGATTAGCGTCAGAAGTTAGGAGAATCCGTTTCTCCGAGTTGGCGACTCTTAGCAGTTCATCGTCGTCGACATCTGCTCTATAGAAAGTGTCGTGCCCTGTAAGCCTAAGCCACAACGTCAATTTTCCCAACATTGCATCGACAGCAAATCTGCTCATGGTCGTTCACCGAAGAATGGGCGCGCCAATCACTCGCAAAGAAATACGCCCGAGCGAGGGCTTCGCATTTCACCCAGATATTGCTTCCGAAGAGATATTCCTCAGCTCCTCGTGAGCTTTTTGCAGGTTGTCCACTACATGAATTGGGACTGTAACGCTGCCAAGGTTTCTGTGGGCTCCGTCGCCATGATAGTCGCTTCCTCCGGTTTCTATCAAGCCCAGACCTCCTGCCATTGCCTGGACCTCACCTGGCTTCACATTGAGGCGAAGATGTTGGTAGTCATACTCGATCTCCACGCCTAGGAGACCCAGTTCCCTTAGCTCAATGAGAGTAGAACGTAAGTCAGGGAGTCGCATGGTCAATGGATGCGCAAGCACCGGGACTGCTCCCTCAGATCTCAGAAGACTGATTGTTTCCCCTATGTCAGCGTGTTCTTTCCTTACGTATCCGGGTTTACCCTTCCCCAAGTACTTGTGAAACGCCTCTTCAATATCCTTCACGTATCCTCTCCGTATCAGCAGCTTCGCCATGTGTGGGCGGCCTGGAGCCTTAACTCCCTGGAGTATCTGATCAATGTCATCATCAGATAGCCGGATGCCTTCAGATTCAAGACGGTTCAGCATCTTTGGGAAACGTTTGCGCCTGGACTCCTCAAGCGCCTTCAGCCTCTTCACCAGTTTCGGAGCCCGCGTGGGCACAAAGTATCCAAGCAGATGCGCCTCCACACCCTGGTACTCAGTGCTAATCTCTACTCCTGGTATTCTGATAGGGCATCCCCGCACTTCTGCATTCATGAACTCAACTAGCCCATCAATCGTATCATGGTCAGTGAGTGCTAAGGCTCCAAGGTTGAGGTCTGATGCAATGGAGAGAAGTCCCGATGGCGAGTGGACACCATCAGACAGGTTCGAATGAGCATGGAGATCAGCACGGGCTCTCACCTTGTAACGCCTCCATTCTGAGTTTTTCGACCAACGCCCGCACTCTGTGGCATACCTTTCGAATCTCCTGTCTTGTTAGAGTTTCACCTGAAGGACAGTCTTTGTCCACAACACACTTGCGCTTCCCTGCATGATATATGATGGGATAGAACCTGCACCCCTCCGGGCGCGATTCGTAGATTGCACATGTCTTACTCTGAGGGTCATAAAAATAGCAATGCCCCTCGACGTTTCTAAGCTGACAGAATCCATCAGGTGCTCGGATCAGGTAGTCCTTTCTTGAGTGGCCAAGTGTATCAATCCTCTCTGCATCTTCTCTAGTGAGTGTCATCTCAGTGTCGATGCAGCATAGCCTGACTTCATCACACGCACCATTGTGGTTGCAGTTGAAAGGTGCCAAGATAGATGATTCTCCACTACGAGTTCCTTTGATTTCAAATTGAGCCCGAGGTATCATAGTGCGGTCAGATTGCGGTTTAGCGGGTCATCACGCTGACGACGTTCACCATCCCTGCTTATTCATCATCCCGACATGATATCAAATGAATAACTGTGTTATATACGTCTTCTCGCAAGGCGTCTTGAGGGAGAAAGGCCATCACTGAGATTGTCGAGTGTTTCTGCCGTTTTATCAGACGCCACTATATTGACTGTGCGAAGGCGTTTTCCTGTAATTCTCAGAAAGGCTGCGGCGTGAACCCTGTTGATCTGCGTTTTAAGATCTGACGGCTGGCTGATTGCCCCGAGGAGAAGTCCTCTCCGAGTGAAGAATGCCATTAAGTGCTCAAGCGCTTTCATATCTATCCGTACCAAGCATTTCTCTCTTGTTATCCACAAAAGGTTTCCTAATTGACCTCTCTATTCGCTCGAGCCAAAGCGCTAAATAGTGTCCAACTGACATCCTCGACAGCTCTCGATTACGTGTTGTGAGAACCCATGCGCATCGCAATCATCAACAAGGAGGTCTGCAGGGCTAAGGATTGTACGCACGAGTGTCAGAGATTCTGTCCCAGCGTTCGTGCAGGTCGTGAAACAGTCGTATTCCCGGATGGGCCTAACAAACCACCCGTCATAGTGGAGTCGCTCTGTTCCGGAGCTGCGATGTGCGTCAAGAAATGCCCATACAACCAGCATGGCGCAGTAATCAAAATCATCAACCTTCCTGAGGAACTGGAAGCTGACACCAGTCATCGCTACGGCGTGAATGCTTTCAAGCTATTTCGATTACCCATTCCAAAGGAGGGTAAAGTTCTCGGTCTTATAGGTGCTAACGGGGTTGGCAAGACCACGGCTCTCCGAATTCTCGCAGGGGAAATCAAACCGAACCTAGGCCGCTATGATGATCCACCAGAATGGGATGAGATCATTCGGGCGTATCGAGGCTCAGAGCTCCAACCCTTCTTCGAGAAGATGCAAGCAGGAACGATTGTACCTGTTCACAAGCCGCAGACGATTGCGGATCTTCCCAAAGTGGAAGCAGTTGCTGACAAGCCAATAAGCGAACTCCTTGAGTCAGCAGATTCGTCTGGCCGGCTGAAGGAAATGAAGCAAGGCATGAATCTGGAAGAGATCTGGGACCGCCCCATCAAGTATCTCAGCGGTGGTGAGCTTCAGCGTGTGGCGATTACAGCCGCAATAGTCCGCGAAGCCGAGATCTACTTCTTTGATGAGCCAACTGCATATCTCGACGTTCGGGAACGTCTCAGGGTCGCCCGAGCTATTCGTCAGCTCTCTGAGTTAGGCAAGACAGTTGTTGTTGTGGAGCATGACCTTTCTATCTTGGATTATGTTTCAGATCTTGTCTGTGTCTTCTATGGAAAGCCGGGCGCGTACGGTATAGTTTCTCATCCTCACGGAACAAGGGTCGGCGTGAACATCTTCCTGGATGGCTACATTCCTGACGAGAATATGCGCTTTCGCGATACTTCAATTTCATTCAAAGGGATGACCGGCCAGGATGAGAAATGGGGGGGCTCAGAATCCCTGTTAGAATACGGCGATATGAAGAAGGAGTTTGAGGATTTCTCACTTAAGGTCAGGGGCGGGCGCGTGTACAAGGGTCAGATAGTGGGCATTCTTGGCCCCAATGGAATTGGCAAAACGACTTTCGTCAAAATGCTTGCGGGTGAATTGGAACCTGATGAAGGGGTGGCGCCAACAAAGACAGTTTCTGGCTTCGAGCTGAGAGTAAGTTACAAACCTCAATACATCAGCCACGACTATGATGGCTCGGTCAGAATGTATCTCCGTGAATCTGGTGGGGACATGGTGGACTCACCTGACTTCAACACGTCTGTCATCAGGAAACTTGAACTTGAACACTTGATGGATCATTCAGTCACGGACCTGAGTGGAGGGGAGCTTCAACGCGCAGCCATTGCGCGATGCCTTGCAACCGAGGCTGATATTTACCTGTTTGACGAACCTTCTGCATTTCTTGATATAGAACAACGGCTTGCCAGTTCTAGAGCGATTCGTCGGACTGTGCAGACTGGAATGAAGACGGCTTTCGTTGTCGAGCACTCCCTTCTCATGGCAGACTATCTCAGCGACAGCATGGTTGTGTTTAACGGAGTGCCCGGGAAATTGGGAGTTGCATCGTCAGTTACTACGCTTCGTATTGGTATGAATGCATTCCTCAAGCAGATGGGGGTCACCTTCCGTAGAGACCCTCAGACCGGTCGTCCGCGGGTCAACAAGGATGGGTCTCAATTGGACAACCAACAGAAGGCATCTGGCAACTACTACTACATTGGCAAAGGAAAGTGAACATAGCATCCTTTACTTGTGAAGGGTTCTCATCCAGTATTTCTTGCTGTTACTCTTCTTCTCTTCGTCCATCTCTGCAAGAATACGGATTGCTTCGTTTCCGCAATCAATCGCTGCATCTTCGCCTTTCACCGCAAACTCATCTTTCACTCGGTTAGCATATACTGCGCAGACTGTTCCTGCCCTGAACCCGTATATGCCTGCAATCGTGAATAGGGTGGATGCCTCCATTTCAAAATTCACGACATTCGCTTTCTGAAGGTCGTCAATCAACGTAGTGCTCCAACTCTGGACATAGTTGTTGAATCCCGGTCTTGACTGTCCAAGATAGAACGAGTCTGTGGATGCGGTAATCCCTAGATGATAGTCCAGATCCAACGAGTCCGCAGCCTCAACCAATGCCATAACAACTTCGTAGGATGCCACGGCAGGATACTCAGGTCGTACATACTGCTTGCTTGTCCCATCCAGTCTGACTGCGCCTGTGGATATGATCAAATCGCCAATCTGGATATCTTCCTTCAACGTTGCGCAGGAACCAACTCTGATGAAATCCCTTGCTCCAACATTAGCCAGCTCTTCGATAGCAATAGCGGCTCCAGGACCTCCTATCCCTGTGGAGCATGCAGAGATTGGCACTCCCTTGAAGATCCCTGTGTGAGTCAGGTATTGTCTATGTGATGCCACTTGTCGGAATGAATCCCATCGCGAGCTAATCTTCTCGACCCGTTGAGGATCACCTGGCAATATCACTGCCTTGGCGATATCCCCTTTCTCCGTTTCAATATGGTATTGCTTTCTGTCCGGAGTTTCAGGGCGCCTTGCAGAAACAGTCTTCCTTGTCATATTACGAACAACCAATACATGATAATGATACTGCTACCTATTTCCGTTTCGGATGCCACAAACTGAGCAGGCCGCGATGTTTCTCTTTGAAACCAAACACATCTATGGAGATATAGTTATATGGGTGTAGAATACCTGGGTGCCTGTTACGAGGCCACGAGTTTCGGATAAATTCCGAAAAATCTAAAACAAAGCCCTCGGAGTTCAGAGCCTCTTCCGAGATATACACAAATGGAGTGCGTCGCAAATGGTAGAAACGACGATTAGTGTGATAAAAGCGGACATCGGATCACTCGCTGGGCATATGATTGTGCCAGATTTCATCCTTGAACATGCGAGAAAAGAGATGAAGAAAGGCGTTGAGACGGGTGTAATTAACGACTTCCACGTCACAAACGCGGGCGATGACCTTGAGTTAATAATGACTCACCACAAGGGTGAGGGCAATGCAGAGGTCCATGAGCTCGCTTGGAACACCTTTGTGAAGGGTGCTGAGTTGGGACGCAAGAAGAAGATATACGCCGCAGGACAGGACATTCTTTCTGATACTTTCAGTGGAAATGTCAAGGGCATGGGTCCAGGTTCAGCAGAGATGACATTTGAGGAGCGCAAGTCTGAGCCCATTGGAGTCTTCATGGCGGACAAGACGGAGCCAGGTGCATTCAACTACCCGATATACAAGATTTACGCGGATCCATTTAACACAGCCGGCTTGGTTATTGACCCAAACCTACATGATGGTTTCAGGTTCATTATCCAAGATGTGCGTGCAGACGACAAGCCCTTCGTTGAGCTGAAGACGCCTGAGGAGTCTTACGACCTTCTAGCACTTATTGGCAGCACTAGCAAGTACACTATCAAGAAAGTGTACCGTCATGACGGGATGGTTACAGCTGCTATTAGCACTGACAAACTCTGCTATATCGCAGGCAAGTATGTAGGGAAAGATGATCCCGTTGCCATAATCCGAGCACATTCGGGACTACCAGCAATGGGCGAGATTCTAGAGGCATTCACTCTACCTCATCTTGTGGCTGGTTGGATGCGGGGTTCGCATATCGGTCCGCTCATGCCTGTTGGCGTCAAGGACTCCCGATGCACAAGATTCGATGGTCCACCAAGAGTCATCGGACTGGGCTTCCAGGTGAGCAATGGTATGCTCTTGGGACCAGTTGACATGTTTGAAGATGTTGCCTTTGATATCACTCGGAAGAGAGCAATGGAAGCCGCTGACTATCTCAGACAACATGGCCCATTCATGCCTCACAGACTGCATGAGAATGACATGGAGTACACAACGTTACCGGCAGTGCTGAAGAAACTGAAAGGGCGATTCTCTGCTGAAGAAATAGTACCTAAGTAGCTAGAAGTTGACCCGGCAGAAACGAGAGCAGGACAGAGCAGTCCTGGTTCAGTTTCACCGCTATATGATTCATTGCAAACTATGCAGTTCGTTTTATTATGTGATAACCGAATTTGGTCTTCACAGGGTTTCTGGTCATTGCTCCCACACTTAGGGTGAAGGTTGCCTTCTCAAACTCACTTACCATCTGACCCTTGCTAAAGAATCCGAGGTTTCCGCCTTTCTTTCTTGATGGGCAGCTGCTGTGCTCCCGTGCCATCTTCGCGAAGTCCTCACCTTCAGCAATCTTGCGTATTATCTCGACAGCCTTGCTGTGCTTATCCACCAGAATATGACTGGCTTTGACCTTCCTGGCTTTGCCTTTTCCCATGGTTCTGACCTATCCCTGGCCATTTGGTGCTACTCCTGTCGACACCTGGCCAATCATTATTCTGTGAATCTGGCTCGCTATCTTTTACTTCTTTGGATGCCACAAAGGGGACGCCAAGGAGGCCCACGAAGTGCTGGAGCGCGGCGAGCAGTTTGGTGAGATTGTTCTTCAGTCCCAAACTCCCACTTAGTATTATCCCAATACACACCCGTATCAGACACCCCTTCTTTAGATTTGCATCCAACAGCTGTTCGGTGCAAAGTGACTTGAGAGTAGTAACGATATGCTTACCAGAATCCTACGTAGAGGGCATGGACAAGCTCATCAAGAAGCTAATGTACCCTAACCGCTCCGAAGTGATTCGAATCGCCATCCGTGACCTTCTGGTGGATGAGCTTTGGGGCCATCGAAAACAATCCAATACTCTGCCTTTAGTCGCATTGCTTGAGAAGATGGATGGTGTCATTGAGGTTCCGACGCCGAATCAGACACCCAATCAATAAGTACCTCCGAGCTACGCTTTTTAGTTCTGAAACGAGAAGGACCTATGACCAGTGGGGCCCAGCGCAGGACATATCCTGGATACGCAAGTTCAGTTCCTCTGGCATGTTCATTACAATAAGGAGCCAGAACAACAATGGTTATGAGACGGATCTTTGGGAGAAAAAAGGACGACGACGAGAAGGACGCCAATGCTAAGAGTCCGACCCCTGAGGAAATCGAGGGTGAAACTGGAGAGGAGGCTGCGGAAGAAGCAGAAGATGCACCAATCGAAGCGGGCACAATTCCTTACCACACATCATTGACAGACCGTTTTAAGTACATGTTTGATGACCCTGATATCTCAGCAGGTCTCAAGGGCACCGATGAGTTCTTCCTTGAGTTCATGGCAATGGGCGAGCGATTTTGGTTTGCCAAGAAGGCCAAGGGTGAGGTGGAGTTCGGAACAGGTGCTGTGCCAGATGAAGATGTCTACATTCGTATTGGGAATGATGCTGTAGGGGACTTACTTGGGGCTTCCACTTTTACGGAGTTCCAGGGCTTCTATATGAAACACTACAAGAACCCCGAAGCTGGCAAGTTCGTCAAGATTGAGCTCCGAAAAGACGTCAATGGGTTGAATCGGAGAGGCTACGCCCGAGTGCCTCTGCTCAAGCTCCTGATCGGTATGACCAGATAGCAGGTCCCGCGCCGAGCATGAACCCCCGCCCTTATTTCCGAGAAATCCGACAAGGTAGCAAGCTTAATAGACGTGACACCCTCGACCTCCACCGCTGAAGGCGCGAGCTTAGCAGCTCAGGAGGAAGAGTACTATGGTCAAGATCGACCTACCAGTTGTTGCTGTGAATTTTAAGACATATCCGCAGGCCACCGGCGAGAGAGCTGTGGCTCTGGCGAAGACGTGCGAGACGGTTTCCAAAGAGAGTGGTGTTTCTGTGGTTGTCGCTCCCCAAATACCTGACATCTATAGAGTAAGCCTCGCTGTTGATATTCCCGTGTTCTCTCAACATCTTGATCCGGGTGACCCAGGGCGTTACACAGGCCATGTGCTTGGTGAAACCCTTGTGGAGGCCGGATGCTCGGGCACTCTAATCAATCACTCGGAGAAGAGAATGCAGCTGGCGGACATCGAAGATGTAATCCGCAAGGCTGAAACTCTTGGCCTCTACACAATAGTCTGCACAAACAATCCACTAGTGAGTGTTGCAGCGGCAGCGCTGAATCCTTCTGCAATCGCAGTCGAACCCCCAGAGCTCATTGGCACGGGGATCTCAGTGACACAAGCACAACCCGAAGTAATCAGCGGCACCGTAGATCAGATTCGAGTTGTAAATGAGAATGTTACAATTTTATGTGGAGCGGGAATCAGCACTGGTGATGACGTGGTGGCATCAATCAGACTCGGTGCCCAAGGTGTTCTTCTTGCTTCCGCTGTTGCCAAGTCAGATAAACCAGGAGATGTTCTTAGAGGTCTTGTTGAACCGCTTCTGAAATAGCCGGTTCCAGTCATTTAATACATGTGCCCTCAGGGCGACTGAAAACGGGGATTGCAATGAAAGTCACGCTCGAATGTGCACACTGCTTACTTGAGAGAGCTATTAATCAAGTCAAGCTTGCTACGGATGATCCAGAACTTCAGATGCAGGTCGTGGCAGAGATGCTGAAGTTCCTAGGTGAGAATTTCAAAAGCGAGTCAGTACCATCCAATATCGGAACTGACAGAGACCTTCTAGTTCAGAGAATGACCGGAAAAGATCCCTACAAGGAGCTCAAGCACGAGTCGAATGAGATGGCCCTTGGGATTTTGCCTGAGTTGAGAACATTGGTTGAGGAGGCAGGAGATTCCCACTCAAGATTCAGAATGGCCGCTTTGATTGCCGCAGCAGCAAATGCGATTGAGTTTGATGTATCAGGGCGGGACTTCAGCCTTGATGAGCTCAAACACATAATCTCGAATGTTGAAACTGATCTGGTAATCGATCAAGTAAACGAGTTCCAAGAGTTATGTGAGAACGCAGAGGAAGTCCTCTACCTGATGGACAATGCAGGAGAGGTTGTTCTTGATATCATTCTGATAGATGAAATCAGGAAGGTTGGACCGAAAGTGGTTGCCGTTGTGAAGGGAGGTCCAATCCTGAACGATGCCACGGTGATGGATGCGGACGAGGTAAAACTCTCCAAATATGCGGACGAAGTTATCGACACAGGAGCCGCAGCCATTGGAGTCAACCTTGAACGCAGCTCTAACGAGTTCAAGCAGCGGTTCTTGTCAGCGGAGCTTATTGTGGCCAAAGGGATGGGCAACTTCGAATCATTGACAGAGTTTGAGCCAGCTTGTCCAGTAGTTCACATAATGAGAACGAAGTGCAATCCGGTTGCGAAACACGTGGGGTGTCCGCGAAACAAGAATGTCGTGATGATACGACGTCTCTAGAGTATTACTTCATGTCTTCGCTGTATGGTCTAAGCGCCTTGGCAAGTGGTGCGGACTCCACAAACTCTATGTTCAACTCTGGCATCTCCAGACTTAGCTGATGTCTTAATCGCTTCATTCCAGGCTCTTCTGACACGAATGCGCCTAGCTCGATTGTGTTTAGGTTCTCCTCATTTGCAAGCAACCTAATCTCCGGTGATAGTTCGCCTGTGACAATAGTTCCAATGTCTTGCTGTTTGGCACTGAGGATTTCAGGCATGTCAATGTAAAAGCCTGGGCTCACAAGTATCCTCCCGACATCATCGTCCAAGGCTCCCGCAAACAGGACTGTGTCAATGTTCAGTTTCTCTGCCACGTAGTTAACTAGACGAGAGTGGTTCATCGCACTAGGCGGATCACATTCTCTTCCAATCGGGACCATCTGATCACAGTCCCCATAGGTCATGAACTCACGTACATTGCTTAGGTCGAGGGATTCCACAAGGCTGTCACTAAGACCACCCTCTACACCAATCCACGCGCTCCCAATCACATAAGCTGAGATGTAATTCTTGGCTAAGAGTCTGGCCCGGATGAGGTCTAAGCCTGTGAGACGATCTACTGCTAAAGGAAACAGAGGCCTGTGTGTGACAAGCAGATTCGCCTTGCTTTGCGATGCCGTCGCAACAATCTTTGCCGAAGCGTATGTGGCTATGGTGACTCTGTTTATGGTGGTCTTTGCTTGGTTTCTCTCAGTCTGAGGTCCAACCTCAACCCGACTCTCACGGCCCTGGAAGGTAGACTCCTGTGGCGCGATATCCTTGAGGTACTTCACAATGTCCCGAAGAGTAGTCATGCTCAACACCAAACTGCGATTGAGGGAAACCTCTTGCTGAAGAACTCTTCGCCTTGGCCGTCATATCCTTTTCCGTGGATAATCAGGATTCCTCTAGAGGCTCCATATGTATTAGTAGTAGGGACGCGAAGTTCTGTTCCGCATTGAAGTAGAACTGACCTATCACAAGATAGAGATCGGTCTTTCCAAGCTCAGCCTCTTCAACAATGAAAAGATCGTCTGGATTGGGGTCAACGGAGAAGTAGACCCACATTGTCACCTCGACCGGAGGACAACATGTACACAGTGGGACGTACTGGTGCATCTGGAATCCATCGGTTCGTCTTTGAAGGATACTGCCATTAACTTCAACAAATAGACCATTGTACTTCTCACCGAAATTGGTGAGCTCGAAGAGGTTCGTCGCTGTTCTGTTCTCTGGAATCTCGTCGAAATATTTCTCTCCTACAACATCGTTTATCCAGTCGTCACTATGTGTAGCATCAACCACAATCATTGGCGTGATGATAAGTAGTATTATGGGTAGAATGAGGGGAATTGCAGACATCTTGAACCCCATCTTGCTTTCGCTTGAAGTTGCCGCACATACTTGGCACGTTCTTGCTTCTGGATCACGATATTGCCCCACCACTACAGCTATCCCAGCAAGTAAGAGGATTGGTCCGTTGATTAGCGACATCAGAGTGTCGAACTGAATCCGAAATACAAGGATAGTAACACCTAGGGCAATCAGTAACCAACCGTGATTGGCTCTCGTTCCAACAGGCTTCACAGTAACACCCCTGCAAGACCATTCACGAAATAGCCGATTGCCAAGATTAGTATTGCGGAAAGAAAGAGATAGGCAAAAATCAGCTTCTTGTTCAGGTATCCAAACATCATACCCACGTAAGCCATTCCCAGCAACGGACCTGCGAGAAAGAACGATACTAGGCCTCCCGTGCTCAATCCAAGATCTTGAAATGTCTTGCCAATGGGTGGGTCTGCCGTTGGACAGAGACAGAACAGAACACCCATGAGCGCCCCGACTGGTACGGAGATCAGGCTGCCCGCGAAGAAATCAAAGAATAGGGCTTGATCAAGAACTGCAACAAGAAAAGTCAAGATGGTGACTGCGAACACGTAGTACTTGCCAACCTCCAAGGTTTCTTCACCAATGTCCCAAAGCACTTGAAGCGGGTTTGAAACAATCTGTTCTACATCCTCTGATTGTCCGAATGCTCGACCGCCAATAATTGTTTTTTCGGGTCCGACTCTCTCAGAGAGTATCGGTCCATCGTGTAGAATGTCAAGAAGTACACCTCCAATGATTCCCAACACTATCATTGACACCGTACGAATAATGGCCAACTGTAGTCCGAATACGGACGCCGTTACAACAAAGACTATTGGGTTTGCTGCTGGTGCAGAGAACAGAAATGCATATGCTGCACGTTTAGGCATTTTTTGTTCAACAAGCGTAGAGAAGATGGGTAGAAGGCCACAAGTGCACACTGGGATAAACACCCCCATGAGAGACCCCAGTACTACTCCAGCACGTTCATGCTTTGCGATTCTTAGCATCACAGAGTCGAGTGGTACGTATACCTTCACTATGCTGCCTATGACAATACCAAGCAGAAGGTAGATCAATGAACCGAAGAAAATACCGGCAAACACCCTGGTGAAGAGTGAGAGATTGAAAGTAGGGATATTGACGTGAAACCAGAGAATCAGGCCTAGAAGCAGCAGAGTCAGAATAAGGAATCTGACCTCATAGAGCCGCCTTGCGGGGGATTGCTTGGGCAAATCAATCTGAATCTCGATGGTTTCACTGTCCTCCGTGTTCACTTCCTCCTCTTTGCAATGACCAATGCAACAACGAGTACCGCAATCAGTCCGCCTCCAATCAAGATTGACGGCCAAATGTCGACAGTCGGAGGCACAGGAGCACCTTCGTTGATGACGCCTTCGATACTGAAAACATTTCCAAGGATGTCCGTCACATTGATCATGTATGTTATCGTTATCGCATTCGTTGTGAATGGGCCGAATAGCATGCCGTAACTATCCCCATAGTTCTCAAGGGGAATCGTGTCTTCTCCAGTGCCGTTGTCATACTGGATAATCGCAGAGCTAATCATGCGTGCATCTAGGTTGTTTCTTAGAATGCGGATGCGAATGAAGTAGCCCTCATCTTCGTCTTCAATATCTACGGTCACATTCGAAACAAGGCCGCCCACAGTGAGTAATACGGGATGGGGTTCCATAGGCGTATTGAAATCCTTCAAATTGAAGATTACTTTCGTATAACCAAAGTTTGTCGTTGTTGCGGTTATCGGAGTAGCCGAAGTAGACTCCGGACCGGCTTGAACCTGTGTTGAAAACTCATCGAAGATCAGTGATGTGTAGCCAAATGGAGTGGCGCTAAACTGAACATCTACATCAAGCCTATTTGTTAGGTTTATGGTCACGTTGACATTGCTATTGGGGTCCACCAAACCTAGACTGGGAGCTGCCAGAGCTAGATCTAATCCTAACACTGACTCCGAAACCGCATCTGCAACAGCCCTCAATGCGCGAGATGGATTCCACCATGCAAGAGAGTTCTCCGCATCGCTCAGATATAGCCTTGATAAGCCAACATTGGTTCCCTCACCCTCCAATAGTTCAATCTGAGTTCGTGCATTCTCGATGGCAATCTCAGCTTCATCCCAGAGTTGGAGGTAACGATCAACCCAGACTCCTTGTCCGAAAACGAGTCCGTTCACCTTGTCAAGGATGACAATCCTCATGTCCATGACTGCATCGATTATGTCGTAGGCTGAGAGGGTTCCATCTGGCCCTGAAGGGTTCTCTACGAACATCACATTTCTGACAAGGCCGTGGTTTGGCACAGAGTGACCGTCGTTTGACGCCATAAACGGTCTGAAGTAGCACGACTCACCCAATCCATGGAAGAAGCTTCTACAATCCACCTCAAATGCATCATACCCATAGTCGTCGAAAGCCTCCCAGACCGGAGCATATGCTGCACCTATAGTGGGATGCGCAAAGACTGCCATTGCGCCTTGGCTATGGATTCCGTCAACTGCCTCCTGTATGTCGCTCGTAATGACTTGTGCACTGAGCGGAAATCCGACTGTGTGTGGTACGCTGGACAACTCAGCTCCAACAAAAATCGAAACGTCAGCATCGTACAAGTCAGCCCATTCCTTGACCTCTAGCCCCCCGTTTATACCATTCGGGCCATCACGATCGTAGGAATGGTCTGCAACTACCCAGAAATCGAGAGCGACATCAAGGCTCCTAATCATCATATTCAACGGTGTATCCTGTCCATCACTGCGGGTTGTGTGGTCATGATAGACGCCGTTGAAGACGTCATACTCTTCTATCTCCGAGCTATTGAGTGATGGTCCAGAACCGACCCTAATTATCGCCTTCTCGGGCGGATCTACCTTTCTTTCTCCATTCCCAGTCAACCAGTCTATAACATTGAGGGAGAATTGGAAGTGGTCATCTGGTTCAACTTGCCAACTCGCCCCATGCCGATAGATAATGAAAGGCGCCGCCGAACCTACCGCCACAACTCTTCCGCTCCCTGGTTCAGCAATGGCAAGTACTTCCTCATCCTTATGGTTGGTCGCAAGTAACGTTGCTGGGCTACTCACTGTGATAGTACAACCCTTTAGCTGGTCACAGTCAGAGTTGAATGAGCTGATATCATACGTCAGATGATGGTCTACGAACTGACCTTCGCTCTCTAGGACTTTGCCCAGCCATCTATCCTCATGGAATGTGATTCCGTAGGTTTCCGAAATCGGATTGAGGTTGGCGGCAGTGTACTCCCATCCAATGTTGGTGTAGTCCACACCCACCATGAGAAGTCCTCCGCCTGCATTCACGAAGTTATGTACTGCAGCCACTTCCCCACTCGTCAATGGTATCATTGGGAAAAACAGGCAGAGCACATCGTAATCATCCAGAATCCCTGAGTCCAGCGGTGCATCCCAGTTGTTTGACACATTGTAGCCATGCTCCATTAAAAGCCAGCCAAACGTCGATGCGTTGCCAGGAGTCCACATATCGGAGGCGTTTCTGGTATGGTGCTCGTCGACGAGGATGTTAGCAGACGTAAATGCCAGAGCGGTCCTCTGGGGCACACTTGCTTCGATCAATACGTTCGCAGGGCCACTCGACAGCGCTGGCCATAGTGACACTGAGGCTAGAAGAAAAAGCAGCAGAATAGATATTTTCCACGGTTTCATGGGAGACCAACAATCTCCGATGAACACAATGCCATAGATAAGCTATTCTCTTCAGATGTTTCAGAACTGCCCACCAATACTATTCGTGAAGCCTCTCTTCAATAAAATCGCTGACTTTAGGTTTCGGGGTTCTCATCGGTTTCGAAAGGCACCTCATCTACTTCCTCGACCTCAAGCTTCTCCTTGGTTTCAGTAGACTCCTCTTCAATCTCCTCATCATAAGTGTACAACTCATCGAGTTCATCTACTTCCCCGACCTCAGGCTTCAACTCGATGACCTCAAGCTCAGGCTCTTTCTTCTCCACCTTTGGCTCCTCACTCGGAACCTTCTCGCCCAGAACAGCAGCCCTCTTCTTGGAGGTCCAGAACTTGGTTCTAACTCTGCGGAGTCTTCTCATTCGTCTGAGGTCCACTTGTCCAGAGTTCTGTAACTTAATCAGTCGCGTTCTCTCACGCTCTAGAGCCTTCGTCTTGTTTACCATTCTCCACACCGAAGGGTATTCTTTGCGAGTCCCTCGATGTTGATGTTATAACTGTGTCGGGCGCTTAACCGCTTGACCTAGGGCAAGCCTTTTTCTCTTGGTCAAGTGCATCAATTGTTGTGTCTATCAATGCACAGACACGTGCGGTGTCGGGCAATGACTAAGAAAAGCAATGCATCAGTCAGCATCCGTATCCGATTGGATCAGAAAACACTAGACCGAATAGATCGGCTTGCTGGGGCCAATGGCCGCCAACGGTTCATTAAGGCCGCAATTCTGTGGAGGCTTGATGAGAAATTGCCTCCGATGGTGATGGAACTTGCCGAAGAGATCAATCAATTGAGAACAAGGGTGAGCCATCTTGAAACGGAGCAGTCGACCAGCGTATACCTTGACGAGTTGAATGATCTGACAAAGACGAAAGTCTGCCGGGATGACCTTGATCGTAAGCTTCTCGCATACTTCCTACAACATGAAGGTGCTACAACACCTGAACTCGCACTGGCTCTGATAGGGAGTCAAGGAAAACGCCGAACGATACTCGATCGCTTGGACAAGATCAACGAGAGAGCGAAAACCATCTTGGGTGTAGAGATAGTGACGCATAGGAAGGGCATTGTCAAGGGTAAGCGTGGCGCCTGGTGGTTAGTAAACAAGAAGCAATTAGTATAGCGGCTCTTTATTTGAACTCGTCTTTAATTGCCAGCTGAGGTTTTCTGAGCAAACGATTTAAAGAGAGTGCGTCTGTGGGGCTTGGGGCCGTAGTCTAGCATGGATAAGGCACCAGCCTCCGGAGTTGGTCATCCCCGGTTCGAATCCGGGCGGTCCCGCCACAATTACTCTTCTTCATCAATCAAACAATTCGATTGTAGTTTAAAAGCCCAATGAGGGCACGGATGACCGAACTGAGGTTTAAGACAATGAACGCCGTTGAAGAGATCAAGACACCCACTTGTCGTGTAGTAGTCAGGTTCACCAACTACCTGAATGGGCCTCTGGGACGTAGCGTGCTTGACAACCTAGACGAAGGAGAGAGTTTCATCCTCCAGACATCAGATCACACTATGCGTATTACCAAGCGAAAAGGCAAAGCAGTTGTGAACCTAGTCGGCGTTCCAGCGGCATGAGGGCAGCTAGGGGAACCTAGGTGCAGCACCAATCCTCATGTCAGCATGATTTTCTACTATGCATATTAGCGAAGAATCTTTAAGATAACTCGAAGTTTCTGCGAGCGGGGCCGTAGTCTAGCATGGATAAGGCACCAGCTTGCGGAGTTGGTTATCCCCAGTTCGAATCTGGGCGGTCCCGCCATGGCAATTTTTCTGCTTTGTTGATATGATGCAGATTGCATTCGCCGCTTTAGGCCAAGGAGCATCGCTGGAAACCATGTATTCTAAACGAGTTGCTTCCATCTTCGCAGTTTCTGGAAGACTTGCGCGATTGTTTCCGCCCTCGCTGATTGCTTTTCAACTTCCTCTCTGGACAAGTCGCGAATCTGGGCTGCCGGGGCTCCGGAGTTCGCACTTCTGGGGGGAATAACCACATTTGCTGGCACAATACTGCCGGGTGCAAGTCTTACGCCCTCTCCGAGTGTTGCGCCATCGAAGACGACACACCCTTCACCTATGCTTGCCATATCGCCGATGTAGACTCCATGCAATACTGATGCTGTGCCTACAATAGTGAGACTGCCAATGATGGCTGGATTATCCTCAGTGTGTGCATGTATTACCACACTGTCCTGAATGCAGGAGCTCTCTCCAATTCTGACTGAAGCTTGGTCGCCGCGTATTACTGCACCTGGCCATATGCTTGCTTGCGCACCAATCTCAACATCACCCACAATGGTCGCCTGCGGGCTTACGTAGGATTTCGTATCGATTTTCGGAGTCTTATCGCCAAAAGGAAGAATCGGCAAGTCTGTCACCTCGCTATGCGTTAACTTAGAACCGGCTGTCTTCTCTAATAAAACAATGGAGTTGAAACGGGGCCTATTCCACAAGCTGCCTAATCACGTTCTCATAGTGCTCTGCCGGCCTGGTGCCTATCAGACGATCTGTAACCTCTGTTTTATCACCGCGAGCAAGCTCAAACTTGGCTGGTTTTCCATCAAAGTAGACGAGTACACAGGGTATAGCGTAGAGGTTTTGCTTGACAGCGAACTCTTGATGAATCTGCGTATTGACCTTCAGAAAGCCAACCTCTGGATTATCAGCATACTTCTGATCAAGTTCATCCAGTATCGGGCCCAATACTAGGCAAGGTCTGCACCAAGGCGCCCAACAGTCTACAAACAGGAGCTTGGTTTCATTGATTGCTTTCTCGATAGCATCTGGGGCAACATCATTCACCAGTGGAGTTCACTCCGTTTCGGTGTCCGGAAGTTGAAGCACCTAATAATGTTCCTAATCCCCAGTGGGTTGAGGACAGCTGTTCGAAAAAGAAGGAGGAGTTCCCCCCGAAGTGAGAGAGAGAGTGAGATACTGGGGGGACTCTGTTATCCACCTATGCCGCTTCAGCTAGAAGATTCTCAGCAATCTGTTCGTAGACCTCGTTTGGCATTACACCTACGAGTTTGTCCATCTTTCGTCCGCCGCCGTCGTCAAACACGACACGTTTGCCTTCGCTGTATACAAGTACGCTCGGAATTCCTGAAATTTGATTTTCCGCGCTGAATTCCCTGTTCTGATCCACATCAATCTTGACGACTTTCAGACCCTTGTCTTGGAATTTCTCATCGAGCTCTTCCAAGATGGGGCCAAGGATTTTGCAGGGCTGACACCAATCTGCGTGGCAGTCAACAAAGACTACCTTGTTATCGCCTATCAATTGTGCCAATTCGTCGGAGTTAACATCTTCAACCATTGCTAATCATCTTCCTGACCACTGCGGGTCGGTTGTGCATGTCGGTTACACAACCGCATATAAGGTTAGCTATTGTGACGCCGACTTGAGATTGCGAATCGCATTCCGTGCCAAAGTTTGATAAGAGGAAATCAGACGGGGTCTGTAGTCTAGGTGGTTAAGCTAGTGCCCGTTCTTCATTGTCCAAAGTGTGGCTCCACACTAGACATCAGGAAGGGAGGCCACATCTGGACAGTGCGATGCTACTCCTGCGATGCAGAGATACTTGTTGATGGTAGGAACAAGGATTTGTTCGATGCTTACGAGGCATACACGAAAGCAATCAAGACCGGACGCATTTCCGCTGGGGATTCGAAAGGCTCCCCACGCACACCCACAACGACTGACAGCATAGCAGAAGGACGGAGTCGTGCAACGCGCAAGCCCCGCGCAGGTCGTGCCCCTGTCCAATCACGGACGGAGATTCAGAAGCTAGTAGAGAATGGAGGCTCCAATCTTGAAACTCTCAAGGATGAAGTCCGTGCTTTGGTCACCAATGGGAACGACTACCTGGTCACTTATCGTTATATGCCCCAAAGCGATGCGGAGTACGGTTGTCAAGTAGACAGTCTCAAGGTGCCGACACGGCTCAAAGAACACCTTCACGCAAAGGGAATCAAGCAATTGTATCGTTTCCAAGAAGAAGTGTACAATTCAATCTTGAAGGGCAATGATGTGGTCATATCCGCTCCTACAGCACAGGGAAAGACCGAAGCTTTCATTCTGCCTATCGTGAGGAGTCTTGTTATCACTGTGCAAGAGGCCTTCATGAATCCGGGTGTTCGGGCTTTGCTGTTATACCCAACAAAAGCACTGGCAAAAGACCAGTACAACAAGATAAAGGGGATATGCGAAGCTTCGGGGTTAACTGTGGCTGTATTCGATGGGGACGTTTCACAATCTCAGCGGAGTAGGATCTATGAGCGTCCTCCAGATATATTACTCACGAACCCTGACATACTTCACTATCATCTTGGATGGGACAGTTCTCGGCTGGTGCCCTTGCTCCACACAGTGAAATACGTGGTTCTTGATGAGATTCATCTTTACACAGGATCGATGGGCGCTAATGTTTACTATATCTTGAAACGACTTGAGCTGGAAGCAGGCCAGTTCCAAAAGATAGGTGCCTCTGCCACAATCGCGAATCCGAAGGAGTTCGCTGAACAAATTTTCGACGGGGATGTGCACCTTGTGGAGTCAGCTGCCGCCAAACGCGGACCAGTCCATTTCATGATGTACTACCCGGGGGAACGCAGCAAATACAGTATGATTGTGAACATCGTGCGAATCCTGCAGAGCGGCGGGTTCAAGACTCTAGTCTTTGGCAACACGCATTCAGAGGCTGAGGTTCTAAACATACTCATCAATGACCTCGGAATCAAGTCTATGGTCCACAGGGCAGGGCTTACTAAGAAATATCGCAGCCAAGTGGAAACTGAATTCAAAGCTGGTAGATTGCCTGTTCTAGTTTCCACACCGACTTTGGAGCTAGGGGTGGATATCGGTCACCTTGACAGTGTGGTCAGTATGATAACTTCGATTACACGACTCACACAGCGCATAGGTCGTGCAGGCAGAATGGGTCAGGAAAGTGTAGCGATACTTGCCCTAAGAGAGAATGACCCGATATCATCCTATTACAAGAATCAGCCTGAGAAGTACTTCACAGATATTGATTCTGCATACATGGAACCTGGGAATGAAATAGTTGGATACTACCAGCTTATCGCTGCAGCCATGAGTGGCAAATTAAACACATCTCATTTCCCGCATCAACTCAAAATCATGGAAACCCTTGAGCGAGATGGCTTGCTTCATGTTAGTGAAAACGGCAGTGTTAGAGTAGTAGATTCGGAGAAGGCTCGAAAGGCTTGGAGGGGCTATAGTATCAGAGGGATTGGCGATACCGTTCAGATTAAGCTGGGGATGAAAACGCTTGGGGATCGATCCATGCCAATGGCCGCTCAGAGTCTACATCCTGGTGCAATCTATCTTCACGGTGGGAAGAACTTCCTTTCTGTTGACTTCAAATACGCCCCCGGCTTCGGGAGAGCCACAGTCGCTTCCATGCAAGATCGGACATACTACACTCGCCCATTGTATTCATTTATGCCCAAAATCCTAAGTGTAATTGAAGAACGAAAGATCCTGGGACTCAACGCCGTGTATTGCAGTCTCGAGATGACCCAGACTGTTTATGGATACGTCAAGAAGGAAACACGGACTGGAAGAAGCGTTGGAAGCTTTGATTTGCCTGAGTCGCTCATCTACAAGTATGTCACGCGAGGCTTTGCTTTCACTGCCCCAAAGCCCACGAAGACCGCAAACGAATACATTGAAGGTCCGATGAAGGACTCCAAGGGTCCAAGGCTGGATCCAGCCCAGCTCTATGAAGGTGCATTCCACGCGTTGGAGCATGTTGTGATTGAGTCCAGTGATATGCTAACGGGCGGGAGTACCCGCGAGATTGGAGGGGTTTCGATGGGTGACTCCGGAATAATCTTCGTTTATGATGGAAGTCCAGGAGGAACTGGTGCATCCAAGTTGCTTTTCTCAAGATTGGATGAAGCCTTTAGAAGGACAGAAACCATCTTGGAAACGTGCGATTGTAAGACTGTGGATGGCTGTCCTCAATGCACGTACTCATATCAGTGTGGCAACAACAACCGACCATTATTCAAAGCAGGTGCCTTAGAGAGCGTGAGGCAGATCCTTGAGAAGATTGAAACCAGTGTGGATACGAAAGGATACACTAGTTATCAGCCAGTAGTCTAGTCTGAGAGGTGAGAGAGTATAACAGAGTTTCTCATTGGACGCGGTCACGACGGGCCCGCAAGAGTTGGCGTGTACAAGATGGGGTCTACAAAGGTTCAGACTCCGTTCTTGGTTGGCCCCCCTAACACCGAGTCCATCATGGGATATGCGACTCTTGGCAGAAACGATCGCCCTGTAGGCGGATCCATGATTCTTGCTGTTCCTTCGCCAATTCATGATTCGAAGTTACTCATATCAGGCGTCCGCGAAGATGACTCACTCCTCCTACCCTCATTCCCTGCTGTTTCGTTTCTCGGCGCGGAAGCAGCTGAGCTATTGCTAGAAAATCAGTTACATTTCATAGATGAAGTTCAAGGCAAGGTAGACCCTTCTCGTTTGATTGTCAGAATCCCCCAGCAATTGGGTTCTGAGAAACTTACATCAATACTGACAGAATTCGCTTCCTTAGGGGTCAGGGCTGCATCTGTATCCTTCGATGGATGGCTTGGACCACATGACTACAGCGCGCTCAGCAACCGAACAATGCTGCCAATCGACTGGCTAACCATTGCACTCGGTAGAATCTCCCCCTCTTCAGTCCCCCTCCTCTTCTATCTGGGCTTTGATGTGTTTGATTTGGGATATGCGGCTGAGTCGGCCTCGAGAGGAGTACGTCTTTGGAATCTCTCCGAGGAATCAATCACGGGCAGGATTCTTCCAAGGACTTGTTCGTGCATAGCGTGTGCAGATCATAGCGACCTTCGAGAACTAAGCCAAGATGAGCTTCATACAGTGTTGTTGTGTCACAACCTGAACATCTACCAATCTATTCTGTCCGAGAGCATCCAATCTTTGCGTTTAGGGAAGCTGAGGTGGCTCGTCGAATCAATGGGACACTCAAGCACCGCCGCAACGTCTCTTCTCAGGAAGACAGACAAGTCGCTATTCGCTTTTCTTGAGGAATTCACGCCAACGTCTGGTCAAACCAACCTGTCTCTGATTGGTCCAGAATCCTACAACTCGCCTGCAGTGAAACGCTTCCGAGATTGCCTAGCATCCAGATACATGCCTCCTAACCATAAGAAACTCGTTTTGCTCCTCCCGTGTTCTGCTCGAAAGCCATATTCAGAATCCAAGTCGCATCAGCGCTTCATCAAAGCAATAGAGCACGCAATTGGGACAACACGTTCTTCAGTGGCAGAAACCATTCTGACCTCTCCTTTGGGAGTGATTCCAAGAGAATTGGAGCGGCTGTATCCTGCTGCGTACTATGATATTCCAGTGACTGGGGACTGGGATACGGAGGAAACCGAAATCGCAGCTGAGGCTCTTGTGACACATCTCCAGAAGTTTGCTGAGTCCGCTGTGGTTGTGGCACACATTTCAGGTGGTTATCTTGATGTTGTGAAGAGTGCAGAGGATCGTGTTAGTCAGAGCATTGTATACACGACGGATCAGCACTCACCTTCGAGTTTCGACTCTCTACAGTCACTGCAGAATGTGCTGTTAGATATGCGCGAAGTTCTCTCGTTAAAAGGCGGTCGCCCCGCTCTCTTTGAAGACACCCTGCGCGCTACTGCAGACTACCAGTTTGGGCCAGGGGCTGGTGAAGCACTTGTGCCTGACGGAGCCAAACTTGGAGGAAAGCTATACAGAATGGTTGTGTGCAGAATCAACAAGGAACAGACATGTGCATTCATCGGCGACAGTGGCTCCCTTTCGCTCACGCTTGAGGGCGGACGCCGACTGATTCCACTCCACCGCTATTGGGTGCGATTTGAGGGGCGCAAACTGGAGGGCGGCTCTGTCTTCGCAGTGGGAATCAACGAGGCCGATTCAGGGATACGCCCTGGCGACGAGGTAATTGTGTTGAACAACCAAGATGATATTATTGCTGTGGGTCGGAGTGAGATGTCTGGGCGTGAGATGTGCGATTTCAAGAAGGGCCAAGCTGTTTCAGTGCGGCACAAGGTGAAGTGACACGAAATGAGCGATATCATTGACCAGCTTGAACACCTCGTTGTAGATTCAACAATCAAAGCTCGTGGTACATCAGTAACAAAGCGACGTAGACGAGACCCCACAAGACCTTCAGCCAAATGGATTGCACCTGCAAGGATTGGAAACGAGGTTGGCATGGCACTGGCGGTCGTATTGGGAACGGTTGGGTGTTCTCATGCCCGCGGTGATTCGGGGGGTTGCACGATGTGCAGCTACCTGTTAGATGGCGATGAACGCAGTGCGACCACTGATGAACTGCTACAGCAGTTTGATGCTGCTCTCTCAGATTTGGCTGATGAATCGACGCCTCTTTCTGTAAAGATCTATACGAGCGGGAGCTTCTTAGACACTACCGAGATACCAGCTGATGTTCGGGCTAAGATACTCGCCCGAATTGCTAAGGACGATCGGATTCAAGAAGTTGTCATTGAGTCCCGACCTGAATATGTCACACCCGAGATTATGCGTGAAACGCGCGACATCCTGGGGTCTCGTAGAGTAGAACTTGGGATTGGTCTTGAGAGCTCAAATGATGCTGTTCGGTCAATCTGTATCAATAAGGGATTCAGTCTTGGCACCTTCAAGGACTCTGTAGCAACCGCCAAGGAATACGATATTGGAGTGCGCGCTTATGTTCTCTTGAAGCCTCCCTTTCTAACGGAGAGGGACGCTCTCCTAGATGCAGTCAAAACCATTGAAGACGCCGCCAAGTTGGGTGTGTCAACGGTTTCTATGAATCCTATCAATATCCAGAAGTATACGCTCGTTGAGCGCCTCTGGTTGAAAGAACAGTATAGACCTCCTTGGTTGTGGACCGTTCTGAGTGTCCTAAGAGATGCCTGGGACGAAGTAGGGAGCTCGGTCAACATCTTGTGTGACCCTGTTGCCGCAGGGAAGCCTCGTGGCGCACACAACTGTGGTTCTTGTGATGAATCCATAACAAGCGCCATCCGAGAGTTCTCAATTCATCAAGACGTTTCTGTGTTTGACTCACTGGATTGTGACTGTAAGCGTCAGTGGCATCATGTCCTCAATCACGAGGATATCTCTTTGCTCATCCACTCACGCAGTCGCAGGAAGCCAGTCGGAAAGGCTTAAAGCAAACCGAATGCCAATGACTTCGTTCCAAAAGGTTGGGGTTCTTGTCCATGACACGCTATGTGACACGTGTTTCAGTTTGGTTCTATAGTGAAGGTGCATCTCCTTCTTTAGTTATGCAAAAGTTGCTTGAACTTGGATTCAAGGCAGTGAGAGGTGCTTACGACTTTGTGTATGAGCATGGAAAAGACGAAATGGATAGCCGAGATTTGAGTAGTGCGATTCTTGAGATTTCGAACGCCATCCATGCAACACTGAAGGGATTCAAGGTTCTGTATGCGCTTGATACGCAACGTGCAGAAGATGTGGACCATACACTATTGCAGGACATTGATGAATTTCTGGATTCAACACGAAAGGAAATTCGCAGTCTTGAGGATGATCGCAGGTAGACGTAGAATTGAGAAGCAGGTGGGGGAATCTAGCCCCCAACCTGTTGATGGGGTGCACGTGATCGATTAGTCAGATGTCACTTGTGGCTCACGGCGCTCATATTCACCTTCACCGCTTACAGACAATCTGATTCTCTTCTTCTCGCCAGGGTTCATCCGGGTGAAGGTCCACACGACATTGCTGCCTTTGCGGGCTGGTTTTACCTTTGGTACTAATTCCTCAGGGTCCACTGACACATATTCAAAACCGGGTGGTATCCAATCTGTTACGACCACGTTCTCCGCAGTAACCTCGCCTCGATTCTCAACAACGAGCACAACGACATACTCCCCGACGTCCGCACCCTTGTTTATCGCCTTCTTCGTCGAGATACGCCTCTTCTTGTATATGACCTCTAGCCTGTGGTCTTCGCCTAGCACTGTAGCCAGTAATCCTGCTATGTGCGTATTGGCAGAGCATAGTATTGGGCTGGGATACTCCTTCTCAGGCCTACTCTTCCATGCCATTATGGCATAGTTGATCTTCACACTCTCGCCAGGCGCAAGTTCTCCCACAGAATCCTTGAGATTACTAATCCTAAACGTGAGCTTATGTGCGTTCTCCGGGTTTTGGTTATTCGGTTTTTTGATAAACTCAAAGTCGCCAGTATACTTCTTTCCGCGAATCCAAACGGAGATATGCTCCTCTAGAGGTGGCATGACATCATCAGGAAGGCTATCTTCCACAAGAATCTCGTTCAACTTCGCAGAGCCACTGTTGGTGATTTCAACTGTGACCTCAACGGGTGTTTTATCAAAGCTGTCCACAGCAGGAGGTTCGAAGACTTTCGTGTAGCCGATTCTTGCTACTGGGATAATCTGTGCAGTCTTCTCGATTGTTCCTAGCACTCTTTTTGTAACAATTCCCACGGGGGTATATACGACATCCTGGCTGCATTTTGGCGGCGACTTGCTCTCAATGTCAAACTTTGCGCTCCAATCCTGATCGGGCGCCATTTCGAACGCAGGACTCTCGTCTATCTTTAGTTCTTTCTTACCGCCGCCCTCTGGAACTAGGAACACCGCTGCCTTGTCAAGTCTTATCATTAAATCGCTCTCATTGGAGCACTCAAGTGTGCATTCCCAATGATTTGGCTCGGTTTCAGCGTTCTCGATTCCGGTGAGAAATTCTGTCAAGGCGGTCATATCCGGATCTAGTTCCGAGCGTTGTTGTTCCTCAGCTCTATAGGTCACAACTATTTCACCCGCGACTTTCGACTTGACGTCGTCAACCTTACCAATCGCAGTCACAACCAGAGTGGAGCTTTCCTCAGGGTAGATCATGAAATCTTTCCACATAATTTGACTGGTACCTTCATCAAACTCAGCCACTCCTGATGACGCGCTCTCGATGGTGACCTCGGAGAGCTCTGGAGGAACAGTCTTGTTCAATATGATGTTGTCAATCTGTCCGCCTGAGTTATTCTTCAACTGGATTGTCATCCTGATCGGATTATCCGCGCCAAAGACATAAGCCCAGTGCGGTTCTTCGGTTTCAACACTGCTACACGTATCATAAGCCTCAGTGAGTGCGAGGAGTGGGGCTTTTACACCAACCGTGTAATATGTTTCCCACTTTCCGCCGGCATCAATCTCTCCCCCAGGAAGCGTTTTCTTCCGAAGGCCAGTGCCTTTTCCAGTTTCACCTAGGTGGACCTTGACGTTCCATATCCTACATCGATCCGATGGGTTGGTCACTTTTAGAACGCCTGAAACGTCTATATGGTCAAGGCCACTTCTTCCGCCTAGTGTGACGTTTTCGCTTTCTTCCAAGTCAATGTTTACAATTTTGTGCTCGCTCAATCGCGGCTCACCCACTTATCTTTCTCTTAACCTCTCGAGTGCGTATTCTGCTCAAAGAGCAGCTCAGCGAATGGACTAGGATAGTGTATGTCTAAACTCGTTGCCCGCAGCCCAGTGAATCTCTAAGACTTGGTCGTGCTCCATGACTACGGGTATGACTCCTTGTCCGAATTGGGATACATACTTCGCGAAGTTCGATGGTTGATCTGGCGAAGTCCACCTTACAGGGATACCAATCCTGGGTTTGGCGTCCAAGCACAGACTGACTGCGTCTTTCACCTCAAACACCTCTCCGCCCCCTATTGGAACAATGAGAACATCCATCTCGAATTCACCGAATGGGCCTTGCACTGCACTATCACCAAGATAGCCGACCTTCATGCCGCCCATCTCGATGTAGAGTCCAAGGTTCTCGTACCTCTCACCAGACGTGGGGTCCTTCTTCTGAAGGGGGTATGCACTAATCTTCAGGCCAGGGATTTCATAGGTTCCTTCAACCTTGAGTGTATGAAGCAACCAAGATTTCCCGCCCTGAGATCTGACCTTCTCGACTGTTTCCTCGTTTCCCAGGAACCAAGCCTTGGCGTTGGCCGCAATTTCAGCGGCATTTCCCACAGAGTCATCGTCACGGTTTGTCGCCACAATGATTCTCACGTCAACGTCTACAGGTACAACGGGTTCGCCATTCCAAATCCCTGGGTTCAGCAGGAGTGTGACGTCCTTTGACTCCAGTACGAATGTAGTGTGGCCGAAGTATGTGAGTTTCAGCAATCAAGCACTTCCCGTCGCTTCGCTAAGTTACCATTTAGTCAGAATACTTGCTACAGAGGACTCGTTGTGGTGTGTCCTTAAAAGATAATTTCGCACAAGCAGATTTCAGTATTTACTACTGGTGATATTACGCAGGTATTGCCATCATTGACTCATGCGTTCCGAGTGCTATCTTTTTATGATTGCATCCACACTGAACGGTGGCAGTCGTTTGAATGCTTGTTTGCTAATCTGAAAAGAGGGGTTTGATGCTCGAGAAGATACTCACCGATAAGTTCAGGAAACTATTGAAAACGGTTCTTGAAGACATTCGGAACCAACAAGACCGTCGAGATGAAGAAGAGTTCGCAAAAGACGAGGTGAGAATCAAGGAGGACCTCCTGGATACAGTGGAGTCTTACTCCGCTGATATTGTACTCGATGAGGACTTCCTCGTTGCAGCTGTTGACGGATCTGGGACTGAGAACTTTGGCACGCTGGATGACATTCGCATCCACCTGCTAAGCACTGCAACCGTGATACTTGACACTAACACACAGAAAGGTCCCCCATTTTCGATAATGGAACGAGCGGCTTTGGAATCTGAACTTGGAGCACAGCCCTCTCTCGATATGCATTGGCACTCCGGTGTACGTCACGATGCAAAGAACAAGATGGCCGACAGTTTGACGAACATCTATCCCAACAAGGATTCAACTGACTTCGTGACACAATTCTTCCGAGATAATTTGGGGCCTCAAGTGAAATCGTTCTCTGACTTGGATAGCACTGACTTTGCCCGCTACAAATCCAAACTGGAGAACATGGTTTCCCTCATATCAAGGGCCGGATACCTCACCAACCCCGTGGTCCATGATGAACTCAGAACGGTGTCAGAATATGCCGCTATCAGAAAAGTGCTGACTAGCAAGTTCAAGCCGAAGTTCATCCTTATCGATGGTGCAATGAGTATCTTCATACACCATGTTCTCAAGTATCCCTCGATGCCGAGCGGATTCATGCTGAGAGAGCTCTGTGCTCTGGCACGGAACAAAGAAGCCATTCTCTGTGCTGTGAGCAAGAATCACACAATACCATTTGCACATAGGATTGCGAAAATGGCAGAAGACATATTCGGCGCGAAGGCGAAATGGTTCTGTTTGCTACCATCAAAGAACGATCCGAATGGAGGGCTCCACATCATCAGTGACAGAACGTACCTACCGCCAAAGCTTGCGGTGCCATACCTGTTTAGCTTCTCACGAGACAACAGGCCTTCGCGAATCGATTTCGATCGGGTTTGGTGGCTCAAGAACATCTTCGTACGTGGCGACCCCGCGGCAACAAGGGCGAATGAGAAACAGATCTTTCGTGACCTAGAGTTCATGTCTAGGGACGCAAGATGGTATGGCTATCCTGTGGCATTAGCTCTCGCCCACGAGGCATGTAAGCTCAGTTATGAGGACCTTGGGCTAGCACGTGAAGTATACCGGGACGTACTGCGTGCAACTAATCACGACCCCCGGAGGGCACTTCCTCTTCGGGAAGACTACAACCTTTGACATGAGATGATAGATGATGGTGTTCAACAAAGACAACCTAGGCGAGCTATTCGGAAAAGTCGGTGTGGGTAACCAGACTAACCTAGAGATAATGGGAAACAATCGCGACATTAGTGTAGGCGAGATATTCATGATCACTTCCGAGCGTGATGGTCATGAAAGGGTCTTTTTCTTCCGGGTTCTAGGCCTCCAAAACTATCTGAGACAAGTAGATGACATGAGCCGCGTTGCTGGCACACTCATGGTGGAAGGCGACGCGTATCTCTCTGGAATCGAACGCAACATGCTTCTGGACGTGCAGGGCCGAATGCTTGGCTACGCAGAGCAAATTGATAATGAGTGGGTGTTTCGTTCTCCACGCCGGTTGCCCGATCATCTTGCGTCTGTCTACAGACCAGTGCGCGGAATATCAGACTCAGTAGTCCGGATGATGCTTGAATCTCAGACCGACGGTGAGATGTATGTCGGAGACCTCCAAGTAGGCGAAGCAACTCTTGATGTGCCTGTGATGATTCCTTCCAAGTTCCTGCCCATGCACGTTGGGATATTTGGTTCAACAGGATCTGGAAAGAGCAATCTCATGATGGTTCTCATCAAGTCATTGATTGACACCAATATCGAGGCTAGCACAAATCCTGATAGCGACGTGCTTCGGATATCTGCCTTCTGTATCGACCCGCATGATGAATTCGCTAAGGGTGTAGACAAATACGGAATCCACCACATAGTCGAAGCCATGAGTCCGACGATTAGATCAGAGGTTTTGGGAACCTTCTACTACCTGACAACCCACTTGAGAGCCACGCCGCGGGAGGTAAAGAAGTACGCCAAGGAAATCAGGATTAAGTGGGATGAGATTCAACCTCGGGATTTGTACTCTATCACTGAATTCACCCCCCAGATGAACTCATTCATTGATGCCACGTATGCGTCCAAGCACCAGAACTGGATCGCTGAGATACTTGAAATGAAGGACGAACCTGAGGGGACGTCTACACCCAAGGGGACAATGAAAGCGGTCCAGCGGAGGCTCCGATTCCTGGAGCGTTCTCCAATATTCATCAAGGACGGGACATCGGTTCTTGATGCCATCTATGAGGCGATGGAAACTGGCCGTGTTCTAGTCGTGAATACAAGCCTGATGAGTGACACTGAGCAATTCCTCCTGACAACCGTGGTTACCCGGACCTTGTCTGACATGAGGCGAGCTGTGAAGAGTAGTGGTAACCTAGGAGATTTCGAAACGCAAGGTAAGATGCGACTACCAAATCCCTTCTTCAATCGAGTCAAGAAAATGGCCCGGGGTTTCTATGGGCGTGGAGGGACAAGTGACTCTGCTGAGGTGAAAGATCCGCGTAATTTACCGGTCATTCAGATTACAGTAGAGGAAGCTCCTTCAATCCTCAATCCAGAACTCATGAAGGGACGGTCGGTATTCAAGGATATCTCAAGGCAAGGACGGAAGTTCAATATCGGACTCCTGGTTGTAAGTCAACAAGTGAGCGTACTTGACAATGTGATTCTCAGTCAGATGAACACGGAAATTAACCTGCGGATGGGAAATGAACGTGAGATTAGGTCATGCATCGATAACGCAAGTGTCAACATCTCTGGATTTGAGAATGAGTTCCGAGTGATGTCACGAGGAGAGGCATTGCTGACAGCCTCATATCGAGAGCTGCCATTACCTGTCAAGATTCCGTTGTTTGATACTATCTTCGAACGCGATAAGGACAAGTACAAGAGTAAGAGGTCCAGCAAGAAGCGTGAGAAACACATTCTCTGAGGAATAGAGCGATGACTGTAAGAGTTGCGCATATTTCTGACACCCATCTTGGCACGAAGCCCCGGGAAGGTGTGAGACATAATGTCTGGGCAGTTGAGATGCGCACCAGAGTCCTCGAGAACGACTTCTACGAGCGTTTCTCAGAGCTGTTTACCAGGATAGCCGAGCTCGATCCGCCAGTTGATATCGTGGTTCATTCTGGGGACCTCTATGATCAACCTTGGGAGTACAACCCCACTCAACCTCCTGTTGTTGCGAGAGAAACAGTCATTACTGTGCTGAAGAAATTCATTGAGAAAACCAGCATTCCTGTTCTGATACTGGAGGGCAATCATGGCATATACCGGAATCTTGAGGTGTCATTTCTTGATAGCTTGAAGATGGCAATTCCCGGTCTGGATGTGGCGACCCAACAGGAGCTGAAACTTGCACTCCGGGAAGGAAAACCACTCGTGCGTTCATACGAGAAACTGAATGTCTATTGTTTTCCTTTCATTGAGTACAACGTTCTCGAATCTGCTGGCGCAGTAACCACCTTCAACGACTGGATCACAACCCACCAGCTTCCGGATTCTGACCGTCCATCTATTGCAGTGGCACACGGAATGGACCTTGATCGTAGCCTTCAACCAGCCATCTTCAGCATGGGATATGACTACATCGCATTAGGTCACGACCACCATCAGCACAAGCATGCAAAGAATGCGTGGTACGCTGGTTCTCCAGAGCGGTGGAGGTTTGATGAAATTCGACATGAGAAAGGATTCCTTGTAGTTGACATTGAGCGTGGAACGGCTCCGATAGTCACTCCGCACCACATTGATTTTGCACGGCCTGTTTACACCGAGAAGATTGCAATAGAGGCCGATGATACAGTTGAATCAATCGTTCAAAGGATGGAATCATTGTTCGACGAGAAGAATCTGAAGGGACAGTGGGATTCGGCTACTGCCGCACGAGTGCGACTAGTCTTCAAAGGTGGGTCTTCGAGAATCAGTGGGTTCGACCTTAGCCTCGCAATGGAATCATTTCGCATGAAGGTCTTATCACAGGACTCCGAGTACAACATCGTACAGCTTGTATGGACAATAAGGCATCGCGAAACCGACCATGATGAAGCAGCATACCCTGAGATCGAATCCGAGTATCTTATCGAAGATCCCGAGGAGGATTTCAAGACTTATCTAGAAACGCTATCACTCGACGAGAAGTACGACCCTGAAACACTAACTCGAATTGCAGTACGTGCTCTTGAGATTACAGTTGGACGCAGTGGGGAGAAGCTCACTCTGGATACGATTTCGAAGGAGGAATCCAGGTGAAACTACTTCGTCTCGAATTGAAGAACTTCAAGCCATTTCGAAACCTCGAGCTCCCTGAGGGAGAGGGCGAACTGCCTGGAGGACTGATACTCATCAGGGGTCCGAACTCGACTGGGAAGTCTTCAATATTCGAAGGAATACTATGGGCTCTGTGGGGGCCTGATGCTGTTGGTCTTACCAATGATGAGCTCGTCAGTTTCACATCAACTTGGTGCAAGGCGATCTTAGTCTTCGAGGTTGCTGGGACTCAGTATAAAATGGACCGGTCCTATAGTTCAGCCAAAGGAATGGCTGTTGTTTTGTACACACGGACGGGGGATGCATGGAAGCGTCTTGCTGATAAGAGCAAATCTGTGAGCAATGAGCTCATGCAGATTCTGAATCTTGATCTGCAGCAAGCCTTGAACACGTTGCTGGTCCGCCAGGGGGAAGTGGCTCTAATCGCCAATGCTACTCCCACCGTGCTAAGAAACCTCATAGTGAGGATATACAACATCGAGCTATTGGACAAGATGTCAGACCATCTGAAGAGCTTCGAGTTGGACCTTGAAGCCCAGATTAGAGGGCTTGAAGACGATTACATTCGTCCTGAGCATATCGCGGAACAGATCAATGATACAAAGATAAGAATCGAGGATTATGAACGCAGTTTCAAAAGCAACGAAGCCGAAGCCGGGGAGATCAAGGACCATCTGAAGGAAATGCCTGATCCTGAAGGTCTTGAGGCAATACACGCCCTAACTCAAGAAGTCGAGAGAATAGAGCGCGACCATAACTCAAGCATTCGTTATCGGGACTCTGACCTTGCAGATGCTGGTCTTTCATTGGCTGAAACTGAAGTTGTGCAGGCACGTCTGAAAATTCTCAAGAAAGAAGCCAAGCGATACGAGTCCAGTCGCAAGAAACTCGAAACAGAAACAACCGAAGTTGACCGCGAGCTAGGAGCAATCGATGCGACCAAGACGGACCTCAGTGAGAAGGTCGTGACTCTTGAAGGTGTTTCTGTAGATGACGATTCAGGCGTCGCTGAATGTCCAACCTGCGCAAAGCCCCTTTCCGTCGAAGAGCGCGAGAATCTGCTAGTGAAATACAGGCAGGTACTGAAACAGGACGAAGAAAAGGCCAAGACATTCAAGGGTCGTCGTGTGGAGGTGTCAGATGAGCTCCGTGGTGTCGAGGAGCACTTATCTGATATTTCCAAGGCGTATGATGCAGTGTGCCGTATCAAAGAGAAACAGAAGGATGTTGATAAAGCCGAGAAACGCCTTGAGAAGCAGCAGGCGAAGCTCTTGGACGCTATCAAGAAGGCTGGGGTGACTGACATTGAGTCGCTCCTCAAGAAGCATGGAGGGAAGAGTGTCCTTAATCTTCAGCGAAGGCTTGATGTACTCTCCACAAAGCTCGGTGAAATCGTGAGCCAATGCGACTCCTTCAGAAAACTCATCGACAGGGAGCAAGGCGCCATAAGGGAATTAGAAGCCAGATCCGTGAAGATGCGTGAGCTTGGTGCAGAGATGGATTCGTTGAGGAGTCTGAATGAGCATACCAAGTATGTTAGATTAAAACTAGTTAGCAGCTTTGTGGCTGATTACGTGGTGCAAAAGCGGCTGTTGGGTATTATCAGGGGTGCTACGAACGAATACGTTCGCGCGTTTACAAACAATCAATATACTGGAATTGATCTAGTTCCGACAGCTGCGAGAGGGCGCTCTGGCGCGGGATTGGCATTGAAGATACACGACCAGCGAGACAATGCCACGAAGAAAACAACACAACTGAGCTTTGGTGACAGAACTGCCGTTAGCCTAGGACTTCGTCTAGGAATTAGTAGAACGATGAGCTCCATTCGGCCGCTAAGGGACAGTCCCTCGCTTGCTCCCCGGATTCGATGCGTTATGCTTGACGAACCGCTTGGAGGCCTTGACAAGAACCGCAGGGCCTCTGTTGTTAGTAACTTGGTGAACGATCAGAGCTTCGAACAAATTTTGCTGATAACTCACACAGACATTCAAGGCTGGGATAGTGTACCAACCATCGAGGTTTCTAAGAGTAGATCATCTGCCACTGCGAAACTTCTCATGTAGCGATACGCTTGGTCCATGACCTGGTTCTCTCTCTAATCACAAACATTATTCAGAGGTTCTGCCAGCCTTTACATCATGCGCATTGCCAAACGAGCTGAACGGTTTCTATTCTCATGGGCAGTGCGTGGACTACGTTTCCTGTTTGAGAATGCAGTCTTGATACTCATTCTTTGTTTTGCTGCTCTTGTTTGGAATCAGGTTTTTCATGCCGCCGTAGTTGACTTCACCAGCTCCAGTTTCTGGAGGTTTCGTGGTGTCTGGCTCGGAAACGGAGAGCTCGACCTTTTCGGCTACACTTTGGTGTACCAATTCGAGGGCTACACGGACTATTCGTTCTACTACTTTCATTGGGGCAACAATATGCTCAGAGGCGTGATGCCCTACAGCCCCGGGTTCGGATATATTGAACTAGATGGATTTGTCAATGAGAATGGAGCTTACATCTTCCCTCCACTCACTGCCATTTTGTATGCTATCGGTCTTATGATTCCGGTGGATGGTTGGGGAATTGGTCTTCTTCTCGCAATCTTTGGATATTTCACTGCTTTGCCGGTATATGGAATTGCCAAGCAGCTGTCAGGTAACAGACGAGTTGGCGAAGCCGCAGCTTTCACCTACCTCATGAATCCGAATGTTCTGTACCATACCACCTTTGTGTGGCTGAACACAGCACCGTTCATCTTCTTCTTTTTCTCAGGCTTCTACATGCTCACCAAGGGTAAGCGTGATGCTGCAACGCTACTCATTGTGACAGGAGCACTATTCAAACAGATTGCGTGGTTCTTGGGTATTCCGCTTGTCATTTACTTGATTTTAAGAACGCAGTATTCCTCTAGGATAATAACATCTACTGCAGAGAGAGCGAAGGGGTTCTTGAAACGTATTGCGGAGCCCCTTGACATTCGCCAGTTCATGATTAGCGTCCTAATCGTCTTCGCCTTTGCTGGAGCTATCATCTTCCCATTCTTCTTAGCGCAGCCAAATATGTTGGTCAATATACGTTTGGCCATGGGAGGCTTTCCTCTCGTATCACTGACAGACCCTCCTGGCTATGGAAGTCCGATGCGGCTTCAGATTCTGGCGGTAGTTGTAGGCATGCCCGTGCTTGCACAGATACTTGATGGGCTTGTATACTACGGCTTCTTACTCTGGTTCGGTGTGACTCTTATTGCTGGCTTCATGTTCCTCCAGAAGAAGGATGGTGACAAGAAGAGTTTCTATCTTCGTCGTCTACTGTTGCTCACAATGATAATGATGCTCTGGGTTCATCTAACAGGTCCTCGCGGCGTTTACAAGTACTACTTCACTCTATTTGCTCCCTTCTTCTCTATATTCTCGTCTGCGCAGATGGTCACAAATCGTGACGAAACAGTACCATTCTCACTGTCCATGCTTTGGCTGCCGATTGCTCTCAGTCTTATGATACTCATCCCTCCCCGAAACATCTACCTCTTCAGCGTCATCCTAATTCTTGTTGGCTACGGCCTTGCTGATAAGATTGGCACGTTCTGGTCCTTTGTTAAGGCTCCTGGGAGATACCTTGCCAAGCAGTCCAGTGGTCGACTACCACGTGCTTTGTTTGTTCTCAAAGACATCGAGAAAAACCTTACCGCGATTCACAGCGGAATATTCGCTACCTTTGATTACTATCTGGATGAAGAACAGATCAATGAGCATTCCGCAGATAACGCGTGAAACCTACTGCCCGAGATCCTTGAGTTCTTTCTTCTTCGCTTTTAGATGCTTCTTCAAGTTCTGCAGGCGAGTATCGAGTTTCTTGACTTGTTCATCATAGGTTTCCTTCTCCATTATTCCGGAGGAGTGCCTTTGATTGATGTGATCTTTCAGCTTTTGTATGGACTTGACTTCTCGCTGGAGTGCATTGATGTCCGCCTGCAAATCCACCTCTTGATTCTCTTCTGGAGTCTTGAATTGCTTGGTTGGTATCATTACTCCGAACTGCTGTTGCGTTTTTTCTGCAAAATCCTGGAATTGGTTGCGCAGCATCTCTACGTTGCTGTCGACTCTTGTGACTTGCTCTCCTACTTTTCCTATGTCTTTCTGCAGGTCAAATACCGCATTGACGAGCCTTCGAAGAGCACCCTCCATCTCGTCGAGCTTTGCAGGTGAAACTTCTGCAGCGGGCATACCTTTCTTGGCCTTGGCAACCTTGCTTGGTTTGGCTAGTCTGACATCTCCACTGAGCCATCTTAAGGCATTGATTGCAAATGTCTTATTTCCAGCATGCTTAAGCCCGCCTCCTTTTCGGAATATCTCATAGCTGCCGGAGCAGATGACTCGCCCCTTTCCGTATTCAGCGAGGGCAATTACGGGTTGATTTGCCGGGTCCGCCATTTCAGATGTTGATACTAATGCCACTGCCTTCCCTGACACCTTCAGTGAACACCCGGACGGGTATAGAATATCTTGAACATCTTCAGTGCATGGATGTGCTATGAGGTTACTGATAAACGGCATTGTGGGCAAACCGGCATTGCTTCTCTCATCCTTTACAGCTGTATTATCGAATTCAATGCCAAAGGTTTTGGACAGCTTGCTGAGATTGTTCATCAGGCCCCGGTCGCCGCCCGACAGTGAGAGCAGGAACAGCCCCCCGCCAGCTTTTACATAATGCGTTAGAACATCTATCTCTGTAGGTCGCAGCTTGGAGCTGTTTGGGCATCCAAAGACTAACACTGCTGCTTCTTTGATACTCTTGGCTAGTATCATGAATTCGGTATATGGTTCTACGTCGAGATCATTATCAGTGAGAAGACTACCAAGTGAAGAATATGTTGTGTCTAGTTTCCCACGTTCGTTCTGTGTTTGGTCAAAGAAGACCTTCATTCTCCTGCTCAACTGGGACCACCTGTGAAGCCAAGTTGTGATTATGAGATGTGCGCTAATGAGGCTTGTGCGCGTGTCTTTGCACGAATTTCGAACGATTTATTTCAAACTCCCACAGTCAGTGACCGATATGAGCGACAATGAATCCTGCCTTTTCTGCAAGATAGTTCGTGGTGAGATACCCGCATCTGTCATTTTCGAAGACAAATTCACGATGGCCTTCATGGATATATTTCCCATTAGCAAAGGGCACTGCTTGTTGATTCCAAAGCAGCACTATGTGAACATGCTAGACGTTGATACCAAAGTCGCTAAGCGTCTTGGTGTGCGTCTGGCGGAGTTGACCCGCAAGGTGCACTCAGCATTTGAACCAGATGGCATAATCAATGTGATTGCCAATGGGGTTGGTGCGGGACAAGAGGTTCCCCATCTACATATACATGTAATACCTAGGAACGAAGGTGATAAATTCGGTTTCATGTTTCCAGACGACTACCGTGAGAAGATATCTCCACGCGATGAGCTTGACAGCGTTGCCAAAACTATCCGGGCACAAACTGACCTGCTTGGTTTGAAGCAATGAGCAGTCTGATGTCTTACTTGATATCAAGCAGATTCAGACCGGTCGCTTCATCTCTGGCTCGCCTAACATCTTGGTCCAGTTCCGTGATGATCAATTCCATTGTGACAGAAACTTTGCACCCCAACATTAGATGACCTCCATAGCACGTACCGTCTTGATCAGCAACAACCATGTGAGCATGTACAATGAGCCCCCCCTCATGTGTGGATGCGATGTTTCCCATGCATGACACAACTTCAAGGTCTTTGTCCACAGTGAATGTCTTGTATTCCATGCTCTCTCTATCAAAAAATCCCAGGCTGGCCATTGATACTGCTCCTATCAATGTCAGTTGGCCTGTCCGAACGCCATGTTCCGAAGAAACGGCCTCAATCGTCTTTAGAATATCCTCGCCAGGCTCCATGCGCGCGAAGATAACTCGTTTCGCTTCAGTAGTGAGTGAGCGCACCATGAACCTGCAAGAGGTTGGCTTCTCATATGAACTGCTCGGAATGTATTTCTGGTTCATTGGAAGTGCTTATCAGGACTCAATAGCTCATCTATGGAGTGAGTGACTTTGGTGAATGACGAGAAACCTGAAGATGGAAATCAGTCCACTTTGGATGATTACTTCGGTGGTCATGAAAATTCCGGTGCTGAAGTGACGCCAGATGTCATTGTGACGAAAGCATCACAATCTAGAAAAACCTCCGTCAATGCAAGTGTTGAACGCGTAGATAACGTTAAGCCATCTCCACCTAATGATGAAAAGGAAAAGAAGCCGGCCGCCGTGGACAAGGTCAAGCAAACTCATGAAATTGGCTACCGCGACATGCCAAAGGATCTTCCACCCTCGTTCCTTCTTTCAATTGACTACGATAGGAATACGAACAAGGCTATTGCTAGCCTCTACAATCCTGAAACAAAGAAGATTCATTTCTGGACTGATAATAGCGGGCACAAGCCGTATATGTACACCGACCTGTCGCAACAGGAAGTCGAGAAGATTAATGGAATTCGACGTCATCCTGGTTTCATACGCACTGAAGCAGTTGAGCTCACTGATTTGCTCAGTGACAAGCAGGTTGCTATGACCAAGGTAATCGCCAATGATCCCCTCAGCATTGGTGGTCGCCCAGATTCGATGAGAGAGAGTTTGCGAATCAAGGAAGTGAATCATGCCTGGGAGGCCAACATCCGATATCATCATACCTACACCTACGATATGAGATTCGTTTCCGGTCTCATCTACAAGATTGAGAATGGGACTCTTGTAGCCAGCCCCCCGGAGATCGATAAAAACACTATGAAAGAGTTCAAGAGAACCATTCCTGGTTCGGAGCGTATTGAGAGAATCATCGAAACCTATGCTCCCATGTTCTTTGGTGAGGTTCCTGACATTAGGCGGATTGCCCTAGATATCGAGGTCTATGTTCCTGTCAAAAACAGAATGCCAAACACGCAGAAAGCCCCCAACAAGGTCACAGCAATTGGTCTCTCCGATAATGAAGGTTACGGCATGTGTTTCGTGCTCAAGCGAAAAGGACATCCCACAGGCAAGAAGAGGGATGATTTTCCAAAGGGTCTTGAGATTGTGTATTTCGACGACGAGGCAGAGATGCTTGTGAAGGCATTCGAAGTCATTAATAATTATCCGATTGTTCTGACTTTTGTAGGAGATGCATTCGACCTGAATTACCTATATCATAGGGCTCAGCGATTGAAGGTCGATATGGATACGTACTGCCCTATCAGAATGAATCGCGCGAATGACACCGCATTCCTTCGTAGCGGAATCCACGTGGATCTCTATAGGTTCCTCAAGAACCCCTCCATCCGAATCTATGCTATGTCAGGTGCTTATGATCGGTCGAACCTGGAAACGATTGCCCAAGGCCTTCTAGGCGTAGGAAAACTCGAACTCACCACTGACATCTCATCTCTTCCCTACTATGAGCTGGCACAGTACTGTTGGCGTGACGCTAACATAACATTGGACCTGACAAGATTCGATGATAATCTACTCCTCCGATTGATTGTCTTGTTGATGCGCATATCCCGCTTGTCGATGGAGGATGTGACGCGTCTGGGTATTTCCTCTTGGATTCAGTCCCTATTCAGGCAAGAACATCGTTCTCGGGGGGCTCTGATTCCTCGACAGTCTGACATAGAGGCTGCCAAATCTGCGGAAGCACACACTAAGGCTATGATAAAGGACAAGGCGTTCAAGGGTGCAATTGTAATCGACCCAATCGCGGGAGTTCACTTCAATGCCACGGTGCTTGACTTTGCAAGTCTTTATCCGACAATTATGAAGAGGCATAATATCAGCTATGAAACAGTCGATTGCCCACACGAAGAATGCAGGGTTGCGACAGACAACAAAGTTCCTGAAACAGGTCATTGGACCTGCAAGAAGCATACAGGCATGATTAGTGAAATCATTGGCTTCTTCAGAGATACTAGAGTGATGTGGTTCAAGGCGAAAAGCAAGGATAAGTCATTGGATGAGAGAACCTGGACCTGGTATAGCGTCGTTGAGAAGGCGCTCAAGGTGTATCTCAATGCGTCCTATGGTGTCACCGGAGCTCGACACTTTGAGCTGTTTTGCATGCCGGCAGCTGAGAGCGTAACGGCTTATGGACGAAATGCAATCATGAAAACGAAAGAAAAAGCAGAGTCCATGGGTGTAAGAGTACTATATGGGGACACAGACTCCGTGTTTCTGGATAATCCATCCAAGGAACAGCAAGATGAGCTTGTGAAGTGGTCTCAGGAGGCGCTTGGAATCGATTTGGAAGTGGAGAAAACCTACAAGTACGTCGCTCTTTCTGAACTTAAGAAAAACTACATTGGCGTCTACTCCACAGGATACGTTGAAGTGAAAGGCTTAAGCGGCAAGAAGAGAAACACGCCTCGATTCATCCAGGACGCGTTTCAGGAGATGCTGACGGTACTTAGCAAGGTGGACAATCTCGAAGGATTCGAAGCAGCAAAAGACGAGATTCGTGAGATTGTAAACACAGCCATTGACCGGTTGGAGGGCAAAGCCGATCCCTTCACTCCAGATGATTTGGCATTCCGCGTCCAGTTGACCAAGAAACTCGATCAATATGGGAAGACCACACCTCAGCATGTTCGGGCAGCCCATATGCTTGATAATGCCGGATATGATGTCCCACCTGGTACAATAGTTGAGTACATTAAGACTAAGGGCAATGGAGGCGTATTGCCGATTGAGCTTGCAAAGGAAAAGAGCTACTGGCTGGATACGGACAAATACACTGATACACTAAGGTCAGTCTTCGGCCAGGTACTTGATTCAGTGGGGATTGATTTCGAGGAGCTTCTAGGATTTACGACCCTTGATCAGTTCTTCTGATGCTAATTCGACAGAAGCTGTTGCAGTCACATGAAACATCGTTCGAGAAGTGAGGATATAATAACACACGCGTTGATAGTCCCTCTAGGAAATTCTTATAGCGAGCGTGGCCCACCGCTAGAGCGAGGAACCGACAATAGAATGCCAGAGCATCACCGACGGGGTACACTAGCATGAAACAAAACATCAGAGAATTCCTCATGCAAAAAGCGCTGATACTATTCAGAGCTGAAGACATAGATGTTTCAGCAAGAGACTTCATGTCGACTTACGCCTCATATATGAGGGAGGTTGGCATTGTCGGCAAAGAGCCCAACGGACATGTGGTATTTCCCAGCAAGACGGCGCCAGTTGATGAGGGGTACGCGGAGTTCTTCGATGAATGGGTCGCCCTTTCCGAAGCTCTGGAAATACACACTGCTGTGAGCATGGACTTTTACACCGATGCGTGGTTTGCACGTGACCCGAAGTACCAGACCATGACTGCCAGCGGCCAGTCAATGCCACATCAGATATGTCCGAATCGTGAAGAGTTCTGGGAGTATGGTGCGGAAATTGTAAAGGAGCTCGGGGCTTATCCAATAGACGAAATCCTCCTCTTTGGTGTAGGTTTCATCAGAGACGAGTTCTGTTTCTGTGACAGGTGTCGGAAGGAATTCGCACCTCTTGTGGACCAAGAGCCTGCACGACTCACTCATGGATATCTCACAGAGAATCCAGACTACCATGATAAGTGGCATGAATGGCGAACTGAAAAGGTTCTCCAAGGACTTCGCGTCTTGCAGAGCGGAGCAGATAGCCTCATTGGGGATGAGGGAAACCGTTTCAAACCCCTAAAGATCTCTGTTGAGGTTCTGGTTGATCCGGAGAGCGGACTTACAGAGGGTGCCAAGAAGACTTATGGTTATGACTATACCAAGATACGAGAGATAACAGGCGGTCTTATGATTAACCTGTTTCCGTGGTCCCCCGTGCTTCCAGCGCCTGGAACAGCCGATTACAATGACTTAGTCGAAAGCATGTACTTCGTGAAGGAGTTCTCCCGACGCGGAGGTATCGTTTCTCTCTTCCGCTGGGGTGTGAGTTCCATAGAGCAACTCCGTGAGTTGAAAGCACTCGGCAAAGATGTTGGCATAGACCGGTTTGTCACAAGCTTCGGGTATCCAAAGGATTACCCTGTGCGGCGTGAGAGCGCCATTGGTAACTACTAGGCTTCATTTCTGTCACTGAGTCGCTCCACAATAGGGACAAACCTTGATTCCCATTCTTATCGTTCGACCACAAGAGAAACAGAAGCTAGGTGACGAACTGTCATCTCTGGTATCATCATTGAATGGGCTTAGTTCACCCTGCATGAATAACGCACCCAGACCTTCTACCGCCTCATCTGTTCTGCTGCCGCATGAGGATTGGATTGAAACGTCACAGGAACTAGAACGCATTTCATCCATCAGCTTGTCCTTACGATGGCTTTCAGAGTATGGAATTGCTGTGGTCAAATCTGAGTAGGGATCAGAATGACTAGAGCTCCGATAGGACCCGTAGTCCCGTCTTGAAGCAGACTCGACATCTCTTCGATGGAGTGCGCTATCACGCCTGTCGAATTCTCTTCGATAGTCATCCGACCCGTATCCTCTGTCGACTGCCGGTCTGTTTGCAGTGATACCTCGAACATCGTAGGGTCGCGCCTCATCCGCCGATGAGAGGCCTCTGGCAGCGTCTATGAATCTGTAATGAGCATCGCCTTTCAGGTTCTCATATTCTTCTATGGTGAGACCTAGGACTTCCAAAGCTCTATCTCTCTCAGCACATCGTTTTGACAGCGGGCAGCAGAAAGCCAAGCTCCCATGACAGAGGGATGCCATAGCTCTATCCTTTGCAGATTTGAAGATGGGCGTGATCCGGTGGCGACCTAGCACCAAAGCATCACCAACCGATCGAAGCTCTGTGTATCCGCTCTGAGCGAGTGCTTCTATAATCTCTCGGGCTGGATAGGCTCTCCCTTCTATGACTACATGACCCTCAGTCTTGTCAAGTCGAACGGGTTTTTCAGTGCTTTTGTTTCCCTCGTATGTGGGATATCTCGTAGTGGCCACCTCTTACGAATCAATATTGACGTCATATGAGCGTGGAACATCAAGAATACAATCCTATGTATTACAGGGAGGAATACGTCCCGCACTCATCCAAACGGTTTATGTACCGATAGCATAGCGATTTCTGAAAGGGGCTTGGTCCCCAAGGAAACATAATATAGATGGGCTGTAAGGCTGATGGTGCCGCACAGGGATACACAGTTCTTGGCGGCATAGTTCTTGCGTATTTCGCAATACAAATGATCATTGGCGGACTCAACACCTTTTCAGGTGGTGACATCAACGGACTTGTGGTTCTTATCCAAGGAATTGCTCTAATCTTGATGGTTGTTCTATCATTTGATGCTAGTGGCTTTGTGTCGTGGAAGGTGGGAAAATCCGGAGCCCTTCTTGCTCTTTTCGGGTTCTTATCAATCATCATAATCGTTGGCAATCTCACGTTCGACGTCATTGGGTGGTTGACGAATATAGGTACTCTTGCAGGATTCATGATTCTTCTTGCAGGGCTTCTGATGTTGTTCAGCAAGTAGCGCTAGAAAGCTCCCTAGCCCTCATCACAAATTAGATAATGCGGTGTTGCTAGGTTTGGCTCGTCCCTCCAAGGATGGTTGTGGCAATGGACGAGAAGCATATTCAGATTATCAAGGACTTAGGGTTCGACGATATATCACAGGAGACAATGACCAACGATTACTGGAAGAAGCGTGGTGCTGAGAGCTTAGCCCTCACCACACAGGATCGCGAAGTCTACGGATGTCTTGACCATACTTGTGGTCATGGAACAACAATCTACGATATCGAAGGCACGGAATATCTTGATGTCACCGGAGGTGTAGCTGTTCGGGCTTTCGGACTGAGATACAAACCACTCCTTGATTTCGAAGCCAGCATCAATGATGTGGTGCGCGAGTTTCCAGGCGCTGACTTTGACGGCATACCGCAGACTCTGCTTGCTGAGAAGCTCGGCAAGATGGCGCCAAGCAATCAGAAGAGACAAGTTGTCTTCACGACCTCTGGCGGACGTGCAGTCGAAGGTTGCATGAAGTCTGCAATGGATCTCTCAGGCAAGCAGAGGTTCGTGGGCTTTAGACCTGCTTTCCATGGACGGACTGGTTACGCAATGGCGCTCACCGCCTCCAACTCCAAGCACAAATCAGGCTATCCGCAAGGTGTCGATGTCATTCGAGTTTTCTATCCTTACTGCTACCGCTGTCCATATGGTCAGAATGTTGAGGACTGTAATGTAGAATGCGTTGAAGCTCTTCGGTACGCACTACAATTGGAGGGCAATGACATCGCAGCCACTGTCATGGAACCCCTATGCGGCGAAGGAGGTCTCATAGTTCCTCCCGCCAAAGCAGTGAAGGGGATGTATGAGGTCACAAGAGATGTTGGTGGGTTCTTCATATCGGACGAGGTTCAAGCGGGGATGGGTCGAACTGGGAAGATGTTCGCGATTGAGAACCATGATGTTGTTCCTGATTACATGTCGATGGGCAAGGCCCTGGGTGCGGGTTATCCGATGGGCGCATCGATTGGTCCTGCTCCGATGTTTTCAGGTCCGACCCGTCATTCTGAAACGTTTTCAGCAGAGCCTAAAATGGCACTTCTATCACTATGGATCCTCAAACATTTGGAGGACGGAGATTTTCTCAAGAATAACGCCGAGAAGGGTGCCTATCTGTTGAAACGCCTAGAGGAACTCAAGGACAAATACGAAGTCGTTGGAGATGTCCGCGGATTGGGGCTGATGGTTGGCGTGGAATTCGTGAAAGATAAGAAGTCCAAAGAGAAGGCTCCTAAGATTAGAAACCGTGTTGTCAAGAATGCGGTTCAGAAGCAGAAATTGTGGATGCTTGGTTCGGGACTGAACACACTACGATTGACTCCAAGCTATGTCATCACGAACGAGGAGATAGATGACGTAATTGACCGGCTCGATAAGGCGATCTCTCAGAGCGCATAGCGCACGCGGCAATAGAAAATCATCTGGTTATTATGTAGTTAAACCAAGAAAAAGAAAGGTAGCCCATGCCCCATTTAGGACGCGGGGCATGAGCAACCTACCTATTTGACTACAAGTAGTATTGCGCCGACTATGACTAGAATTGAACCCAAGTCGCCGCCGAAGATCCACATCACGATGCCTAGAATCAACAGGATAATCCAGTTGTTATCGAACTTCAGAGCTGGGATCTTTACAACTCCGCTCGTGGCAAGTACAATCAGTGAAACGACGATAAGGATTATTCCCTCGACAACGCCTCCTAGGGCGAGGAGCGGGAAGCTAACCCATCCCCAACCGGTGATCAACAGGGCTTTCATGATTCCGAAGAGTACTCCGAGGATACCACCAAGCATAACTAGAATCTTGCTAATTTCTTTAAGATCTGCCATATTCGCTTACACTCCATTTCTTGCGTTTTTGCATCCTAGGTGCCTCCAAGAAGGATTCATTCATGAGCGAAGGCCACACGCGTAGATGGCGAAAAGCCAGTGAAAGAAAAACAATACTGAATTCTCACTCTACTCATATGACGCGTGTCTGTCATGAATAGAAATCCTAATTCTTGGTAGCTTACAAGGACGAATACACGCTGAAGGTGCCGCTATATAACTGGTGTGAAACCAAGGGCTCCTTCTTCGACACTTACCGAATTATGCTTTGGGTCCACACACAGTCGGTGCTAGACCAGGCTCTTAGAGAAACTGATTCACGGATGCTATAACCTTGCTCAATGCCTCAAGAGATCGATTCAGGTCATCTTGAACCTGAAGCCCATGATCTCCATCTTCAATGAGAACCACACTTATCCTTGGATTATCCTGCAACGAAGACAAGATGTCCACATCGCAATGTGGGTCTGCCGTGCCTATGGCGATAAGATTCCCCGCCTTATGGCTTGCGATTTGCTCGCGTAAGTCCTGGTCTTTGATGAGTGGAGTAAGCCAGACAATCTTCGCATTCTCCAACTCTGAGTGCTCTCTCAGTAGATGCGCAATAGCTCTGGTCCCCAGGGACTTCCCGATAAGAGTGACGATATTTGAGTATCCCTGATTCTGAGCGGCACGATATGACGCTTCCACGTCGGCATGCAGCCACCCAGTCTGTTCTTCTTTCGATAGTGCACGAAACTGGACATTCCTTGAGTAGTTGTACTCCACTGTCAGCACATTCAATCCCTTTTGCAGAAGCACCTCTATTGAGTAGAAGAGCAATGGCATTTGACATGTGTACCCAAAACCCGGAAAGACAATCGCCGTCTGTTCAGTTTCAATTTTCTGTCTGTAGAGCGTGTTGGGAACTGGTTCATCCGCGTGACCTTTAATTTTCAGGCTACCAAAGGAGTACATGAAATCTTCCTCTTTTGCAAGGACAGAATGAATGCTAAGGCTTATCTATGAATCCGTTCTGGTTGAGCAAAACAAATAGGAGGTACAATTCGATATGGCAACAACTCTAAGGTGGGATCACGTTTGCCAGACGCTCATTCTTGTCACTACCTCCTTCCGCGAAGTTTCTGTACGTGCTTCTTAAGGGTAAGCGCCGGATGTCCCGGCGAGACCTAATCAGTAGCACATTCTTGCCTCCGAGAACAGTCAACTATGGTTTGAGTCGACTGAAGGACCTAGGTCTCATTGAGGAGCAAGAGCATGAGAGGGACGCGCGGGAGAAGGTATTCGAGCTTGTTTCGGCGCCTATGTGATTCAGTATGGAAACGTGGACTGTATTGCAGCTGTTCACGTTTTCTCTTTCTTTAGCTTCGAAACGCCTCTTCTGTAAAACTCTCATAATGCTGCAGGGCTCAAGTTGGTAGACTGTAAAACAAAGTGAAACCGATGGATTCTACGAGAGAACAGATGTTGAACCACTTGATGACTGGACCCGAACTCGCCGCATTGATTTACTACCTTAAGCAGTGTCTGTGACTTATGAAACTGTACTGGTTACAGTTATTCTGTCTACGGATTCATTCTGGCCCTTTGATGATACTATGACCATCATCAATGTTGGTCGTTACGATTCGGAGAAGGATAGGTGTTTTAAGCGAGAAATTTCTTTCTCAATCTTGGCAATACGCTGTTTCATTTCCTCATATCGATTTTAGAAAATGCGCTATATGCTCTCTTACCCTTCTGCTTGTCCAATCCCAATGAGTAACTCTGCAGAGCAGATAACAGATCTTGCCCTCCTGGTTTTTCAATGAGCCTTATTTTCCAGGCGGGGTTCTTTTTTCGGCTTTCTTTTTTCCTGAGATGTCCTAAAGGTGTCTTCCATTCTTTGTCTATTAGGGGAACAAATTCACCCTTCACCCCCTCTTTCTTCAGCATCTTGAAAATGAGTTTCATTTCATCTTCTGTTGCTGGAATTTTTCCCTCCTTACTGTCAAAATAAGTGATACTGTCAATCACGAGCGAAGATTCATCATCATTGTATCTTCCATGTCTACCAACAAGCCACAAAAACCGAAATAGCTTCTCTATTCTTTTCTTCTGAGTTTGTTGAACAGCATAGACATCGGTGTTTTTCAAGCCCATCTTGGACGTTTTCATTTCGGTAAGAAAAGAGTGCAATGATAGAAGACTCTCATCTGCAAGACCCTCGGGTACATTCGTGGTTCGCGAAGATAGGGGCGGTAATCGTTCGATTTCATTAATCTCAGAATCAGCTAAACCACGGCGTATCACTTTGAGGTGATCCATCCCAGCATACACCTCAATATACGCTCGGAAATCCTCCTCAGAGATTTCCTGACCCAGTGCTTTCTCTCGTTGTTCTCGGAATGAAACAGGATCTGCAATGGATACTTGGGGTACTTCAGAACAAGGAAATATCGAGCAGTTCGCACATGTCTTGAAGTTGTTAAATTTCGCACACATACGCACCCTACATTTCGCAATATAGGTAAACCCACTACTACTCTGACATCCACTACACGCCTTCAATTTCTCCGCGGTGGGATTCCATCCGATGAATTTCATTCCTTCCGCTGTTCGAATTCTGTCCGCCTTTGTCTTTAAGTTCTGTTTAAAGAGTGGACAGACTCCGCAGTTACATCCGCATTTCGAGTAGAGATCTCCCATTCAACTGGCCAATACGTTGTTTCATGTAATCTATATATGATTTATTATAGCACGAGATTGCATTATCTCAAGAATCGTTCTGCAAGTATCTTGTATCCTCTTGAAGCCAATTCAAGGGTCTTCAAACGTATTCGCTCATTGTCGCCATGAAGCATGCTTGGTACTCACTGGTTGGAAGAGAATCATCTCCAATATCCCTTCCATACGCTTGAGTTCCAAAAGCCTCATAATGCTGCAGGGTCCGAGTTGGTAGACTGTAGAACGAGGCGAGACCTATGGATTTCTACAAGAAAGCAGATGTCGAACCACTTAATGATTGGACCAGAACCCACTACAGCAACCAGATTGGTCCAGATCTTGACGGACAAGACGTGACCCTAGTGGGTTGGATGCACATACTCCGAAACAAGGGACGAATCAAGTTCATCGTCCTTCGAGATGAATATGGCACAGTCCAGATTACACTTCCGCAGAAGAAGGTTTCAGAAGAAGTCTTTGAGACCTCTGGGACTCTCAAGCCAGAGTACGCCCTAGCAATCCGAGGTAAGGTCGTTGCAGCGAAGCAGGTAGCGTCAGGCGCAGAGGTCATTCCCACCGGAATTCGTATCATCAACACTGCTGAGCGTCTACCAATCGATGTAGTGGAAGGAAAAGTGGATATCGACCTAGATACACGATTGAACCATCGGATTCTGGACTTGCGGAAACCAACGGTGAATGCGATATTTTGGATTCAACATTCCTTGGTGCGATTCGCTCGGGAATATCTAGAAGACAATAGGTTTGTTGAGATTCATACACCGAAGCTTGTGGTAGAAGCTACCGAGGGTGGCGCCAACCTCTTCGAGGTCAAGTATTTTGAGAAAAAGGCGTATCTAGCTCAGAGTCCGCAGTTCTACAAGCAACTGATGCTACTAGCTGGCTTTGGTCGCGTCTTTGAGATTGCCCCGGTATTCCGTGCCGAGAAGCACAACACAAGACGTCACATCAACGAGTATACGTCCTTCGACTTTGAGATGGCTTGGATTCGAGATGTAGACGATGTCATGAAGATGGAGGAGAACATGCTCCACCATTCATTCACAAAGACACGAGAAGCCATGGCTGAGCAACTTGAGACTTTGGAAGTTGAGATTGAGGTACCAAAGCTCCCATTCAAACGAGTCAAGTATGCTGAAGCCGTTGACTTGCTTAATGAGGCTGGCAAAGACCTGTCCATCACGGATGATCTTGATCCTGAGGCCGAACGTATTCTTGGCAAGATGTTCCCAGAAAAGTTCGGTACTGACATGGTCTTCATTACCCACTATCCTCTGGAGCTCAGGCCCGCCTATACAATGCCCAGTATGACCGACGAGGGCATGACAGAGAGTTTCGACCTCACATACAAAGGCATGGAAATCACCACGGGTGGACAGCGCATACATCTCTATGACTTACTTGTCGAGAGATTCAAGACCAAAGGCTTCAACCCTGATGCATTCGCATTCTATCTTGACCCGTTCAAGTATGGCGCTCCGCCTCATGGAGGTCTTGGGTTGGGGGTAGAACGTCTGACGATGCAGCTGCTTGGCATCCCGAACATAAGGGAGGCAACGCTCCTTCCACGGGACCGTGACAGATTGACACCCTAGTGATGCTTCGAATAATACTCCGTCTTAAAGCAAGTAGCGAGAGCTTTGTTCTGTCAGCTTAGTCAGCTATCTAGATGTATGAAGGGATGCGAGCCGATGCATGAGCGACTTCAAACTGAGATATTTGCTTCAATTGCCACGTTGGACCAGCTGAAGATGATATACGACCTCGGTGCGGTAGAAATCCGAACATTCGAGCGAGAATCGGAGGCACTGGTTCAAGAAGTCAAGTCCAACATCGGTGAGCTGAGGCGTCTGGGGACGGATATCTTTCGGTTCCTTGACCATGAAAGAATCCTTGAAAGATTTCCTAACGCAATGAATATGTTGGACCTGTCTGTGCAATCTATGAGGTCTGTTCCGCAAGGTCTGACCCTTGACGAATTCTATGACTACATTGGGTTGGCGATACTTGACGTCGCCACAATCCACGCTTCGAAGGGACTCATGGGTCTCGCAGAGCTGATTGTTGAGGTGGTTAAACGGCTTCCTCAATTCAAGGCAGTAAGCTTCAGTGATGTTATCGAGGCAGTGAACCGAGTCGCCGAACACGGTCTAATACCCGGCATACGAACTCTGAGAGGAGGCGTAAAGGTCGTGGAGCTTCGTCCCCTTGAGCTTCGTCGAGACCAATCCGATGTAATTAACTTGGCGGCCTTGAAGGGGTACGTTTCGATTGAAGAGGTCATGATGAACCTGAAGTGGTCAGAAGATCACGCTCGTCAGGTTCTCACTAGTCTAGTGGATGCCGGCATGGCTGTTGCCGACATCAGATTCAGCACGGGTGGACGATATTACTTCCCTGGTTTGAGATCAAGAGATGATTCAGAGAGCGGAGGCACTTCCGAAGCCTGAATCGATTAGACTTTGACAACAATAGCCCCAGCTTTTTTATCAACCCACTTGGCAAATCCCCTCTCAACAAGTAGAGCCATTATCCCGTGGATGTCCTCTTCAGGAAGTTTCGAAAAAGCCTGCTCTGCTTCTTGGATGACCAGTGACTTCACATCGAGACGAAGTATGCCTGTGTCCAGAGCCCATCTGTAGACCAAGTCCGCCCACTCCCCCAGTGGTCTCCAGTACACTCTGAGTTGTTCTCTATTCCGATCAAGCCATGCAGCAACATCTTTCCCAACTAACGAGTCTCCGATTGATCTAAAGGCTTTGACTTTCCCAAGTATGTCCTTGAATGGGGGTTTCGAAATGAATGCTGAAACAGAGAGAACATGAATCTTCTCGAATTCTGTCCATTCAAGCAGGAAGTCTCCCCATTCTTCGGCCCAGAGAACCAGGTCCTGCGACCTCGTGGGAATGTTGTACATCCACTCAGCTTCTCCTATGTTCCCCCATCGCGGCACGATTTCGGTTACGGCGGCCGCTTCAGTGTCCATCATTTGTTCTGGTTCAACGACAGCAGTTTCGATGGTGTCAGTTGCATTGGACCCACCATCCACTTTTACAACAATCTCTGGTATGTGTGCGGAATCATCACTAGCAGTAGTCTGCTTCATAACCACCGAGGGCTCGGCAGCATCTTTGACAGGTTCTTCTGTCTTCTTCTTCTCTCGCTGTCGCTCCTTGATACCCAAGCCCTACGACCCCTCCGCCCAGTCAATGTACTTCTTGATATCTTCTGGGGACGTCGCTGGCCTGATATTCTCAATGGCTCCAAGAAAGTCCTCTCTCGAAACAGGGCGAAGGTTCAGTATCTCCGCTTCCTCTTCCATTCTTCCTGTCTTCTGAAGGTCTCTTATGGGTTCCATTGCCGCCTCTCTACAGACCACACCGATGTCCCTTCCACTGTACCCCTCACTAAGACTTGCAAGCTCCTCAAAGTCCACTTCTGATGCTAACTCTACATCTTCGATATGAATCCTGAAAATCTCTTTTCGTCCTCTCTTATCCGGTAGCGGTACATGGATTCGCTTCTCGAAACGGGACCTCAAAGCAAAGTCCAATTCCCACGGGAGATTGGTTGCGCCAATTAGCGTAATTCTCTCATTCTGGTCGCTTGCGAGACCCTGCAGCTCTGTTAACAACTGAGTCTTTAGCCGCCTTTCGCCTCCAACATCATCCCCGGACCTTGAAACGCCAATTGAATCCAGCTCGTCCATGAAGATGATTGCTGGTTGGTTCTTTCTTGCCATCTCAAAGAGGCGCATGACTAGACGTTCAGATTCGCCAAGCCATTTACTCACTATATTGGCGGCTGACACGTTGAAGAATGTGGCGTTGACTTCGGCTGCAACTGCTTTCGCTATCAATGTCTTCCCACAGCCCGCTGGACCGTACAACAGGATGCCTCTCCACGGCTGCCTCGCTTTTCCTTTGAATAACTCTGGATGCTTCATCGGTGCCAGTATCGCATCGTAGATGGCTTGTTTTGCATCGTCGAGACCGGCGACCTCGGACAGATTGACGTTGGGGCGCTCTGTGACAATTGTATCCGCAATCATCTCTTGGAGCCTCTTAGTATCTTCGTCTGGCTCGGGAGTGGCATCAGGTCGCTTACTAACAGCCGACTCAGTGACTGCTCTGATATCGCTCTTTAGAGGAGTCTGCAGGCCATCAACTGGCCCACGGGCCTTCTTCTTGATTCCTGAGAGGTATCGGACTCTATCAACACACTCCTGGGCTCGCTTGAAGTAATGCTTTCGAACAGAAGGGAGGGACGTAGACTTTGAGAGCTTGATGAGAATCTTGCTGGCTCGCAGATAGTACTGACAAGCTTCTTTCTTCATTCCTCTATTGTCCAACTCTATCGCTTTGTCGAGTAGATTCTTGAGCCCAATGTCTAACCTGTCGCTATCTGATCCTGACATGCGAATTCAAGTGTGAGATGTGCTGTAAGCTATTAAGAATGTCTGTGTTTTATCTTCGCCGTTGACCAACTGAGAATCAACCATTCCTCCGAGGTGCTTCCCAACTGTGCTAGGGTGGGGCTACGAAAGTTTAAACGCGGATTTGCATCTCCGGTTGTTGGGTCATAACCTGCGGACTTGGTGAGGCACTTGGGTACAATAAAAAAGGCTTTCTCTTGGGGTCGGAAGAAACCCGACATTGGAGAAGTCAAGAGCGAGCTGCGAATATTAGCGAAGCAGCTGGAACGACAACGGAACAAGCTCGAGAAGGAGGAGCGGGGAACTAAGAGCAGGGCTGTGCGTGCACGCAAGGCCGGACAGGTGAACGCATTTCGAACCTATGCGACCGAGATGGTCCGGTTTCGTAGGTTTGCGCTTTCTGTTGATAGGTCGCGGCTCAACATCCTCAAAATTCTCGCTCATGTCAACCGTGCGCAGACAGCTGCCAAGACGAATCGCGCCATGGATGAGGTCGCCAAGATCCTTGGGTTGCTGGGAAATGCAACCGATGCCACGAAGGTAGTCGCTAATGTCGATGAGATAGCTCAGCGCTTAGAGGAATTCGAAATCGAGAGTGGTATCGCTGATGATGCATTTCATGCCACGATGCCGGAGATCACAACGGATGATTTGGCTGCTTCCATGCAAGAGATAGACAAGGAGGCAGGACTAGCAGAAGCCTCAACTGACACTAGACCTGCCAGCCAGACCGATGAACTCGAAGAAGCTATCAAATCTCTGGAGAGCGAGCTAGGCATTTGAGGTTACCTGTAGTAGCCCGCGTCTCTTGAAGATTTTCTTTCGATTTCTTTTCTTGTATAGTATGAGTCACGCATCAGTCCCTTGTACCGTCTGATGAAATCCTCTGGAACAAGTCTTCCTCCCCTGAAGAGATGAACAGTATCACGTAATGCGTTGTCCAAAGATGATGCGTTTCTCCTGAGGGTTTCAATTTCTGCCACCATCTCGCCTCTTGCACCTGGATACTGCTGATATGCACGTCTATCTATTGTCCTCTCCAGGTGGTCCTTGAGTTGAGCCCCTTGACGATAGCTTCCGTAATCGCGGTGGGCATACCTCGGTTGGGGACTTGATGGCTCAGCATAGTACGCTCCAGCCGGTGTCTGTGGGTATGTCATACAGGATCTCGGTCTATTCCTTCCCGTATTCAACGAATAAATCAGGTCCTCAATCCTGAGTCTGACGTCGCTTACGTTGACATTTACCTGCTCTAGTTTCCGTACCTTCTGCAGGTCTGTCTGCATATACCTGTCAAACTTCTTAGCAATCTCGACGTAATCCGGTAGTACTTTCTTCGTTTGCTCACTGCAGGAAATCTTCACTTCGCCTTGTTTCATCTTCAGAACAATTCTCTTCCTGAATCTACCATCCTCCTCGATAGAGGTCAGGTAGAGAAGCGGAAAGTCAAAGATAATCTCAGTTTTCTTGCGAACAACACCTGTCTGCCCAATGAAGACGAGTCTCCTGTTCGTGATGAAGAGAGTGCCAGTTGCCTTGTCATGCTTGAGGAAGTCGCTCCCTGTGACTTTGATTTTGGGTAGCGCACAGACAGGCAGTTCGTTGATTGAGAGTTCAGTTTGCTCGTAAAAACCAGAGAACCGTGACCGGTAATAGTTCAATCCGTCTAGTTGCTTTGTAATGTCCTTCAAGGTAAGATCGGCTTCACTCAATGCTTCGTCCACAGAGTGCTTGTACTGGTTGACCAGATGCGTCACCCTGTTTGTAACACCTTCAATGAACGGAAACTGGGAGGCGGACCAGGAGGCAGTGTTCATCAAACCCTTTGTTTCAGCTGCAATTTGCCTGGCTAACATGTCTGCTTGGTTTCCTATCCGATTCTTGATTGCGGGTAGCTCCTCCTGTGTGCTCTGGATTTTGTCATCCAGCCACCTATAGTGCAAGAAGTTAGCCATCCTCAAGGAAACGAGCAGGCGCTTTGCTCCGATTAGTCTGTTATTGAGTTCTCTCAATTTTATGTGGCCATACTGCAAGCTGTTGATTGCCTGCCTGAGTTCTTGTGCGATGCTCCTTTGCTTAACATCCACCAAGATGGTGCGGGTAGAGTGACACTCGGGACATATCTCCTCCATCCGCCTACCTACACTCAGATTCTCAGACCCACAGTCACTGCATTCCTCAAACCTTTGCCCGGGCAACGGAGTGCCCAATATACTATGACAATCTTTGCATACGTATGAAGATGTAGACTTGGTTTCAAGACAATTCGAGCAGAGCACTGCTCCACAATCTTCACACAGGTGAGTGGCACCTTTGCTCTTGCATGCTCTGCATATACGGTTTGAGGACTCCTCAGTCAACTGGGCACCTCCGGTCCATGGCCCATCTCCCTTGTCCATGCAGGCCAAAAAGACCCGTGTATTATCCCCAAAACACCCACAACAATTGCAGGAGACTTGATAGTCCTGAACACATTGACCCACATTTGACTGTAGATCTGCAGTCATTCATGATTGGCGTGAGAGCGCCTCGAATGGTGCAAACTCCGTATCCGAAACTAGTTAAACCGCAATGCCGCGCCTGAGCAAAGACCCCGAGGCGATTACTATGGAAGATGCGGCCAGCGCTGCCATTGAAGCAGTTCTCAAGGTTGGCGCTAAGTTTGCTGACGTTCGAATCGAGAACACCACAACTACAATCATTGAGATGAGTGATGGCGTTACAAAGCGTTCGCTCGCCTCGAGGTTGAAGGGCGCTGGAATTAGGGCATTCATTGATGGCGCATGGGCCTTTGGACAGGCAACTGATCTGACACTGAAAGGCATGCGAGAAACTGGGGAGTCTGTTGCGCGCCTGGCGCTAGCAACACGTAGCAGGGTAGCAAAGCGATTCGAGATTGATGGTCCATCTTTCCAGGACAAGGTCAGACTGAATGTCAAAAGGCCAGTTCAGGGCGTCACGTTTGAGGAGAAGATTGCTTTCGCAAAGATGATTGATGATCAAGCCCGTGACTTTGATGGCCGGGTCCACAACACTCGAACTGTCTACGGAGACCTGTGGACCGAGCTTTACATTGCGAACTCCTTCGGCACGAGCGTCCATCTAGAGAATTCATTGCCAAGAATAATCTCGGTCACAACAGCGAAAGATGGTGCTAATCGACAACGTGGTTTCAAGTCAGTGGGCACAAGAGGGGGATTCGAAGAGTTGGAAACGGAGCGGCCCCAACACATTGGCGAGGAGTCTGCAAAGCTTGCCATAGACCTTCTCTCATCTAAAGCGGCCAAAGGTGGAACCTACGACGTAGTTATGGATCCTGTTCTCAACGGTGTGATGGTTCATGAGGCCTTTGGTCATGCATCTGAGGCTGATAACTGGCCAGCACACACGACAATTCTTGAGGACAAGGTGGGAAAAAAGGTTGGCCCAGAGCACTTGAACTTGACAGACGATCCAACCTTGCCTGGCAAGCGAGGGTCCTTTGAATACGATTGGGAAGGCACCAAGACAAGAAAAAGAACCTTAGTGAAGGATGGAATCTTGACAGAGTTGATGCATAGCTTGGAAACCGCTGTTCTTCTTGACATGGAACCAAATGGATCCGCCCGAGCTCAATCCTTCATGCATCCTCCCCTTCCTCGAATGAGCAATACCTTCATGGAACCTGGTGACTGGGACGCCGAGGAGCTAATTTCGGACACAAATGGAGGAATTCTGCTATGCGGTTTCAACTACGGCTATACGGACCCTTCTAAGGGTCAGTTCATGTTCCAAGCTAACTATGGATACCTGATAGACAACGGTGAGCTCACAGAGCTTGTCCGCGATGTATCAATGGCGGGACAGATTCTTGAAGTGCTAGCAAAGATAGACGCCATCGGCAATGATTTCTCAATGGAAGCTGGCACGTGCGGAAAATCAGGACAGGCTGTGCCAGAAATGTCCGGTGGGCCTCACGCTCGAATCAGAGAAATTCCTGTGGGAGGTGCGTGAGTTGAACGGCGAGCTTCTTGAGATTGGGGAACTGGTCGTTAAAAGGGCGGAAGAACTTGGTGCAAGTCAAGCCGAAGCCTATGTAGCAGCATCACGATCATTCACAATCAATGTTGAGAATAGTGCAATCAAGAGCGCATCTGAAAAGAGGGACGCAGGATGTGGTATCCGTTCAGTGATCAAGAAGGGCGGGATCGGCTTTGCATATGTCACCACGATTCAAGATGAGGATTTGCTTGAGGCCGCCGCAAGATCTGTCGAACTCGCAAAGGCATCAGTGCCCGACCCGGACTTCTTTGCATTGCCATCCTATGACGGGACCTACCCCTCCGTAAAGGGACTCTTCGACCCGGCAATTAAGAGGCTCTCATCTGAAGAAGCCGCAGAGTTGATTATACAGACAGTCGATGCTACGAATGAAGCAGTTGGCTCCAAGCAGACTGCTGTGGAAGCACAGTTGAATGCGTCCGCAGGGACCAAGGCAATAGTCAACTCCCTTGGCATCTCCGGTTCCGTGGAAACCGCATCTATGTTCATCTATAGCTCTCCCACAGTCAAGGACGATAATGACCAGACTTCTAGTTTCGAGTTCCAAGTATCTAGAAGCCTCAGGAACATAGATCCTGAATGGGTTGGCTCCACTGCAGGGCGCAATGCAGTAAACAGTCTCGGTGGTCGAACAATTGAGGGTGGTGATATGCCCATCATTCTCACGCCTCTCGCGGTGAGCACTATCATCGGAGGCGGCTTTGGAGGCGCCATCAATGCTGAGGAGATTCAATACGGGCGCTCATACATAGCAGACGCACTGGGCGAGTCGATTGCATCGGAAGAGCTCAGTATCATGGACGACTCTCATATAGCTGGTGGGATTGGCTCTCGATCTTTTGACGCCGAAGGGGTTCCAACACAGCGCACACAGATTCTGCATGGTGGGGTATTGAAGAACATCCTGCACAACTCCTATACTGCCAACAAGGACCAGGTGGAGAACACTGGAAACGCAAGTCGACCCTCCTACTCAGGACTCCCCTCAATCTCGCCTTCCAACCTTGTCATAGCGCCTGGAAAAGGGACCCTTGATGACCTAGTTTCCGAGATCAAGAAGGGCATCCTGTTCAGATATACTGGGGACCGTCCAAACATGACGACGGGCGATTTGAGCGCCATGGTGATGGAAGGCCATTACATTGAGGATGGGGCGATTGAACATTCGGTGAAGAACACTCTCGTGGGCATCAACATGCGTGACTTGCTTCAGAGAGTTCATCGAGTTGGGGCTGACGTTAGGGTGACATCAACTGTTGTGACGCCCTCGATTGTGGTCGAATCAGCCAGAGTTATCTCGGGCTAATCTACATTCTCTCGACAACTGGAATGCCCAGAACTCGTAGGCAATTACCCATAGTTATCCTGAATGCAGTGACTAGCTCCAAGCGTGCCGCTCTGGTTGCGGACTCGGCTTTCAATACTGGACAGGAATCGTAGAACTTGCTGAACAGTGTGGCCAGCTCGTAGCAGTATCCTGCAATTCTGTTGGAGCTAAAGCTGGTTCCCCACACATCCTTCTTCAGTCCCCTTACTACCTCAAGAATCTCCTCGGGGAACTTCGCTATTGCTTTCACCAGCGCGAACTCAGCCTCAGAGGACAGCAATGTCAACTCTGCCGCTCCAGCGGGTTCCATTTCAGCCTTTTCGAGAATCCTCTGTGCTCTTGCGAATGAATACTGAAGATAGGGAGCAGCATCCCCGTTGAAGTCTAGCGCCTCTTCCCATCTGAATGTAATCTTCCTGTCGGGTGATGCCTTCAGCATGAAGTACCTGACTGCACCAGTGCCCACCTTGGCACCTACAGTTTCCTTGAACTCGTCACTTTCATCGGGATTGCGTTTCGCCACCTCTTCCTTTGCGAGTTCGGTTGCCTTATCCAAGACGTCATCTGTCGAGTACCCAATCCAAGTCCCCTTTCTCCCAGAGAAGTCTGCGTCCTCTAGACCAACAAATTCGTAGGCAACATGGTGAGAGTTAAGGCTCTGTTCGCGGTATCCGAGCAAATCCAGAATGGTGTAGATTAGCCTTTGCGGGTGTGCTTGAGCAGATGCAATCACGTTGTAGACAATACTGAATCTCCCTAGGTTGCGATCTGACCCATCCAAGGCTGTCCTATACACATTCTCGCCGTTCGCCTGCTCCTCGAACACGCCATAATGAAATGGGTCCTTGATGATGCCGAATTTCCACATCTGGAATGCAACGTCCGCTCCAGTGTACGTTCGTGTTCCATCTGACCTGAACAGGACCTTGTGGGGATCCTTCATATCTTTGAATTCCTCAATTGCGGCTAGGTTCGCAACGATGCAACCCTTCTTCTCCCCTTTCGTCAGCATCATAATGTTCTCTGCCTGCAACATCAAATCTTTGGCAGTCTGCAAGAGCCCGCTGTGTGCAATCGAGCTCTCCCAGACCTGATAGTTCTTGTAGATGCCCAGACGATATGCAGTCTGACACTGTGCTTTGAGACACAGGGTGACCATCTCAGCGCTCCGCCTTGCCTCTTCTGAGTTCAGGTCTTCCAGTCTGCGGGTGATATCTCGAATCTTGTTTTCTACGCCACTGTCGTTCTCTGCGACTTTCTGAACTTCAACATAGAGGTGACCCAAGAAGTGGTCCATCTTTTCGTCGACCTCTGCCAAATCCACATCATCATGCATTATCTTCCATGTGAGCTGAGCAATTTGAAGCCCAAGGTCGTTGATGTAATCGATTCTCACAACTTCGCAACCTACGGCTTCAAGGATGTTCGCGAGTGTGTCGCCAAGTATTGCATTGCGTGCATGGCCAATGTGCCAAGGCTTGGAAGGATTCACTGCAGGGGATTCGATAAGTGCCCGAGTGCCCTTGAATTCCTCAGTCATGCCATATCTATCATCACGTTTTGTTATTGCGCTCACAACGAGCCTTGCGAACTCCCCGCTGTCAAAGAAGAAATTGATGTAGGGCCCTTTTGTTTCCACTCGATTCAGCATGGGTTCTTTCTTCACCTCTTTCTCAAGGCCTTGGGCAATCTCGGTAGCTATGGCAGCAGGGCTCTTCTTCAGTTCCTTTGCCAGCAGGAATGACACTGTGCTGGCAATGTCCCCAAGGTCCGGGTCTGGAGGAATCTCGATGTACTTTCGAACTATCTCAGAGTCGATTGAAGCCGCTTTGACCAACAACTGGATAACCAAATTTGTTGCGGCATTCCAAGGGTTGTTGGTCAGCGGAGTTGGACTCACTTCATGTGTCGCCTCTTGATGTGTAGGGCAGGCTTATGTTTCTTCATAAAGTAAACGCTACTCGTGACTATGACTATTGTGTTACTTGGGGTTACCGTATGTCCGCTCATGTTGATTCCGGGGTTGCTTTTTGGTCGATTATACTCATGCATCGGTTAGAATCTTATGGTCTAGTGCAGAATGCAAAGACAAAATAACAACCAATAAACAATTATATATTTGAATAATCCGTAAACAGACTTATATTCATTTTTATCTCGGCATAGTTGCTCGTTCTCAATGAGAACGATTCACTAGTCCCGCGTCCCAACTAGCGTTCCTCCATGCGCCGTGGAAGAACATACCGAATAGGTATCAACGATAGCTCTAATGGCGGTACCTCCTTGAACGGTGGCTACCGCAGGGAGATGATTCGACTGGCCAGTAAACAGCAGAAGACTAGGAAATCTCGTGAGCACAAAATTAGTATGGCCAACAAAATTTGTTCTTCTTGCAGTTCTGACAGAATTTACATTGACAAAGCTCGTGGTGAAGTCATCTGTTCCAGCTGCGGACTCGTTCTTTCTGATCGTTCGATTGACACAGGACCTGAGTGGCGTGCATTCACTGCTGATGAACAGAACAGTCGTCAGCGTGTGGGTGGTCCAACTGATTGGAGTAAGTTCGATCAGGGTCTCACGACCATAATCGGTCGTCAGAATGTTGACGCATCCGGACGGAAGCTGACTTCAACGCGTAGAGCACAGATTCACAGGCTGCGCAAATGGCAAATCCGTACTAAGGTTCACTCCTCTGACAAACGAAATCTTGCGGTTGCAATGACGGAACTACATCGGATAAGCTCTCAGCTTAGTATCCCCTACTCAATTCGAGAAACCGCCGCTGTACTCTACAGGAAAGCTCTGCGGAAGCGATTGACCCGAGGTCGTACAATCCTCGGAATGATTGCAGCTTCGCTGTATCTCGCTTGCAGAATCCATACGGTCCCGAGACCCTTGGAGGAAGTATGCGACCAGATACACATCACTCGCAAGGAGCTAAGCCTGTGTGTACGCCTCATCCTGCGATACCTTAACCTCAAGGTCCCATTCAGTAAGCCAGCTGAGTTCGTCCATAGATTTGGCACTGAACTCAATCTTCCTGGCGCAGCCAAGAAGAAGGCGATTGATATCCTTGAACAGGCTCGCGAACAGAGACTCACAATTGGTAAGGACCCGAAAGGGATGGCTGCTGCTGCGATCTATGTCGCAAGCATCCTCACAGGTTCGCGTCGTACACAATTGGAGATTGCTCGTACTGCACGGGTCACTGAAGTTACAGTAAGAAATCGCTACAAAGAAATGGTTGAGAAGCTAGGAATCTCAACCTCGTAACAACTCTATATCAAGAGGGACTTGGCCTAACCGTCGAATCCCCCTCCCCTCTCTTTTGAAAGCAGCCTGACACTCCCCGTTTGGTACGCAAGAACTAAATCCTTCTGGCTCTAGATGGTTCTTGCGATGATGACGAATAGGGAGATCACCCTTTGCGTTGTATTCACATTGGCATTGTCAATCATCGCATTTGCTAGCCCCTACGCTGTGAGGACCTGTACAATCCCGATTCCGGACCCATTACCACTACCCGGTCACATTTCACGAATCTGGTACTACCTGCACACCGTGGTCGCGTACGTTCCCAGTTGGAGGAACCCTGATTTCCTTTCAGTTACTTTGTTTGGATTTCTGAGCTTGCTGGTCATTATTCAGGTCGCTCTTCAGGCATCAAGGCGAATCTCCGTGGTAGCAAGTCTCCTTGTTCACAGTCTTGTCACAATCGCCTGGCATCAGTCTTGCTTTATCCTCCTCAAGCCCTGGGAGGGATGGCAGATGACTCCAGTATTGACGACTCCCATTGCAGGAATCATTGCTACAGTACTGCTCTGGAAGCTCTGGACGCCTAGCGTTGATAAGTTCAGTCAGATTGCCCAGAGAACGACACTTGAAGAGAACGAAAGAGGTGCGCGAGCATAGAGGCCGCCGGATTGTCGGGGGTTGGCCTGGGCCCAGACGATTCGGCAGTCTCCTTTCGAAATAGGTTGCTACTAGTATCCCATATAGGCTTATTTTACCCGATTTCGATTCAATTGTGGAGACAGAAGATATCATGTCTGGTCGACGCGCCATTCAAGGAATCTGGTTAATAGAGCGTGGGTCAGGTCGAAACTTGATTGCTAAAGCCTACACAGAAATCGACATAGATATGGACCTGATTGCGCCTTTCTTATCTGCTACCCATACCTTCATTGATCGTGCGTCGTCCGAGGAGCTGCAGACTATTGATACTGAATCTAACCGCTATGTGTGGGTGGCGAATGAATTCCTTCTCTTTGTGATGGTGGTTTCCAAGGGGGCGCGACTCGGGCACATGCGATTTATCCTTGAGTATGCCTTGGCAGAGTTTATGCGAAACGAGGTGCCGAAGAACTCTGACGTGAGCACAATGTTGAAGCGCTGGCACGGCACCACAAGTACCTTCAAGCATTTTGAGGTATATGTGGATGAACTGATTTCCCAATACGAATCGACCGATGAGTCTCTTACTGCTGGCAAAGCGATGGACTGCCTTGCTGTGTATAGCCATCTGTTTCGTGCCATCTTACGAGTGAAGGCCCCAAAGAAAACTCGCACCAAGCTAACAAAGAAGATTCGCGAACTAGCCGGGCCAGTGCTAGAACTGGACCCTGTCCTCTCTGACATCCAGATTGATGATAGCGGCGTAGAGATATTGCATTTGGACGTTTCAAAGATCAATTATCGCATGCTTCGCCAGGGTCTGGAAATGATGCTTCAGGTCGTGGCAGACGCCACACGTAAGACCGTCACCCAGACTGCCTTTAGAAACATGATATTCGATCACGCTATGCCATATGTCAAAAGGGACATCAAGCGTCTGCAACTGTACTACATACTAGATGATATTGTTCGCTATCTCTTCTAGCGTTTGCCAAGCATGATGACCGTTCGCTCAACTGCTTGTCCCATCTTCCTCTCAGGCAGAGTACGACGCTCGGGACGAATCACTAGCTGCTTATCCGTTGACTGAGTTCTGATTGATTTTCGAGGAAGGAATTTGATAATCTCGAAGTCAGTCCCCTTGATTATCTGTTCAAACTCAATGCTGACTTGTCCTTTTGTTGTGTTAATCACAGGGAGTGTCATGGCGATCCTTCCGTCCGGTCCAAGACATGGCTCCATCCCTTTCAAGGAGTCACGGTACAGCTTCGTTAGCTCCAAGATGCTCTTTTCAGCATCTTTTCGCTCAGGTCGCTTGGTATAGACCGGGCCCAAGACAGGCTCGAATGCAATTGCATCCACTGCTTTGCCGACAACTTCTATGGCCCTGCGAGCATCGCCCTTTATAATTCGGAAATCGAGTTTCTCCCCTAGGTCGGAACTTAACCACCTCAGGTTCAACCGAGCCCCTTGTACGGCGTCGCCATCAATGTCTATCCCTATGCATTTCATACCTAGGATTGCAGCTTCCATCAACAGAGTCCCTGTGCCACAGAATGGATCCAGGATGGTGTCGCCTGGTTTGGCGCCTGCAAGCGTTAATAGGGTCCTACAAAGCTTTGGACTCGTGCTGGTCTTAGCAGAAATATACGGTCTCGATTCATCTCGATATTGTTGAAGGCGTGAGTCGTACACCACCACGGTCTTTCCGATGTACAGGTTTTCTTCAGTCAGCACTGCGAGCACCTCCGCATTCGGGGGGCGCAACAGGTTATATCGAGCGATTGTCTGGGGCCACAATGCTGTATTAGGGCGCTCTTTTTTCCTAGTATCAGGCCCTTCATAGATGTAGTAAGCGGCTCTTCTGGCACCATGAGCCAAAAGCCTTCTCTTAGCCCACTCATCCAATCCAAGAGTCAAACGCTTGAGACTTACAGTTGATTCAACGTTAAATGTAGGGTATGTGCTGACTCCAAACTTGACTTTTTTTCCCTTGGGAGATGGCCATATCCGGTCTATCCAAGGACACTCCATTAGCTCGGCCCTGTACCTCTTGACTGGCCGCCCCTGCTTTGGAAACGCCCTCTCTGCGACTGACCGATTGTACTTGGTGATTACGCGGCCAATCTTGAAACAGCCTCCAAGCGCCTCCTGAATCTCCACAATTTGAGAATCACTCAAGCGCTCGTCAATCTCAACAATAGCTGCATTCCTGGAGTGGTCATTGACATGCGCAGTCAGATTCTGGTCCCTCAAGTAGACAAGCATCTCTGCAATGCTCAAGAGCCAATTCTTTCCCAGGATGAAGATGTATTCAGTCATGTGTTGTGTTTCTCCAGCTCCTCCAATAGGAACTTAGCATATAGTGCTCCCTTCAATGGGGTTGGCGTTTCCGAGATGAATGTTGGCTTGTAACCCACTTCTTTGGTTATCTCAATCAGTGGCAGTATATCCGGCCCCCATTCCTCCCCGAGGGGCCTGTGAGCTTTTTCTCCTGCTTGCGTGAAGATTATGCCGCTGATATGGAAATGCATGTTATGAATGAATTGAGCCCCAAGAGCATCCTCGAATGCGCCAAGAATCTTGAGATAACTCTGCTTATCGTTGCACTTGCCCTGCGTGCGCGCGTGCATATGTGCCCAGTCAATCGTTGGAATCAGGCCGTCCGATTCTGCGCAGAGCTTGGCAATCTCTTCGACTGACCCATATGCGTTTATCTTGCCCGCAATCTCGGGAGCCAAGTATGCTCCTTCGCCGAGATGTCCTGCTTTCTCCCAGACTTCCTGAAGTGCACTTCTAACAACCTTGTGTGCGTCTTCGGGACTGAAACCTCCGTATGTCCCGACATGGAATACAATCCGTTTCACGCCCATTAGCGGTGCGAATTGCAGAGCCTTTTCAAGCCGTTTTTTTGATCGTTGACGAATGTCATCTGACTTTGATGCCAGATTGATGTAGTATGCTGCATGCATGCTCATGGCTATACCTGTGGATCTGGCTAGATTTCCTAGTACTCTTGCTTTTTCCTCGGGTGCTCTCAATCCATAGACAGCTGCATACTCGAATGCGGTTAACCCCGCTTCTTTCAGAATTTCGAAGGCTCTCTTTGGTTTGCCTTTGGCCTCTTCGGGATAGCCAGCTGGACCAAAGCGAATCTTCTCCATTCAGTTCAATCCTCCACGGTGAACTCCCAGCGACAGTAAGCATCAGGGGGGTGTTTGTCAGGCGGACAGAATACGCAGCACGTCTTGATTCTGGGGTCAATCGTTTCAGCGAAGTAACTGTACTCAATCTCTCCAACCGGTCGACAGGGGAAATCTGGAAGTCCCTTCCGATTCCTTGCAGTCTGGACTCTGCATTCATCCATGGTGAATATCAGAGTCTTGTCATCCTTCCATACTATAGACTGCTTGTTCAATCTCGCATACACTCGGTAGTCCAACGCCTTCTCTAGCGACTTCAGACCTCCGTTTGATTCAACCCCAAACTCCCGCATTATGCGTCGTGCCTCTATGGGTGAGAAGAGTTTCCATGCTTCCTTGTCCATTTCCATGGCCACATCAATGCCGAACTCTTTTTCCAGCGCTAGGAAGTATGCGCCATCCATTGCCTGCCACGCCTTGGCATATACATCAATTATTTTCAACAGTGTGGCCTTCGGAAGGTCCTCAAACATTTACAGCACATCCTTTCTGCGGTTAAGTTTGGACCATAATAAGAGTGATTAGGTTTTCTCAAACCGTTTCCACAATTCTTTAATCGACATTGATGTCTTCATGTGTGTTGGAAGGACAGCGAATGTCGGAAATGGATTCATCTCAAAACCATCAGCAGAAAGGAATAGACCCGAAAGCCTTCCTGCAAATCATCCGCCCACAAAACTGTATCATCGGCGGCTTAACAGTGATCGCAGGAGTGGCAATGTCCTACAAACTAGACCCAAGTCCTGCTGCTCTGTCTACACACCTGCCGTTGTTCATCTTCGCGTACCTAACGTACTTCTTTGTCGCAGCAGGTGGCAACGTAGTCAATGACATATTTGACATAGAGGTCGATAAGATCAATCGACCACACAGGGCTCTGCCAAGCGGACGCATGACGGTGCGGCAGGCCTGGATGTATGTTGCTTTCCTGAGTCTGATTGGCGCGTTGTTCGCGTGGCTGAATGGGCCTCTTGGCACTGTGATTGTCGTCATCTTCCTAGTGGTCGGCTATGCGTACGCGGCGAAAGTGAAGGAGCTTGGCATCGCTGGAAACTTCTTGGTTGCTTTTTCCTTCGCTTTCGGCGTCATCTATGGCTCTTTCATTTATGGCGAACAGGTTGCTGCGATATACATTCCCATTCCATCTATCCTATTCTTCATTACTGCCTTCATGATACTTCAGGCACGCGAAACAATCAAGGGTGCTGAAGATGTTGAGGGCGATAAGCTGAGAGATGTCCGAACCATTGCGAGAGTGTACGGATACCATGCTGCTGCTGGGGTTGCTGCAATCCTGAATTTCATTGGAGTCACCTGTTACATACTGATATGGTTCCTCGGCTATGCCAGCTGGGATCTATGGCTGTTGCTCCTCCTTGGCTCGGCAGTCGTGATTGGCGCTGCTATAACGCCTTTAACTGGTCCTAGCAATACGAAACGTCTGCTGATAGGTAGCACGCTTGACAAGATTGGTGCACTGGTAGGTCTCATCACTTTTGTCGTAGTTCCGTTATACGGCATCCTGTGAAATCCGCTAATGAGCCGTCCAAAAGGTCCAAGACAGCGCAATCATACACAGTATCGAAACCACCATGGCCCACTGGGTTGAAGTATCATGGGCTTCTCTTATTCCAAAGATGAGCAGAAAACCTACCCATAAGAACGAGATTTGAGTAATCCAGTCTATTGTCAGCCATATTGGGGATACATAGAGGGCATCAAATACCCCCTGCCAGCTTCCAAAGGATTCGAATGCGATGGGTGACATGGCGGCCAGTACAAAGATTGTCGCTATGAGTCTGAAGATCACGACTGGAATGATGCTGTAGCCCACAATTGCGATGGTCTTTGATTTATTGCCCGTTCCACCTGCCAACTTGAATGCAAAATGTGCGAATGCGCTGCCAATGAAGAGATACAGCATTCCCATCATTATACTCGGCAGAATGCTAGTAAGGGCTGCGCCATAGACCTGCATTGAGAATTCAAGATTCAGAACGCTCACTGGTCGGATTACTGTGGCATTGAGCCCTGGGTCAAATACAGGGCCCATCTGTGTTATCTTTGAGGCCATTGCAAGAAAGAGCCCCGCGAATACAAGGGCATTAGCAATAATGATTATGAATGGTCCTAAGAAATCTGGGCTCTGTCCGATGTCACGATATGTCGGTGCTGGTCTCCTAATGACTCCCCATAGTCGGTCAATAGTTCCTCTGACCCTCACCGCTTTGGATTCTGGTCGTTTTAAGAGTGGTAGTATTCTCTCAAGGGTTTCCTCTGCAATCGTTTCCCTGCAGACCGGACAGACTGTTGCATCTGCTGGAACTGGACTATCACAGAACTCACATCGACGCAATCTCAGTCATCCCTCTTTAGCTAACCTACAACTACTTCGGGTCTGCAGCATATAGCGATTTCTGCGACCGGGGTCTCCCCCCTCCTATTGAACCACACTAGTTCTACCACATGCCAAACTTGTCGTAAACCGGGGTCTTGTGGACAATCACGTAAGGAACCAATGCATCCCAGAAGCTCTGGAATGCGTTGAGTGTCAGTGTAAACGTGATGATCTCAAATGTGCCAATGAATGGGTAAATGATGGGTACTACTATGAGATTGACAGGAATCATTATGCAAAGACGCAGGATAGACGCACCAAGCATGGATATGAAGTAGGCTTTTGTGTCAGAGAGATACATCCCTTTCCGATCATGTTCCGATCTATTGGCAAGCACCCATGGGATGATGATCATCGGTGCAGTTGCTACAAGTTTGAAGAACGGCCCAATCCCTGTTGGATCAAAGAAGAGGAGTCCAACTGTCCCTGCTACCATACTCACAAAACCAACTTTTCGGCCGCCTATCAGGAACGCGGCAATCCAGAATAGCGATACTGGGTCGAAAAACGCGATTCCCCATCCAGCACGTGCCAAGAATCCCGCGACCGGTGAGACTGCAATGGAGAGTGACGCCAGAACCGATGCCACAACGATTTCCATGACATCGTCAGTCGAGTCAGAGGCCTTAACCAGTTCCATCTCGATGCTTCCCTGGTCATCCTCCACGAAGCTGACTGCATCAAGGGCCCGATGAGTAGTCGCATCTGGCATGATGACGACTCGCAGACGCCTAACTTAAGAAGTTTACTCAGCAGGAGATAGCTACCCAATAATGAGTAATTGACTATGGTATGTCACTCAACAGCTGCTCAACTTTCGCGTGAATTCTCTCTTCTGCCGGAACTCGTAGCTTGGGTCTTCCTAGCATCCGGAGGAGCTTCCTCGTTGGGTCTAGCCAGTCAGGGTTAATCCTCCACTCGGCCCAGTCGATGCCAGAGGCAAGAGATGTTCTGCTCAGTATCAGCCGAGAGGCAACAATCTCATTCAAGCTGTGTAGGATTGTGCCAATAGTCACAGCTCCAATGATTGGCCTAACCTTGCGTGCCGCTCCTAACAGGTCTGCAGTGGTCACCCAGCCGCCGTCATTAATCAACAGTCTAAGCACTCTTGATCGAACAGGGTCGGACTCTATAACTCCCTTAAGCGGGGCCAGGTTAACGTGATGCATGGGTCTTGGATCAATCTCAGGGCGCTCCCATGGAGCTAAGTCCCGACCATTTCTTAGTGCGCTAAAGTCCATATCTGGCACTCCCATTAAAAGAGAAGGTGTTGTGTTCTTTTGAAACGAAGTATTATCCCCCAGATTCGCTTGTGCTTGCTTTTGCACAACCCTTATCTTGAAAGGGCACCCTGATAAAGTCGCTATGACGACCAGAGAGCCACTAGTGGGGCTATTTACAAAGAATCTCGAGAAGCCGTCGGACTTGTTGTGTTGCGCATTCGGTCTGCGCAGCAGCGAGATTGACATCTACTTCTCTCTGCTTGGTGGTACTAGGACCGTTGAAGAGCTGGAAAAAAGAATTGACAGGGACCGCAGCACTGTCCAACGCATTCTGCAAAAATTGGACCGCAAGGGTCTCATAGAGCGCGAGAAGAAAAGAATTGAGCGAGGCGGCTACTTCTACGTCTATCGAGCAATATCGACAGAAGCTGTAAAACTGCAGATACTCGAACAGCTAGAACACTGGTACACAGAAACCAAAAGACTCTTGTTGAGCAATTGGCCCGAACCGCCTCGATAGAATCAGCGAGGCGAATAAATGGCTCAGATTCCTCTTCGAAAGAACACAGTTTCATTGACCACACTCGCACTGATTGCAGCTCTTGGCATCGTTGTGCGGATGTTTATTCGTATTCCTGTAATCCCCGGATTCGTGGAGCTAACTCCAGGATTTCTCTTTTCGCTTCTGGGTGGTGTGATTGGTGGTGTACCAGGAGGCATATTCGTTGGGGCCATAGTTGGCATAGGCGGCGCCATGGGTGGAGGCGAGCCCCCACTTCTTCCAATGATTGGCAACATCTTCCTGGGCATCGGTTCTGGATTAGCGATTCACGTGACAAAAGAGCGGACCTCGCGGAAGTATGCATTAATGGTTGTCCTAGGTGGAGGAATAATCGGCGGCTTCATACCAACCGCGACTGTATTTGCATCATTTGTAGACCCCATCGAAATTATCTTGGCAGCAGCTCTGTTGGACATGACCCAGGGATTTCTCTGGGCTATCGTGGCATTGTTTGTAGAGCGACGAATCATCAGGCCTATCGCTAGTGATTATCTGTATCCCGAACCGGAAGAGCCAACTCCTGATGAGCCCATCATGGATGCAGAGGACACAACGGAATGACTGACAAGACCGTATCAATTGACATTCGCAAAGACCTCTTTGGGGCCAATGAAGAGGCGGCCAGTATCAACGCTGATATCTTCAGAAAGCATGGTATCAGGACCTTTGATATAATGGGGTCCGTGGGTACCGGCAAGACTCTGCTGATTGAGTCACTGTGTGTTCGGCTTGTTGGAAAGTATCGCATACTGATGGTAGCAGGAGACTTGGCCACAACAATTGATGCAGATAGAGTCGCTTCGCATGGTGTGGACACAGTGCAAATCAATACTGGAACTGCATGTCATCTCGATGCAAGAATGGTACGCTACGCCTTGGGGGAAATAGATCTCGGCAAGTATCAGCTCATGTTCATCGAGAATGTTGGAAACCTGATCTGCCCCGCCGGATACCCACTTGGCGTGGATAAGAAGATAGTCGTACTCAGCATCACAGAAGGTCCCTACATGGTGAAGAAACATCCTCTCACAATCAAGAGATCTGATATGGTGATCATAAACAAGATCGACCTAGCAGATGTCTTGGAATTCGATGTCGATGCTCTTGTCAATGATGTTCGCGAGGTTGATGCAAAACTGCCAGCCTTCAAAGTGAGTTCAAAGACTGGGGAGGGGCTAGACGAGCTTATCGATGCACTCGAGCTTTAGGAGCCAGCTTCAGCCTCAAGCAATTGTCCAAGTGTCTTCCGAACCCCCTCTGTATGACCCGCACCTAAGACGGCGACTATATTCCCTTCAACATCATTGAGAATCGAAAGCAGTGCCTTTGCTATGTACAGATCTCTTTGGTGGATGAGGGCTTCGTGCAGGAGAGGAAACTCATCCTTGAATTGCTCCATTAGCGCGTCAACAGAACCATCCTCCTTCAGAAACGACATCAGATCCTGGGCACTCCCCCCTTCAATCTCTGCGGTAGCATCGGGAACGAGACTCGTAAGTCGGTATATCTCATCCAGAGGCACCTGCCTGAGGGCATGTACTGTTGCACTGATGGGCCTATCCACTAAGGCAATCTTCGCACCTATCTCTCGTCCCTCTTTGATTGCAGTAAGCATCTCTTCGCCCACTGCCGCCCCGGTGATACCGCTAAGACTGTTCTCCAACATTGCTATCTGGTTCAGAAGATTCTGCACCACATCCCCTGTTATTGGCAGCTCTGGGGTTTCAGTTGATGAATGTGAACTGATTAGCTGCTCATACCTCTCTCTGTCAAGCTCCACTGCCACCACATCTGGCTTTACCTCTCTCACGATTTTCCTTGCGTGCTCAACGCTATCCGCATCCGTGTGTATCACAGACACAAACACAACTCGTTCGAGGCTTTCTGGCATACAGTTCACGCTTGACTCAGGGTCACTACGTGTCTTTTCTTTCTTGTTATTCCTGTTGAATCTTCTACGCGTTCTGGTAAACGTTTACAGTCCCAATACCGAATCTTGGTCCATTCCTGAGGCCTTCCAAGCGCACGAGAAAGTTTAACACAGACTAAGCGTTTACCTACCGTAGCTAAATGAAAGGATGAGGAAGAGAAGCACATTGAGGTCAGAACTCGATCTGGCATTTGCTAAATTGATGAACCCCCGAATGAGTGCGGGGCTGTTGTTGTTACATACTCTCCTTAATCCCCTGAGAAGCTCGCCAGTGGCTCCGCGCGATGTGCGCGAGAGTGTTGATGCGTTTCTCAAGGACCGCAGGGTTTCCAAGCAGTCGGTCACCAACGCCGCACGCAGACTTGAAGAGACCAACATCATTGAGCGTGAAGAGGGGTACAGTGTCAACTACGGATACCTGATATCCATCCTTCTCGAAAAGGTCATGGAAATGACCGAGTGTATCAGTGACCTCGAAGATGAGGTTGCGGATCTGAAGGCGGCCCGCAAACACGTTTCCTAGTTGCTGGAGTGTCGTTGTGATTCTATCAATATCATGGAAATCACGTTCAATAGCCCCGCGGTGACATGATGGTTGTCCTAATGGCTCATTGAACCACAATCCAATACTGTGAGTTTGGCACTGCAAGTTGAGGAGAACTAAGGCGAGCCATGAATAAGCTAATAAGATAAGTCAATTCTGCATGATTTCATTCCCTTGGTGGGGACAACCCATGGCCCGAGTGGTGTAATGGCAGCATAGGGGATTGTGGTTCCTCTGACGCGGGTTCGATTCCCGCTTCGGGCCCCATCACCTGATTGTTCTCCGAAACCCAAGATTCAATTCGTGGTTTCTCTTCCGTGGCATGTGAACAATCATGTCGAAGCTGATCGGCACTCTGAAACAAATGATGAACGATGTTGAGCTCTATGTCGATCTCTTGCACATTTTTCCCGGTAGCATGCGTGTGGGAGTGGAGCTAACGGACACAGGTGAAACCGCAACGCTTCTGATAGGTGAGGAGTCGGGTGTTGAAGAAGGGCTGGTGGACCCTGTGTTCAAGATCACTATGACTGCAGAAATCCTAGAGAAGATAATGAAACGTGAGGTTGATGCATTTGCTCTCGCGGGTCGCTCGCACATCAAGGAAACACGCCCCATCGACTTCGAGTTCATTGACAACAGTCGAGTGAATGAAGCAATGGAGGCGATAAAGGGCTTGGCAACATTTTTCTTTAACCCTGGGAGAATAAAGAGGAGGGAGCTTCGCCTTGGACTTGCAGGTGAGGCACACGGTGCTAGGCCGATTCCGCTCGTGTACTGGAAAGGAGTCAGATACGCATGGTATCATGTCCCAGCTGGAAAAACCCTCAACGAAGAAGGAGAGAAGGATCCATGGCCGCAGGCATTCGTTGTTCTCGGAGGCAAAGGCAAGATTCTCATAGAGCATGAGGAGTTCGAGTTGCAGGCACAGACGGTGTACTACATCCCCAGGAATTGTACCCATCAGGTTCATGCAGATGAAATAGTGGAATTACTCTGGCTAGCATGGGACGCCGAGTGATGTCAGGAAGAGTTCTTGTGCATGATTCTGTCAGATTGATAAAGAAATGGGAGTATTGCTAGACTGGATTGAGTTCCATGACCAGAATCCGAATTAGAGTGCATGAAATCAAAGGCACGTGCCCGGTATTCAAGAAGAACGATCAGATGGTCTTTGACGGTCCGGAGCTTGTGAAAGATGAAACAGACGCGTATTGTGTCTGGGCATCTGCATCATTCTTGCCTTACCTTCTGGCTGTTCGGTACGGGATTCCAGCAGACGAGATTGGCCTCTCCAAGGAAACGGACAGCTACTTTGTTCAGTGCCTGGATCCAGGTCCGCCATTAACATCCGGCGGTACAGTGATATTTGAGATGATTCGCGAGAACGAAGGTGACTGAATGAAGCGGCAGGCAATCATTGCAGCAGCGCTGGTCTTGCTGATCGCAGTTCCAGTGGCTGCTCAGGATTCCGACTACCGTTCATTGTAAGTTGTACAAAGTTGGACACCGAAGTCTAGTACGTCCAGAAAACGGCACTGGACTACTCCGTGAGGAACCTTTACAGGTGTGTCATATTCCTCAGAGATCAATGTCGTATTGGTCTATATAAAGCCCACAATAGAATTGTTCAGGTATGTCCAGATTTACAACAGCTGTTTGCAACGCTGTTGTTGTCGTCAACTACCGCGAGCTGCGCCTTGCGCCCGAGGACTTGACTGCGCTCACTGCTATCAGTCCGCAATTCACAAGCAATCATGCATTATCCGAGCTTCTTTCAGACAATGACACTCTATTCTGGGAACCTCTAGGAGGCTCGGACCGGGATCTCTCCGCCAACTCCTCGGTGAGTTCCTTCGCTGTGGTCCAGATCAACGAAACAGGTTTCTACGAAACCATCATCTGCCTCAGTCCTGACAATCAAACACTGGAGTGGGTTGTTTCTGTGAACTCTTCAGTTAGTGCCAACTTCTCAACCATAGTAATTGCTGCCACCGACTTCTTCGTGGATGATGGCAGATATTGGGGTTTCTGTGAGGAGATTGTGGTGTTGCCGGGTCATTTGATGGGACGCGATGTGAACTACGTGTGGAAACTAACTTTCCACTTGGTGGCTGAGAGCGAAAGGTGGACCATTGCCCGAAACCTCGACAATCCTTGACATCAAGGTCCTGAACTGATGTTCGGTTCCTGCTTCATCGAGGTTGCTTTTTGTTAATTCTGAAGAATTAACTGAAAGTCTTACGTCCTCTCCACGGGCATTTTACGTCC